>JBQLZQ010000018.1:0-21833 GCA_052168355.1 Inquilinaceae bacterium
TGGCCTGGAAGCGGTCGGCCAGCTCGTTCATGGAGCGCTTCTTCTCCTCGATGGCCCGCTGCTCGGCCTGCTTCTGCTCGGCCTGCAGCCGCTCCACCTCCAGGGCGTTCTCCTTGAACACCTGGACGGCGGCGGCCATCAGGCCGATCTCGTCGCCGCGGTCCCGGGCCGGAACCTCGACGCTGTTGTCGCCCTTGGCCAGGGTGTCCATGGCCTTGGTCATGCCGTTGATCGGGCGGGTGATGGACCGGGCGGTGAAGAAGGCGACCAGGACGCTGACCATCACCGCGACGCCGGCCACCAGTTCGATGATCAGAACCGTCCGCTGCATGTCGGCCGTGGCCCTGGGCCCCAGCTCATCCTGGACGGCGACGTTGTCGAGCTTGATGTCTTCCGCGATGTCGGCGACCTGGGGGCCGATGCTGTCCAGGGTGGTGGCGATCAGATCGTTGCGGGCGAAGATGACGCCGCCGACCTGGGTGAAGGTCTCGCGGTACTCACCGGCCAGGTCAATGAGCTCGGTGGCCAGGCGGCGGCGCGTCGGGTTCTGCAGTTCGCTCATCAGGGTCTGGGCACCGTCCTGGAAATCCGTCATTTCCTGGATAGCCCGGTCGTAGGACGCCTGTTCGTTGTCGGTCAGGAAGCGATAGGCGTAGAGGCGTGCCAGCAGCAGGCTGCGCAGGGCGGCGCCGGCGCGGAAGCTGGCGTTGGCGTCGCCGTCCTGGAAGGCGCTTTCCATGATCGCCGTCAGGTTCTTCTCGGACTGGGGACCGACCTCGTTCATGCGGTCGACCAGGGCGTTGCGCTGGTCGCGGAACTCGATGACCTGCTCGAAGCTCTGGTGATAGATGTTCATGTCGGTGATGATCTCGTCCATCGCCGCGAGATGGGCCTCGTCGTCGAACAGGCCCCGCGATTCGGCGATGATCTCGTCCAGGGTCGCCAGGCGGCTCTGCACCGTCTCGGCCGCTTCGTCCGAGCCGGAGAGGATAAAGTCCTTCACGCCCAGCCGGGCGGTGAGCAGGTTGGCCTGGATGCGGCCCATGGCGGTGGTCTGCCGGGACATGCCGCGATATTCCTGGAAGCTCTTGTTGGCCGTGCTGATGCCGAAATAGGCGTCGCCGCCGACGATGGCCATGAACAGCACCAGCAGGCCGAAGCCGAGCGAGACGCGGGTGCCGATCTTGAGATTGGTGACCTTGAACCGGCCGCGCTTCTTGGGCGCCTCGGGGACGGGGGTTTCGATCTTGGAAGTCATTGTTCACCTCGTAATCCGGTGGCGGTGCGATAGGCGCTAGAGACGATCGAAATCCGGTCAAACGCTTTCAAAGAAGGGGATTGAAAAAGACGACTTCCTGACGTCCACAAGATCGACCATGGACTGTTGTTCGTATCGCCGTGATGTTCCGACGCCATTTGATGACATCATCATAAAAACGCTTTGTATATTAATTATTAATGTTACTAATTATTGTGGATGGGCTCCGAACGACAGGGCCGGCCGCCTGTCTGTCTTAGGGGCCCGGTTCGGAGTTTTGCGGCGTCTTCGAGGCGGCGCAGAACGCCCGGAGATCGTCGAACAGGGTTCGATCGGTGATCACCCGCGGCACCTTGTTCTGCCCGCCCAACTTGCCGCGGCGTTTCATCCAGGCGGCGAAGGCGCCGGGCGCTACCGCGAGGAGACGCGGCGCGTCCAACCCGAACCCGCCGGCGCGGTGGGCCCGGTAGTCGTCGTTGGCGTCGCTGAGCGTCCTGTCCAGGGCGTCCAGGAACGCGGCCCGCCGGTCCGGCGGGGGCGGCCCTTCGGCGAATTCGACGATATACAGGTGGGCGCCCGGATCGGCGGAGCGCTCCGGGAACAGCGCGCCGACCGAAAAATCCCGCGCCGTCGCCCCAATCCGTCCGGCCGCTGTCGCAACGGCGTGCTCGATCTCCTCGCCGATCAGGTGTTCGCCAAAGGCCGACAGCATATAGGCGGTCCGGCCGGTGATCAGCAGCCGGGGCGGCCGCGTCTCGACGAAACGCACGGTGTCGCCGACGATGTAGGACCACAAGCCCGCGCAATTGCTGACCGCCAGGGCGTAGTTGACGCCCACCTCCACCGTGGCCAGCCAGTGGCGCGTCGGCGACGGGGCGTCCAGCTCCCCGACCGGGACGAACTCGAAGAACAGGCCCGAATCGATCATCAGCCGCAGGCCGTCGCCATAGTGGCGGTCGGCGACGGCGAAAAAGCCTTCGCTGGCCGGGTAGACTTCCCGCATCTCCGTGCGATGGGTGTCGATCAGGGCCTCGAACTGCGGCCGGTAGGGTTCGAAGTTGACGCCGCCATGGATCAGCAGATCCAGCTCGGGATAGGCGGGCGCCGACGGCTTTCCCGCCGCCGCGTTGAGCGTTGCCACCCGGTCGAGCAGGATCAGAAGCCAGCTCGGCGTGCCGGTCAGCACCCGGATCGGTTCGGTCCGCGAGCGCCGGGCCAGGATGTCGACCTTCTTTTCCCAGTCCTCCATCAAGGCCAGATCGGGCGGGGGAAAGCTCCACGGTCGGGCCCAGAACGGCATGGTCCGGGTGGCGATGCCGCTGAGATCGCCGCTGGTCACGCCCGGCGCCCGAAGCTCCAGCGCCGTGCTGCCACCCAGCATGAAGCTCTTGCCGCCGCCGATCCGGCTGGCCGGCCGCGCCGCCAGGTGATGACTGAGAAGCTGCAGGCCCGCGCGCAGGTTCGACCCGTTCATGGCGCGGGTCCAGGGGATGTATTTGGTGGCGCCGGTGGTGGTGCCGGAGGTGACGGCGAAGAACGGGATCGTCCCCGGCCAGGTCAGGTCGGTCAGGACCGGAAAGACGGCCTGCCAGTAGTCGCGCCAGAAATCCTCGTACCGGCGCAAGGGGACCTGGGCTTGGAACGCCGCCACCCCGTCGATGCGGTCGAACCCGTGATCCCGGCCGAACCTGGTCGTGCCGGCGCTACGGACAAGACGGTCCAGCGTCCGTTCCTGCGCCCGGACCGGATCGAGGGAGGCCAAGGCCCGCAGCCGGCGATGGGCGTAAAGCCGGAGCAGGGGCGTGGCATCGATCATGCGATCCTATCTCGTCATGCTCCCGCGGGCTAAGGCGTCAGGATCATCTGGCGGGAAAAGGTGCTGTGCGCGGTTTCCGCCCGCAATGGGACCTGAATATAGCGTCCTTCTCGCCACAGGGGCACGTGATCGAGGAACGTCGAACTGTTGATCCAGCCGTCCTGGCCCCCCAGAAGAACGAAGTAGTTGGCGTCCGGCGACGACAGGTCGGAGATGTGCCGCGCCTGCGATCCGTAGCGGGTGCTGTGCCGGGTGTCGGTCAAGTCATGGGCGGTCTTCATCAGGGTGCTCGTGCTGCCCGCCACCGGCACGTCGGCGAAGCGGTAGCGGCCGCCGATCACCGGCAAATTGGCCAGCGGGTGGGCCAGTTCCAGACGGTGCATCTCGCCCCAGACCCGATAGGTCCGGAGCGGCTCGACGGCCGCCGAAAGCGCCGTGCTCAACGGGTCGCGCAACGCCGTATCGGGGGCGGCCAGGATATCGTCGCGCATCAGGGTAAGAGGCCGGCCTCCGGCGTCATAGGCGGACAGGATTTCGGGCGTGAAGATTTGTTGCGAAACCTGAAACAGGACCAGTTCGAAGGCCAGGGCACCGGCCGAGTCCTCGCGGTAATGGCCGTCCCATCGCCGGATCAGATCGAGCACCCGGGATTGCGCGTCGGATAGGGCGAGGGGCGGGGCCAACCGGTCGAGCCGGTCGATCAGCGCGTCGCGTATGGCCACCGACGACGCCATGTACACGTCCCGTTGCAGGGCAGCCAGATCGTCGACGGTGACCGCCTTGTCGCCGTTGAGCAGAGCGGCAATCCGTTCGATCCGGTCGTTGGGCGAGAAGAAATAGCCGATCGGAACCTCGGCCTGGGCGCCGCGATTGTTGGCCGAGCCCAGATATCCGGACTCCGGATTGTAGGACGCGGGAAGATCCAGGCTGGTGACGATGCGGTCCCAGGCCGCCGCCCGGTCGCGCGGCTGTATCATGTCCGGCGGCGGTTCGGGAGACCGGGACGGGAGGTGGGTCGCCATCACCTGCCCGATATTGCCTTGCCGGTCGGCATAAAGAAAATTCTGGGCCGAGATGGCAAAGCCGTCCATGGCATTGCGGAATGCCTCCCAATCCGTGGCCCGGTTGACCGCCAGCATGGCCGTCATCTCGTCGGTCGCATCATGGCCGATCCAGCGCAGGGCGGCCTGGGCCGAGGTGTCGAACACCGGGGCGTCGGTGATCACCGGCCCCAACTGCGTTTCGCGGATGGTCACGGTTTCGTCGAACCACCAGCGCACGGGGATGGTTTCCCGCCGCTCGACGATATCGGCCGCGGGCAGCTCCGCAACGTCGAACAGGTCGCTGCTGGCGGCCCGAAGGTTGGTGCCGCCCCATGCGATCTCCGGGTTGCGGCCAATGGCCACGAAGGGCAGCCCGGGGATCATCAGCCCGACGACATTGAAGCTGGGGGAGCGGTATCCGGCGATCAGCCAGAGGTTGGGCAGCGAGACGCCAAGATGCGGGTCGTTGGCCATGAGCGCCCCGCCGGTGGCGCTGCGCCAGCCGGCGACGGCCACCGAGTTGCTGCCCGAGCGGCTCGTGCCGCCCAGTATGTCGCCCAGCCGCGCCTGATCGGTGGGCGCCCCCGGGCCGAAGGACGGGGTGGACAGGGATCCCTGATCGCGCACCTGGGCCCACAGTTCGGGCCAGTCGGCCCGGTCCCGCTTACCCAGCAGCGAAAACCAGGCCAGCCAGTTCACATCGACCGACGCCAACCGGCCGATGGTGATGACGTCTTGGATGGTCCAGGGCTCGCGCTCCAGCCCCAGAACGGCGAACTCGTGCGGCAGGGGCGCTTCGGTTGCCACGTAATAGTTGACGCCGTCGACGAAGGATTGGGTCCAGGCCCGCGTTTCCTCCGGCATCGCCGCGATAATGTCGGGCGCCGCGCGCCCCAGGCCCAGGATCCGCAGGGAGTGGTCGATGTCCACCGCCAGCGGACCGCCCATTTCCGACAGGCGCCCCTGCGAAACCCGCCGCAGGATCTCCATCTGGCCCAGCCGAAGATGGGCGTGGACCAGCCCCAGCGTAAAGGCGAGGTCGGCGTCCGTGGCGGCGTCGACGTAGGGGATCTGATGCTCGTTCCACGACACCGTGACCGGCGCCGACAAGGGCAGCCCGCTTGTGGGAAACAGGTCCAGGCGCCCGTCCACGGTGGATGCGGGGGGCAGCGGCGTGGCTAGGGAGCAACCAGCAAACAAAGCCGCGGCCAGCGGCAAACCCACCTTGCGGCGGAGCGCCATAATCGGATCTCCTCGATGCTGCGGTCGAAACTGCCGTGGATGATGTAGGGGATCCCGCGGACTTTGCCACCCGCCGTCGCAAATGATTAACCGCGTAAGGACCGTCTCGAAAGAGGGCGCGGCGGAGGCCTTGCGCTTTTCCCGCGCGGTCTCTAAGAGCCTGTCCAAGGAATGGCTGCGGGCTGCACCGCCTTTTCAAGGCTTTGGGCCAGGATGGCGCCGCGCCGTGGGCGCCTGACGATGCGCAAGGCGTCGCCGGCGCGCCCGCTCCTGACACTCGCGTTGCCCTGGTCGATGCAGCCCGCAGCCATTTCTTGGACAGGCTCCAGGGGGTGGTCCACGACAGGATGAGGCGCGACGACAATGGCTGACAGCGATAGCGGCGGCACCGGGGGCGGGGACGAAGGATCGATCCACTGGGATCTCGGTTCGGGGATGAGCTATGGCGGCTATCTTGGACTCGACCAGCTTCTGTCGTGCCAAAAGCCGATGTCGGGCGAACATGACGAGATGCTGTTCATCGTCATTCACCAGGCCACCGAATTGTGGCTTAAACTGTCGCTTTACGAATTGTCGGCCACGCGGGACTGCATCAAGACGGACCGGTTGGGCGCGGCGTTCAAGATGCTGGCCCGGCTGGCCGCCATCCAGCGACAGCTCACCCAGTCCTGGGACGTGCTGTCGACGCTGACGCCGTTCGACTATACCAGGTTCCGCGACACGCTGGGCCACAGTTCGGGCTTTCAGTCGTTTCAGTACCGCATGCTCGAGTTCATCCTGGGGCAGAAAAACCGCACCATGACCCGGGTCCATCAGGGGAACGCGGCGGCCTACGATCCTCTGATCGCGGAACTGGAGGCGCCCAGCCTGTACGACGAGGCCCTGCAGCTTCTCCACCGCCGCGGCTTCGATGTGCCGGCCGAATGCCTGGATCGGGATTGGGCCCAGCCCTACAGCGCCAACCCGGCGGTGGAAGCGGCGTGGAAGGCCGTCTATCAGGACGTCGAGACCCATTGGGATCTCTATGAACTGGCCGAAAAGCTGGTGGATCTGGAAGACCGGTTCCAGCAATGGCGGTTCCGGCACATGACCACCGTGGAACGGATCATCGGGTTCAAGACGGGCACCGGCGGATCGTCCGGGGTACCCTACCTGGCCAAAGCCCTTCAGCGGCGGTTCTTTCCAGAACTGTGGACGGTGCGCACGCTCCTGTAACCACCCGGTGGTTGGCGTGGCACGGCCGCCGGCAGGATCGTGGACGGCGCCACCGCGCGCCACACACCCGGGCTCAGGTCGCCGAGGGTCAGGGCCGCGATGGCCACCCGAACCAGCCGCAGGGTCGGATGACCGACCGCCGCCGTCATGCGGCGGACCTGACGGTTCTTGCCTTCGAAGAGCGTGATCTCCAGCCAGGCGGTGGGGATGGTCCGGCGCACGCGGATCGGCGGATCGCGGGGAACCAGATCGGGCGCGCTCGGCAGCAGGGCGACCTGGCAGGGACGGGTGCGCCAATCCCCCAGGGTGACGCCACCGCTGAGCGCGGCCAGGGCCGTGGAGCCCGGCACGCCCTCGACCTGCGCCAGATAGCGCCTGCCATGCCCCCGGCGTGGATCGAGCAAGCGCTTGATAAACGGACCGTCGTCGGTCAGCAGCAGCAGTCCCTCGCTGTCGCGGTCCAGGCGCCCGGCGGGATAGACCCCGGTCGGCAGGCCGAAGGCGGCCAAAGTCGGTCGGCCTAGGTCATCGGTGAACTGGCTCAACACGCCATAGGGCTTGTGGAACGCGATGTAGCGGTGCGGCGCGGCGGCCCGGGCGGTCATGGCCAATAGAGGCTGCCACCGGCGTACAAGGCGCACAGCAGGGCGATGCAATCGGGATCGGTCAAATAGGGGGCCAGGTCGCGCGGCTCGAACCGGCGGCGGGCGCACAGCAGGCGCCCCAGATCCGCCGACGGGCCGCGGCACTCATGGGGTAGGCCGTCGACGAACAGCAGGATGCCGCCGGGGCGATCGAGAAAGGCAAAGCGCGAAGCCTCGGTCCGCCGCAGCGGGTCGGCGGCGAGACGGGACGCCATCCGCCGGGCGCTCATCTTGCGGTTCGGTGCCGGTGTCTGGTCCTTGGGTTCCGTGACGGTGGCGGCGAACCAGCGGGCAAGACGGTCGGGATCGTCCATGTGGGTCAGGACAAGGTTTCGCAGCGCCGCGATCACGTCTTCTCCGATGCGGCCGGGATTCTCCGCGGGGTTGATCGCGGCATCGGCGTAACGCCGTGTTTCGTCCAACGGCTCGGCCACCGCGTCGGCCGCGCCGGTCAGGATTTCCCCATGGCTGGGCGCGCGAAAGCCGATCGAATAGGTCATGCTGTCACCGATGGCGACCCCGTCATGGGCGAAGCCGGGCGGCAGGTAGAGCATGTCTCCGTGTTCCAGAACCCAGTCGTGCTCGGCCGGAAAGTCGTCCAGCAGACGCAGCGCCGGGTGCGGACGCAGCGGAATGTCGGGCCCGCAGGCCGGCCCCACCCGCCATCGGCGTCGCCCCTGTCCCTGCAGCAGAAAGACGTCGTAGGCGTCGTAGTGGGGTCCCACGCCGCCCCCGTCGGCGGCGTAGCTGACCATGATGTCGTCGAGCCGCCAGGAGGGCAGAAAGTCGAACCGATCGAGCAGATCGGCGACGGGCGGAAACCAATGGTCCACCGATTGGACCAGAAGCGTCCAGCCGGATTTCGGCAGGTCGGCAAAGGCCGCCTGGTCGAACGGGCCGTCGCGCGTTTCCCAGGGCATGAGACCATCTCGAATGACAAGACGGGACTCGACTGCCTCCTCGCAGGCCAGACCGGCCAGTTCGTCCGGCGTGATCGGACCCGAGAAGTCCGGAATGGCACCGCGAACCAGCAAAGGCCGCCGTTGCCAATAATCGTCAAGAAAGCGGGCGATGGGCATGCCGCCCAACAGGGTCGAGGCCGGAACCTCCGTCATGGCGATGCTCGAAACTGGTTGGGGTGGGATCGGAACGGAACCGATCGGCGCGGTGGCGGTACGGAACGGGCCCATCATCAGCGATGTCGCGAATTCTGTCATCTCAATGTGAGTCACTAATGAAGAAACCCGGGATTGGCCAAGTATTGAAATATAATCAGAATAAAATTTTATATTTATGGGTTGTTTAACCTTTTTATTAAGAATTTCAAAATATTAATTAACTCAAAATTAAATAAGTGGGGAATATCTAAAGGGCAAGTTAACTCCATCTATCGGGGTGCCAATACTAAAAACGCCAATCTAGGCGGATCCGCTCAAATCATTAACTCAGATCTGATTGAGGTACCCGTGGCTACTTATTATGTCGACGCACGGAATGGCAGCGACTCAAACAGTGGGCAGTCCCAAGGAACGGCATGGCGTTCAATCGCTCAGGTCAACCGCCAGAACCTGCAGCCAGGCGACAAGGTTTTGTTTCATCGGGGTCAGACGTTCGATGAGACGCTGGTCCCCAAGACCTCCGGCACGAAGGACAAACCGATCGTCTTTGGTGCCTATGGCAGCGGCTCCCGTCCGGAATTCGACGGCGAGGGCGACAATTATTTTGGCGCCAAGATCCGTGATGTCGACCACATACGGCTTGAGGGTCTGACCTTCACCGGCGCCACCAACGGCGTGCGTGTGGAGAATTCGAAAGGCACGGAGCTGGTGGACTTGCATGTCCATGGCAACAGCCGCAACGGAATCGAGATCAAGGGCGGGTCCGGCAACACGGTGTCGGACGGCCAAGCCTACGACAACGGCTCGACGGGACAAAGCGGGCCGGCCAACGGCCGGCTGGGTCATGGAATTCTGTTCTCGTCCGGTGCGAAGGACAACGTCGTCGAGAACATGGCGCTGCATGGCAACGTCGAGGACGGGGTTCAGTTCGGGCCCAAGTCCGGGAGCGGAAACATCATTCGCGACAGCAAGCTGTACGGCAACGACGAAGACGGCATCGACATCAAGGGCGGCAGCCAGACCATCGAGAACAACCAGATTTACGGCAATGCCGAATACGGCGTCTTCATTCACGACAACGCCGATCTGATCAGGCTGGTTGACAATGTGATCGAGGCGGTCTCCAACGGCCTGGACGCCATGGCCGTGATGGAGGGCGCGCGCGTGGAATCCCGTGGCAACACCTATGAAGGCGGGGCCAAGCGGGCGGTCAAGCTGTGGCATAATGCCGGGGACGAATCCTCCTTCATCGGCGACATGTTCATCGACGGCGGCACCAAGACCAAGATTTCCGTCAGCGTCGCCGGCGGCACCGACCACGTCTTCGGCGGCAGCGCCTTTATCATGAGAAACGAGGGTTTCACCATCCTGGTCGAAGGCAAGGGTGGCGATATCACGGTTAGGAACAGCGTTCTTTATTCAAAGCAGGGAACGTTGCTGAACGTCAGCAACGGCAGCGACGCCGCGACGGACGGCAATATCTACTACCGGGCCGACAAATCCACCGACTGGATCCGCTTTGGCAGCGACCGGTACGGCCATGAGGATATCGTGGACGGCACCCTGTACCGCGAGCAGGGGACCGACCGGTCGTCCAAGGTGCAGAACCCGGAAATCAACGATCTGCTCGCGAATGGTCCGCAATCCTCGTCGAGCTCCCCCACGCCGCCCGACACGACGGCGTCCGGGGTCGACGATCCGCCGCCACCGCCCACACCCAAACCCACACCCGCGCCGGATACGGGCTCCCAGGAGAAGGTCCAGGGCACGTCCGGGAATGATCGGCTGAAGGGCGATGGCGACGACGAGACGTTCATGACCGGTGGCGGCAATGACACGGTTTGGGCCGGCAAGGGCGACGATTCCATCCATGGCGAGGACGGCGACGACTCGCTGCACGGTCAGGACGGCAACGACCGGATGTTCGGCGGTGCCGGCGACGACCGTCTGCACGGCGGGTGGGGCAATGACCGGATGTCCGGAGGGACCGGCGACGACTACATGACCGGCGGCGGCATGGACGATGTGCTGGAAGGCAAGAACGGTAACGACGAGATGTATGGCGGCAACGGCAATGACAGCCTCCATGGCGGCTGGAACGACGATCTGCTGTTCGGCGAGGCGGGGAACGACACCCTGACCGGCGGCGGGCGCAACGACGAACTGTATGGCGGCGGCGGAAACGATCGCCTGGTCGGCGGCAAGGACGACGACGTCATGCATGGCGGCTCCGGCCGCGACACGTTCGTGTTCGAGAGGGGTGACGGTCATGACGTTGTCGCCGATTTCGTTCGCGGCGACGACAAGATCGATCTCAGCGACTACGGCTTTGGCAGCATGGCCGACGTCAAGATCGAGCAGAACGGCTCGGATGCGGTGGTGGTGCTGGGCGGCGGCAACGCGTCCGTCACCCTTGCGGGCACCAGCCGGGCCGATCTCGACAGCAACGATTTCATCCTGCAGGCGCCAGTTTCCTAGGCGGCTCTCGAAGACGGATGCCAGTCGCCAAGGCGTGGGACTGGCGTCCGTCTCCACGCGTTCAAGTTATCCACAGATTCTTTGGAATTAATGTCAACCGAATCGGGTCTTATTTGGCTGCGATCTCTTAATTCTGTTTGCGTAAATATTGATTGGAAACGCTTGTGCATCGATGTTGTGTATCGCCCAATTTTTCTCAATCTCAGGCTTCTCAGAAGTATTCAGTTGGCCTTCACGTCAGAAAATTTGTTAAATAAGAGTAAATAATAGTTACCAAAGAATTAATATATAAATTTTTACTTTATATGGAGTGATCCTTTTAATAAAATGCCACACGATAATTTATTTTTACTGCATATTTGGCTTGCAATTTTGGTTAACGGTGTATAGACCGTGAAATTAGAAGTAAAGATTTGCCGATCTGACCCCCTAAATCTCGGCCCGTAATCAAGCGAGGAAGAAGTGGCGACTTATTACGTTGATGCCAGGAATGGAAACGACTCGAACAATGGTCGATCCGAAGGAGCGGCTTGGCGCTCTGTCGACCATGTAAATCGTCAGAACCTACAGCCAGGTGACAAAGTCCTTTTTCACCGTGGCGATACTTACGACGATACGCTTCAGCCGCGGTCGTCGGGTACCGCCAGCAAGCCGATCGTGTTCGGTGCCTATGGGCGCGGCGACGATCCGGTGTTCGATGGCGACCGTGGCGAATCCGTGATGATCAACATCAAGGGTGTCGACTACATCCGCGTTGAAAACCTGGAGGTCACGGGCAGCAAGCACGAAGGTGTGCGGGTTCACGACTCCAAGGGCAGCCAGCTCATCAACCTCAATGTCCACAACAATTTGCAGGACGGCATCGAGATCAAGCACGGCTCGTCCCATACCCTGGTTCAGGGCGGCGAAAGCCATCACAACGGATCGACCGGACACAGTGGTCCGTGGAACGGCCGGCTGGGTCACGGGATCCTGATCTCCGACAAAGCGCACGACAATGTCATCGACGGAGTCGACCTCTACAACAATATCGAAGACGGGCTGCAGTTCGGTCCCACGTCGGGGGACGGCAACGTTATTCGTAATAGCAAGCTGCACCACAACGAAGAAGACGCCATCGATATTAAGGCCGGTGCTCAGATTATCGAGAATAACTACATGTATGAGAACGTCGATCGCGGCGTTTTTCTTCACGATTTTACCGACAAGACCATCCTGACCGGCAATGTCATCAAGGTCTCCAAGAACGGATACGAGGCCTTGTCCGTTTATGACGGCGCGACGGTGGTGTCGAAAAACAACTATTACGAAGGCGGCGGCAAGCCCGTGGTGAAGCTGGGCAACAAGGCCGGCAGCGGATCCGTCTTCAGCGGCGACATCTTTGTCGATGGCGGCAAGGAAAACGGCATGTCCGTGGCCGTAGAAAGCGGCAAGAACCACGTGTTCTCGGCCAGCGCGTTTGTCATGCGCGGCGATGGCATCGCCCTGACCGTGCAGCGTTTCGCGGACGACGTCACCGTCAAGAACAGCGTACTCTACAGCGCCGATGGCACCCTGCTGAAGGCATCGGGCAAGGATGTCGAGGTATCGGGGAATATCTATTACCGGGCCGACAGCTCCAGCGACTGGGTGCGGATCGGGAGGTCCCGTTTCGACAAGGACGACGTTCAGAACGGCAATCCCGATGGCTCGGGCAAGGTTCAGAACCCGTCCCTGAGCGAGCTTCTTTCCGATGGTGCGCCGCCGCCGGCCAGCAAGCCCAAGCCCGACACCAGCGGGTCGGGCAGCGACAACGACAACGACAACGACGACCCGCCGGTCGTGGTCGATCCGCCGAAGGAACCGGCGAAGCAGCCGCCGAAACAGCCGCCGGTCACCGGCGACAACGACAATGACAACGACGACGACGGGCCGTCGATTCCCAACGCCGATCGTGAGCTTGTCCTCGGCTCGTCCAAGTCCGAAAGCATCCGGGGCCGAAGCGATCATGAAGAGATCCGGGCCGGGGACGGCAACGACACCGTTCGCGCCAGCAACGGCCATGACCTTATCGATGCCGGCAAGGGCAACGACAAGGTCTGGGGCCAGAACAACGACGACGTCATCCATGGCAGGGACGGCAACGACTGGCTGCATGGCGGCAATGGCGATGACAGCGTCCATGGCGATGACGGTAACGACAAGCTTTATGGCGCCAAGGGCGACGACTATCTAAGCGGCGGCGATGGCGACGATCATATTCGCGGCCATCAGGGCGATGACGTCATTATCGGCGGCAAGGGCAATGACAATCTCTGGGGCGATTCGGGCAAGGACCGGTTCGTGTTCGAACGTGGTGACGACGACGACGTGATCCGGGATTTCGTCAGCGGACAGGATCTCATCGACCTGTCGGACTATGGGTTCGACAGCATGTCGGACTTCAAGATCGAGGAGAAGCACGGCGAGGCGATCATCGTTCTCAACGGTGGCGACTCGACCATCCGTCTCGACGATGTCTCGGCCTCCCAGGTGCATGACGACGATTTCGTCCTGCAGAACACCTCGGCGGTCTGATCCCGTGGGGATCTGACCCCTTCGGAGCGCATGTCCAAGCGAACGGCCCGGCTTTTGAAGCCGGGCCGTTTTGCCGTTCGGGTTCAGGAAGGGTTGTGCCGCTCCGCCAGCTTGTCGCGCGTATGGCTGCGAAAGCTTTGGGCCTCGATAAAGACCCGGGTAACTTCCGGGTAGCGCTGTTTGACCGATCGCTCCAGCGCCCCCACGGCCCGCTCGACCTCGGCCGACGACAGGCTGTCGCGGAAATCGACGCTCATGGTCAGGAGAACATTCGTCGGACCAAGATGCAGGGTCAGCATCTCGTTGATCCGAGCGATCCCCGGCTCGGTGCCGACCAGGCGTCGGATGCCGGACAGCACTTGCGGGCTGGCGCCTTCGCCGGTCAGCAACCCCTTGCATTCATAGGCCAGAAGAGCCGCGGTGCCGGCCAGGATCAGGCCGATGACGATGGAGGCGACGCCGTCCAATGCCGGCATGCCCAGCGCCTCGCCAAGGGCGATCCCGACAAACGCGACAATCAGCCCCAGCATGGCCGCGGTGTCTTCGAACAGGACCGTGAACACGGTGGGGTCCTTGCTGGCCCGCACTTCCTCCAGATAGGACCGGCGGCCCTTGATGGCGCGAAATTCCTTGAGCGCCACCCACCAGACGACGGATTCGAAGGCAAGGGCGATGCCCAGTACGATGTAGTTGATATAGACGTCCGTGGTGGGGTGGGGATTGCGCAGCTTGTCGATGCCTTCATAGATCGAGAGGCCGGCGCCGACGGCGAAGATCAGGATGGCCACGACGAAAGCCCAGAAATACAGCAGCATTCCATAGCCGAAGGGATGATTCTCGTCGGCCGGCCGCGCCGCCTGGCGCAGTCCATACAGCAGCAGCACCTGATTGCCGGTGTCGACCACCGAGTGGATCGCCTCGCTCAACATCGCCGAACTGCCGGTGACCCCGGCGGCGGTGAACTTGGTGACGGCGATCAGCGCGTTGCCGATAAGGGCCGCGTAGATGACTTTCTTCGAACCGTGGCCGGCCATGCCGTCCCGCTTTCCCTGAATATGAGCGCGTTGGAAGGATCCACGGCTTCAGGCGGAAACGCCGATCGGGGCGGGCGGTTCCCCTCCGGCCGGGGGCCGGTCGCAGCGCGTGTCACGCCCGGTCGGCCAGCGCCTCGATCAGCCGGTTCACCTCGGCCGCGGCTTCCATGTGGGCCATGTGGCCCTTGCCCTTCAGCAGATGCGTTTCCACCGGTACGCCCTCGGCATGGCTGGCCGGGACGATGCGGTCTTCGCCGCCCCACACGATCTGCATCGGTGCTGCGACTTCGCCAAGCCGGCCACGGAAGTCCAAGGCCTGACGGCCACCCGGGAACACAGCGTCGGCGATGGTGCGCAACGCCGCGCCGACGCCGTCCAGCCGCTTCATCTTGAGCACGTTCTCGACCAGATCGCGGGACACCGGCGACGGGTCGGCGAACAGTTTTTCCAGATGCGGCTTCAGGTCCTTGCGCCGTTCGGCGGCGATAAACCCCTCTATATAGCTGCTGTCGATTTCGGGTCCCAGGCCGGCCGGGGCCAGCAGGGTGATCGACGCGACGCGATCGGGCTGCTCCAGGGCCAGTGTCAGGGCGATGGCGCCGCCCATGGAATGGCCCACCAGATGGGTGCTACCGATACCTTCCGCATCCATATAGGCGGCGACGGACGCCGCCAGCGCCGCGATGCTGCCATCGCCAACATCCTTGGTGGAACCGCCATGCCCCGGCAGGTCGATGGCATGGACTTGGCGCTTTTCGGCCAGGGTCGGACTTGTGAACAGCCAATTGTCGAGATCGCCGCCGAACCCGTGGATCAGCACCATCGGCGGGCCGTCGCCCTGGCCGACCACCAGCCGGCGCATCGGCCGTCCGGCGATATCGATGGTTTCGGGTTCGGCCGCGGCGGCGGCACCGTCGTCCTCGTCCGGCGCCGTGACGGTAAAGCCGGCGATGAACGTGTCGATGTCCGCGTCGGGCACATCGGCCGGGGCGATCACACCCAGAAGCGCGCCCACCGGCAGGGTCTGGCCGGGCGCGGCGACGATGCGGCGCAGGACGCCGGTGGCGTTGGTCTCCAGCCCGTTGGTGATCTTGGTGGTCTCGATATCGACGATCTCGTGCCCCGGCGCGATGGATGCACCCTCGGCCACGGCCCAGCCGGTGATCTTGCCTTCGGTCATGGCCAGGCCCCATTTGGGCATGGTCAGGGCGTGAATGGCGGTCATTGGGCCGCCACTTCAGTCCGGCCAAAGGCCACGGTCTGGCGCGCGGCGTCGGCGATGCGCGCGGCGTCGGGGATGTAAAGATCCTCCAGCGCCGAGGAGAAGGGGACGGGCGTATGCGGCGGCGTCACCATGCGGATCGGGGCCTTCAACGCGCCGAAGGCGTTCTGCGCCACCAGGGCCGAGATGTCGGTGGCCAGGTTGCAGCGCGGGCTGGCTTCGTCCACCACGACCAGGCGACCGGTATCCTCGACGCACTCCAAAATCGTGTCCTCGTCCAGGGGCGACGTGGTGCGCAGATCGACCACGGTCGCTTCGATCCCGTCCCGGGCCAGGATGTCGGCCGCCTCCATCGCCATGTGAACCATCCGCCCCAGGGTCACGATGGTCACGTCGTCGCCGTCGCGCAGGATATTGGCCTCCCCGAACGGGATGGCGTAGGGCTCGTCCGGGACGTCGCCTTCGATGTCGTAGAGCATCTTATGCTCGAAAAAGATCACCGGGTCGTCGTCGCGGATGGCCTGGATCAGCAGACCCTTGGCGTCGTAGGGCGAGGAGGGGGCGACGCATTTGAGCCCCGGCACGTGGGTGAACAGGGGGTAGAGACACTGGGAATGCTGGGCGGCGGCGCGCAGGCCGGCACCGTACATGGTGCGGATGACCAGCGGCGTCACCGCCTTGCCGCCGAACATGTACCGGAACTTGGCCGCCTGATTGTAGATCTGGTCGAAGCACACGCCCATGAAATCGACGAACATCAATTCGGCCACCGGCCGCAGACCGCTGGCGGCGGCCCCGACGGCGGCGCCGATAAAGCCCGACTCGCTGATGGGCGTATCGAGCACCCGGCCGGGGCCGAATTCGCTGTAGATCCCCTTGGTGACGCCCAGCGGGCCGCCCCAGGCGTCCTGTTCACCCGGGGCCCCGGCACCGCCGGAGATGTCCTCGCCCATCAGGACGATGGTCGGGTCGCGCCGCATTTCCTGGCACAGCGCCTCGTTGACCGCCTGCCGGTAGCTTTTGGTGGCCATGACGTATCCTCTCCCCTGGTGGCCTGACAATCGGCGCCGGTTTGATCCGTCGCTGCTTTCGCGTCAGTAGTTGATATAGACGTCGGTCTTGAGATCGGCGAGGGTCGGCAACCGCGCCGACTTGGCGCTGGCAACCGCGCCGTCGACCTGTCGCTGGACCTCCGCATCGATCTCGTCGAGTTGGGCCGCATCGAGAAGTCCGGCCTCCACCACGCGGCCGCGAAACTGAACCAGACAGTCCTTCTGCGCCCGCAACGCCTCGACCTCGTCGGACCCGCGATAGGTCTGGGCATCGCCTTCGAAATGGCCGAAGAAGCGGTTGAGATCGGTTTCGATAAAGCTGGGACCGCCGCCGCCCCGAGCGCGCTCGATCGCCTCCCGCGCGGCTTCCCACACGGCGAAGAAATCGTGGCCGTCGACCTTGGCTCCGGGCAGACCAAATCCTTCGGCCCGCTTGGCGATGTCGCCGCTGCCCACCGAATAGCGGCTTGACGTGGCCTCGGCGTACCCATTGTTCTCGAACACGAAGATCGCCGGCAGTTGCCACACCTTGGCCAGGTTCATGGCCTCGAAGGTGGTGCCCTGGTTGGACCCGCCGTCGCCGACGAAGGCGATGGCCACGCCGCCGGTGCCCAGCGTCTTGCAGGCCAGGGCGGCGCCGCAGACCAGGGGCGGGCCGCCGCCGACGATGCCATTGGCGCCCATCATGCCCTTGGACAGATCGGCGATGTGCATGGACCCGCCCTTGCCACCGCACAGCCCGTCGCGGCGTCCATAGATCTCCTTCATCATGCCGTCGATGTCGCAATCCTTGGCGATGCAATGGCCATGGCCGCGGTGGGTACTGGCGATGGAATCCCGGTCGGTGAGGTGCAGGCAGATCCCGACCGCGCTGGCTTCCTCCCCGGCGTAAAGATGGACAAAGCCGGGGATGTCCCCGGTGGCGAACTCGTCGTGGACCCGTTCCTCGAAGTCGCGGATCATCCGCATCTGGCGATAGGCTTTGAGCAAGTCGTCTCGACTGAGCTGCATGGGGTCCCCTCCCGTTCGTCACGACCGACCGCGGGCCGGCGTTGGCGGGGGCATGATACAAACCCAACCCAATTCTGAAAAGCGGCTTTGGCTGGCCCTGGATCTGGCGTGGCGGGGTGCAGCGCAACAATCAGACGCGTGCTTGACATGATCTGCTTCTTTCCGCACGGTTCCGGGACAAAAAAAGAAAGCCTGTTGCGTTTGGGGATGTCGGTTATCCGATAAGTATTTCCGCAACCGATAGGCATATGGTCACCGCGGGGCGGTTGTGGATCGCTCCGGTATTGGGGAGGACGCATCATGACCCTACACCGCTCATTACTTCTGGGCGCCGCCATCTGCGCCATGGCGACGGCGCCCGCCATGGCGCAAGACAGCGAACACGTCACATGGCACGAGGACGGGACCGTCGATCTGATCATGGACCCGGACTACGGCGCCACCATCACCACGACGCGGGACGAACTGGGCACCCTGTTCGGGCCCGGCGAAAAACCGTTCGAAGGCGCCGAGGTGACCGTTACGGTCAACGCGTCGGGTCCCAAGGGCGGCATATCCGGACCGCTGCACGCCTTCCGCCCGATCTGGGAGGAACTGTCGGGCGGCACGCTGGAGATCGTCGAACTGCCCTTCGCCGAACATTACACCAAGATGATGCTGGATCTGCGCAACGGGACCGGTGAGTACGACGCCTTCATGGTCGGCGCGTTCTGGTACGGGGATATCGTCGGCGGCAACTACGCTTTCCCGATCAACGATTTCCTGGACAGCGACGAATATCCGCAATGGACCCTCGATTCCATGCCGCCGGCCCTGCGGCAACTCCATGTCTGGGGGGACGAGGCCTACGGCGTCCTCAACGATGCCGACGGTCAGGTCCTCTATTACCGCAAGGACGTGATGACCGACCCCGAATGGATGGCCCAGTTCCAGGCCGAATACGGGTATGACCTGCCGGAGCCGCCGGAAACCTGGCAGCAGGTGCTCGACATCTCGACCTTCTTCAACGGCAAGAACTGGGACGACACCGATGCCGAGCCGGATTCCGGCACCGTTCTTCACCTCAAGGTGGGGGAGCAGGGGCACTACCACTTCCAATCCCTGTCTGCCTCGTTCGTGATCAACCCCGGCGACGCCGTGACCCAGTACGACAATGTCTACTGGTTCGACCCGACCGACATGACGCCGCTGATCAACAGTCCGGGCCATGTCGCCGCGCTTGAGTTCCTGCAGGAACTGCACGAAACCGGGCCGGCGGCCCAGGTCGGGTGGAGCCTGGGGGAGGCGTGGGATTACTTCCTGCGCGGCAAGGCGGTGTTCGTCTTCAGCTGGGGCGATGTCGGATCGCTGGTCCAGGACGAAAGCCGGTCGCGGATCAAGGGCAAGCTCGGCGCGTCGATCCTGCCGTCGTCGGACCGCTACTGGGATTTCGAAACCGAGGAATGGGTCACGGTGGACGGCGGCCGGACGGTGGGCAACACCACCGGCGGGTCGTGGCACGGTGTCATCTCGGCCTTTTCGGACCAGCCGGAGGCGACCTATTCGCTGCTGTCGCTGATGTCCATCAAGCCGGTGTCGATCTGGAGCGCCAACAACGGCTGGACCGGCGTCGATCCGGGGTTTTACTACCAGTTCCTGGAACCCGAGGGCGAGGCCAAGATCGAGGATTATGTCGCCGCCGGTTGGGACCAAGGCGACGTCGAGGAATATCTCGGCGCCTACCAGAAGACCTTCACCGCCGACAGCATGCTGACCTATCTGCGCATCCCCGGCACCTTCGAATACTGGGACATCCTGGACAAGAACCTGTCGGCGACCATGGCCGGTCAGTTCACGGCCCAGGAGGCGCTCGACGCGACGGCCGAGGCCTGGGAACAGGTCACCGACCGGCTGGGACGGGACGAGCAGCTTCGTCTGTATCGCGAGGCGATCGGCTTCGACGGCTGATGTGATCGACACCGCGGCCGGGGACATCGCCCCGGCCGCGGTGGCCGGTTCGGCTGGTACTAAGACATCGGAGGGGGTTCCGGCCCATGTGGAGCAGCAGGATCCGACTGGTTTTTCTTCTGCCGGCCGTGCTGTGGGTCCTGGCCTTCACCATTTTCCCTCTGGCCTACTCGCTGGTCATCAGCTTCAACAGCGTCGAGAACCGGGTGGAGGTGACGCGCGAGCGGGTGCCGATGCTCGACGAGGCCGGCCAACCCGTTCTCAGCTCGTCGGGCGAACCGCGGATGCGGACGGTGATCGAGCGGGAAACCGTGTCGGAATGGACCTTCCAGGGCCTCACCAACTACGCCCGCCTGTTCGACGATCCGCAGGTCTGGTCGGCCGTGCGGGTGACGGTCATCTTCGTCCTGGCCGCCGTGACCATTCAACTCACCTTGGGCATGGCACTGGCGGTGCTGTTCAACCGCAAGCTGCCGGCCCGGTCCCTGCTGCGGTCGGTGATGATATTGCCGATCTTCGCCACCCCCATCGCCGTCGGCTACCTGTTCTTCACCCTGTTCTACGAGGAAGGCGGACCGCTCAGCTTTCTGGGCATCCCGTTCCTGTCCAACCCGGACTGGGCCCTGGTGTCCGTGATCCTCGTCGATGTCTGGCAGTGGACCCCGTTCGCCTTTCTGGTCTTCATGGCCGCGCTGCAGGGCGTGGACGAGGAGCTGGTCGACGCCGCGCGGATCGAGACCGGGTCGGAATGGCAGATCTTTCGGTACATCATCCTGCCGCTGATGCAGCCGACCATCATCATCGTGCTGCTGCTGCGGCTGGCCGAGGCGATCAAGCTGTTCGACATCCCGTTCGCGCTGACCGGCGGCGGACCGGGAGTGGCTACCCAGTCCTACACCTTCCTCGCCTTCCGGACGGGCCTGCGCTATTTCGATCTCGGCTACGCGTCGGCCATGGCCTATGTCCTGCTGATCGTGGTGATGATCATCGTCACCCTGTTCTTCAACCGCCTGCGCAGTACCTACGCATGAGAGCGCTCATGAGAATGGAGCGCATGAGAACCGGGCCCACGAGACCCTGGAGGAACGCCTCATGGCGGTAGTACGACCGCGCAGCAACCTGATGGATTCGCTTTACGCCGTGCTGGCCATCGCCGTCGCGATGATCGTCTTCTTCCCGCTCTATTGGGCGCTGTCGACCAGCCTGCGCAACCCCATCGACACCTTCACGGTCAGCGGCATCGGCATACCTTGGATCGATTTCAAGCCGACGTTGAACAACTGGCGCGACCAGTTGACCACGGCGGAAACCCAGTGGGCGCTGTTCAATTCCACGATCATCTCGCTGGGCGCGATGGTCTTGGCCTTGCTGCTGGGCCTGCCCGCCGCCTACGCGCTGGCCCGGTTTCGGTTCAGGCGGATCAAGAACAAGGACATCACCACCTGGTTCCTGTCCCAGCGGGTGCTGCCGCCGGTGGCCACGGTGGTGCCGTTCTTCCTGATCATGAACACGCTGGGGCTGCGCGACACCCATGCGGCGCTGATCCTGATCAACGCCACCTTCATCCTGCCCTTTGTGGTGGTCATCGTGCGCCAGAGCTTTATGGATCTACCGGTCGAGCTGGAGGAGGCGGCGCTGGTCGACGGGGCGTCGTTCTTCCAGGCGTTCTGGAAGATCGCCCTGCCGCTGGCCGCGCCCGCCATCGCCGCCACGGGGCTGATCATCTTTGCCTTCGCCTGGAACGAATTCCTGTTCGCCATCACCATCGCCGACCGGCGGGCGATCACCATCCCGGTGCACATGGCCGGCGCGGTCGATACGCGCGGCGTTCAGTTCTGGTTCATGTCGGTGCGGGCCCTGGTGGCCATGATCCCGCCCGTCCTGCTGGCCCTGCTGGCCCAGCGCTACATCGTGCGCGGGCTGACGCTGGGGGCGGTCAAGGGATAGCAACCGTCCGGCCCGTGTCGCCGCGGGAACGCCAGCGGCGCGGTCCCGCACGGGCCCCGGATCAAGTCCGGGGCTCGCCGCTTCTTTCCTTGGAGGTCTCCACCGGGAAATTCCAGGCAACGAGTCCCGCACGCGATGGGGGACCTGTGCGGGACGGGGCCGTTGGCTTTTCTTCGCGCGTCGCCGTTTCGCAGAGGCCCCGGATCAAGTCCGGGGCTCGCCGCTTCTTTCCTTGGAGGTCTCCACCGGG
>JBQLZQ010000018.1:21933-33824 GCA_052168355.1 Inquilinaceae bacterium
CGCGTCGCCGTTTCGCAGAGGCCCCGGATCAAGTCCGGGGCTCGCCGCTTCTTTCTTTGGAAATCTCCGCCGGGAAATTCCAGGCGACGAGTCCCGCACACGATGCGGGACCTGTGCGGGACGGGGCCGTTGGCTTTTCTTCGGGCGTCGCCGTTTCGCAGAGGCCCCGGATCAAGTCCGGGGCTCGCCGCGTCTTTCTTTGCTTCTTTCTTCAAGCGTCGGCCCCTTCTACGTCGGCGCCGGCGCATCCTCGCGCAGCAACCCTGCATGCCGGAGCTCGGCCCACAGATCGGCGGGGATGGGGACCGCCATCTGCTCAACATTGCGCAGCACCTCGGACCGGTTGACCGCGCCGGGGATGATGCTGGCAACCTTGGGGTGGCCCAGCGGGAACTGCACGGCGGCCGACGCCAGCGCCACGCCGTGGCAGTCGCAGATGCCCTGGATGCGGCCGACCCGTTCCATGACGTCGGGCGGCGCGTCGGTATAGTTGTATTTCGCCCCGGGCCGGGGGCCGGTGGCCAGGATGCCCGAATTGAACGGCCCGCCCAGCAGGATGCCGACATCCTTTTCCACGCACAGCGGCAGAAAATCGTCGAGCGCGCCCTGTTCCAGCAGGGTGTAGCGGCCGGCCAGAAGCACACAGTCGAAATCGCCCTCGCGGACGAAGCGGCCGGCGATGTCGGCCTCGTTGACGCCAACGCCAATGGCTTTGATCACGCCGCTGCCGCGCAGTTCATCGAGCGCCCGGTAGGCGCCGCCCATGGCTTCCTTGAAGCGCCGGTCGCAGGCCTCTTGCGTGCCGTGGGTCCAGACATCGACGTCGTGGATCAGCAGCACGTCGATCCGGTTGATCCCCATGCGGTGCAGCGACTGCTCGAAGGCCTTCATGGCACCGTCGTAGCTGTAGTCGAACACCGGTTCGAAATCGAGCCCGCCCCTCCACTGACCGCGGTCGATTTGCTCCGGGGTTTGCGGGCGCAGCCAGCGGCCGACCTTGGTCGACAGGACATAGCTGTCGCGCGGCACCTGGCGCAGTACATGGCCCATGCGGTGTTCCGACAGGCCATAGCCGTACAGCGGAGAGGTGTCGAACAGCCGCAGGCCGGCATCGTAGGCGGTGCGCACCGCCCCGGCCGCCTCGTCCTCCGGCAGCCTGCCGTAGAGATCGCCCAGCGGCGCGCCGCCGAAGCTGAGCTGGGTGACGTGCAGGGGGGCGCTGCCGAGCTTGCGGGTGGCGCGGGGATCCATGTCGTTTCCTCCGGAAGTCTTTTTGGTCGCGTCGCGGCCGCAGTCTCTCCGAACCGGCGGGCCCGTGGCAATGGCCTGATGTGAAAGTATGTGAACGAAGGGTAGCGCGGCCGGGCCGGCGGTGCCCCTACGGCTGGATCAACCGGTGCATGTCCAGCGACGGCGGCGGCACGTCGGTTTGGCTCAGCAGGCCGTGGACCTGGCCGCGATGATGGGTCTGATGGTTGAAGAAATGGGCGACCAGCAGGGCCACCGGATCGGTCAGGTCCCGCCCCTGATTGTTGCGGTAGGCGACATGGCCGGCCAGGAACGATGCGGTCAGGCCGCCGGCGAATGCCTCGATGCGGGCATCCTCCGCCGTGCGCGCGTCCGTCAGGGCGGTGAAATCGTCGTAGAGGATGGCGTCGAGCCCGGTCGACGGCGCGGTGTCGCCCTCGAACCGTGCCAGCCAGATACGGTCGCCAACCATGATGTGGTTCAGGGTCCCATGGATGCTGCGGAAAAAGGCCGGACGCTCGCGCCGGCGCTCCGCGTCGGACAGGGCGGCGCAGGCGGCGTAGAGCCGCTGGTTGGCCAGCCTGTTGTAGGTGGCGAGCATGCGGAAATGATCGATCAGCGACATCGGGGGTCCCTTGCGTCGGCGCCGCCCCGGGGCGGCCACGGACCCATCATGCCGTACCGTTGGGTCCTGGGTCACGCCCCTGCCGACCCGACGTGACCTTTCGGCGGCGACGGTCTAATTTCAACCGCTTGTCGGGATCGGCGCGGACGGGACCATCATGGATTTCATCGATCAGAAAGCGGCCAAGCTGTTGTGCCATGCGATCAATCAGCTTGGCAGCGCGGTGGGGGAGGTGCTGTGCGTCGAACCGGACCGCACCCTGGTTCGGCTGATGCTCGACCAGGCCAAGGCCAACCTGGCGGAGTTCGAGGACGCCTATTTCGACCTGGACGAATCGCCGCCGCCCCGGGCCGCGCCGCCGGGAACCGCCGTCAAGGGGTGACCGGTCCGGCCGGCGCGGCGTCACGATACCGGATCGTCGGACACCTCTTCCGGTTCGGGCAGGATGGAAAAGGCCGTGCCGCTGGCCACCAGGCAGGTGCGCCCGTTCGGCGCGGTCACCAGCAACGACCAGCTTCCGGACTCCGCCGCGACGATCTCCATCACCCGGCCGTTGCGGTCCAGGCCGATGGCCCTGGGCGCCTCGTCGAACCGTTGCGCCAGGACCAGAAGCATCGCTTCCCGATTGCCGCACGAAACCGTCTGGCCGTGCGCGTCGGCCGCGCCGAGCAGCGGCAGCGCTGCAACGGCGGTCAGAAGCAGAGTTCTAAGGATCCTGGTCATCGCAACCTCCAATGCCCGAGCGGAGCCGGGCGGCAAGATCTCGGACGATACCGTTCGCGTTCCCATTGGACCGGTGGTGTCATGAGATCTTTGTCCATAGATAGAATATGGTGTGGAACCAAGAGGATCACAGTAAATGACGATCACAGTACCGTGCCGACGCAAGTGATGACGGGTGTGAAGTACTTCACACCTTAAGGGGAGTCGTTCGATACGATTCCCGAGCGGCTGCTGTTCGTTGTGACTCCTGAACAAGCTTACATTTGTAAAGCTTGACCGATTGCGAGCGTCGATCGGGAACCATTGCGCGCGTGACGGGTTGATGAGGCAGTCACCATTTCTTCCAGGAGGAGAGACCATCATGATCGTCGCAGCATCGAGAACGGCTCTTTTGGCGGGTGTCAGCGGGTTGGTGTTGATCGCGGGCGCGGCTCGGGCCCAGGATTCGGCCTGCACGGCGGAGATCGAGCGCCTGGAGCAACAGATCGAAACGGCCGACTTGCCGGATCCCAAGCGGGAGGAGTTCGCGACCTTGATCGAAGGCGCGCGCGTGGCCGACCAGTCGACCTGCGAGGAAATCGTCGCCGAAATCGACACCGAGCTTTCGGCCAACGTCGAGGCCAACCGGACGGCGGGCGTGGCCGCGGGGGCCGGCGCGGCGGCCACCGCCGGTTCGACCGATGCGGGGACCACCCTTGCCACCGGGGCCGAGCAGGCCGTGGACGCCACGGTCGAAACGGCCGAGGACCTGGCCGAGGACACTGTCGACGTCGCCAACGAGGCCCTGGAAACCGCGGAGCAGGCGACCGAGGACGCGGTGGAACCGGTCGCCGAGGCCGAGATGGCGGAATTGGGCGACGGCACCCTGACCGCCGAGCAAATTGAAACGCTGCGTGGGCAGGATGTGATCAACCTCCAGGGCGAGGCTCTTGGCGATGTGGAAGAAATCGTCGCGCTCAAGGAAAGCGGTGCGGTCCATCTGGTGGTGTCGGTCGGCGGCTTCCTGGGCATCGGCGACAAGGACGTCGCCATCCCGCTGGAGCGGTTCCGCATGGCCAGCGGCGAACGGCTGATCCTTCCCGACATGACGGAGGAGGAGCTGGAAGCGGGCGTCGACTACAGCGCGGATCTGTACACGCCGCTGTAACCGTCTCGATCCGCAGGGTCCTTCGGGGCCCGCCATCGCCGGCGGCCTTCGGGTCGCCGGCTTTGTTTTGGCCGCACCCGCCAATGGTGGCCCCTCCGGGACTCGAACCCGGACCCCCCGAAGGAGAGCAGATTTTAAGTCTGCTGCGTCTACCGGTTCCGCCAAGGGGCCACCGCAGGCGCGGGGCCTTCATACCATCGCGCGCCGGTGCGGCAAACCGGCGTCGCGGCCGTGGCCCTTCACCCCTCTGGGCGGCGGCGTGGAACGGTGTATGCTCTGTCGCCGATTGGGACAGGGAAGGGGTATGGCGATCATGATGCGGCGGCAGGCGGCGACCGATAGGGGGCGCACGGCATGAACGGCGGCATGGCGTCCCGCACCGGCGGGGAGATTCTGGTCGACGCCCTCAAGCTGCACGGCACCGACACGGTGTTCGGCGTGCCGGGCGAGAGCTATCTGGCGGTGCTCGACGCGCTGCACGGGTCCTCCAATGCCGTCCGCTTCATCACCTGCCGGCAGGAGGGCGGGGCGGCCTTCATGGCCGAGGCCTATGGCAAGATGACCGGCCGGCCCGGCGTGTGCTTCGTCACCCGCGGTCCCGGCGCCTGTAACGCCAGCATCGGGGTCCATACGGCCTTCCAGGATTCCACGCCGATGATCCTGTTCGTCGGCCAGGTCGGGCGCGACATGCGCGAGCGCGAGGCGTTTCAGGAGGTCGAATACCGGCTGATGTTCGCGCCCATGGCCAAATGGGTGACGGAGGTCCAGGACCCGGCCAGGCTGCCCGAACTGATCGCCCGCGCCTACCGCACCGCCACCTCCGGTCGGCCCGGGCCGGTCGTGCTGGCCCTGCCGGAGGACATGTTGCGCCAGTCCGCCTCGGTGCCCGACGGCGATCCCTACAGCGCCTCCCAGCCCGGCGCCGATCCCGCGGTCATGGACGCGCTGCGCGACCGCCTGTCCCGCGCCGAACGGCCGCTGATGATCCTGGGCGGGGGCGGCTGGACCGGTCCGGCCATCGTCGACATCGCCGCCTTCGCGGAAATGTGCAGCCTGCCGGTGGCGACCTCGTTCCGCTGCCAGGACTATTTCGACAACAGGCATCTGCACTATGTCGGTGATGTCGGCATCGCCATCGATCCGAAGCTGGCCGACCGGGTGCGACGGGCCGACGTGCTGCTGGTGGTGGGACCACGGCTGGGGGAGATGACCACCCAGGGCTATACCCTGCTGGAGGTGCCGCGCCCGGCCCAGACCCTGATCCATGTCCATCCGGGCGCCGAGGAGCTGGGCCGCGTCTATCAGCCCGATCTGGCGATCAATGCGGGCATGGCCGCGTTCGCCCATGCGGCTCGGATGCTCAAGCCGATCGAGGGCACGACCTGGTCGCAATGGCTGATCGACGCGCGGCGGGATTACGAGGCCGGATTGAAACCCGGCCCCCAGCCGGGGGCGCTCGACATGGGCCAGGTCATGG
Source organism: Inquilinaceae bacterium (assembly GCA_052168355.1). Lineage (GTDB taxonomy): Bacteria > Pseudomonadota > Alphaproteobacteria > DSM-16000 > Inquilinaceae > JBQLZQ01. The sequence goes on from JBQLZQ010000018.1 coordinate 27,154, forward strand.
CCGTCCTGGCCGAACGGCTGCCGGACGACGCGATCATCGCCAACGGCGCCGGCAACTATACCGGCTGGGTGCACAAGTACCGGCGGTTCGTCCGCTACCGCAGCCAGTTGGCGCCGACCAACGGCACCATGGGCTATGGCGTGCCGGCGGCGGCGGCGGCCAAGCTGGTGGAGCCCGATCGGACGGTGGTCGCCTTTGCCGGCGACGGCTGCTTTCTGATGAACGGACAGGAGCTGGCGACGATCATGCAGTACGGGCTGGACCCGCTGATCCTGGTGATCAACAACGGCATGTACGGCACCATCCGCATGCATCAGGAGCGGGAGTATCCGGGCCGGGTCAGCGGCAGCGACCTGGCCAACCCGGATTTCGCCGCCTACGCCACCGCCTTCGGCCTGCACGCCGAGACCGTGGCGCGGACGGAGGAGTTCGCGCCGGCCCTCGATCGGGCCCTGGCCGCCGGCCGGGCGGCCCTGATCGAACTGCGCGTCGACCCCGAGGGCATCACCCCGCGCACCACCCTGACCGCCCTGCGCAAGGCGGCGGAGGCAAGGCGCGGTTAGGAGCACCCGAGGAGGTTACGGCAGCACCTTCAGCGACGTATGGACGAAGGCCAGCAATTGGCGGCTGTCTGTGCCGGATCGTGCCAGGGTCACCATGCCGTCGACAATCCCCGTGAAGAACAGCGTCAAGGGAGCTTCATCCTCGGGCGTGATGTCCCCTTGCGCGGCGCCGCGCGCGAGGATGCGTCCCAGAACCTCGAGAAAACGGTCGTTGACGCGGCGAAGCTCGTCGTCGAGCCCTTCCGCCGATCCCATCAGTTCGAGCGTTGAATTACAGCGCAGGCAGCCGGGCGGCGCGTAGGTTCCCGAAAGGCGTTCGGCGGACGCCTCCAGCACCCGCCGCAGCGTTGCCCGCGTATCACGCCCCTCGGCCATAAGGGTTTCCACGCGCTCCTCAAAGCGTTCTCCATAGAGTGTCAGGCACTTCAGGAACAGATCGCGCTTTTCGCCGAAGGTCTTGTACAGGCTGTTGCGGGAAGCGCCGGTCCGCGCCACCAGATCGTCCATCGACGTCGCGCGATAGCCCTTTTCCCAGAATGTCAGCATGGCCGCTTCCAGGGCCTTCTGCTCGTCGAAGCCGCGCGGCCGGCCCCGCCCACGGTTCCCACGCTCATTTTTTAGACTAGACATTCTTTTAATCCATGAATATAAGACTTATCAGTCTATATATTAGAGCGGCGGAGGACAACCATGTTTCAGGTCGACAACGGGCCCCAGGGCTTGGTGGCTGTCGTTCGCGCGGTGGGGGCGGCGGCGCAGCCCGGCCGTCACGGTCCCACTGCTCTGACACGGCTCGCCTTGGCACGGATGGGCATGTATCGGTTTCTCGTCGTTGCCATCGCGACGGTCTGGCTGTTTATGCCGGTCGACCTTGCCGCCGGACAGACCCCGCCGGTCCGGGGAGAGGCGGCGCTGGCGCTCCTGGCACAGCCCGGGCATCACGCCGTCATGCGGCATGGGCTTGCTCCGGGAACCGGCGATCCGGTCAATTTCACGATTGGAGATTGTCGGACCCAGCGCAACCTGAACGACACCGGAAGGCAACAGGCCCGCGCCTTGGGAGATACCTATAGGGCGCTGGGCATCCCCGTGACCCGTGTCCTCAGCAGCCAATGGTGCCGGGCGGTGGAGACCGCTGAGCTTCTGGACCTCGGCGAGGTCACGACGGTCGAGATGCTGAACTCGACATGGCGACGCGATCGCAGCCTAGCCCGCCAGCGTGCCGAAACCGTAGCGGCGTACCTCGGTGATCTTCCTCCGGACCAGACGGCCGTCCTGGTTACCCACGCATCGAACATCCAGACGCTCACAGGCCAGAGCCTCCGGTCCGGTGCAACCCTGATTGTCAGGGTCGCAGACGGCAGACTCGACAGTGTCGGGCACTACGAGCCCTGACCGAACCGTATGGTTTCGGATTGCCCCCATCAAACCCCAACCAAGGAGCGCCGACCGATGATCATGCCGCATCGACCGAAACCAACTTGGATCGTCACTACCGGACTTGCCCTCGTTCTATCTGCCGTGTCCGGCTTGGCCGCTGCCCAGCAGGCGTCTGAGGGCGCCGCCCAATTCGAACCGCGCCCGACGGCGGCGTTCCCCTATCAGAAACAGGTTGCCGCTGTGTCCGGTGGCGCAATCGCCTATGTCGAGGTCGGCGATCCGGTCGGCGATCCCGTGTTGTTTCTGCATGGCATCCCCACCTCGTCCTATCTTTGGCGCAACGTTCTGCCGGGCGTTGCGCGGGACGGGCGGCGTCTGATCGCGATGGACCTTGTCGGGTTCGGCGATAGCACGGGCACGGGGTATGGCGTGTTGGACCAGGTCCGGCATGTCGAGACCTTCGTCGAGGCGCTGGGTCTCCAGGACGTGACGTTGGTAACGCACGATTGGGGCGCTGGCATAGGCTTGATCTACGCCGCCCGCAACCCCGACAACGTTGTCGCCTTCGCCGCCATGGAAGGCGCCTTGCCGCCGGTCTATCCACGCCCAAGCTACGAAACGTTCGGCCCGCAGGGCGCGGACCTGTTCCGCCGGATGCGCGACCCCGCGACCAGCGAGCAGGTGGTGCTGGAAGACAATGTCTGGCTGGAAGGAATCCTGCCCAATTCTGTTGCGCAGGATATCCAGCCAGACGTCCACGACGCCTACCGCAACGCGTTTCCGACGGCCGAGAGCAGGCAGCCCATCCTCGACATGGTCCTGTCTCTGCCGATCGCCGGAGAACCCGCCGATGTCGTCGTCGCCTTCGACGAGGCCACAGATTGGTGGAAAGAAACCGAGATCCCGAAGCTGGTGTTGTATGCCGTTCCGGGACGATTGCAGCCCCAGCCCTTGGCCGAATGGGCCGAGCGGACTCTGAAAAACGTCACAACGGCCGAGGTAGGCCCGGGCGTTCATTTCATTCAGGAAGACAGTCCCCGGGCCATCGGGCGGGAACTGGACGCCTGGCTCACCCGCCTTTCGGCCGCTGATGCTACGACCAATTGACGCCGGACGCCGGAGCGGCGATGTCTGAACCTCCGTCGCCGCGCCGCGGGAGGGCGGCGTTGGCGTCCTAATCCTCCCAGCGCTTGAACAGGACGGAGGCGTTGACCCCGCCAAAGCCAAAGCCGTTGGACAGGGCGTAGCCGACCTTTGCGTGCCGCGCCTGCGGACCGATCAGATCCAACCCGGCGGCCGCCGGATCGGGGTCGTCCAGGTTCAAGGTCGGCGGCAGGATGCCGTCGCGCAGCGCCAGGATGCTGAACACGGCCTCGATACCGCCGGCAGCGCCCAGCAGATGGCCGGTGGCGGACTTGGTCGAGGATACCGCAGGCGACCCGTTCGCGCCGAACACCGCCCGGATGGCGGCCAGTTCGCCGGCGTCGCCGACTGGGGTCGAGGTGGCGTGGGCGTTGAGATAGCCGATGGCGTCGGGCGTCGCGCCGGCCTGGGCCAGGGCCAGCCGCATGGCCCGCTGGGCGCCGTCGCCGTCCTCGCGGCCGCTGGTCATGTGATAGGCGTCGGCGCTGGTGCCGTAGCCGACCAGTTCGGCCAGCGGCGTGGCGCCGCGGGCCTGGGCGTGCTCCAGGCTTTCCAGGATCAGGGTGGCCGCGCCTTCGCCCATGACGAAGCCGTCGCGGCCGGCATCGAACGGACGGGAGGCCGTTTCCGGCCGGTCGTTGTAGCGGGTCGACAGCGCCCGCGCCGCCGCGAAGCCGCCCAGGCTGACCCGGTGGATGCAGGCTTCCGAACCGCCGGCGATGGCCACATCCGCTTCGTCGGCGCGGATCATGCGGGCGGCGTCGCCCAGCGCCTGGACGCTGGCGGCGCAGGCCGTGACCGGCGCGCCAATGGGGCCCCGCAGCCCATGCTTGATCGAGATCTGGCCGGCCGCGAGGTTGACCAGGAAGGACGGGATGGTGAAGGGGGAAAGACGCCGTGCGCCTTTTTCGGCGGTGATCCGCACCGCCTCGGCCATGGCCGGAAAACCGCCGACGCCCGAGGCGAACACGGTGGCCGCGCGATCGCCTTCCGCCTCGTCCCGCGGCGTCCAGCCGGCCTGGCTCAGCGCCTCGTCCGTCGCCGCCATGGCGAACTGGATAAAGCGGTCCATCTTGCGCTGGTCCTTGTGCGGCACGGCCCGGTCGGGGTCGAAGCCGCCCTCGGTATCCTCGGCGATGGAGGGCACCACGCCGCCCACCTTCGAGGGCACGTCGGACACGACCTCCTCGGGCAAGGCGCGAATGCCCGATTGTCCCTCGATCAGCCGCCGCCATACCAGGTCCGCGCCGCAGCCGAGCGGTCCGACGACGCCCAGACCCGTTACCACTACCCGTCGCATGTCATCCTCGCTTTGTCATCGGTTCGCGGTTTGAGCCGAGCCTCGATCCGGCTCGCCGCCCGTTCCAGTGTTCGAAGCGCGTCCAGCGCGCGGTCGGCATCCCCGTCGCCCAGTTCCGCGCGCAGCATCGTTTGCGCTCTGCGCCAGCCGTCGAGGCAAGTCCCCAGGGCCGCCTGACCGGCCGTCGTCAGAACCACCCGTTTGCCGCCGCGCCCCGGGCCGCCGTCGACGCCCACCAGACCCCGCCGTTCAAGGATCTGGACGGCACGGGTGGCGGCCGACCGCTCGATGTCGATTCGTTGGGCAATGGCCGCCACCGTCGCGCCGCCCCTGGCATCGGCTATCGCCAGCAGGATCGCAAACTGCGTGACCTGAAGGTCGTGCGGGCGGAGACAGGCGTTGAACACCCGTGTCACGGACCGCGATGCGACGCGGGAGGCATGCCCCAGGCACGTCTCGGCGATCTGCTGCGGGGTGGGCGTCATCGGCGGTGGGTGGAACTGGGCCACGACCCCTTTAAAGCTGTGTATGCACCATTAAGTCAAGCCGGCATTGTCAGGTCTGTTTCGTCAGGGCTTTGCGAAACACAATCTTGTCTTCGCCCGCCTGATAGAAGTCGCGGATACGCGCCTCTTCCTCGTATCCGGCCTTGCGGTAAAACGCTCGCGTGCGCTCGAAGCTGTCGAGGCCGGATGTCTCCACCAGCAGCACGCGCTCGCCGCGGGCCGCCAGCATCCCTTCGATGTGGCGCACCACCGATCCGCCCAGCTTTTGTCCCTGACGATCCGGGTGGACGGCGATGAGATACAGGTTCCAGGTTCCGTCGGTCATCGGTTCCGGCGCGCAATAGGCGACGGCCACCAGCCCGCCATCGTCGTATGTCAGCCAAACAGCGTCGCCGTCCGGGCCGCCGAGATAGCCGGCGATCATCTCGTCCAGCATATCCGACGGGAATAGGTCGTTGGCGTCGATGATCGCCTTCAGGGCGGGGATGTCGCCGGAAGTGACCGGTCGAATATGCGGATTATTGTGCAATTCTAGATTAGATTTCAGCGTTTGTGGTTTGATTCGGAAAAGATTTTTCGCGGCGGATATGGGGTCGTCGGGGGGCGGAACATCGGATTCGAGGGAGCGCCGGGTACCCCTTGATCGCGTTCACGAACGGTCTCCGATTCTATCGCTCGCGCCCTCAGGCAGGTGCCGCGGCGCCGGCGGCGGCATGGATTTCCGCGACCAGCGCCGGCGCCAGGTCCAGACGCGCCGCCAGCATTTGCAGATAGGCCTTTTCCGCGGCCGTGTCGGCCTCGATGGCGACCAGCGAGGCGGCATAGATTTCCGCCGCGCGCTCCGGGCTGTCGGCGCCCTTGACCACGGCGTCGAGGTTCAGCGGCGAGGAGAGTTCGTCGAACACGAAGGCCTTTGTTCCAGCGTCGATATCCATCGTGTTGAGGCGCGCGAAGATCACCTCCTTCTCCTCGGCGTCGATCTTTCCGTCGGCCTTGGCCGCGGCGATCATCGCCCGGACCAGGGATTGACCCAGCCGGTCCTGTTCGGCCTCGTCGGCGGAGGAGGGCAGAAAGACCGTGCCGGGGGTCGCCGCCTCGTAGTCCGCGTCGGCCAGTTGCGCCGGGGCGGCCTGGGCAGGCGCGCCCAACGGTTGCGCCGACGGCTGGGTAGCGCCCTGCCGGCTTTTCATCCAGGCATGATGGGCCAGACCGCCGATGGCGGCTGCTGCTCCGTATTTGGTCGCCTTGCCGAGCATCTTGCGCCCCGACTTCCCCATCAAAAGGCCGGTGGCCAGACCGGCCACCCCAGCCCCGGCGCCGATGGAGCCCTTGCTCATGTTGCCGGTCGAATCCTGCAGACCTTTAAGGATGGCGTTGATATCGAACATGGCGAGCCCGCTCCTGCTTCTTGCGATCGTCGGCGACGGGCACAACGCCCGGCGAAGGCCGCACTCTATCTGGGTGTGTCAGGCGGAACCCGCAAGACCGCGCCGACCATCGGGCCTGTATTTGAGCGATGGCGTTTCCGCACATATCCCGGATCGGTGTCCGGGACTCGTGGCTTGTCTCTCTGAAATTCTCCAGCGCGACGGTCCAGACGACGAGTCCCGCACGTGATGCGGGGCCTGTGCGAAACCGCGACGCTGGCGTTGGCGCGGCATCCCAAGTTCTGCGGAAGGGGTGTTGGGATGATGCCGGAGAACCGATCCCCGACCGGCGCCGGCGTTTAGAGCAGGATCGCCTTGGGTGGAATCGCTTCGGCGATCCCACCCAAGGCGT
>JBQLZQ010000019.1:0-25460 GCA_052168355.1 Inquilinaceae bacterium
GCCTCGCACCACTCCATCCACGCCGCGTCTCGACGATTCTCGGACGGGCTCCTAGCGGCCGCCACCGTCACGTTCAGGCGCTCCGTCCGATATCCCGCCGGCAAAACCCGTTGTTCCACCGTATAAGGTCGACCGCGCGGTAGGCGGTGTCGCGGGCGGCAGCGATGCTGGGCCCCGTGGCCGTGACGCCCAGGACCCGGCCGCCGGCCGCGACGGTGCGGCCCCCGTCGGCGCGAGTGGCGGCGTGAAAGATCTCGACGCCCTCCAGCGACGCGGCGTCCGTCAGGCCTTCGATCTCACCGCCTGTGTCATAGGCGTCCGGATAGCCCCGCGCGGCCATAACGATGCACACTGCCGCCATGTCGTGCCAGCGCAGATCGAACCCGGCCAGTTCGCCGTCTCTGGCCGCCAGAAGGGCGGGCAGCAGGTCGGATTTTAGCCGGCGCACGAGAACCTGGCATTCCGGGTCGCCGAAACGGACATTGTATTCGATCAGTTTCGGCCCGTCCCCGGTCAGCATCAGGCCGGCGAACAGCACGCCCCTGAAGGGCGTTCCCGCCGCCGCCATCGCCGCCACCGTGGGCGACACGATCTCGGCCAGGATCCGTTTCTCCATGGCCGCGTCCACCAGGGGCGATGGGGAGAACGCGCCCATGCCGCCAGTGTTCGGTCCCCGGTCGCCATCATAGGCGCGCTTATGATCTTGCGCGCTGGCCAGTGGCAGGACATCGGTCCCGTCGACCAGGGCAAAGAAACTGGCCTCCGTCCCGGTCAGGTACTCCTCGATCACCAAGGTCGACCCGGCGTCCCCGTAGCGGCCGCCGGTCAGCATGGCATCGATGGCGGCGTTCGCTTGGGCCACCGTTTCCGCCACCACGACCCCCTTGCCGGCCGCCAGCCCGTCGGCCTTGACCACGATGGGCGCCTCCCGCTCGGCGACATAGGTCTTGGCGGAGACGGCGTCTGTGAACCGGCGATAGGCGGCGGTTGGGATGCCGTGCCGGGCGCACAGATCCTTGACGAACCCTTTCGATCCTTCCAGGACGGCGGCTGCCGCGTTGGGGCCGAACGCCTTGATGCCCGCCGCCTCCAACCGGTCGACCAGGCCGGCGACCAGCGGCGCCTCTGGCCCGACGACCACGAAGTCCACCCTGTTGTCGCGGGCAAAGGCGATCAGCCCGTCGGAGTTATCGGCGGCGATGGCCACGCAGGTCGCGTCGGCGGCGATGCCCGCATTGCCTGGCGCGCAATAGAGCCGATCGCACAGGGGCGAGGCGGCGATGGCCCAGCACAGCGCGTGTTCGCGTCCCCCCGATCCGACCACCAGCACGTTCATCGTCCGCCTCCGTCTGCCGTTCTCCGGCCGCCAAGTCTTGCCCGCCGGGGCCGGGGTTGTATCATGGCCCCGCATCATGAGCCAAAATTCCACCGCGCCGCCCGAGGCCGGTCCCGCCGGGCCCGGATCCAACCTGCCCGAATACACGGTCAGCGAACTGTCCGCGTCGTTGAAGCGAACGGTCGAGGACGCGTTCGGGCTGGTGCGTGTGCGGGGAGAGATTTCGCGGCCCAAGATTCCAGGCTCCGGCCATCTCTACCTCACCCTCAAGGACGACCGCGCGGTGCTGGAGGCGGTGTGCTGGCGCGGCACGGTGGCGCGCCTGTCCGTTCGGCCGGAAGAGGGCATGGAGGTGGTCTGCGTCGGCCGCCTGACCACCTACCCCGGCCGGTCCCAGTACCAGCTTATCATCGAGCGCATGGAACTGGCGGGCGAAGGCGCGCTGCTCAAGCTGCTGGAGGACCGCCGCCGGCGCCTCGACGCCGAGGGGCTGTTTGATCCCGCGCGCAAGAAACCGCTGCCCTTCCTGCCGGAGGTGATCGGCGTGATCACCTCGCCCACCGGGGCGGTCATCCGCGATATCCTGCACCGGCTCGACGACCGTTTTCCGCGGCATGTGCTGCTGTGGCCCGTCCCGGTCCAAGGCGAGACGGCACCGGCCCTGATCGCCGAGGCGATCGCCGGGTTCAACGCGCTGCAGCCGGACGGTCCGGTGCCGCGACCCGACCTGCTGATCGTCGCCCGCGGCGGCGGCAGCCTGGAAGACCTCATGGCCTTCAACGAAGAGGTGGTGGTGCGGGCCGCGGCGGCCAGCGCCATCCCGCTGATCGCCGCCGTCGGGCACGAGACGGATGTCACCCTGATTGACCACGCCGCCGACCGCCGCGCGCCGACGCCGACGGCCGCCGCGGAGATGGCGGTGCCGGTCCGGGCCGATCTGCTGGCCGACATTCTGGACCGGGAACGCCGCCTGGTGCGGTGCATGGGACGGGCCGTGGCCGACCGGCAGACGCGGCTGGACGGCCTGGGCCGGGGGCTGGGCGATCCGCGACGCCTTTTGGAAGGCGCCATGCAGCGGCTCGACGACCGGGCCGAGAGACTGGGCCGGTCCCTGCCGGTTCTCATCGACCGGCGACGGGCGCGGCTGGGGGAAGCGGCCGCGCTGCTGCGTCATCCCCGCCAGCGCCTGACCGATACCGAGCGCCATTTCGGCCAGCTTGGCGAGCGGCTGGGACGCTCGGGACCGCAGGCGGTTTCCAGGGCGAATCAGCGCTTTGGCCCGGTGGCGGCCCGGCTGGACGCCGCGCCCCTGCGGCGCCGGCTCGACGACGGCGAACGGTTGCTGAACGATCGGGCGGCACGCTTGCCGGCGACGATGGCCCGGAGGCTGGAGGCGATCGCGACTCGACTGGACAGCATGGGACAGCTTCTCGAAAGCTATTCCTACCATAAGGTGCTCGAACGGGGATACGCGGTGGTCCGGACCGGATCGGGCCAGGCGGTCGACCGCGCGGCCGCGCTCCAGGAGGGCATGGCGGTGACGCTGGAGTTTCATGACGGTCAGGCCCCGGCGGTCATCGGCGACACCGCACCGACGACCGGGGGGCGTCCGCGTCCCACGCCCAAGACAAAGCCCCCGCCGTCCACCAGTCAGGGAAAGCTTCTTTAACGGCGCGCGCGCCAGCGGCGGTGCATCCACAGCCATTGGTCGGGACGGTCGCGGATCCAGCGCTCCAGAAGGGCGTTCATCGCCGTTGTGATGGCGATCATGTCGGCCTGATCGTCGCCGGTGTGCGGGATCTTCAGGGGCGGGCGCACGGTCATCCGGAAATAGGCGCCGCCCAGGCGTTCCAGCCGGATCGGCAGGATCGCGCAGCCTTGACGCAGGGCCATCTGGGCCGGGGCTTTGACGGTGCGCGCCGGCTGGCCGAAGAACGGGACGTCCAGCCCTTGCGTAAAATGCTGATCGACCAGCAGGGCCAGCGGCTCGCCCCGGCGCACGGCGTCGAAGGCCCGGCGCGTGCCGCGCAGGCTCTTGGCCACCAGATTGCCGCCGGCCGCGCCGCGGTAGCGTGCCAGCATCGCATCGACCAGCGGGTTGTTGGGCGGCCGGTACAGAACGGTGATGGTCACGCCGCGCTGGGCCGCGACCAGCGGCATCACCTCGAAATTGGCGAGGTGCCCCGACGCCAGGATGATCGGCGTGCCGGCCGCCTCGACCTCGCGGAAGGTCTGCTCGCCGAACAGCTCGACCCGGCCGGACGCGGGATCGGTGATCTCCGGCAGGTGCGGATATTCGGCAAAGGTCCGGCCGAGATTGTCCCACATGCCCGCCAGGATGATCCGCCGGCGCCGCTCCGGCAGGTCGGGCAGCGCCAGCCGCAGATGCCGTTCGGCCAGCCGGTGTCCCTTCAGCCGCGGCCCCACCGCGCGCCCCAGCCATCCGCCCAAGGTCGACGCGGTATCGACCGGCAGGGCCGCGAACAGCGCGAACAGGACGCGCACCAGGATGGCTTGCAGCCGGAAGGCAAGACTGATCGGGACGCCGGCCGTCATGATGCGGGGATCCCGGCCAGCAGCGCGTCCACGGCCGCGGGGTCGGACCAGACCACATGGATACCGATCGTCTCGGTTATGCCCCGCGCTTCCACGGGCAATCTGACATGGTCCTTCTCCGTGGTCACAAGGCGGGCGCCGGAAGCGGCGGCCAGATCGGCCATCTGCATCAGTTCATCCGGGTCGAACCGGTGGTGATCGGGAAAGGCGAAGCGGGCGACCAGTCGTGCCCCGATCCCCTCCAGGGTGGCAAAAAACTTGGCCGGCCGGGCGATGCCGGCAAAGGCGACCACCGGCTTGCCCTTCAGCCGCGCGGCATCGTCATCGGGCTCCAGCCGCGCCTGGAGGATTGGCCGCCCCGCGGCCGCGGCGCCATCGGCCAAGCCATGACGGTCGGTCCCCATCACGATCACCGCGTCGGCCCGGGCCAGGGCAACGGCCGGCGGTTCCCGTAACGGGCCGGCGGGGATCAGCCTGCCATTGCCAAAGCCGGTTTCGCCATCGACGACCAGCAGCGCCAGGTCCTTGTGCAGCCTGGGGTTCTGCAGCCCGTCATCAAGAATGATCATGCCGGCTCCCGCCGCGGCGGCGGCACGCGCGCCGGCCAGCCTGTCGCGCGCCACCCAGGTTGGCGCGCTGCGGGCCAGCAGCAGCGGTTCGTCGCCCACGTCGCGGGCGCTATGGGTGTCCGGGTCGACCCGCACCGGGCCGCGCAACCGTCCGCCATAGCCGCGGCTCAACAGGTGCGGCCGTCGGCCGCCGACCGCGCAGGTCTCGGCCAGCGCGAGAACCACCGGGGTCTTACCGGCACCGCCCGCGACGACATTGCCGACACAGATGATTGGAACCGGGGCGCTTGCCGGTCGGGACGTGCGTCGGCGCAACGTGCCGCCCAGTCCCCACAGGGCGGCCGCCGGGGACAGCAGGGCGGCGGCGGAGCCGGGTTGCCGATACCAGAAGCGGGGCGTCTTCACGGCGGTTCAGCAGCCGCCGGGGCCGGGCCGCACGCGCCGGCCACCAGCGGCGCCAAGGCGGCCAGAACGGTGTCGGCCACGCCGCGGTGCCGTGCCGCCAGCGCCAGGGCGGCATCCGTCTGATGGCGCCGCGCCTCGGGGTCGCGCAGCAGCCGGTCCAACCCGGCCGCCAGGGAGGCGCCATCGGTCACTCGCACGCTGGCGCCGTGAACCTCCAGGGCTTCGGCGATTTCCGCGAAGTTGTTCATGTGAGGACCATACAGGATCGCAGAGCCGAGTTGGGCGGCCTCGATGGGGTTGTGGCCGCCGTGGGCGACCAGGGACCCGCCAATAAAGGTGATTGGCGCCAGGCGCAGCAGCAGCCCCATGTCGCCGATGGTGTCGGCCAGATAGATCGCCGTCGTTTTCCCGGGGGTCTGGTGGCGGGACCGCCGGGCAACCGTCAGACCGCGTTCGTCCGCAAGTGCTACCACCGCGTCGCCACGGGCGGGATGGCGCGGGGCCAGGATCGTCAGCAGGTCGGGCAGGTGTGCGGTCAGGCGTTTGTGGGCGTCCAGGCAAGGGCCGTCCTCGCCCTCATGGGTGCTGGCGGCCAGCCACACCGGCCGATCTCCCAAAGCGTCGCGCAACGCGGCCAGCGCATCGGCGTCGGCGGCCGGCGGATCGGTCGAGAATTTGAGGTTGCCCGCCGGGCCGACCGACGGCGCGCCAAGCGCCCGGAACCGTTGGCCCTGCGCCTCGTCCCACGGCAGGATCAGGCGGAACGCGTCCAGAAGGGTGGCGATGGTGCGCGGCACGCGGCGCCATTGGGCGAAGGACCGGACCGACATGCGCGCGTTGACCATGGCCGCGGGGATGCCGCGCTCGCGGATCTCGGTCACCAGGTTCGGCCACAGCTCCGATTCGACCCACAGCACGAGGTCGGGCCGCCAGTGGTCCAGAAAGCGCCGCACATAGACCACGCGGTCCAACGGCACATACTGGTGCCACGCGCGGTCCGGGAGCCGTTCGGCCATCAGCCGGGCGGACGTGACGGTGCCGGTGGTCAGCAGAACGTGCAGGTCTGCCCGTCGTGCCAGCAAGCCGTCGATCAGCACCCGCACCGACAGCGCCTCGCCGACGCTGGCCGCATGGATCCACACCAGCGCGCCGTCCGGCCGGGGACGGCCGGCATACCCCAGACGTTCCCGGCGGCGCGACGGATCTTCCTTGCCGGCCTTTTGGCGGCGGGCCAGAAGCCAGGGCACGGCAGGCCCGGCCAGGTCGGTCAGGCCGCGATACAGGGCGTAGAGCATGGGCCGGGTCAGCGGCCGGGCCGGGGCCGGCGGGCAAAGAATCCGTGCATGAAAACCTGGAAGATGGCCGGCGGACGAATGCCGGCAACTTACACGGGGTCGCCCTCCGGCTCAATTCCGCTCGATGGCGTCCGTCGGCCGCGCCGCTGCGGTCGGGATCAGGCGGCGACGGCCCTTGTCTCCGGCGGCGGCAGCCGTTCCGTTCCCGGGGCCTTGATCCGCCAGTACAGAATTTCCAGCGCCCCGCTATCGTGCTCGACCAGCGCCGTGCAGCTTTCCACCCAGTCGCCGGTATTGACGTAGGCGACACCGTTCATGTCCTTCATTTCGGCGGTATGGATGTGACCGCAGATGACCCCCTCGACACTGCGCCGGCGCGCCTCCTCGGCCAGGGCCGCCTCGTAGCGGCTGATGAATTCTACCGCCTTCTTGGTTCGGTGCTTCAGGTAGGCCGACAGTGACCAATAGGAAAACCCCATGCGCCGCCGCACGATGTTGAGACCGGTGTTGAGCGACAGCAACAGCACGTACAGCCTGTCGCCGACATGGGCCAGCCAACCGGCATACTTGACGACGGCATCGAAGCGGTCGCCGTGGATCACCAGGAAGCGCCGGCCGTCGGCGGTCTGGTGAACCGCGTCGTCGGCGATGGAAATCGTGCCGAAGCGGTTGCCGATGAAGGGCCGCGCGGCCTCGTCGTGGTTGCCGGGCAGATAGACGATGTGGGTCCCCTTGCGCGCCTTGCGCAGCAGCTTCTGAACGACGTCGTTGTGAAGCTGCGGCCAGAACCACCCCTTCTTCAAACGCCAGCCATCGACGATATCGCCGACCAGGTACAGGGTGTCGGAGTCCGTGTGCCGCAAAAAGTCCAGCAGGGCTTCGGCGTTGCAGGCCCGCGTGCCCAGATGAATGTCGGAGATCCAGATCGTTCGGTAACGTCTATGCTTTTCGACATGGCTCATCTATATCTCCCACATATAGTTGGGACGTTAGAACGGGTATACAAAGCCATGATTATTGACAACAATTGTCTGTGTATATTGCGATGTATGGCGGAATATTTATTGGAACTGAAACGTTGATATAATAATTGTGTCACATGCATTAACCGATCGAACGGAATTTCCGTTTGTCGCGCTTTCGGGTCGGCGGTGTCTGGTGATTCACAATGCAACGGCGGGTCGGCCTCGTCGCCTGGCCGGGGCATTGGCGGAGTTGCGCGCCCAAGGCGTGGACATCCGGCTTGTCGAGACCAATGCGCGGGGCCATGCCACCGATCTGGCCCGGGCAGCCGGGCCTGGGCTGGCGGCGGTTATCGTCGCCGGCGGCGACGGCACCATCAATGAAGCCGTCAATGGCTTGGTCGCCCGCGCCCAGGCCGGCCTGCCGCCGCTGCCGCTGGGGATTCTACCCCTGGGGACGGCCAATGTGCTGGCCATGGAACTTGGGCTGCCGGCGGATGCGCGCCGCGCCGCCACGGCGTTGGTCGACGGCGCGGTGGATCGGATCTTTCTGGGCCGGGCCGGCACCCGCTGCTTCACGATGATGGCCGGCGTCGGCTTCGACGCGCGGGTGGTGGCGCGGGTCGGTCCCCGGCTCAAGCGTCGGCTGGGACGGGGCGCCTACGTGCTGCAGACCTTCCGTGAGTGGCTGGCGCTCCGGTCGGTGCCGCTGGCGGTGACCATCGATGGGGTGATCCATGACGCCGAATCCGCCGTAGTGGCGAAGGGGCGGTTCTATGGCGGTCGCTTCGTGCTGGCCGCCGATGCCAGCCTCTCCGACCCGTTGCTGCGGGTCTGCCTGTTCCAACGGTCCGGGCGCCCGGCCGCCCTGCGCTACCTTCTCGCGATGGCTGCCGGGCGCTTGACCGACCTCAAGGACTACAAGGTCATTGCCGGCCGCACGGTCCATATCGAGGGGCCGGCGGGCGCTCCCGTCCAGGTCGACGGCGATATCGTGTGCGGCCTGCCGCAGGATTTCGCCGTGGTTGAAACACCGATCCCGGTGATCGTTCCCCGGCCGCCGACCCCCGCTTGATGGCCCGGTATTAACGTCCCGCCACGGTCAGGCCGTCGATGCGCAGCGTCGGGGCATCGACCCCGTAGCGGAAGGTCAGATCGTCCGCCGGGGTGAGGTTGCGGAACATATCCTTCAGGTTGCCGGCCACGGTGACTTCGTTGACCGGATAGGCGATCTTGCCGCCCTCGATCCAAAAGCCGGTGGCGCCGCGGCTGTAGTCGCCGGTGATCAGATTGGCGCCGCTGCCCATCATCTGGGTGACGTAAAAGCCGTCCTCGATCGCGCCGATCAGGGCGTCTCGGGTGACCGCGCCGGCGGCCATGTACAGGTTGGTGGGCGATGGCGACGGCGGCGACGCCGTACCGCGCGAGGCGTGGCCGGTTGTGGCCAACCCAAGCTGCCGGGCCGAGCGCAGGTCCAGAAGCCAGGTGGTCAAGCGTCCGTCCTCCACCACCGCCCGCCGCGTGTTGGCGATGCCTTCTCCATCGAAGGGTTTGGACCGCATCCCCCGCTCCAGGTGCGGATCGTCGATGATGGTGATGCCGGAGCCGAACACGGCCTCTCCCATCCGGTCCTTCAAGAAGCTGGTGCCCCGCGTGATCGACGTGCCGCTGATGGCGCCGGCCAGGCTGCGCAAAAGGCCGTTGGAGACGCGCGGATCGAACACCACCGGAACCTTGGTCGTGGCCACCTTGCGGGCGCCCAGGCGGGCCACGGCCCGTTCGCCAGCCTCGCGGCCGATGGTTTCCGGATCCTCCTGGTCGGCGTCGCGCACGGCGGCGGTGAAGGCATAGTCGGTTTCCATCCCCGTACCTTCGCCGGCGATGACCGAGACCGACAGGCTGTGGCTCGACATGTCGTAGCCGCCGGCAAACCCGTTGCTGGCCACCATCGCGATCCGGGTTCGGCTCCACCCGGCCTCGGCCCCTTCGGAATTGGTGACGCCGGCGACGGCCAACGCCGTTTCCTCGGCCGTCCTGGCCCTGTCGATCAGCGCGTCGGCCGGCGGTTCCACCCCGTCGTCGAGATCCAGGGTCGGCCATGCGGTGGCGATCTGATCCGGGTCGGCCAGGCCGCAATAGGGGTCCTCGGGCACGAGGCGCGCCATGGCCACGGCGCGCTCGACCAGTTCTGCCAGGGCTTCGGACCGCCGGTCGGACGACGAAACCATGGCCATGCGCCGGCCGATAAAGACCCGCAGGCCCAGATCGCTGGCCTCGGCCCGTTCCAGGCGTTCGGGCTGGCCGAGACGCTGGCTCAGGGACAGCGAAGCGGCATCGTAGAGGATCGCGTCGGCCGCGTCGGCGCCGGCCTTCCGCGCCTTGGCGATGAGGTCGGCAAGCTGGTCGAGGCTGTCGGCCTGTGCGGCCATGGCGGTCTCTCCGGGCAATCGGCGGGTTCGGGGCGAGCAGGGTTTAGCAGAGTGGCGGGGCCGGCCAAAGGGAAGAAGGGCGGGTCGCCGACGGATCAGGTCTCCACATCGTCGGTGTCGACCTGGCCGGACACCCGGCGGCGGATGTGGGACCAGGACAGGCCGATGGCCATGACCGTGGCCACCACCAGCAGCACGACATAGGTCATCGCCGTCGGTTCGGCGGGGTCGAGCACGCCGAAATCGATCAACGCCCAGACGATCGTACCCAGGAAGGCCAGCGACAGGATGATGCCGACCGGCCCGATGGCCCGCCATGTGGCCCGCAGATAGACGACATAAAGTATCAGCAGCGCCAGCCCGGCCAGAACCTTCAGCGGCAGGCTGCCGCCGGGTGCCAGGGCCCATGCGACATAGGACCATTCGGTGGTGTTGATCGTGGCCAGCACCAGGACGATGGCGACCGCCCAGCGCGCAAAGAAGTTGGGCCACGAGAACGGTTTTCTAGCCATGCCCCTATCCTATCGCGATCCCGGCACCGGTTGCGACGCCTGTTCGGTCCGCGCCCTGGCCATGATCATGACGAAGAACAGGATCGCCAGGGCCGCGGTGCCGGCCATCACCAGGGTCATGGGCAGGGCGCTGTCGGTCAGCAGGTGCCCGACCAGTATGCTCGACGCCGCGCCGACGCTCATCTGCAGGAACCCCGCCAGTCCGCTGGCGGCCCCGGCCATGTGGGGGTTGACGCTGATCGCGCCGGCGTTGCCGTTGGGCAGCGACAGACCGTTGCCGAAGGCAAACACCACCATCGGCCCGAACAGCGTCAGGGGGGTCAGCCAGCCCGCCAGCACGAACCCCACGCCGGCGATACCGCCCGCCAGGGTCACGCTGCCGCCCAGCAGGATCATGCGGTCGATGCCCAATCGCACCGACAGCCGCGCGGCAGCGTAGTTGCCGGCCATGTAGCCGATGGCGCCGGGAATGAAATAGAGCCCGTAGTCCTGGGTGCTGCGGCCCATCAGTTCCACCGTCACATAGGGCGCGCCGCCCAGGAAGGCGAAGAACCCGGCCGAGGTGAAGGCCAGATGCAGGGCATAGGCGCGAAACACCGCAGAGCGCAGCAGGTACCAATAGCTGGCGGCCATGCCCGACAGCGCCGGCAGGGGGCGGCGGTCTTGGTTAGTTTCCGGCAGCCCGACCGCGACCGCCGCCAGCACCGCGGCACCGAAGACCGTGACAACCGCAAAGGCGGCGCGCCAGCCGAACCAGTTGTCCAGGAAGCCGCCCAGCGCCGGCGCCAGCATCGGCGCCACCACCATGGCCATGGTCAGATAGGCGATGGCGGACGCCGCCTGGTCGCGCCCGTGCGTGTCGCGCACGATGGCCCGGCCCAGCACCATGCCGGCGCACCCGCCGATCGCCTGGACCAGCCGGCCCAGAAGCAGGATCTCGATGGTCGGCGCCACCAGCCCGATGACCGAGCCGACGACGAACAGGACAACCCCCACCAGCATCAGCGGCCGCCGTCCGAACCTGTCCGACAGGGGCCCGTAGACGAGCTGCGACCCGGCCATGCCGATCAGGAAGAGGCTGAGGGTGAGCTGCACCGTGCCGTAATCGGTATCGAACACCTCCGGTAGGCGGGCCATCGACGGCATGAAGATGTTGAGCGCCAGCGGCCCCAGGGCGAACGCCGCGATGAGAATCCATAGGGGTGGCTTGGCGGGCTGCGCGCTGGCGGCAGGCATGGGACGGCTTTCGGGGAACGGAGGCGAATATAAACCTTACCAAGTAGGGCGGGCGGGGCATAGGTGCTAGAGCGATCGCAGTCACCACACGGAACCGTCGGCCGCGACCGATCGTCTGGAACCTGTTAGTCTCGGCATCAGTCCAACAGCGTGAGAGCGTCTTGCCCATGCGTCCGACTTTCGACTTTCGCATCACCGCCTTAGCGTTTCTCGCCGCATTTGCCCTGAGTCTCGCCGCGCTCCCGGCGGCCGCCAGCGACAGCTATTGGTCGACGGTGGACCGGCCGCTGGAGGGCCTGCCCCGGGTCATCGGGGCCTATGCCAACGGTTGCGTGGCGGGGGCCCGGTCGCTGGCGCCGGAGGGCGAGGGGTACCAGGTCATTCGGCTCAGCCGGGGCCGCAACTTCGGTCATCCGGCGCTGATCCGGTACATGGAGGATCTGGGTCAGCGGGTGTCCGAGGCCGGTCTGGGCCACGCCCTGGTCGGTGACATGGCCCAGCCGCGCGGCGGGCCGATGCCGTCGGGCCATACCAGCCACCAGACGGGGCTGGACGCCGATATCTGGCTCCGGCTCGATCTGCCGCCGCTCTCGCGGGAAGCTCGGGAGGATGTAACGGCCGTGCTGATGGTCGACCGAGACCGCTGGACCGTTGATCGCGCCGTGTGGGGCGACCCCCAGGCCGAGTTGATCCGGCTGGCGGCGTCCGATTCCAGAGTGGCGCGCATCTTCGTGCATCCGGCCATCAAGCAGGATCTGTGCGAGCGCCGCTGGGACGACCGGTCCTGGCTGCGCACGGTGCGGCCGTGGTACGGGCACGATTCCCATTTCCATATCCGTCTTCACTGCCCGGTGGGCGATACGGCGTGCGAGGCCCAGGCACCGCCCCCGCCGGGCGACGGCTGCGGCGCCGAACTGGCGTCCTGGATCCCGGATCCCAACGCCCCGCCGGCCCCGGCCCGGCCGCCGCCGCCGCCCAAGATCCTGCCCGTGGCCTGCCAGGCGCTGATCACGCCGCTGCCGTGACCGACGCCGTCGCGGCGGCGGACATGGCGCGGCTGGCGCTGGCCAAGACCTATCCCTACAACCCGCCGCGTCGGTCTTTTCTGTACTACGACGGGGTCGCCCGGCCGCTGGACCGGCCGGATGTGGAAGACCGGGTGCCGGTGCTGGCCTATGGATCGAATGCCGCGCCCGCCCAACTGGCCCGGAAGTACAGCGGCTGGCCGGCCGGTACGGCCATCCCCGTTACCCGCGCCCGGCTAAGCGGTTTCGATATCGTGCATTCGGCCCATTTCTCCCGCTATGGGGCGTTGCCGGCCATGTTGTGGCCGGCGCCGGGGGTGACGGTGCAGATTGCTGTGTTGTGGCTGTCGCCGGCCCAGCTCGCCCGGCTGCACGAAACCGAGGGCGCGCTGAACTATCGGTATAGGCGGCTCGACGGGCTCGACCTCGGGGTCGAGGGGATCGGCGCGTTGACGTCCGTTCACGCCTATGTCGGCCTTCACGGACCGGTCGCGCGTGGCGGGGCCGTGTTGGCGCTCGCCGCGATACCAGCCCGGGGGCGGCGCCTGCCGGCTTTTCACCAGGCGGATGCGCTGGCCGTAGCCCGGGATGTCCTGGCGCCCGGCGCGCCGCTCGATCCCTTTATCGTCCAGACGGTTGTTTGCCCGGTGACCCGGATCCAGCGCACCGCCCGTCTTGAAGCCGCCGCCCTGCCGGTGTGGCGCCCGTAGATCGCGCCTTCAATAACCGACCATGCCGACGATCGGCTTCAGGCGCCGTCGTCGGGTTCGCTTGACAGTGTGGTCGGGTCCAGCACCTTGAAGAAACTGTCAACGGTCTGGCCGTCGCGGCTCAGCGGCAGGATCAGGCGAGTGTAGCGCCAAAGCTCGCCATCCAGCGCGACATAGCGGCGTGTCGCCAGACTGGGGTGCGCGTCTTTGGCGACCCGAGCGGCGGAGTCGACCACCGCCTGCGCGTCGTCGGGATGAAAGAAATCGTCCGTTGTCTTGCCCTTCAGCTCCGTCCCGTGCTTTTCGCACACGAAGGTGCCGGCCAGCCGCACCCGAAGGCGGCTCGGATCGGCTTCGAGGTCCAACAGCATGACATAGGGCAACAGGGCGCGCGGCAGGCTCAAGGGGTCGAGATGCCGGGGTAGCGCGCCATTGCCCGCGTCCACCCACAAAGCATGGACCGTGGCCAGGTTGGGGAACAGGACGAGATCGTCAAGCGGGATTTCGACGTGTCCGCTCGCCATCCATTTCTTGCGTGGAGCCCGGAGGTCGCGGTCCGACATGACAGAGCCTCACCGTTGCGGGGAGATCGGCGTCGACCCCGGCGGGTCTATCATAATCAGCCAATCGTTAACGGCTTACCCATGGCCCGTCAAAAATGCGGCGAGCCGGCCAGTAGGGCCACCAGCACCAGCAAGCCCAGCCCCTTGTTGCTGCGGAATTTGGCCAGGCAGTCGGCCGGCAGGTCCGGGTTCCAGGTGGCGATCTGCCAGCCGGCCTGGATGGCCGCCAGCGTCAGCCCGATGCCAAGGCCGACGGGGTTCAGCCCGGCGGCGACCCCGGCCACCGCCGCCAACCCGATGGTCACCGCATAGCAGGCGCCGACCACCGCACGGCTGTGCCGGCCCAGGCGCAGGGCGGTCGATTTGACGCCGATCCGGACATCGTCCCGCTTGTCCTGATGGGCGTAGACGGTGTCGTAGCCCAGGGTCCAGACGATACCCGCGAGATACAGGATGGCCGGGGGCCAGGCCAAGGCGCCGGTCACCGACGTCCAGCCCATGAGCACCCCCCAGTTGAAGGCCAGCCCCAGATAGATCTGCGGCCACCATGTGACCCGCTTGGCCAGCGGGTAGGTAAAGACGAGGATCAGCGAGGCGATGCCCAGCCGGATCGCCGGCCAATCGAACTGCAGCAGCACGGCCAGCCCGACGGCAAGTTGGGCGGCCAGAAAGACAAGCGCCTGGAGAACGCTGACCTGGCCGCTGGGGATGGGGCGGGACCGGGTGCGCGCCACCTCCGCATCGATCCTGCGGTCTAGGATGTCGTTGACCGTGCAGCCGGCGCCGCGCATGACCAACGCGCCCACGGCGAAGAGCAGCGCAAGACGGGCATCGCCAAACGAGAAGCCGTCGGGCCGCGGCGCCAACGCCAGTCCCCACCAGCACGGGATCAGCAGCAGCCAGGTGCCGATCGGGCGGTCGAGGCGCATCAGCTTGAGGTAGGGCCGCGTTGCGGCCGGCGCCCGCCGGTCGATCCAGGACCGGCCGGGCGCGACCTCGTGGAAATCGTCGGCGGGGGCTGTCATGGCGGTCAGTGTGTACCGGCGTTGCGCGACGGTGCAAAGGTAAAGACGGTCGGCCCCGTCGCCGCGCTGGAGTTCCGGGTTGAGCGGCGGCGATGAGGCGTCTAAACGAGGATGCGTTTCCCGCCACATCCGATGCGGGCGCACCCCGAGCCTGTCATGAAAGCGACCGCGAGAGATGATCGGCGTTCCGCCTTCCTTGCCCCGATCGGGCTCCGGATCACGCGGGGCAGGTGGTCCCGTGCCGCGGGCGGTCTGGACGCTGGGCCTGGTCAGTCTGCTGATGGATGTCTCGTCGGAAATGATCCACGGCCTGTTGCCGCTGTATCTGGTGGTCGGGCTGGGGGCCGGCGCGCTTGCGGTTGGTTTGATCGAGGGTATCGGCGAGGCCACGGCGTCGATCGTGCGGATATTCTCCGGCACGCTCAGCGACTGGTCGGGGCGCCGTAAGCCCCTGGTGCTGGCCGGATATGGGCTCGCCGCGGCGACCAAGCCGGTGTTTCCGCTTGCCGGATCCGTGAGCTGGATCGTCGCCGCACGGGTCGTCGACCGGGTGGGCAAGGGCATCCGCGACGCCCCGCGCGATGCGCTGATCGCCGATCTGACGCCCCCCGGGGCGCGCGGCGCGGCCTATGGCCTGCGCCAGGCCTTGGATACCGTCGGGGCCATCGCCGGTCCGCTGCTCGCCATGTTGCTGATGACCATGACCGGCGACGCCTTTCGTGTCGTCTTCTGGTTCGCCGTTGCCCCGGCGATGGTCAGCGTCTTCCTGCTGGCCGTCGCGGTGCCCGAGCCCCGACGCGGCCTCGACCCTCCGCCGCGCCGTTTTCCGCTCGGCCAGGCGGCGCTTGGCCGCATGGGACGGCAGTTCTGGGTCCTGGTCGCGATTGCCGCGGTGCTAACCCTGGCCCGCTTCAGCGAGGCGTTTTTGATCCTGCGCGCTGGAGATGTCGGGATGGCGTTGGCCCATGCTCCCCTCGTCCTGGTGGTCATGAACATCGCTTATGCGGCGTCGTCCTATCCGGTGGGGCGCTTGTCGGACCGGATCGGCCGAACCGGGCTGCTGACCTTGGGGATCGCCGTACTGATCGCCAGCGATGTGGTGTTGGCCCTGGCTTCGGGCATGGTGGAGGTGGTTGTCGGCGCGCTGTTGTGGGGCCTCCATATGGGCCTGTCCCAGGGGCTTCTGGCCGCCTTGGTCGCCGACGGGGCACCGGCGGAGCTGCGCGGCACCGCCTTCGGCGTATACCATCTGGTGACGGGGCTGGCGCTCCTGGCGGCCAGCGTCACTGCCGGCGTGTTGTGGCAGGCTCTGGGTCCCCCGGCCACCTTTGCCGCCGGCGCGGTCTTCGCCTTGGTGGCGATGGCGGCTTTGGTCGCGTGGCGTGTCCGCGGCGGTGGAACTGTGGCGTGACCGGTCGCCCCAGGACCCGGCTGTTCGTGCCCGATCCGCTCGGCGTCGATGCGACGGTGGAGTTGAGCGCCGGCCAGGCCCACTATTTGCGCCGCGTGCTGCGCCTGACGGCTGGGGACATGGTGGCGTTGTTCAACGGACGGGACGGCGAATGGCTGGCCCGGTGCGCAATGCGCGGCAAGACCGTGGCGGCAACGCCATTGCGTCGAGTGCGGCCCCAGGCGGCGGGACCGGACCTTTGGCTGTGTTTCGCCCCGGTGAAAAAGACCGCGACCGATTTCATCGTCGAAAAAGCGACGGAACTGGGCGTTGCCCGCCTGCGGCCGGTGCGCACGCAGCGGACCGAAACGGCCCGGATCAATCTGGAACGCCTGACCGCCCACGTCATCGAAGCGGCCGAACAGTGCGAACGGCTGGACGTGCCGTCGCTGAGCCCCATCGTCGATCTGGCGGCCTTGCCGTCCGCCTGGCCGCCCGACCGTCTTCTTCTGGTCTGCGCCGAGACCGGGACGGTGGAGCCCCTGGCGGACGTGGCGCGCGCCAGCGCGGGCCGGCCGGTCGCCTTTCTCACCGGTCCGGAAGGGGGGTTTGCCATGTCAGAGCTTGACGCCCTCGGCAAACTGCCCTTTGTTCGCTTTGTCGGGCTTGGGCCGCGCATCCTGAGGGCCGAGACGGCCGCGCTTGCTGTGCTGGCCGGCTGGCAGACGGTCGCCGGCGACGGTCGCGAGCGGCCCGCCGACCGGTCGGGGGACTG
The DNA here is from genome assembly GCA_052168355.1 of Inquilinaceae bacterium. GTDB lineage: Bacteria > Pseudomonadota > Alphaproteobacteria > DSM-16000 > Inquilinaceae > JBQLZQ01. The sequence goes on from JBQLZQ010000019.1 coordinate 16,789, forward strand.
ACCGATCCCTTCTCTTTTTTGCGCCTGACGACAAGAGGTTCCCCCGCGCGTTCCCGTCGCGCCGTCCTTCCGAAAGAACCCAACCCCGATGTCCGCCCCACCGACCAAAAGCATCGAGATCATCACCGACAAGCGCCAGCTCGTCGCCTATTTGGAAGCCGGGTCGAAGCCGCGCGACCGATGGCGGATCGGGACGGAGCACGAGAAATTCGCCTTCGACCGGCAGACCCTGAAACCGTTGGCCTATGACGGGGTGAACGGGATCGGCGAGATTCTGCACCGGCTGACCCGCTTCGGCTGGCGGCCGATCGACGAGGCCGGCAACATCGTGGCGCTCAGCGACGGGCGCGGCTGCTCCATAACGCTGGAGCCCGGTGGGCAGTTCGAACTGTCGGGCGCGCCGCTGGAAACGATCCACCAGACCTGCGACGAGGTGCACGAGCATCTGCGCCAGGTCAAGGAGGTGGGGGAAGAGCTGGGCGTGGCCATGATCGGCCTGGGGTTCCAGCCCAAATGGCGGCGCGAGGACATCCCCTGGATGCCCAAGGGTCGCTACGCCATCATGGGCGCCTACATGCCAAAGCGCGGCGGGCTGGGGCTGGACATGATGACCCGGACCTGCACGGTCCAGGTCAATCTCGATTTCGCCGACGAACCCGACATGGTGCGCAAGTTCCGCACCAGCCTGGCATTGCAGCCGGTGGCCACCGCCTTGTTCGCCAACTCACCGTTCACCGAGGGCAAGCCCAACGGCTATCAGAGCTACCGCAGCCATATCTGGACCGATACGGATCCCGACCGGTCCGGCGACCTGCCGTTCGTCTTTGAGCCCGGCTTCGGGTTCGAGCGCTATGTCGACTACATGCTCGACGTGCCGATGTATTTCGTCTACCGCGACGGCCGCTATATCGATGCGTCGGGCCAGTCGTTCCGCGACTTCCTGGCCGGAAAGCTGCCGGCCCTGCCGGGCGAGACGCCGCTGATGAGCGACTGGGAAGATCATCTGACGACGGCCTTCCCCGAGGTGCGCCTGAAAAAATTCCTCGAGATGCGCGGCGCCGACGGCGGGCCGTGGCGGCGCCTGTGCGCCTTGCCGGCGCTCTGGGTCGGCCTGCTGTATGACGACCAGGCGCTTGACGAGGCCTGGGCCTTGGTCGCCGACTGGACGGAGGCGGAGCGGGCGGCGCTGCGGCGCGAGGTGCCCCGCACCGCCCTGCAGACGCCGTTTCGCGGCGGCACCTTGCGCGACGTGGCGATGACGGTGCTGGGGATCGCCAGGGGCGGGCTGGACCGCCGCGCCCGCCGCGACGGGTTCGGCGAAAGCGAAAGCCATTTCCTCGACACCCTGTGGACCATCGCCGAGACCGGCGAATCGCCGGCCGCCACCTTGCTCCGGCGCTACCGCGACGACTGGGACGGCGACATCGACCACCTGTTCCGCGAGTGCGCCTACTGATCGCTGGTGCCGGGTGCGCCGCCGCTCAGTCCAGCGTCTGGCGGTAGCGCAGCAGGGCGACGGCGGTGGCGGCGGCCAGGAACAGGGCAATGGGTCCCAGGTTGGGCAGCACCGCCTCGATGCCGTTGCCCTTCAGCATGACGCCGCGGACGATGCGCAGAAGGTGGGTCAGCGGGAACACCTCGCCCAGGGTCTGGGCCCACCCCGGCATTCCCCGGAACGGAAACATGAAACCCGACAGCAGCATCGACGGCAGGAAAAAGAAGAAGGTCATCTGCATCGCCTGAAGCTGGTTGCGGGCAATGGTCGAGAAGGTGAACCCGACCGCCAGGTTGGCGGCGATGAACACCACCAGGGCGAAGGACAGCAGGGCAAGGCTGCCCACGAACGGCACGTCGAACACAAGGCGCGCCACCACCAGGATCAGCGCCACCTGAAGGTAGCCGACCAGGATATAGGGCAGGATCTTGCCGGCCATCACCTCCGCCGGGCGCACCGGCGTCGCCAGCAGCGCCTCCATGGTGCCGCGCTCCCGCTCGCGGGTCATGGCCAGGGCGGTCATCATGATCAGGGTCATGGTCAGCACCACGCCCATCAGGCCGGGCACGATGTTGTACTGGGATACGCCGGCCGGGTTGTAGCGGCGGTGCAGCCGCAGTTCGACGGGCGCGGGATCGGCGCGGAGGTGTTCCAGGGGGCCGGTCAGGTCGCGGTTCAGGGCCGTGCGGACGATGGTGTCCAGCGCCGCGATGGCGTTGCCGGTGGCCGACGGGTCGGTGGCGTCCGCCTCCACCAGCAGCACCGGCCGTTCGCCGCGCTGCAGGCGGCGGGCGAAGTCGACCGGAACGGTGACGACGAACTGAACGATGCCGCGATCGAGCAAGCGCTCGGCCTCCGCCTCGCTGGCGATCCGCCGGTCGATGCGAAAATAGTCGCTGTTCTCCATCGCCCGAATCAAGGTTCGGGCGAACACGCTGTTGTCGGCCGCCAGCACCGCGGTGGGCAGCGCCTTGGGGTCGCTGTTGATGGCATAGCCGAACAGCATCAGTTGGATGATCGGAATGCCCACGATCATGCCGAAGGTCAGCCGGTCGCGGCGCATCTGCATGAATTCCTTGACCAGCACGGCCATGACTCGGGCCAGCGAGAAATGGGCGCCGGTCATGGAGCGGGCTCCGGGGACGCGCGCCGCACCTCGTCCATCAGCAGGATGAACACGTCCTCCAATCCCGGCTCGCCGCGCCGCCAGCGCTGGCCCGGCGTGTCGCGGTAGGATGACGTCGCCCGGTCGAGCGCCTCGGCGTCGCGGCCGCTGACATGCAGCGTGGCGCCAAACGGCACCACCATGTCGATACCCTTTTGCCCGTCCAGTGCGTCGGCCAGCCCCGACAGGCCGTCGCCGTCCACCAGCCATGTGGCCAGCCCGGACTGGGCCACCACCTCCGGTCCCGTTCCCCGGATCAGCAGCTTGCCGTAGGCCAGATAGGCCAGGGCGTGGCAGCGCGCCGCCTCATCCATGTAGTGGGTGCTGACCAGCACCGTGATGCCGTTCTTTGCCAGTCGGTGGATCTGGTCCCAGAAATCCCGGCGCGCCTTTGGATCGACGCCGGCCGTCGGCTCGTCCAAAAGCAGCAGCCGCGGGGCGTGGATCATGCAGGCGGCCAGGGCCAGGCGCTGCTTCCAGCCGCCGGACAGATGGCGCGCCAACTGACGCCGCCGGTCCGTCAGGCCCAGCTCCTCCAACGCCCGGTCGACCGCTTGCCGCCGCCGCGGCACGCCGTACATGCGGGCGATGAAGGTCAGGTTCTCGGCGATGCTCAGATCCTCGTAGAGGCTGAACCGCTGGGTCATGTAGCCGACATGGCGCTTGATGTCCGCCGATTGCCGCAGGATGTCGAAGCCAAGACAGGTTCCCTGGCCGCTGTCGGGGGTCAGCAGGCCGCACATCATCCGGATGGTCGTGGTCTTGCCGCTGCCGTTGGGACCCAGAAAGCCGAAGATCTGGCCTTCGTCGACCCGCAGGGAAAAGTCGCGCACCACCGACTTGCCGCCGAAGCTCTTGCTCAGCCCCCGCACGTCGATGGCGGCCGCGTTCATGGCGCGCCCGCGCGGACGTCGACCGGCAGACCGGGGTGAAGGACGGCGGCAATCGCCGGGTCCGGCCGCGCCTCGACCATGAAGACCAGCTTGGCCCGCTCCTCGTTGCTGTAGATCACCGGCGGGGTGTATTCGGCCTCGGGCGAGATGTAGGCGACGGTTGCCGTCATCCTCGGCGGGCAACCGTCGCAGGACAGATGCACGATGTCGCCCGGCTGAACCCCACTCAGTTCGGGCTGAGGTACGAAGAAGCGGACGATGATGTTTTCCGGCGGCAGCAGCGAGACCACCGGCGCCCCGGCCGCCACCCATTCGCCCGTCCGGTACAGGGTATCGTCGACCAGGCCGGACACCGGCGCCGCGACCGCCTTGCGGTCGTACTCCCACGCCGCCTGGGCCAGGGCCTGGTTCGCCGCCGCCACCGCCGCCCTTGCCGCATCGATGGCATCGGGGCGGGCGGCCAACCGGGCCGTTTCCAGATCGGCCTCCAGTTCGGCGACCGTGGCCATGTCGCGCGCATGGTGCCACCGCGCCTCGTCCAGGGAATCCTGGGCCGAAACATCGCGGGCGCGCAGGTTCTGCTGGCGTTCCAGACGGGTGGTCGACAGGGCGAGACTGGCGTGTGCCTGGGTCAGGCGGGCTTCGATCGCGCGGATCTCCGACGGTCGGCGTCCCTTCGTCAGGTCGGCCAGCTCGGCTTCGGCCACCCGCAGCCGGTCCCTCGCCTCGCTGAGGGCCGCCGCCTCATAGTCACGGTCGAGGGCGAACAGAGCATTCCCTTCCTGCACCTGATCTCCCCGGCTGACATCCAACCGCTCCAGGGTGCCGGCAAGCGGCGCGCCGACCCTGACATATTCACCCTCCGCGTACCCCTGCCACAGCCTGTCGGCGGGGGTGGCCGATCCGAACAGGCCGGCGAAGATCAGGGCCATGGCGACAGGGCTTGGGAACGGCGCGCCGGTCATGGATGCCTCTGCGCGATGCCCCTGAGGAACAGATCGACCTGGGTATCGACCAGCGTGGCCGAATCGAGAGGATGCGCCTCGTGCGGCGCCAGGGAATGCTGCCACAGGGCGTGGAGCATCAGCGGAGCGATCATGATTCGCACCGCATAGTCCGTGTCGACGGCGCGAAATTCGCCGCTGTCGATCCCGCGCTTGAGGGCTCGGGCCATGACCGCCTGACCGCGGTCGGCGACCTCGGCCAGGAAAAAGCGCGCCAGTTCGGGGAAATTCTCCGATTCGGCCAGGACCAGCTTGGGGATGCCGCTGAGACGGGTGTTGCCGACCCGATCCCACCAGGCGCGGCAGAGCAGAGCCACCAGATCCGACGATGAACCCTTGTAGCCGTCGATGAACGCCTCGATCTCCGCCAGATTGGGCAATACGGCCTCCCGCACGACCGCGCGAAACAGATCCTCCTTGCTTTCGAAATACAGGTAGAGCGTGCCTTTGCTGACGCCCGCCTGGCCGGCGATATCGTCCAGGCGGGTCCCGGCGAAGCCCCGGCGGGTGAAGAGGTCGAGCGCGGCCGCCACCAGTTCTCCCGGTCGGGCTTCCTTGCGCCTGGCTCGGCGGCGTGCGGGCGCGGCGGCGTTCTGGGTCATCGACATGCCTTAGTGACTGACTGGTCAGTCACTAATATGGTCCTGATCGGGCCACTCCGCAAGGGCCGGGGATTGATCCTTGCACCCGAACCTATCGGTTCATGGCCAACTTCTAAGGGTCTGTCGGTCCAGCCGGCGCGACGGCCGGCCGTGGTCCAGGGTCCCGGCGACCGCCGGGTCCGGATCTCAGTCGCCGACCCGGTTAGGACGCGGTGCCGCCCACGGTCAGCCCGTCGATGCGCAAGGTCGGCTGGCCGACGCCGACCGGCACGCCCTGGCCGTCCTTGCCGCAGGTGCCGATGCCCGGATCGAGCGCCATGTCGTTGCCGACCATGGCGACCTTTGTCAGCGCGTCGGGCCCGTTGCCGATCAGGGTGGCGCCCTTGACCGGCGCGCCGATCTTTCCGTCCTCGATCAGATAGGCTTCCGAAGCGGAAAAAACGAACTTGCCGTTGGTGATATCCACCTGGCCGCCGCCGAAATTGACGGCGTACAGGCCGTTCTTGACCGACCGCAGGATTTCTTCCGGGTCATGGGCGCCGTTGGCCATGATCGTGTTGGTCATGCGCGGCATGGGGTGATGGGCGTAGCTCTGGCGCCGGCCGTTGCCGGTCGGCCGCACCCCCATCAGGCGGGCGTTCATGCGGTCCTGCATAAAGCCGACCAGGATGCCGTCCTCGATCAACGTCGTGGTCTGGGTCGGCGTGCCCTCGTCGTCGATGGTCAGGGACCCGCGCCGTTCGGCGATGGTGCCGTCGTCGACCACGGTCACGCCGGGGGCCGCGATGCGCTGACCCATCAGACCGGCGAAGGCGGAGGTCTTCTTGCGGTTGAAGTCGCCCTCCAGACCGTGGCCGATGGCCTCGTGCAGCAGGATGCCGGGCCAGCCCGGGCCCAGCACCACGGTCGCCTCGCCGGCCGGTGCTTCGACGGCGTCCAGCTTCACGGTAGCCTGACGCAGCGCTTCGTCGACCGAATGCCGCCAGTGGGCCGGGTCGATAAACCCGTCATAGCCCGCGCGCCCGCCGCTGCCGTGATTGCCGCTTTCCATACGGTCGCCATCGGCGCAGACCACCGAGACGCTGAGCCGTACCAGGGGCCTGATATCGGCGGCGTGCCGTCCGTCCGCCCGCACGATGCGCACCGCCTGCCATTCCCCGGCCAGGGACGCCATCACCTGACGCACCCGCGGGTCCCGCGCCCTGGCATAGGCGTCGATCTCCTGCAGCAGCTTCACCTTGGTTTCGAACGGCACCGCCGACAGTGGGTTGGCGTCGCTGTAGAGCCGGGCGTTGGTGCCGCCCGGCGGTTCGGCCTGGGTGCCGCCGTGCCCGGCGCGCACCGCCTTGACGGTCTGCCCGGCCCGGGCGATCGCCGCCTCCGACAGCTCCGAGGCATGGGAATAGCCGCTCGATTCGCCCGACACGGCGCGCAACCCAAAACCCTGCGACGTATCGAAGCTGGCGCTCCGCAGCCGGCCGTCGTCCCAGGACAGGCTCTCCGACTGGCTGTATTCCAGGAAAAGCTCCCCATCGTCGGAGCCGGCCAGCCCGTCGTCGACCAGCCGTTCAAGCCGCGCCCGGTCGAGCCCGGCGCGGACGAAGAAGAGGTCGTCGGTGATGTCGAGAGCGCTCATCGGTCTGGGTCCAAGTCCGTTTATCGGGGCCGATACCCTATAGTGGCGTCTGCGGGAGCCGGTAACAAGGCCCGCTGCCGGCGCGGCAACGCTGCCGAAAAGGCAGTTCTGCGACGATTCGCGCCGACTTTCCGGTGTCGCACCGGTTTGAATTCCCATGCCGGTCATGTAGATTGGCCGGTGAATTGGGGCGTAGCGGCCCGTCCCCTCCCATGGTTAAAGAAACCGGTCGCTCCGACAACGGGCGGTGTCGTATAAGGCGTCGTCTTGACGCTTCGGGAGCAAGCGGGCTTATACCGGACGCCGGCATCGCCGGGTTCCGTCCACAACACAGGTGATTTGGCTTATGCGATTGAGCAAGCTGTCCGTCCTCGCGGCGTTGCTGACGTTCGGCCTTCCAGGGTTTTCCCTGGCGCAGGAACGGACCAACTGGCAGCTCGGGCTGGTGGAAAGCGCCACGCCGGTCAAGGCGATGATGAGCGATTTCCACACCCTGCTGCTGATCATCATCAGCGCCATCTGCGTTTTTGTGCTGGCGCTGCTGATTTATGTGATGGTGCGGTTTTCCGCCAAGCGCAACCCGACCCCGTCGAAGACCACCCATAACACGCTGATCGAGGTGATCTGGGTCACGGTGCCGGTGCTGATCCTGGTGGTCATCGCCATTCCGTCGTTCCGCCTGCTGTATTTCATGGACCGGGCGGAAAACCCGGAAATGAGCGTCGTGGTGCGCGGCTACCAGTGGTATTGGGGCTACGAATATCCCGATCAGCAGATCGGCGAATTCTCCAGCTACATGATCCCGGACGAAGAGGTGCAGGAAGGCCAGTTGCGGCTGCTGTCGGTCGATCAGCCGCTGGTGCTGCCGGTGGATACCACGGTGCAGGTGCTGGTGACCGCGGGCGATGTGCTGCACAGCTGGGCCATGCCCGCGTTCGGCGTGAAAACCGACGCCGTTCCGGGCCGTATGAACGAAACCTGGGTCCGGATCGAGGAAGAGGGCACCTATTACGGCCAGTGCTCGGAAATCTGCGGGACCGGGCACGGCTTTATGCCGATCGAGGTGCGCGCCGTCAGCCGCGAGGCGTTCGATGAATGGGTTCTGGAACAGACCGCCGGACTGGACCTGGAAGAACCGCCCGTGCTGTTGACCCGCTCCGCCGTACCGGGCGAAACCGCCCCTGAAGACGCCGCTCTGCGCGTCGCCGAAACAGAGCGCTAAGGCGCCACTGTCGCGCAGCCGTTGAGGAACTGAGGAACACGATCATGGCACACGCCGCCGACGCGCACGATCATCACGATCACAAGCCGGGCTTTGTCAAACGCTGGCTGTTTTCGACCAATCACAAAGACATCGGCACGCTTTACCTGATCTTCGCGGTGGCGGCCGGGCTGATCGGCGGGCTGTTCTCCCTGGCCATGCGGCTCGAACTGCAGGATCCGGGAATGCAGTTCTTCACCGATGGGCAGCAGTGGAACGTGTTCATCACGGCTCACGGCCTGATCATGGTGTTCTTCGTGGTCATGCCGGCGATGATCGGCGGTTTCGGCAACTGGTTCGTGCCCTTGATGATCGGCGCGCCCGACATGGCGTTTCCACGGCTCAACAACATCTCCTTCTGGCTGTTGGTGCCGGCCTTTGCGCTGCTGCTGGGATCGGCCTTCGTCGGCACCGGGGCGGGGACCGGCTGGACCATCTATCCACCGCTGTCGGCGACGCTTGGTCATAGCGGGCCATCGGTCGACATGGCCATCTTCGCCCTCCACCTGGCCGGGGCATCGTCGATCCTGGGCGCCGTCAACTTCATCACCACGATTTTCAACATGCGCGCGCCGGGCATGACCCTGCACAAGATGCCGCTGTTCGTGTGGTCGAT
>JBQLZQ010000020.1:0-87754 GCA_052168355.1 Inquilinaceae bacterium
ATTCACGTCATTGGTGGAAGCGGATCCGCTTCCACCAATGACGATCGCGCTCTAGTCGCCGGCAATCCGTCCGGTCACCGCCGGAGACGGTTCCGGCTGCACATCGGCGACGGCCATGGCGGCGCGAACGGCGGCTGCCGCGCGATCGGCTTCGGCATCGCTGCTTGCATGGACGACGGCCAGCGGTGAAGCCCCCGGCCCCACCGCGTCGCCAAGACCCGCCACATCGGTCAGGCCGACGGCATGATCGATCGCGTCCCCTGGTGCGGCGCGGCCGCCGCCAAGACCGATTATGGCGATGCCCAGGGCCCGTGCGTCGATGGCGGCGACGAAACCGGCCCCGGTCGCGTCCACCGCGCGGCGGATGGGCGCCGCCGGCAGATACCGATCCGCTGCCTCGACAAAGTCCGCCGGCCCGCCAAGCCCCGCGACCATGCGCCCGAACCGCTCCGCCGCCGCCCCGCTGTCCAGTACGCCGTCGATCCGGCTGCGGGCCGCCTCGATACCCGGGGCCAGGCCGCCGAGAACCAGAAGCTCGGCGCTGAGCGCCACCGCGACCTCGCGCAGGCGTGCATCGGCGGGATCGCCGCGCAGCATCGAGACCGCTTCGGCGACCTCCACGGCGTTGCCGGCGGTGCGGCCCAGCACCTGGTCCATATCGGTCAGCAGGGCGACCGTGGCCATTCCCGCGCCGTTGGCCACGGTAACCAGGCTTTCCGCCAGGGCGCGGGCATCGCCGGGATCGGGTTTGAAGGCGCCGGATCCGAACTTGACGTCGAGCACCAGAGCGTCGAGCCCGGCGGCAAGTTTCTTGGACAGGATGGAAGCGGTGATCAGGTCGACGGATTCGACCGTGCCGGTGACATCGCGGATGGCGTAGATGCGCCGGTCGGCCGGGGCGATGTCGTCGGTGGCGCCGATGATGGCGCATCCCGCCTGCCGCACCACCTGCTCCAGCGTCGCCGTGTCGGGTTGGGTTCTATAGCCGGGGATGCTGTCGAACTTGTCGAGCGTGCCGCCGGTATGGCCCAGCCCCCGGCCCGAGATCATCGGCACATAGCCGCCGCACGCGGCGATCACCGGCCCGAGGATCAGGCTGACCTTGTCGCCGACGCCGCCGGTCGAATGCTTATCCAGCACCGGGCCGTCCAACCCCTTCAACGACCAATCCAACACGGTGCCGGACTGGGTCATGGCGCGGGTCAACGCCACGCGTTCCGCCAGGGTCATGCCCTTGAGCAATATGGCCATGCACAGGGCGGCGATCTGGCCCTCGGTCACGCTGTCGTCTGTGACCCCGGCGATGAAGGCGGAAATCTCGTGCTCGTCCAGGACCGCGCCGTCGCGCTTGCGGCGGATCACCTCCTGGGGCAGGAACCGGCCGCTGTCCGGTCCCGGCTCACTCGCCATAAGGCACCCAGATGTTCTTGACCTGGATGGCCCGGTTCAGCAGGTGCGGTCCTTCGGCCTGCGCGGCATCGAACCAGTCGTAGGCACGGCCATGATTGACCCAGGTCCGCTTGAGGTTGCCGACCGACGCGCGCTCCACCATGGCGCTGCCGGCCTTTGGCCCGTGATACCAGACGGCGTCGACCTCGTCGTGCTCGGCCAGGGTCCGCGCCAGATCGTCCCGCCCGCCGGTGACGATGTTGACCACGCCGGCCGGGACGTCCGACGTATCGAGCACCTGGTAGAAATCGGTCGCCGCCAGCGGGTGACGTTCCGACGGCACGGCGACGACGCGATTGCCCATGGCGACAGCCGCCCCGACCAGGGAGACGAAGGCCAGCAGCGGCGCTTCGTCGGGCGCCAGGATGCCGATGACGCCAAGCGGTTCGTGCATGGCCAGCGCGATCCCCCGCAACGGCGGAGCGTGCACCGCGCCGTCATACTTGTCGGCCCAGGCGGCAGCGGCGAACAGGCGGGCCACGGCGGCCTCGACCTCCCGTTCGGCGGCGCGGCGCCGGTCTCCGGTCATGGCGGTCAGGCGATCGCGGAATTCCGATCCCCGGGCGGCCAGGTTCTCAGCCACGTAGTAAAGGATCTGGGCGCGGGCGTGGCCGTTGGTTCGGGCCCAGCCGTCCGCCTTGCGCGCGGCCTCCACGGCGTTGCGGATGTCCTTGCGGTTGCCTTCCCCGACCTCGGCCAGCCGCGTGCCGTCGGGCCCGAAAACCGGCCGGCTGTAGCCCCCGTCGGGCCGCGCCTGCCTGCCGCCGACATACATCTTGGCCGTGCGGTCGACGGCGGGCAGCCCGTCGGCCGGCTCGCGGTCTCGCGGGGTCGCGGGCTCGGGCGCGGCGGCGCAGGCCTTCAGGCCGGCAAGCCAGGTGGGCCGCAGATATTCGCCCATTCCTTCGCGCCCGCCTTCGCGGCCGAAACCGGATTCCCGGTAGCCGCCGAAACCGCAGGCGGCGTCGAACAGGTTGGTGCTGTTGACCCAGACGACCCCGGCCTTCAGCTTTGGCGCGATGTCCAGCGCCAGGTTGATGCTTTCCGACCAGACGCTGGCGGCCAGGCCGTACCGGCTGTTGTTGGCCAGCGCCACCGCTTCCTCGGGCGTGCGGAATGTCATGGCCACGGCGACCGGTCCGAAGATCTCCTCCTGGGCGACGGTCGCGGACGGGGCGACGTCGCTGAACAGGGTCGGCGGGTAGAAACAACCGCTTTCCGGCGATGCCCAGGATGGGCGCCACATGGTTCCGCCCTCGGCCACGCCCTGGGCGACCAGCCGCTCGATCCGCTCCATCTGGACGGGCGCGACGATGGCGCCGATGTCGATGGCTTTGTCCAGCGGGTTGCCCTGCCGAAGCGTCTCCATGCGGGCGCGCAGCTTGGCCAGCATGGCCGGCGCCACGCCTTCCTGCAGCAGCAGGCGCGACCCGGCGCAGCAGACCTCGCCCTGGTTGAACCAGATGGCGTCGACCACGCCCTCGACGGCGCTGTCCAGGTCGGCGTCGTCGAATACGATGAACGGCGACTTGCCGCCCAGTTCCAGGGTCAGGGCCTTGCCGGTCCCCGCCGTCGCCTCGCGGATCAGGCGGCCGACCTCCGTCGACCCGGTGAAGGCCAGCTTGTCGATGCCCTCATGCCGCACGATCAGCTCGCCGGTCGCGCCGTCGCCGGTGACGATGTTGACGACGCCCGGCGGCAATCCCGCCTCCTGACACAGCTCGGCGAACAGGAGCGCGGTCAGGCTGGTGTATTCGGCCGGCTTCAACACAACCGTGTTGCCGGCGGCCAGGGCCGGGGCGATCTTCCAGGCCAGCATCAGCAGCGGGAAATTCCACGGGACGATCTGCCCGGCGACGCCCCACGGCTCCATGTCCGGAAACGTCGTTTCGATGAGCTGGGCCCAGCCGGCGTGGTGATAGAAATGGCGGGCGACCAGCGGGATGTCGATGTCGCGGGTTTCGCGGATCGGCTTGCCGTTGTCCATGGTCTCGACCACCGCCAGCAGCCGGCTGTGCTTCTGGATCAGGCGGGCCAGGGCGTAGAGATGGCGTGCCCGCCCGTGGCCGCCCAGCTTGACCCAGGGGCCCTGCGCCTTGCGCGCCGCCTTTATCGCGGCATCGACATCGGCGGCGCCGGCCTGGGCGATGCTGGCCAGAACCTGGCCGGTGGCGGGATCCGTGCTGTCGAACCGGACCCCGTCCTTCGGCTTGACCCAGCGGCCGCCGACGAACAGGTCGAACGTCGCCTTGTGCCGGGCCAGCCAGGCACGGGCCGGGCCGTCGCCTTCCGGCGCCGGGCCATAATCCATGGTTTCGAAGATTTCGGCGATGCTCATGATCGGGAGAGCCTCCTAACCCAAAGGATGGCGGCGGCCTGCGGAATAGCGGCCGGTGGCATGGTGCTCCAACTGGCGCTCGATGTCGGCCAGCAGGCTGGAGGCGCCGATCCGGAACAGGTCGGGTTCCAGCCAGGGGCGGCCCAGCTCCTCGCGCATCAGGATCTGGAAGCCCAGCACGTCCTTGGCGGTCGAAATGCCGCCGGCCGGCTTGAACCCGATGGCATGGCCGGTCCAGTCCCGATAGGCGCGGATCATCCGGGTCATGACCAAGGCCACCGGCAGGGTGGCGTTGACCCCTTCCTTGCCGGTCGAGGTCTTGATGAAATCGGCGCCGGCCATCATGCAGACCAGGGAGGCGCGGGCGACATTGCGCAGGGTGGCGATGTCGCCGGTGGCCAGGATCGCCTTCATGTGGGCGGGGCCGCAGGCGGCGCGGAACGCCCGTACCTCGTCATACAGCGCCTGCCAGTTGCCGGTCAGCACATGGGCGCGGGTGATGACGATGTCGATCTCGGCCGCGCCGGCGGCGACCGAGGCCTCGATTTCCCGCACCCGCAGGTCCAAGGGCGACAGACCGGCGGGAAAGCCGGTGGACACGGCAGCGACCGGGATGCCGCTGCCGTCCAGCGCCTCGACCGCCGTCTCGATCATGGTGTGATAGACGCAGACCGCGCCGACCGTCAGGTCCAGTCCGGTGATGCCCAGGGCGTCCAGCAGGTCGGCGCGCACCGGGCGGCGCGCCTTGGCGCACAGGCGCCGGACGCGGCCCGGCGTATCGTCGCCGGCCAGCGTGGTGAGATCGATGCAGGCGATGGCCTTGAGCAGCCAGGCGGCCTGCCAGTCCTTCTTGACCGTGCGCCGTCCCGCCAGGGTGGCGGTGCGCCGTTCGACGGCGCTCAGATTGACCCGCACGTCCTCGACCCGGTCCAGTTCCAGGGCCGTGCCGGGGTTGCGGCCGGGCGAGTCATGCGGGGGCCGGCCCGGCAGGGTATGGACATTCCGGGGGGCGGCCGGCTCCGGCCGTTCACGGCCCGTCATCGCCGTTGTTCTCCTCTCTCGTGTTCAGTCCTCTTGCGCGTTTGGGCGGCGTGCTCAAGGATCGTGGCGCGAGACCAGTGTGCACCATGTCGGTGCCGGAGGCGAGGGGAAGGACCGGGCATGGAGCTGCGACCGCCGGAGGGCCCGGCCCTTTGCTTTGTCGGCGTATCGACCGCGGGGTCGTTCATCAACAGTCTGTTTCCGGTGTGGGCCACTGTGCTGGGCCTGGGCGATGTCCGGCTGCACGGCATCGACCTGCCGCTGGAGGTGTCGCCCGACACGGTGCGGCGGACGGTCCGGTTCCTGGAGCGGACGGAAACGGTGCACGGCGCCCTGGTCACCACACACAAGATCGCGGTGCACCGCCATGCCAGCACGCTGTTCTCGACCCTCGACCGGTACGCCGTGGCATTGGGAGAGATCTCGTCCATCTCCAAACCGGGCGGCGGTCTGGCCGGTCATGCCAAGGATCCGATCACCGCCGGCCTGGCGCTGGATCGCATCGTCGACCGGGACCATTGGCAGGCCCGGCCGGCGGCCGCAGCGCTGCTGATGGGGTGCGGCGGCGCCTCCCTGGCACTGGCGGCCCACCTTCTGGAGCGGAGCCCGGCGGCCCGACCCGCCTCCATCGTTCTGACCGACCGCGATCCCGGCCGGGTCGCCCATGCGAGGGAGCGTCTGGACGCGTTCGGCAACAACGGTGCGGCTTCGGTCCGCATCGTCGCCGGGCCCGACGACCACGACACGATCATCGCCGGCCTGCCGGCCGGCAGCCTGGTGGTCAACGGCACCGGTCTGGGCAAGGACCGGCCCGGATCGCCGGTGGGAAACGACGCGCGGTTCCCAAAGAACGGGGCGGCCTGGGACTTCAACTATCGCGGCGATCTGGAATTCCTGCGTCAGGCCCGCGCCAGCCAGGCGGAAAGGACGCTGACGGTGGCCGACGGCTGGGTCTATTTTCTGTATGGCTGGTCGTATGTCATCGCCGAGGTCTTTGGCATCGACCTGGATGCGGCCCTGACTGCCCAACTGGAAGCGGCCGCAGAGCGGGTGCGCGACAGCGCGTCAACCGGAACCTAGGCGCTTCAGGAAAGCCTCGATCAAACGGCCGAGATCAACGCCGGCATCGGTGGCCGCGCGCAGCGTCTGGTCGTGATCGACCGGGTCGTCGCTCATCCCGACCCCCAGATTGGTGATGACGGCGGTGCCGGTCACCCGCATCCCGCAATGGCGGGCCAGGATGCATTCCGGCACGGTGGACATGCCGACCGCGTCGGCGCCCAGCCGGGAAACCATCCGAACCTCCGCCGCCGTCTCGAAGCTGGGGCCCAGGACCGCGGCATATGTTCCGGCGGCAAGATCGACGCCGAGGGACGCGGCGGCATCGCGCTGGATGGCCTGAAGGTCCCGGTCGTAGGCGTCGACCATCGGCGGAAAGCGTGGACCGATTCGGTCGTCGTTGGGGCCAGCCAGCGGGTTGCCGCCCATGAGGTTGATGTGATCGGCGATGGTCATCAACCGGCCGGGCCCGACTTCCGGCCGCAGGCTGCCGGCGGCGCAGGTGAGATAGATCAGGTCGCAGCCGAGCGCCCGACAGGTGCGCACCGGCATCGCCATCACGTCGTAGCCCTTGCCCTCATAGGCGTGGGCCCGCCCCTGAAGGCAGGCCACCGGCACCCCACCCAGCCGGCCCAGCACCAGCCGGCCGGCATGGCCCTGGACCCCCGGCCGGGGAAACCCGGGCAGATCGGCATAGGGTACGACGACGGCGTCCTCGATCCGGTCGGCCAGGGGGCCGAGGCCCGACCCCAGCACCAGGGCGGCGCGTGGGGCGAACCCAGGCGCCCGGGCGGCGACAATGGCGGCGGCTTCGGCCGACCTGCTGTCCACGACCCGTTACCGGTCCAGATTGTCCGGGCCGAACGACCAGGGCAAGAGCGCGTCGAGGGTGGCGGTCCGGCGCAGCCCTTCCGGACCGCAAATATGGATCGGCGTGTCGGGGGCGGCAAATTCGCGGATGCGCTGGCGGCAGCCGCCACAGGGGCTGCACAAAAGCCCGTCGCCGGGACGGCCGCCGATGACCACCAGTTCGGCGATGCGCGTGTCGCCGGCGGCGACCATCAGCCCGATGGCCGACGCCTCGGCGCACTGGCCCTGCGGGTAGGCCGCGTTCTCGACATTGCAGCCGGCATGGATGCGGTCGCCGCTCAGGATCGCGGCGCCGACCGGGAAGCCCGAATAGGGCACATGGGCGTTGGCCCGGACGGCCAGGGCGGCGTCGAACAGGGCCTGGAACCGGGGGCCGGGCGGCGGGGTCGGAGCGGTCACGCTTACCGTTCCTTGACGTAAGGCTGGCCGATGGCCTTTGGCGCCACGGCCTTGCCGATAAAGCCGGCCAATAGGACCACGGTCATGATGTAGGGCAGCGCCTGGATGAACTGTACGGGGATTTCCCCGATGCCCGGTATCGCGACGCCCTGCAGGCGCGCCTCGCTGGCCTCCAGGAAACCGAACAGAAGGCAGGTCAACAAGACCGGCACCGGGCGCCACTTGGCGAAGATGAGCGCCGCCAGCGCCAGGAAGCCCTTGCCCGCCGTCATGTCGCGGACGAAGGACGCGTTCTGCGCCACCGACAAGTAGGTGCCGGCGATGCCGCACAGCACACCGTTGATCATCAGCGCGCGATAGCGAAGGCTCAGTACGCCGATGCCCGCTGTATCGACCGCGGCCGGGTTTTCGCCCACGGCACGCAGGCGTAGACCGAAGCGGCTGCGGTACAGCACCCATGCCGTGGCCGGCACCGCCGCCAGGGCGACATAAACCAGGAAATTGTGGCCGCTGAGCAGTTCGGAATAGAGACCGCCGATGATCGGCACGTCGGCCAGCGCGTCGGCGAACGGCAGATCGATCCTGAGGAACCGCGCATCGCCCGGCAGCGGCGGCGTCTGACCGCCGCGAGAGAACCAGGCGATGCCCAGGGTCGGGGCGAGACCGGCGACCAGGATGTTGATGGCCACGCCGGACACCACCTGGTCGCCGCGATGGGTGATACAGGCGAACCCGTGAATCATCGCCAGGGCGACGGAGATGAGGATGCCGGCCCCCAACCCGAACCATGCCGACCCGGTGATGAACGCGACCGAGGCGGCGGCGAAGGCGGCCCCCAGCATCTTGCCCTCCAGGCCGATATCGACCACCCCCGACCTTTCTGAAAACAGACCGGCCAGAGCGGCCAGGATCAGGGGCGTGGCCACCCGCAGGGTCGAATCGAGCATCAGGATGACGAAGGTGAACGCTTCCATGCCCCGCCCGCCTATTTCGCCGTCGCCGGGGTCGTCGCCCCCGCCGGTTCGCGGCGGAACCAGGATTCGATCCGCGGTCGGAACATGTTTTCCAACGCACCGGCAAACAGGATCACCAGACCCTGGATAAAGACCACCATCTCCCGCGTGATGCTGGGGATTTCAAAGGCCAGTTCCGCCCCGCCCTGGTAGAGGGCGCCGAATAGCAGCGCCGCCGCGATGATTCCGGCGGGATGATTGCGGCCCATCAGCGCGACGGCGATGCCGACGAAACCGTAACCGGCGGTGAAGTTGAGCATCAGGCGGTGCTGGACGCCTAGAATCTCGTTGATGCCGACAAAGCCGGCGAGCGCCCCGGACAGGAGCATCGCCAGGATCATCGTGCGGGCGGGCGAGATGCCGCCGTAAATCGCGGCGCGCGGGTTCTGGCCGACGGTGCGCAGGGCATAGCCCCAGCGCGTGTGCCAGACGAACACCCAGACCAGCACGCAGCAGATCAGCGCCCAGACGAACGACAGGTTGAGCGGCGACCGGGCGATATCGATACCGATCCAGCCCAGCATCTCGTGCATGAAGGGCAGATGGGTGTGGTCCACGAACGGCCGGCTCTCGGGCGATTGCTGACCCGGCCGGATCAGCACGTTGACCATCAGATAAACCATCAGCGCCGCGGCGATGAAGTTGAACATGATGGTCGTGATGACGATGTGGCTGCCGCGCTTGGCCTGCAAATAGGCCGGGATGAACGCCCAGGCCGCCCCGAACAGGGCCGCCGCGGCGATGGCCAGCGGCAGGATCAGCACGAAGGGCAAGGCGTCGAGATAGAGCGCCACCAGCCCGACGCCCAGGCCGCCGATATAGGCTTGGCCTTCGCCGCCGATGTTGAACAGGCCGCAATGAAAGGCCATCGCCACGCACAGGCCGGTAAAGATAAAGTTGGTCGTGTAGTAGAGGGTGAACCCCCAGGCCTCGGCATAGCCGAACGCCCCGTAAACAAGCCAGCGTACCGCCTCGACCGGGCTTTCGCCGATGGCCAGCACCACCAGCCCGGCGATCAGAAACGCCAGGGTCACGTTGATCAGCGGAATCAGCCCGATGCTGACCCAGCGCGGCACGTCGGCGCCGCCGCCCAGCACGCTCATGCCGGCGCGCCGGCGGGCGCCGTCTCCCCTATCGGTGCCCCGGGCCGATCGGGTGCGACCCCGGCCATCATCAGGCCGAGCATCTGCTCCGTCGCCTCGGCCGGATCCACCTCGCCGACGATGTTGCCGTCGAACATAACCAGGATGCGGTCGGACAGGGACCGGATCTCGTCCAGTTCGACCGAGACCAGAAGCACCGCGGCCCCCTGATCGCGCATGTCGATCAGCCGCTTATGGATGAATTCGATGGCCCCGATGTCGACGCCGCGTGTCGGTTGGCCGACCAGCAGCAGGGTGGGCTGGCGTTCCAGCTCGCGGGCGACGATGATCTTTTGCTGGTTGCCGCCGGAAAAGTTGGCGGCCTTGAGGTGTGGATTGGGCGGTCGGACGTCGAAATCGGCCATGTAACGGGCGCAGGTTTCGACGATGGTCGATCCATCCATCAGCACCCGTCCGTTGTAGGCGGGGGCGTCGTGATAGCCCAGGATGGCGTTCTCCGATGCCTCGAAGCTGGCCACCAGCCCCTCGTGCAGCCGGTCCTCGGGCACATGCGCCAGGCCTAGCCGGCGCATGCCGGCGGCATCCCGGGCGCCGACGGCGCGGGTATCGGTGCCGTCGATCATGATCTGCCCCGATGTCGGCTGCAGAATACCCGCCAGGGTGGCGAGAAGCTCCGACTGGCCGTTCCCCGAGACGCCCGCGATGCCCACGATTTCCCCCGCCCGCGCCGTGAAGGACACACCCTTGACCCGCCGGACGCCCAGCCGGTCGACCACCTCCAGGCCGCGTACGTCGAGGATGGTTCGGCCGGGCCGGGCCGGTGGCTTGTCGACGCGCAGCAGGACCGTGCGCCCGACCATCAGTTCGGCCAGATGTTCCTGATCGGTGTCGGCGGTGGCGACGTTGGCCGCCACCTGGCCCTGGCGCATGACCGTCACATGGTCGGTGATGGCCATGATCTCGCGCAGCTTGTGGGTAATCAGGATGATGGTCTTGCCCTGCTGGCGCAGGGTGTCGAGGATGCGGAACAGCTGGTCGGCTTCCTGCGGCGTGAGCACGCCCGTGGGCTCGTCGAGGATGAGGATGTCGGCGCCGCGATAGAGCGCCTTGAGGATCTCCACCCGCTGCTGCAGGCCGACCGGAAGATCGCCGACCAGGGCATCGGGATCGACGTCCAAATTGTAATCGCGCTCCAGCCGATCCAGTTCGGCCCGCACATGCGCACGGCCCCGGCGCAGCAGCATGCCGCCCTCGCTGCCCAGCATGACGTTTTCCAGCACGGTGAAGGTGTCGACCAGCATGAAATGCTGATGGACCATGCCGATGCCCGCCGCGATGGCGTCGTCCGGGCTTTTGATCGTGACCGGAGTTCCGTTGATCAGGATCTCGCCGCGGTCCGCCTGATAGAAGCCGTACAGAATGCTCATCAAGGTGGACTTGCCGGCGCCGTTCTCGCCGATGATGCCGTGAACGGTGCCCTTGGCGACGGTCAGTGACACGTCGCGGTTGGCGCGCACCGGGCCAAAGCTCTTGTCGACACCGCGCAACTCGATGGCCGGCGCGGTCGGCGGGGTCTCACCGCCGACCGGCCGCTGGGTCCGATGACCGGTCCCGGTTGCCACGGCCGCGCTTTGGATCGGCCGTCAGTAGCTACAGCGGTTGTTCTCGCGATAGTCGACGACCGAGATTTCGCCGCTGATGATGGCGTCGCGGGCCTCTTCGAGCTGCTGGATCATCTCAGGCGTCACCAGATCGGCATTGTATTCGTCCAGCGCCCAGCCCACGCCTTCCTCGGCCAGCCCAAGGTTCTGGATGCCGGCCTCCCAGGATCCGTCCATCGCCGACTTGAAGGCGTTGTAGGCAGCCACGTCGACACGCTTGAGCATCGAGGTCAGCATCGTGCCGGGATGAAGGTAGTTCTGGTTGCTGTCGACGCCGATGGCGAGGTTGCCGGTGTCGGCCGCCGCCTGCAGGACGCCGATGCCGGTGGCCCCGGCGGCGGCATAGACCACGTCGGCGCCGCGATCGAACTGGCTGCGCGCCAGCTCCCCGCCCCGGCCGGGATCGTTCCAGGCGGCCGGCGTGGTCCCGGTCATGTTCTCGAACACCTGGATGTTGGGATCGATGTGATGCACGCCCTGCTCGTAACCGCAGGCAAAGGCGCTGATCAGCGGGATGTCCATGCCGCCGACGAACCCGACCGCATTGGTTTCGGTTTTCAAGCCAGCCAGCATGCCGACCAGGAAACTGCCTTCCTGTTCCTTGAACACCACCGACTGGACGTTGGGCAGGTCGACCACGGCGTCGATGATGGTGAAATTGACGTCGGGATACTCCTTGGCCACGACCTCCACCGCCGGCGCCTGGGCAAAGCCCACGGCGATCACGATATCGGCGCCGTTGCGGGCCATGCGGCGCAGCGCCTGCTCGCGCTGGCTTTCGTTGGTGACCTCGAATTCCTCGTAGGCGATACCCGTTTCCTCGCGGAACCGCTCCACGCCGTTGTAAATGCCTTCGTTGAACGACCGGTCGAACTTCCCGCCCATGTCGAAGACGACGGCGGGGGAAATGTCCTGCGCGGCGGCGACACCAACACCGAGCGCGGTGGACAGGGCCGCCGCGGCGGCTACCGTGATCAGGCTTCTCATTGGAATTATCGCTCCCTGTTGCGAATTGACTGCGGCAACGTTGCTGTAGCGAACCATAACCGCGAAGACCGGCCGGCAGAAGGACTAATTCACCGGCCTTTTTCGAGCCGGCTCAGCCCCCATCCGGCCGTTCCGGCGCCGACCGGCCGGCCATCTCGAACAGCCATGTCCGCATGGCCGCGATGCGGGGCTGGTCGGCCCGGGCTTCCGGCGACACCACGTAGTATGCGTAGTCGGCCGGCCGGCTGAGACCGAACAGCGGCACCAGCGCCCCGCTGCGCAGCTGGTCCGCGATCAGGACGCTGCGGCCGATGGCGATACCCAGACCGGCCAGGGCGGCGTTGATCGTGAGATTCGAATGTCCATAGGCGTGTCCGGCATCGGCATCGACATCCGTCAGCCTGGCGGCGCGCAGCCAGGTACGCCAGGACAACCAGGGCTCCGTCGCGGTCACGCCCAGATCGTGCAACAGGGTGTGCCGGCGGATGTCGCCGATCTCGCGCAGCGGCGGGTCCCCGTCCCGCAAGGCGGGAACGCAGACCGGCATCACCTCTTCCGTCATCAGAAGGTCCGCCCTCAGACCGGGGTAGCGGCCCGCGCCGTAGCGGATGGCCATGTCGGCCTCTCCGGCCTGGAAGTGGACGGGCCTGTCCTCCGCCAGCAGTGTCAGATCGACCTCGGGGTGGCGGCGGTGGAAGTCAGGCAGGCGCGGCGCCAGCCAGCAGACCGCCAGCGAGGGGAGGACGCTGATCGTCAGGCGCCCCGCCGTTTCCCGATCGGCCGCCAGACCGGCGGCCCGGGCCAGACGGTCGAAGCCGTCGGTCAGGCCGGGCAGGAGGGCGCGGCCATCGTCGGTCAGGGCCAGCCCGTTGGCCAGCCGGCGGAACAGGGCGCGCCCCAGATCGGCCTCCAGCGCCTTGACCTGATGGCTGACGGCGGCCGGGGTGACCGACAGTTCGGCCGAGGCCTTCACGAAGCTGAGGTGGCGAGCCGCGGCCTCGAACGCGCGCAGGGCCGTCAAGGGCGGCAGGCGGCGCAGGCTCATCCCAACAGGCACCCTATAGGAACAAATTTTCTAAGCCTCATGGCGAGAAACTATCGTTTGCGACCCCTCCAGAACAAGTGCATTTATGGGGTCGAGCGCGCTCACTTTTTTTGGACGATCAACCTGTCCCACACGGGACGCAGGAGGTGAGCCATGTTGAAATCTGGTGCTCCACACGCTTTATCGACGTCCATCGGGCCCTTGTTCTCCGGGGTCGTGGGCCTGATGACCGACATCGCCGACACGGTGTTCGTCTGGCATGCGCGGTATCGTCAGAGACGGCAGCTGGCGGCCCTTCCCCCCCGCATGCTGAAAGATCTGGGCATTCACGCCGCGGACGCCGGACGGGAGGCTGCCAAGCCCTTCTGGCGCCCGTGACGACCGATCACCGGGTCCAGATGGTAGCGTCTCCGCGGCCACCCCGCCCGCAACGACGCTGCCCCGCCAACCGGCGCCAGGACGCCGCGCGATCACGGAATTTTCACATTTGCCGCGATGTAGGCGACCTGTGGTTCGTGTTACCGTCGATGCCGTAGACGTTGACCGGAACCTGCCGAAGGGTGTCGCCTTGATCCGTCCCACCGTCCCACCGATCGAAGAGTCGGTGGCCGAACAGTTGGCCAACGCCCTGACCCACGGGATCGGTGCGGCGCTCAGCCTTGCCGGGCTGGTGGTGCTGGTGGTGTTGGCGACCCTCAACGGAACGGCGCTGCACATCGCCGCCCTGTCGCTTTATGGCGGCACGCTGGTTCTGCTCTACTCGGTGTCCACGCTCTATCATTCGGTCCGCGGCCAACGGGCCAGAACGGTGCTGGGCGTGCTGGACCATATGGCGATCTTTCTGCTGATCGCCGGCAGCTATACGCCCTTTGCCCTGATCAGCATGGGCGGGCCGTGGGGTTGGGGCCTGTTTGGGGCCATCTGGACACTGGCCGTGGCCGGCGTGGTCTTCAAGCTGTTGCATCGGAACCATGGCAGGCGTGTGCTGGTCTCGCTGTACCTGGCGATGGGGTGGATCATCCTGATCGCCGCCGGCCAGTTGTGGAGCGCGGTCGGCCCCGGGGGCATCGCCTGGCTGATGTTGGGCGGGGCCGCCTACACCACCGGCATCCTGTTCTATGTGTGGGACCGCATGCCCTTCAATCACGCGGTCTGGCACGTCTTTGTGATGGCCGGGAGCGCCTGCCACTTCGTCGCGGTCTCGCTGTACGCGTTGCCGCAGCCCTGACGGCCGCCGCCGACGGCGAAAGGGGGCGGCGGAACCGCCGCGCGGCCGGCCCCCGGTCACCCCGGCGTCACGTCCATGTGATGGCCCATGAGCGCATTTCTGGTGCGAGCGGCGGAATAGCTCCCCTATGGTCCGCGCGCGCTGACGGCATGGTGGTCCGTCACGCGCCACTTCGTCGATCAGGGGACACTCGTCATGACGCCCAGGTCAAAACCGGACACGCCGCGCAAGCGGATCAACCTTGCCCTGCAGGGGGGCGGCGCCCACGGGGCCTTCACCTGGGGGGTTATCGACCGCCTGCTCGAGGACGGGCGCATCGATATCGAGGGCATCAGCGGCACCAGCGCCGGGGCGATGAACGCCGCCGTGCTGGCCTACGGGCTGGCCACGGGCGGACATCAGGGCGGACGCGACGCGCTGGCCGACTTCTGGCACCGCACGTCAGAGGCGGCCCGCCTGTCGCCGCTGCGGCCGAGCCCCATGGACCGCTGGTTCACCGTCGGCAACATGGACCTGTCGCCAAGCTGGATGCTGTACGACAATATGTCCCGGGTGCTCAGCCCCTATCAGTTCAACCCGACAAACATCAACCCGCTGCGCGACGTCGTCGCGGCGACGATCGATTTCGACATCCTGTGCGAAACCGACGCGGTCAAGCTGTTCCTGTGCGCGACCAATGTGCGGACCGGCCGCATCAAGATCTTCAAGGGGCGGGAACTCAGCGTCGACGCGGTGCTGGCATCGGCCTGCCTGCCCTTTCTGTTCCACGCCGTCCATGTCGACGGCGAGGACTATTGGGATGGCGGCTATATGGGCAACCCGCCCCTGTATCCGTTGATCTACCACACGGACTGCAACGACGTTCTGTTGGTGCAGATCAACCCGGTGGGGATCGACCAGGTGCCGCGCAGCGCGCGATCCATTCTCGACCGGATCAACACCCTGTCCTTCAACTCGTCGCTGATGCGCGAGATGCGGGCGATCTCGTTCGTCACCAAGCTGATCGACGAAGGGTCGCTGGACGGTGACCGGTACAAGCGCCTGAACATCCACGCCATCGACGCCGAGCCGGAAATGGCCAAGCTGAGCGTGTCGTCCAAGCTCAACGCCGACCAGGAATTCCTGGGCTGGCTGTTCCGCCTGGGACGCGACCGCGCCGCGCAATGGCTGGACAGCCATTTCGACAAGATCAATAAGGAGACGTCGACGGATATCGCGCAGAAGTTCCTTTGAGCCGTCGGCGGGTTTGCGACGGGGGAGGCCGTGATGCGGGCATTGATACCACGAAGCCTGACCGCCAACCTTGGCACCGGCGGCAGTTTGAGCGCCCTGCCCACCCGGGTCCGCCGCCTGGTCGAAGCCCAGGAGCTGCGCAGCGAAAGACTGATCGGCTGGACCCAGCTTGCGATCGTCCTGATCTTCGCGACGCTTTACGCCGTTGCGCCAAAACCCACCGATGCGATCGCCGCCATGTTCCAGCCCGTGCCCATGGCGCTGGGAGCCTATCTGGTGTTCACATTGGTGCGGCTGGGCCTCAGCTATGTCGGCTATCTGCCGGGCTGGCTGCTGGTGCTGTCGATGCTGGTCGATGTGGGGCTGCTGCTCGGCCTGATCTGGTCGTTTCATCTGCAGTACCAGCAACCGGCGGCGTTCTATCTGAAGATCCCGACCTTCATCTACATCTTCGTGTTCATCTCCCTGCGCGCGCTGCGGTTCGACCCCCGGTTCGTCCTCAGCGTCGGGCTGTTCGCCGCCGTCGGTTGGGCGGGCATGGTCGCCTACGCCCTGTGGGACGGGGGACCGCAGGCGATGACCCGCAACTTCGTCGACTACCTGACCGGCAACTACATCCTGCTGGGGGCGGAGATCGACAAGCTGTCGACCCTGCTGGTGGTCACCTTCCTGTTGACCTTTGCGCTGTGGCGGGGGCGCCGAACGCTGTTGCTGGCGGTGCGTCAGGAAACGGCGGCGCGGGACATGCGGCGCTTTCTGTCGCGCGGCGTGGCGGAGGCGATCACCGACTCCGAAGACACCGTCGATGCCGGCATGGCGGAGCGGCGCGAGGCCGCGATCATGATGCTCGACATCCGCGGCTTCACAAGGTTTTCGGCAACCGTTCCGCCGGAGGACGTGGTCGCCATGCTGACCAGCCTGCACGAACGGGTGCTGCCCCTGATCCAGGGTCACAACGGCGTTGTCGACAAGTTCCTGGGCGACGGCGTGATGGCCACCTTCGGCGCGGTCCAGGCGTCGCCGACCGCCGCCGCCGACGCCGTCCGCGCGCTGGTCGCGGCGATGGCGGAGGCCCAGGCGTGGACGGCGTCCATGGTCCAGGCCGGTGTCGCCGCCCCGCTGACGGTCAATGGGGCGGTCGCCGCCGGACCCATCGTGTTCGCCACCCTGGGGTTCGCCGACCGGCTGGAATACACGGTCATCGGCGAGGCCGCGAACCTGGCGGCGAAGCTGGAGAAGCACAACAAGGCAGAGGGGGTGAGCGCCCTCACGGCCAAGGCGACCTACGACGCGGCCGTCGCCCAGGGCTATGTTCCGGCCACGCCGCACGAGCATCGACCGGGCAGGACCGTCGCGGGAGTCGCGGCGCCGCTGGATCTTGTCGTGCTGACGGCCTGACGACCGGCCGCTTCATTCTACCCGCCGGCCCCGACCCGCAGAAAGTCCGCCACCTCCAGCAGGACGAACTCGTTATCGTCGGCCACCCCGATGGTCCGGCCGGACGAGAACGGGAAGTTGTTGTCGTTGGCGACGATGATGTGGCTGTCGTCGACCCGGTCGACATTCTCGATGGTCACGAACGGGAAGGTGAACCGCCCGTCGGCCGCGCCGCGCCGCGCAGCGCCAGCCCGTCCGGGTCGGCGATGTCCAGAAGATCGATATAGGCGAGCTTTTGGACGAACCCGTCGTCGGTGGGGTTCATGTCGATGAGGTAGACCCGCTTGAATTCGGCCGGCCGGTTGAAGCAGTCGGACCGTGCGCCGTTCCGGCAGGCCAGGGCCGCGTCACCCTCGCCGCCGTCCCGTTCGATGACCAGGGCTCGCCTGTCGTCGATCATGTTGAAGTCGCCGATGACCGTATCGTCCTGGGTCAGCGGATAGCGCCACTCGTCGCCCGTGAAGGTGCCGCTTTCCACATCGAAGGCAAGGATCCTGAGGAACGACCGGCCGTCCGCCTGCTCCTCCGCGCCCGCCTCGCCGTCCCACAGCGGGCCCTCCAGCATCGGATAAAGCGTCGCCCCGTCGGGCGACACGGCCATGCCCTCGAACCCACGGCTGCGCCGAACGTCGAAGGCGACCGGCCCCGGCCGACCCGGCATGCCGACGGCGTGATGGTCCGGCGACCGCAGCACGGCGCCGCCGTGCCCGACCTCGGAGAACGCCACGACCTTGCCGTCCCGATCGACGGCAAACAGATAAGGGCCGAACTCGTCGCCGATCCAGTAACGGTCGCCCACCGGCTGGATGCTCTCGGGATCGAAATCGGTGCCGGTCAGGTAGCGGGTCTCGGTGTGTTCGTTGACGATGCGGAAAGGTACGATGCGGTCGGGATCGCTGAGGAACAGGGTCTCGCGCAACTCGATCCGACCTTCCGCCCAGTCGGGACGGACGCGATGCACCATCGGCAGCGCGTCCGGAGAGTTCGCCTTGTTGCCGAACCCGTTGTCGGTTAGGACCAGATACTCATCGTCGCCAAGCGCCTTGATGCCCGAGAAGCCCTGAACCGGTTGTCCCGCGAACGGCAGAAAGATTCCCGTGCCACGCGGCGCCGCATCGTCCGAGAGAAAGCTTTCGCCTTCGGTCGCGAACAGTCGCTCCTGGCGCAGATTGCCGTCACCCGCGAACCGGCCGGACACGGACAACGCAGCGGGGGCGTCCGCCGGGGGCGGCAGCACGGTCTGGGCGGGCAGAACCGCGTGGCCCGCCAGCCGCGCGGCATGCCGTTCGGCCGCCAGGGCGGACGATGCGACGACCAGGCCCGACAGGGACAGGGCAACGCCGATGGACGACCAGATATGAGCGCGCTTCATGGTGATCGGGACCTCCTGACGATGGCAAAGGGCGTCCCGCATATGAGCCGGCCCGATGTCGTCGAGAAGCACAGAACGCTGAAATTTTTGTGTCGGTTTCGTTGCACCGCCCCGCTGACGGTCAATCGGGCGGTCGCGACGCACCGTCGGCAGCGCGTCCGGAGAGTTCGCTCGGCTGCCCGAAACGTTGTCGGTCCACATCCTTACTTCGCGGTCGACAGTGGGCAGGTGCGGAGCCCGAAGATCGCATAGGCGGGGCAGAAGCCGGCAAGGCCGGTCAGCAGCGGAACAAGTCCGAGCCAGGCCCAGGGTGTCTGCGGGCCTACGAAGACGAGCGAAAGAATCGCAAGACCGACGATCACGCGCAGCACTCGGTCGATGGCACCTTCATTGCGGGGCATGGTTCTCTCCTCTGATTGCAGCCGGACTTCGGGCCTCGGGAGCATCATCCGCAATTCCAGCGGCGCTGTCGGTGACAAAGTCACGGACGAAAAATCTTGAATTGGCCGCGGCGGGCGCCCTTGTGGTCGCAGCCGTCATTGGTGTCCATTTGTCAGGGCTTCACAGTCAGGGAAGACACCTCCTATGGTTGCCGACATCGTAGAATGCTGGAGACTCCATGACGATCACCGGCGAGCGGCAGCCCCTGATCTGCCCGGCAGGTACGGTCCTGTTCCGGCCCGAGGATGCGTGTCCGGGGTTCGTCATCGTCAGGCGTGGCACGATCCGGGTTTCGCTCACCTCCGCCAATGGACGCGAGATCGTGCTCTACCGAGTCCGTCCGGGCGAGGTTTGCCTTCAGACCTTTTCCTGCCTGATCGAGGGCGGCGCCTACTCCGCCGAAGGCGTCGCCGAAACCGACCTTGACGCCGAGATCGTCACTCCGGACGCCTTTCGCGCGCAGATCGCAACGGACGACGCCTTTCGCGAAAGCGTGTTCAAGGCGGTTGCCCACCGCTTTGCGGACTTTGAACAACTGGTCGAGGACGTCGCTCTTTCCGGTTTCGACGCCCGGCTTGCCCGTGCGCTGCTTCGCCTCGCCGATGAAGAGGGTGTCGTTCACGCGACCCACGACGCGCTTGCCGCCGAAACGGGATCGGGACGCGCCGTCGTCAGCCGGCAGCTGGGGGAGTTCTCACGGCTCGGTCTTGTCGCTCTCGCGCGCGGCGAAGTCCGGATCCTCAACGAAGAGCGCTTCCACGCCATGGTCGCGCATTAGTTCCCGTCTCAACACCGGGTACTGCCGCTTCAGCGGCGGCCGCCAGGCGGCTTTCGGGCAGACGCAATTCAAGCGATGAGTTCAGACCCTAAATCCGAGGAGCGAAAAGACGACGTATCGGTCCCCAGCCCCATCCTCTCCGGCACCCCGGTCTAGGCACGAGGACATGGGATGAAGTACTACTGACGTTCGATCGGCCGACGGCGCCGGTCATGGCATTCGCCCTCCGGTTATCCTTGACGCATGAACGCGCACAGCGAACCCACCCGGCGCATCGTCGCCCGCGGCATCGGCCTTTATTCGGGGGCGATCGTGATCCTTGTGATCATGGACGCCGGCATCAAATGGTTGAGCGCCGATTATCCGACCATGCAGATCGTGTTCTTTCGTGCCTTCTTCGGGCTGGTGCCGGTGTTGCTGTGGCTGACGGTGAGCCGCCGCTGGGCCGCGTTGCGGACGAAACGGCCCGGGGCTCACATCTTTCGCGGGCTGATCGGCACCGCCGCCGCCTTCTGCTTCTTCCTGGCCTTTCGATATATGCCGCTGGCCGATGCCTATGCCATCGCCTTCACAGCGCCGCTGTTCATCACCGCCCTGTCGGTTCCGATCCTGCGGGAAGCGGTCGGTATCCATCGGTGGAGCGCGGTCGCCATCGGTTTTGCCGGCGTCGTCATCATGCTGCAGCCGGGGGGCGACGGAATGGCCGGATTTCTGTCCATCGGCGCGCTGGCCGCCCTGGCCGGCGCCTTTTTCTTTGCCCTCTCCATGGTTCTGATCCGCACCTTCGGCCGGACCGAAACCAACGCCGCCATGGTTTTCTACGCGGCCCTGGTGATGGTGATCGTCAGTGCCTGCGCCTTGCCCTTCGGTTTCGTCATGCCGACGGGCGGCGATCTTGCGCTGTTCATCGCCGTCGGCCTGCTGGGAGGAACGGCGGTTCTGGGAGTGACCGAGGCGTTCAAGACCGCGCCGGCCGCCATCCTGGCCCCGTTCGAATATACCGCCATGGTCTGGGGCGTCGCCGTGGGGTTCGTCGTTTGGGGCGATCTGCCCAACCGCTGGATCATCGCCGGGTCCATCGTGGTGATCGGCAGCGGTCTCTACATCCTGCACCGGGAAACGCGGCGATCGACGCGTCCATCCTCTCCCCTGCCCCACGCGCCCCTGTCCGATGCGCCGACCTCAGATGCGTCCAGGCCCGCGGACCATTCCGGTCGACCATGACCGGCACCGCGCGCGGCATCGGTTTCATGATCCTCGCGGTCAGTCTGTTTTCGATCATGGATACCATCATCAAGTATCTGGGCGACGGCTTCAGTCCTGTGCAAGTCTACTTTTTCCGCGGCCTGTTCGCCCTGCTGCCCCTGGCCGTCGTGATCCTGCGAACCGGCGGCCCCTCCAGCCTCAAGACGCGCCGGCTGCCCGGTCTGATGCTGGCGGCGCTGCTGTTGCTCGGCTTCCTCCTGTGCTTTTTCCTGGCCCTGACGCTGCTGCCGTTGACCGATGTCTACGCCATCAGCTTCGTGGCGCCGCTGCTCATCACCATACTGGGGGTCCTGGTGTTGAGGGAGCGGGTGGGGCTTCGCCGATGGATCGCCATCCTGGTCGGGTTCGGCGGGGTATTGGTGATCCTGCGGCCCGGATCGGAGACGCTACAGCCGGGGGCGCTTCTGGTCCTGTTGTCGGCGGCCCTCTATGCCGGCAGCATGATTCAGGTGCGCCGATTGAGCCGGACGGAAACCAACGGCGCCATCGTCTTTTACACCACGGTCGTCGGTGTGGTTCTTGCGGGTCTGGCCCTGCCCTTCTTTTGGATCACGCCGGCCGGTGCCGATTGGGGATATCTGATCGCTATCGGCGTTCTGGGCGGCATCGGACAGATCTGCATCACCGAGGCGTACCGGACCGCGCCCGCAGCCGTGGTCAGCCCCTTTCAGTACGCCACCATCCTGTGGGGCATCGCACTGGGGTTCATTCTATTCGGCGACGTCCCGAAACCCCTGGTGCTGGTCGGGGCGGCCATTGTGATCGCGAGTGGGCTGTATATTCTGTACCGCGAAACCCGGTTGGACGATCCCAAGCCAACGGAGCATTTGCGATGAGTGTAGCGGCGAGTGTAGCGGCGCTGCCGAAAGCCGAGTTGCATGTCCATCTGGAAGGCACGGCGGGCCCGGACCTTGTCCGCCGGATGGCGACGCGCAACGGCGTTGCGCTGCCCGACGATTTGTTCGCCGATGACGGGCGGTTCGCATGGCGCGACTTCCTGCATTTCCTCAAGGTCTATGACGCCGCCAGCGCGTCGATCCGCACGGCACGCGACTATCGCGACGTGACCTTCGAGTATCTTCTGTCCTGTGCCGGCGAAGGGGCTCTCTATGTGGAGGTCATGTCGTCGCCCGACCACGCCGCCATGTCGGGCATGAGCTATGAGGAACATCTGGAAGGGATCGTCGCGGGGATCGAGGACGCGCGCGCACAAACCGGTATCGAAGCAAGGCTGATCGTCACCTGCGTCCGCCATTTCGGCGTGGAGCGGGCGATCGAGGTGGCCCAGCTTGCGGTGCGCCATGCCCATCCGCTGGTCACCGGGTTCGGCATGGGCGGTGACGAAGCCGGCTACCCGCCGACGCAGTTCGCCGAGGCGTTCCGCATCGCCAGGTTCGATGGTGACCTGGGCTGCAACGTCCACGCCGGGGAAGCCGCGGGACCCGAGAGCGTGCGGGCGGCCCTGGAGCTGCCGGTCACACGCATCGGCCACGGCGTGCGCGCGGTCGAAGATCCCGAACTGGTCACGGAACTGGTGGACCGCGGCATCGTGCTGGAGGTCTGCCCGACCAGCAATGTGGCGACCGGCGTGTATGGCAGCTATGACGAACACCCGCTGCCGGTGCTGATGGCCGCCGGCTGCTCGGTGACGCTCAACAGCGACGACCCGCCCTATTTCGGCACATCGATCGGCCGCGAATACAAGGTGGCGGCGCGCAAACTGCGCCTGACCGAAACCGCGCTTCTGGCGACGACTCGATGCGCGCTCAACGCCGCCTTCATCGACGCCGAAACGCGGGCCAGCCTGTTGGCGCGGCTGCCCGCGCCAGTATAGTCAAGCCGGTCTTCCCACGCGCCCGGCGATGCGGTGGCCGCTCACTTCGCTTTGGGTTTTGCCTTGGACGTGGCGGACCCCGACGCCGCAGCGGTACGCGGTTTGGTCGTCTTGGGTGCCTTTCTGGATTTTGCCGCGGCGGATTTCGGCGCCGCCGCCTTCCGGGTCCGGGATTTGGGCGTGGCGCCCGCGCCGTTGTTGACCGCCGCCTCGTTGGTCAGTTCCCATTTGGCCTGCAGCCAATGATCCTTGGCCATGCCGTGGGGTCGACCGGCTTGATCCCAGATGAAATAGGCGCGCTGGCGGATATCGTCGTCGTTTGGTTCTTTCATCGCATGGTCCTCGGTAAGGCGCCGCTCGGTGCGCGGCATAAACTGGCGGCGAATGCCGTCCGACAAGGTCGGCCGTCTCGGTCGGGTTTGGGAACGCTGAACGGTAGCAGACATAACGGTGCGAAGGCAAAGTTCAATGACCTTTCCGCGCCGCCGTCGCCAGATGCGCGAGCGGCAGGGACGTGGTGCTCTTGATCGGTTCCAGCACGATGTTCGATTTGACGCTGATCACGCCCTCCAAGGTCATCAGACTGTGCATCATGAAATCGGCGAAGGCGCGCAGGTCCGGCGCCACGATGCGCAATAGATAGTCGGCGTCACCGGAAACCGAATGACATTCCTGCACCGCGTCGAGACCGGCGATCGCATCGGCGAAGGCACGCGCCGCGCGCGGCCCGTGGGGCGCCAGCGAGACGCTGGTGAAGGCCATGACCCCCAGTCCCAGTTTTCGCGGATCGAGCAACGCCACGTAGCCGGCGATAAGGCCGGCCTGTTCCAGCCGCCGGGTCCGGCGTTGGATCTGCGACGGCGACAGCGGCACCGTTTCCGACAGCACCACGTTTGATCGCCGGCCGTCCGTTTGCACGGCGGCAAGGATGCGAAGATCGAAATCGTCGAGGGTGATTGCTTGCATGACTCACGCATTGGATTGATGATCGCCGCACCGTAGCCGCATAGGGATGCTCCGCAACAGGCCGATTTGCGCAGCAGCGGCACGGATTTCCCTTTATGATCGGTATCGATATCTCGCGTTGAGGAGGATCCGATGACAGACGCCCCATTGACCATGCCGGACAACGTTAACCCGATGGGCACCGACGGGTTCGAGTTCGTCGAATACACCGGCCCTGATGTCGGCGCGCTGGCCAGCCTGTTCCGCACCCTTGGCTTCCGCGCGGTCGCCAGGCACCGATCCAAGGACGTCACCCTGTTCCGCCAGAACGACATCAACTTCATCGTCAACGCCGAACCCGACAGTTTCGCCCAGGCTTTTGCCCGCGTGCACGGTCCCAGCGCCTGCGCCATGGCGTTCCGTGTGGCCGACGCCGCCAAGGCCTACAAGCGCGCCGTCGACCTGGGCGCAAAACCGGTCGAGGGGCGGATCGGTCCGATGGAGCTGAACATTCCCGCCATCGAGGGAATCGGCGGCAGCCTGATCTATCTTGTCGATCGCTATGGCGCGGCGGGCGGCATCTATGACATCGACTTCATCGAACAGGACGATCCGGCCGGGCCACCGCGCGACGGCGGTCTGACCTACATCGATCACTTGACCCACAACGTCCATCGCGGGCGCATGGATCATTGGGCGGAGTTCTATGAGAAGCTTTTTAACTTCAAGGAGATCCGCTATTTCGACATCGAGGGAAAGCTGACCGGCCTGAAATCGAAGGCGATGACCAGCCCGTGCGGCAAGATCCGCATCCCGATCAATGAATCATCCGACGACAAGTCGCAGATCGAGGAATATTTGCGGGCCTACAAGGGCGAAGGCATCCAGCACATCGCGCTGGGGACCGACGACATCTACGCCACCGTCGACGCGCTGCGCGCCAACGGCATCGCCTTCATGGATCCACCGCCGGCCACCTATTACGAAATGCTGGAGGACCGCCTTCCCGGCCACGGCGAGGATGTCGCGGCGTTGCGCGAGCGGGGGATCCTGATCGACGGGTCGCCGGGCGGCGGTCTGCTGCTGCAGATCTTCTCGGCCACCGTCATCGGGCCGATCTTTTTCGAGATCATTCAGCGCAAGGGCGACGAAGGCTTCGGCGAGGGTAATTTCCGCGCCCTGTTCGAATCCATCGAACGCGATCAAGTGAAGCGGGGCGTGATCAGCGACACCGCGTGATCTAGTAATCCCACTCGACGCCGATGCCGACCCGGCTGTTGGCATCGGCGCCGATATCCGTCTCGACCTTGACGTTGGGCGTCACCTCGATCTCCACCGTCGCGCGGCTGGATCCTTCCGCCGTTCCCTGCTTGACGCCCACGAACACATTGTCGGAGACGTAGCGACCGGCGTTGACCGTGGCGCCGCCTTCGCCCCCGTCGACCTCCAGCCGATCAAGCCCGAAGGTGGTCCGCAGCTTGTCGATCACGCCGGGTCCGCCGCCAAAGCCGGCGAGCGTGGCCACCGACTGCGCGAGTTGCACCGCCTCCAGGGCCGTCAGTTCGCCGGTCGCCTTGCCGAACAGGAACCGGGACAGCACCTCGTCCTCAGGCAAGGCCGGCTCGGACGAAAAGGCGAATTCGGGCGACGACGCCCGGCCCGTCACCGCGACCTGGATGGTGGTATCGGCCGACGGCGTGGTCGCCAGAAAATCGAGAATCGGATCGGTGCCGGACCCGCCGGCGAACGTCACCTCGCCGCGCGTGAAATCGAGCGTCTGACCCAGGATGAACAACCGGCCCCGGCGCATCGACAGGACGCCGTCGATGGAGGGTGTGTTGGACGTACCGACGACGTTAAGGGCGCCGCCGACCTCCGCATCCAGACCGCGACCGCGGACGAAGACCTGCTGCGCCGATGCGTCGATGGCGAGCGCCACGTCGACCGTCGAGCCCTCAGCCGCCTTGCGTTCGCTCTCCAGGCGGTCGGCGATTTCAGGCGGCGCGTTGATCTCGACCACGTCCAACTTCGCGACCGACGGCGGCAGCCGGTCGGGAACGCGGATCTCGGCGCGGTTCACCGTCACCGTGCCGGCCAGAAGCGGCGTTTCGGTGAGCAGGCCCGACAGCGTCAGGTCGGCATCGGCGACGACCGAGGCCAAGTCTGTGTTGGTCACCAGGGCGTTGTCCAGCCGCAGCGCGAAATCCACCGGCAGCCCGCGCAACGCGTCGAGAACCACGGTGCCCGATCCCGACAGGGTTCCGCCGTTCGGCGCCCGCGCCGACAGGCTTTCCAAAACCAGGGCCCGGTCCGACCCCCGCAGCGTCAGGTCGATCTGATCCAACCGGATGCCGTACAGCGCATTGTCGTAGGACGCGCCGGCAACGGTGATGCCGCCCGTCGGCCGCAGCGCGCCGAGGGGGCCCTGAACCGAAAGATCGATATCGGCCACGCCGGCGACGCGGTCCCCGCCCGCCGCCACGTAATCATCGAGTATGGCCAGATCGATCCGACCGGCGGCATTGGCCCGGACGATGCCATCGGCGGGCACGGTCGGCACGCCACCGGCGTCGAGCAGCAAGGGGACGGCGGCCGTGACGGTCAGATCGCCCGCGCCGGCCACGTCGAAAAGGCCGTCCAGGACAAGCTGGCGATCGCGCCACCGCCCGTCCACGGTCCCATTGACCGCCGGCGCGCCCGCGCCGAGGCCGACGCCGGCGAGGCGGAGCGACAAGGTGCCGGTCGGGGCGGCCCGCGTACCTGACAGAGCCACCGTGCCGTTCAACCGGCCGGCGACGTCGAGACCGGGGCTGGCAATCTCGGCCAGAGCCAGGGGCATCTCGTCCAGGCGCAGGGTCAGGTCCATCGTGTCGCCATACCGGCCGTCCAGGGCCAAGCGCCCATCCCGCGCCGCGACCGCCAGACCGGTCACCGTAATGCCGTCCTGGGCCAGGGCAACCGTCGCCGGTCCGGTAAGGGCAAAGCGTTCGCCCTCATAGGTGGCGTCGAGGGCGGCAAGATCGATCCGCGTCGCTTCATCGGTCACGGCGACGGTACCGCGACCGTTCACCGACAAGGGCGTGCCATCCGCCGACAGGGCAAACGCCAAGCGGTCGAGCCCGCCGGAGGCGGTCGCATCGACCGATCCGAACGCAAGCCCCCCCGCGTCAACCCCGGCGGCATCGACGGCGGCATCGAAGGACGGCACGCCAAGGGCATCATTGACGGTGAGGACAAGGGTGCCGGCCCTTAGGGTCGCCGCGTCCGCGACCGCCAAGCCACGGCCGCGAACCGTCGCCTCGACCCTCTGGCGCCCGTCGGGCGCCGTCAAGTTCACGTCGATATCGGCGCTGCCGGACAGGGTTTGGCCGATCAACGGCGACAGCTCCGCCAACGCGCCCGCTCGCCCCGAAAAGGCGCCGGTCGCAACGCCTTCCGGCTCGATTGTCAGGTCGCCTTCGACGGTCAGGCTTCCCAGCGCGAGGGTCAGGTCTTCCAGCGCGGTGACGCCCGCCGGTTCGACGCGAAATCGACCGGCAACGTCCGCCGCAAGGCCAGCGATGTCGGGAATGACGATATGGGCGTCGCCCACCGGCTGGTCCAGCAGGTTGCCGACGGTCACGTCGGCCGTCGCGGCGGCAATGGTCTGACCGCCGGCCACCAGATCCTCCACCTCCGCCGTCGCGACCAGGGTCGGCGCGTCGAACGGTCCGGAGATGTCGCCCTCGACGGTCACCGACCCGGCCAGGTCGGGCCCCAGGACCGCCAGGTCCGGCAGCGCCACAAACCAGTCGAAGGCCAGCCCGTCGGGCGCGATCACCCCCTCGCCATCCACGGACACGTTGCGGCCCCGCAGGCTCAGGGTTTTGACGTCGGCGCCACCGCCGGGCACCGGCTCGATCCGCGCCGTGACGAACGCCCGGTCGCCCAGCAGAGCGTCAACCTCGGGCTGTCCGGTGGTCACGCCGATCAGGGCGGCCGCCAGATCGGCGCCGATGGTGCCGTCGACGATGACAAGGTCGAGATCCAACGTGGCGGCACCCGTCAGCGGCTGCCCCGCGGCATCGGATACCGCGCCCAGATCGTCCAGGCGAAGCTGCGCCTCTGCCCGTACGGTCTCACCCCAATTTTCGACCAGGCCGCCAAGGGTCAGATCGCCCGCCGGAACGGTCACGCGGGCCGCCGACACGGTCACCGTGCCCTCTTGTGCCAGGGTGCCGGTCAGAGACCAGTCCAGGGCCGGCGTCAAAAGCAGGTCGAGGGACGGGGTGCCGAGCGCCAGCTCCCCAACGCGGCCCGATGCCTCCACCGCGATCGGTGTGGCCGGGTCGTCCAGCGAACCTTCCGGCCGCGCTGTAAGATCGGCGGTTAAGGACGCCGCGCTCATGTCCTGGTAGACCGGCGACCTGACATCGACGGCGGCGGTCACCGCCGGACCATCCAGAGGGCCTTCGATACGCCCGGCGATCATGGCGCTTTCCCAACCCACACCAGACACCAAACCGGAAAAGCGATCGTCGTCTCCGGCTTCCACCCGGTAGTCGAGCGCCAACGACCCGGCCTCCGGCGCCACGGTGCCGGATAAGGTCACGCTCCCCGCCGGTGTTTCCAGGCCGACGCGATCGATGCTCAAGGACCTGTCGTCGCGCATCAGGATCGCGGCCTCCAGCCCCACGGTACCCGCCAGCAGTCGCATCAGCGATGGATCGTCGGTAAAGCGGCCCAGCCGGCCATTGCCGGTCGCGGTGACGCGGTAGTCGCCCTCGGCGGATTCGACGCGCGCGTCCAGCGTCAGGTCGCCGGCCTCCCCGGCCATAACGGTCAGGCGTCCCTGCCAGTCGGCCAGCGCGCCATCGCCGTCCAGCCGGACCGAGACCGGCGGCAGGTCGGGAAGCTGCGCCAGCGTGGCGATCACACCACCGGCCGGCTCGTCCACCTGGGCCTGGAGAGACAGGCGGTTTTCCCGCGGCGTATAGACCAGATCGACCGCCATGCTGCCGTCGCGTCCATCCGTCCGCTCCGCGGCGAGGGTGAGCCGGAGACCGGTTTGGGGATCGGTGAGACGGGCCGTACCGTCGATCGAAAAGGCGGCCGGCTGACCCAGCACCGGCGCGTCCAGGCCGATCCGGTCGATCGTCAGCCGGTGCACGACCACGCCGACCGGCAGTTCCGGCAACCCGAACGGCTCCGTCTCGGCCACGGGGTCCTCCGGGCCGGGCAGCGGCGGCCGGATGACGGTCACGGTGCCGGCCGTCAGCGCATCGACGTCCAGGGTGCCCGATAGCAGCGCCGCCGGCGACCATGCCAGCGCCGCGTGGTCCACGGTGAGCCAGACACCGTCGGCGTCGGCCACCTCGACATCGCTCACCTGCATGTCGAACGGCACCAACCCCGAGATACCGCCGACGCGGAGCCCGAAATCCGGTCCGCTGGCCAGGTCGCCGACCAGCGCCGCGGCCTGGCGCTGGCCGGCGTCGGTCTGGATCCAGGCGAAGACCAGACCAACCGCCACCAGCGGCAGCAGCAGAAGCAGAAGGATCAGACGCAGCGCCACGCGGCCCATCAGAACGCCTGTCCCAGGCTGATGTAAAAGGCGAAGGCGTCGTCACGATCGCGCCCATTCAGGGGAAACGCAAAATCGACGCGGATCGGCCCGAAATCCGTGTAGTACCGACCGCCGATACCGGCGGCAAAACGCAACGGCTCGTCGAATGCCGGGAAGGAATCGTCAAAGACCGTGCCGCCATCGATAAAGGGCACGATGCCAAAGCTTTCCCCGATGCGGATGCGCAGTTCGGCGCCCAGTTCCAGCACGCTGCGGCCGCCCAGCGGGTCGCCGTTCTCGTCCAGCGGCCCGACAGACTGGAACTCGTACCCGCGGATCGATCCGCCGCCGCCGGCGAAGAACCGCTTGTTGGCCGGCACGTCATCCGTACCGCCTTCCGACAGGACGCTGCCGATGGCCGCGCGCCCGGCCAGGATGTAGCGGCCGTCGGATCCGAAATCGTAATAGGACGAGGCCTCGACACGGCTGACCAGAAGATCGTCGGACGACCCGATGAACTTGCTGAACGGCGTGACATTGGCCGACAGCCGGATGCCCCGGGTCGGGTTCAGCGCGTCGTCGGAGGTGTCCATGCGGAAGCTGAGCGGGATACCGATCAGGCGGAACGTGTCCGTCTGCTCGTCGGAATCGGTAATCCGGTCATATTCGGCCGAGAGCCCGACACCGACGGCGATGGTGTCCGTGAGCTGCCGTTCCAGCCCGACGGTGCCGACCACGCCGGTCCGTTCGAAGGCGTCGGTGTCGGTCCGGATGAAATTCAACCCGGCCAGCAAGTCCTGGCGCTGTTCCAGCACATCGGGTTTGCGGAACGTCGCACCCAAGCCGTATTCCAATTCGCCGAGATCGTTTTCCAGCAACCGTCCCACGCTGGCCTCGATACGCAACCGCTCGGCGGCGCCGAACAGGTTGCGATGGCCCCAATAGGCCCGGGCGCCGAACCCCTCGGACGTGGCATAATCGGCGCCGGCGCCGATGAACCGTCGTTCCCGCTCGACCAAAGTGACGGTGACCGGCAGGGTGCCGTCGGGCGCCAGTTCCTCGCCCTGATCGACACGCACGGACGAAAACACGCCGATCGCAGAAAGGTCCCTGCGCAGATCCTCGACCAGGTCCGGCGAGTACTCCTGCCCCGTGACGAACTCGACGCGCCGTTCGATGAAATCGGCGTCGACCCGGTCCAGCCCGTCCACCTGGACCGTGCCGATGGCGGCCCGGGGTCCGGGTTCCACCGCGAAGGTCAGCTCCATGGTCTGGGTGTCGTGATCGACGACGGCCTGGCGCACGGGCACGTCGGCGAACGGGTGGCCCTGGGCCCGCATCTGGTCGCCCAGCCGCCGCTCGACGGTCAGGACCGCGTCCGATCGTGCCGGATCTCCTACCGCGAGGCCCAGCGCGTCCCGATCGATGTCGACCGACAGGGTGTCCGACCCGTCTTCGGCATCGACGATGTCGAGCTGCCCGATCACATATTGCGGGCCCGGATCGATGGTGAGCGCAATGTCCACCGGCGTGCCGGCCTGTTCCGCCGTGGCCAGGGTTTCCAGCAGGGCCGGGTCGTCGAGCGGCCGCCCCGCGACGGTCGCCGTGACCGTGCCGCGATAGAAGCCGAACGAGCGGAGAGCCGTACCCAACCGGTCCACGTCGGCTTCGACCCGCCGCACCAACGCCACCGCCGAGGGCGGGTCCTCGTCCCGCAAGGCCAGCAGGTTGGAACTGGCCTCGAGCGCCTGGATCAGCTCCTCGTTGTCCAGATCGGAGAGCGACACATTGTAATCGAGAGCCTGGGCCGAGGCGCCATCGCCCAGAATCATCGTCAGCAAGGCGACGATCAGGACGAAGAAGCAGGATTTTGCGTTGGTTAACATCGAGGTCGCGGCGGGATCCCAGGCTAAATTCTTTGTTTCATTGGACTTTAGGGACGTTCCCACCCTTGACGCGGCGGTGCCGGGGGGGCATGTGCTTTGAGTCCCATGGAATGTTGCGTCGCAAAGACGTGACTTCGCGTGAAATAGCGGCAGCATGATGTCCGACCCTGCCAGACGGCGGGAAGGTTCGTCACGCGCCATCTGAAAGCCCCTGTTATCGTCATGCATTTAAGAAATATCGCGATCATCGCCCATGTCGACCATGGCAAAACGACTCTCATCGACGTTTTGTTGCGGCAAAGCGGCCAGTTTCGTGACAACCAGCAGGTTGCCGAGCGGGCCATGGACAGCAATGACCTAGAGCGCGAACGCGGGATTACCATCCTGGCTAAGTGCACGTCGCTGGCCTGGAACGGTACCCGGATCAACATTGTCGATACGCCCGGCCATGCCGATTTCGGCGGCGAGGTGGAGCGGATCCTGGGCATGGTCGATGGCGTCGTGGTGCTGGTCGATGCGTCCGAGGGGCCGATGCCCCAAACCAAATTCGTGGTCGCCAAGGCCCTGAAACTGGGCCTGCGCCCGATTGTCCTGATCAACAAGGTGGACAAGCCCGACCAGCGCGCGCACGCGGTTCTGGACGAAACCTTCGATCTGTTCGCGGCGCTGGACGCCACCGACGACCAACTGGATTTCCCCGTTCTCTATTCGTCGGCCAAACAAGGCTGGGCCGCGGCGGAGCCGGAACCGGGGACCAACCCCAGCATGGCGCCGTTGCTGGACCTCATCGTCAAACACGTGCCGGCCCCCGAGGTCGTCGCCGACGCCCCCTTCACCATGCTGGCCACGACCCTGGAGGCCAATCCCTATCTGGGCCGGGTTCTGACCGGGCGGATCATGTCGGGCAGCGTGCGTCCCAACATGGCCGTAAGGGCGCTGTCAAGGGACGGGTCGGTCATCGAGCAGGGCCGGATCTCCAAGGTCCTGGCCTTTCGCGGTCTGGAGCGCCAGGGAGTCGACGAAGCCCAGGCCGGCGATATCGTCGCCCTGAGCGGCCTGAGCCAGGCCACCGTCGCCGATACGATCTGCGATCCCAGCATCACCACGCCGCTGGCCGCCCAGCCGATCGATCCGCCGACCCTGGCCATGACCTTTTCGGTCAACGATTCGCCGTTGGCCGGCACCGAGGGCGACAAGGTCACCTCCCGCGTGATCCGCGACCGGTTGATGCGCGAGGCCGAGGGCAATGTCGCCCTTCAGGTCAGTGAGAGTGCCGGCAAGGACAGCTACGAGGTGTCCGGACGGGGGGAGCTTCAGCTCGCCATCCTGATCGAGCAGATGCGCCGCGAGGGCTTCGAGCTGTCGATCAGCCGCCCCAGGGTGGTCCTGACCACCGATCCCCAGACTGGCCAGCAGCTTGAGCCGATCGAGGAGGTGCAGGTCGACGTCGACGAGGAGCACGCCGGCATCGTGGTGGAGAAGCTGTCGGCCCGCAAGGCGGAACTGCGGGACATGCGTCCGTCGGGCGGCGGCAAGCAGCGCCTGGTGTTCCAGGCGCCGACACGCGGCCTGATCGGCTATCATGGCGAGTTCATGACCGACACGCGGGGCACCGGCGTGCTGTACCGGACCTTCGACAGCTATGCGCCGTTCCGCGGCGTCATCGAGGGCCGGCGGACCGGGGTCCTGATTTCCACCGACGACGGGACGGCCGTGGCCTATGCCCTGTGGAAGCTGGAAGACCGGGGGCCGATGATGATCCACCCGGGCGCCAGGGTCTATCATGGCATGATCGTCGGCGAGCACAGCCGCGGATCGGACCTGGAGATCAACGTCCTCAAGGGCAAACAGCTCACCAACATGCGGGCGTCGGGCAAGGACGAGGCGGTGCGGCTGACTCCGCCCATCGCCATGACCCTGGAAAAGGCGCTGGCCTATATCGCCGACGACGAGCTGGTGGAGGTGACCCCACGCTCCATCCGCCTGCGCAAGCGGCTTCTGGACCCCCACGAGCGCAAACGGGCGTCCCGCGCCAAAAGCGCGGTTTAGGACGGGGCGTCGGGCGGCGCGCCCCTAGACGAGGTGCGCCTGGAAAAAGGCGAGCGTTCGGTCCCAGGCCAGGGCCGCGGCCTCGGGGTCGTAGCGGGGCGTCGTGTCGTTGTGGAACCCGTGGTTGACGCCCGGGTAGAAATGGACCGTGAACGCCTTGCCATGCTCTATCAGCGCCCGTTCGTAGTCGGGCCAGCCGGCGTTGATGCGTTCGTCCAGCTCGGCGTAATGGAGCAGAAGCGGCGCCTGGATGGCGGGAACATCCGCCGCATCCGCCTGACGGCCGTAAAAGGGAACCGAGGCGGCCATGTTCGGATAGGCCACCGCCA
Source organism: Inquilinaceae bacterium (assembly GCA_052168355.1). GTDB lineage: Bacteria > Pseudomonadota > Alphaproteobacteria > DSM-16000 > Inquilinaceae > JBQLZQ01. The sequence goes on from JBQLZQ010000020.1 coordinate 33,309, forward strand.
GCGCGTTGCACACACCGCCGCCATAGCAGAACCCAACGGCCCCCACCCGGCCAGTGCTGTCGGGATGATCCACCAGATGCTCGAACCCGGCGAAGAAATCCGCCATCAGCTTGGCGCCGTCGAGTTGCGACTGCATTTCGCGCGCCTGATCGTCGGTGCCGGGATACCCGCCCAGAGAGGTCAGCCCGTCTGGGCCCAACGCCAAATATCCGGCCTTTGCCGTGCGGCGGACGACATCCTCGATATAGGGGTTGAGGCCGCGGTTCTCGTGCACCACCAGTACGGCGGGAAGCGGCCCGGCGGCATCCGACGGGCGAGCCATCAAGCCTTTCACGGTGCCATGACCGTCGGGGGACGGGTATTCGATCGTCTCGGTACGGATGGCCGGATCGTCTGGCGCGACCTGCTGGGCAAGGGCATAGTTGGGCTGCAGGCTTTGCAGAACGGCCGCGGCGCCGACCCCGCCGACCGCCAGTTTTCCCACACTGTCGAGAAACTCCCGCTTGGACAGTTTGCCGTGCGCGTACCCATCATAGAGATCGAGAATGCGCTGATCGAAATCGCGTGCGGTCTTGCGTTGCATGACATCAGTTCCCCTGTTGATGGACGCCGACACGATTCTTCACCGATGGTCGTGCCTGCCGATCACTGGCCTGGCCATCCGCCGCGCTTTGGAGGATGTTAACCCTAATCGGCGGCGCTCCGAAAGCGGCGATCCACGAAGAACGACGCGGTTTCGCGCCGTCTCTGTCGCTGCGCCAAACACCGTCCGCTGCTGGCGGGCGCCGGCCCCCAAACGTTTCGCTTCAACTGCCCGAAAATCTTCCGTTAACCCAAACACTTAACGAGATACTAAGCGACCTCGTCCTTAATGCTTAGGCATGAAGCATGTTCAAGGGACAGGAGGCCCGATGTCGGTTCTGGGGAGATGGCGGTTGCGGCGGGGCGACCGAAACGCCAAGGGGTTGACGTTCGCACCATTGCGGCGAGGCGAGCAGCGCCTCCCCTTGCAGTTCGAGATTGACATCGTTATCGGAAACGAGCGGCTGAGCTGCCACACCATCAACGTGTCGGGCGGCGGCGTCCTAATCGGCAAGGCGCTGAAGGCACCGCCGGGAACGCTGGTCGCCTTGAGCCTCGCGGGGCTGCCGCGACAGGTTCAGGGCCGCATCCGACGTGTCGGGGCTCACAGCACCGCCATCGCGTTCCTGTCGCAACAGGCTGGACAGGCCTTTATGAGTTGGCTGTGCGAAGGCGCGGCAAGTCCCGGACCGCTGGCCACGCGCATCCACTGAAGCCACGATCCATGCCGCATACGGTTTGGCCCACCATATTGCTGCCGCACTGGGTATTCATGGTCGTATCATGGTCCGGTTTCTTGCAAACAGGGCGAGCGGCGGGTTGCGGCTTGTTATGGCGCTGACCGCCGCCATCGCTTTTTCGCAGCTTTCCGCCTATGCCGACGATTATGTCCAGAACCTGTCCGGACGGTTGGCGGAGGCGCGCCGCGATGTCGCCGGCATCGTCGCCCGGGCGGACGATGCCGGTGTGTCCGTCTATGCTTATCTCCAGGCGTTCCGCGAGGCCGACAACCCGATTTTTGTCGCCGAAGGACGCGCGGTTCAGGCCAAGATCGATCGCGCGGCGGCCTTGGCCCGGGCCCACAACACGCTGATCCGTGCCGGCGGGCTGGAACGACCGCTGGTCCTGGCCGGGGTTTTCGATGGCGAGATCGGACAGGACACCTGGACTCACTTCCGTCCCAGCCTGGCGATCGACAAGGCGGGGATTGCCTATGCCGGGGCGGGTCTTGTTCTGGCGGTCCTGGCTCACGCGGTCCTCGAGACCGTTCTGCTCGGTGCCTGGCGCCGAATGAGGCGACGTCCCCAGTCGCCAGGATCGCCTGTCCTTCTTCCATAATACTGAGGTCGAAGGACCATGAAATGTGCCAATCTCAATGATTATTAAGAATTTAACTAAAATTTTTTATTGTTTTTTTGCCTCACTGCCTGGATGATGAGCTTTCTTGGTATTGGCACGGCTTACCGGCCGGCCTGAGCGAGACAAACGGCAGTAAAGAGTGGCCGTATCGGGCGATGGAGGGCACGGGCATAGGCGGCGCGACACCGGGACGGCAGGCGATCGAGCCGACCACGCGGCGACGCCCCATGGTCGGCCGAACGTCGCAGTGATCGAGAGACATGGGATGAGGCAACGGCGGATGTGCGCGACAGCGCCCTTCGCCGGCACCGATCCGCTGAGATGGCGCCAGTACCCCCCAACACGGGAAGGTGCTAGGACACTGGCAAGGGTGTGCGATAGCGGGCGGCAAAAAGCCCGATCGCCGAAGGGGGCTCAATGCAGAACGACAGGGGGAGCGGGAGCGGCGTCGGCCGCCCATTCGCCTCCGCTCACAGCATCAAGGCGCAGATGGCCAGCGGTCTGCCGCCACCATCCGGACCGTCGGTGACGGACGGGCTGAACGCCACGACGGTCATGGAGACCGACCCCAGGCCCGTCGGCATCTTTGCGCCCGATGGCACCCTGGCGTACCGCAATCAGGCGTTTCTCGATGCCGTTTTCCCCACCCGATCCCACGGGCAGCTTCGCCCCATCCCGGCCTTTGCCGCGATGGTCGACCGTGTCAGGCGACTGGCCGCGGACATGGACGCCGGCCCCCATTCCGAAACCACGACCTTCAGGGTTCCGGCCCGGCGCACCTTCAAGATCGACTATGTCCGACTGGATGACGCCACGGCGCCCGAAGCCCTTGGCGGCGGGATTATCGTCTATATGACGGATGTCAGCGCCGAAATCGACGCGTTGCGCGAAGCCGAGGCCGACCGGTTGCGGCTGAGCGACCTGATGCGATCGTCGGCGGATTGGGTGTGGGAGATCTCGGCCCTGGGCGAGATCCGATCCATCTCGGAAAGCTTTTCGGAGATCGTCGGCTATCCCGTGCAGTCCTTGAAGGGGTGCCGGTTCGACGAGTTCGCCCAATGGATCGAGCCAGAGGTCGGGGATATCACCGAAAGCCGCGAGTTTCGCGAACGTCTTCCCTTTCGCGGTTTCGAATTCAATGTCCCCGACACCATCGGCGGGTTTCGCCGTCAGCGGATCACGGGCGTACCGCTGTTCGACCAGGAAACGGGCCAGTTCCTGGGCTTTCGCGGCACCGGGACCGACGTCACCCTCGACACCTCGTCGGAGCGGATGACGGCCCAGTCGCAGATCGACCTGGAGGCGACCCTTGAACAGCTCAAGCTGCGCAATGCCGATCTTTTGCGCACGCTCGAGGAAGCGCAGAGCGCCAACCTGGCCAAAAGCTCGTTCCTGGCGAATATGAGCCACGAGCTGCGTACGCCGCTCAATGCCGTGATCGGGTATGCCGAGGCCCTGGAATCCGGCGTGTTGCGACCGGATTCCGACAAGTATCGCCAGATCGCCAGCGACATCGCCCATGCCGGCCACCACCTTCTGCACCTCATCAACGATGTGCTGGACATGGCCAAGATCGACAACAATCAGATCGATATCACGGTGGAGCCCGCGCCGGTCGGCGACATTCTGCGTGACGCCTATTCCTTCATCATGCTGGCCGCGTCGCGCAAGCGCATCGATACCCGCCAGGTCCTGGTCGCCAACGGCCCCTGGGTTCGCGTGGACCGGGTACGGGCGGTTCAGATCTTTGTCAACCTGCTCAACAACGCCGTGAAGTTCACGCCGGAAGGCGGCCAGATCGGCGTGCGGGTCGGTCTTGCGGCCAGCGACATGGCGGAAATCGTGGTATGGGACAGCGGCCCGGGCATCCCCCAGAACCGACGGGAAGACATCTTCTCCCCCTTTATCCGGGTCAAGGACGACGCCCATACCCAGTCGGGCGGCGGCGCCGGGCTGGGGCTGACCATTTCCCGCCATCTGGCCCGGCTGATGGGCGGCGCGATCGAGGTACGGGAACGCGACGCCGGCGGCAGCGAGTTTGTCGTCACCCTGCCCATCGCCGAACCCGGCCAAACCACCGATGCCAACGTAACCAGCCTTCCCCCACGGGGACCGACAGCAGGCTGAAGGTCTAAATCAGACATATGGAGCGGGTCCAACCGGCAATCGAATCGGCTGCGGGACCGCCTTGATCGTTATCCGGCCGCCAAGTTCCGGCGGGGCAGGACGGAGACGGGCTTCACACGCTCCGGCGGGAACGACAGAATGACCCTGGTCCCGGCCCCAGGCCGGCTTTCCAGGGACAAACGGCCGCCGTGCAGTTCGACCAGCTTCTTGACGATGGGCAGGCCAAGCCCCGTCCCTTCGGCATTCTTGGCGGTATCGGCGTTAACCTGTCGGAACGGCTCCAACACCCGCTCGTGGTCCGCCGGCGCGATACCGACGCCGTCGTCGGCGACGATCAGCGCCAGGCAGCCGGCCGCATCGGTGCGCGCGGAGACACTGATCCTGCCGCCGACCGATGTGAACTTTATGGCGTTGGAGATGAGGTTGAGCAGCATCTGACGCACCGACCGCCGATCGGCATAGAGTTGCGGCAGGCCCGGAGGCACCGAGACGGCGATCCGCTTGCGGCTTTCGGCGAGGCGCGGCTTGAAGAAGTCGGCGGACGCCCCGACCACCTCGTCCAGATCGAGGTCTTCCTCGTGCAGCCGGTATTTGGTCGCCTCGATCTTGGCGAGATCGAGAATGTCGTTGATCAGATCAAGGAAATGCAGCCCGCTGCTGACGATGTCGGCCGAGTATTCCCGATAGCGCGGATTGTTCATGGGCCCCAGCATCTCCCGCTCCATGATCTGGGCGAAGCCGATGATGGCGTTAAGCGGGGTCCTCAACTCATGACTCATATGAGCCAGGAAGGTGGTCTTGGCCTGGCTGGCCTGCTCCGCGACTTCCTTGGCCTGGTGCAACTGGCGCTCGATTTCCTTGCGCGGCGTGATGTTGGTGGAGATCATCGTGACCTCGCCGGCACCCGACGGCACCAGCCGGGCCTCGAACGCTTCCTGCCCTTCGGCCAGGTCCAGGGTGTAATCGAACCGCTGGAGCTGTCCGGTGTCGAGCGCGGTATGAACCGCGCCGAGAGCGCGCTTGGCCACCTGCACGGGCAGCACATCGGCAAGGGTGTGGCCCAAAAGCTGATCGGCGGCCCGGAACGGGGAGGTTTCCGATCGGGGCGCGCTGTGGTCCAAAAGCACGCCGTCGCCGGATATCCGCACCATCAGGTCCGGGGTCGCCGCCAGGAAGGCGCGGTAGCGAGCTTCGTTTTCCGCCAGCCGTCGGTTGAGGTCTTCCTGTATCGCGATCTGCTGACGCAGGGCGGCTGCGGTGTGGGCGGACCGTAGCCACAGGAACCAGACCAGCGCTCCGATGGCCAAAAACGCCGGCACCACGACGGTCAGGATAAACCGCATGAAGCTGCGGCCCGGCTGCCGGGCGGTCCAGCCCAGATCGGCAATGCGCGTGCCGGACGGCGAAAACAGGGACAGCAGGGCCATGCTTTGGTCGGTATCGGGACCGGCCAGCCGCAGGTCCTCAAAACCGAGCATGGCCGACAACCGTGGCAGCATGTCGTTGGCCAGATCCAGGGTCAGGACGACAACCGGCTGCGGCAGATCGGTCTCGCTGTCTCCAACGGCCGCCACGGCGGTGAGCACAGGCTGACCGTCCATCGACAGGAACCCCGACACCACGGTCGCACCACTGGTCTTGGCATCGCGGCGCAGCAGATCCGCAAGCTCGGGCAGCCCCTCCGAAAACCGTTCCAGCGCGTCGAACGCGGCAGGTTCTCCTTCCAACGCCGAATACAGCGTGCGGTTGTCGCCGTCGAGCACGGCCACCGCGCGGACGCCGTGATTGCGGTAAAGCTGATCGCCCAGGACCGCGTCGGCCCACCGCCGGTCGAACCCGGCAACCAGGTTGGCGTAAGCGCGGTCTGACCGACCGATACCCACCGCCAGCCGCTCCAGGTTGGTTTCCATATAGGACAGACTCTGGACCAGCTGTGTCGACGCGATGTCCCGTGCCTGTCTGTCTTGGGTTTTGGCGGCGGCCACGATGACGGTACCCACCAAGGCCGCACTGCCGACCATTAAGATGAGAGGCAAAAGATTGATCAGCCATGTCAGAAGGCGAAGCGAGCGGCTGGCCCCGATGGCCGATCGCCGGTCGTGCCTGTTGACAACGGAGCGAAGATCGAAAGGGACGGTCATCAAGATCGGGGTACCGCACCGGTAAGGTTAAGAGACCGTTACAGAGTGCCCGATGATGGTTTACGAAACGTTAAGCGGGAGCGGCAACGAAAGACCTGTTCACCACGCCGTCGACGCTAGTCCGAATCGGCGGTCGCAGGGGCCGGTTGCAGTGCCAGCGCCACGGAGTTCATGCAGTAGCGCAGACCGGTCGGCGGCGGCCCGTCTTCGAACACATGGCCCAGATGGGATTCGCAGGCGGCGCAGAGGACCTCGGTCCGCCGCATCCACAGGGTCCGGTCTTCCCGCGTTTCCACGGCATCCTCGCTGACCGGCTGCCAGAAGCTGGGCCAACCCGTGCCGGACTCAAACTTGGTCGAGGCGTCGAACAGCGGGTTGCCACAGCAGACGCAAGCATAGAGTCCGGGGTCCTTGTTGGTGGCGTAGGCACCGGAATAGGCCCGTTCGGTCCCATGTCTGCGGCACACCCGATACTGTTCGGGCGTCAACTGGGCCTTCCATTCCGCGTCGGTTTTTTGGACTTTTTCGGGCATTTGCACACTCCTCGAACAGCCGGGGCGGCTGGGGCCGCTGGGGCCGCTGGGCAACCTTCGATATGCTGATATATTGGGCGGCCGTCGGCAAAGAACAGCCCCCGGGGATCCCCATGCCGAACACCTACCCAAGGGATATGATCGGTTACGGCGCCTCGCCGCCTGACCCGCGATGGCCTGGCGGTGCGCGCCTGGCCCTTCAGTTCGTGATCAACTACGAGGAAGGCGGCGAGAACGCCATCCTGCACGGAGATCCCGCTTCCGAGGCGTTTCTTTCGGAAATCGTGGGCGCCGATGCTCGGCCCGGCGTGCGGCATATGAGCATGGAATCCTTGTACGAATATGGCAGCCGCGCGGGCTTTTGGCGATTGCGGCGGCTGTTCGTGGAACGCGACATTCCGGTGACCGTCTACGGCGTCACCATGGCCCTGGCGCGCAATCCCGAAGCGGTCCTGGCGATGCAGGAAGCGAACTGGGAAATCGCCAGCCACGGGTATCGTTGGATCGACTACCAGTATGTGGACGAGGCGACCGAACGCCATCATCTGCGCCAGGCGGTGCTGACCCACACCAAACTGACCGGCGAACGGCCGCTGGGCTGGTACACCGGCCGCACCAGTCCACTGACCCGACGGCTGGTGGTCGAAGAGGGCGGGTTTCTGTACGACGCAGACAGCTACGCCGACGATCTGCCCTATTGGGACACCACCTATGGACGGCCGCAGCTTATCGTGCCGTATACCCTGGACGCCAATGACATGCGCTTTGCCACGGCGCAGGGCTTCAATTCCGGCGACCAGTTTTACACCTACCTGAAAGACAGTTTCGACCTGCTGCATGCCGAGGGCGCGGTCGCGCCCAAGATGCTGTCGGTTGGACTGCATTGCCGGCTGGCCGGACGGCCGGGGCGGGCGGCGGCGCTGGCCCGTTTTCTGGACTACGCCCAAGGCCATGACGGTGTCTGGATCTGCAGGCGCGTCGATATTGCCCGGCACTGGCATGCCCATCATCCGTACCGACCGGATCGGACCTGACGGAGTTGACCAGGTCCGATCCAACCAGATCAACAAGGCGATTAAGTCCATCGCCCCCAAAGCGGCCGACCCGATAAGTCATCACAACAATATAGTTGCGCAAACTGCTGTCATATTCGCAATGAACGACTGCCGTGTTTGAACCTGTCCGCTTGAACTTTGGCGGATGATTAACGGATTATCTTTAGTCTGCTTCCCAAACCCGCAGGAAAATTGAGGAGGCGGATCCGCGTCATTCCGCTCAAGGCTCGATAATGAACGCTCGCAACGCACCTGAACATAGGGAGCAGATTTACAATCTTCTCGATGTGTCGCGGGAGTCCCTCGAGGGACCGGAAAGGCTCGAAGGCGATGCCTGCCGGATGCTCTATGCCTGGTGGACCGGCTTTACCCCGTCCCTGCCCCGGCGCGCCGACTTCGACCCCGTCAGTCATCCGGCCCTGCTGTCCAAGATCTTTTTGGTCCGGGCCGTGAACCGGACCGTTTTCGACTTTCGTCTGCGCGGCAACGATACCGAGCGCCTGGTCGGCGGGTCGACACGCTCGCTGTCGTTTCGTGTAGATCGCGGTGACGCGGCGTCGCGACGCCTGGCCGTCTACTATCGCGACGTGCTGACGACCGGACGGCCAGGACGGTGCACCGGGCTGGTCGACGGCGGCCCCCTGGGGATCCGGCCCTTCGAGTCAATCGACTGCCCCTTGGCGATCGATCCCGATGGCACGGAATTCGTGATCGGGGTCATGGACTATGCCGCGGATCGGTAACTCTCGAAGTGCCCGGATTTTGCCGGAAATGCAGGTATAGTCGTAAAACATGGGTGTTATGGGTGGGGACGGCGCGTGGATCGGTGTGATCCGGCAGCCGATGATACGCGATGATGGATGACGAACCTTTTGACCGGGATGCGGTGACCGCCATCATCGTCGACGAGGCCGGCCGTTTTCTGATGCAGTTGCGGGACGACATCGCATCCATCCGCTATCCCGGCTATTGGGGACTGTTCGGCGGCGGGATCGATCCGGACGAGAGTGCCGAGGACGCCCTGGTGCGCGAGATCGAGGAGGAGCTGCGCTTTACGCCAACGCGCTTCCAGGCCTTGTCCGAGGTGTTTTACCGTCCGGCCTTTCGGGATGAAGCCCTGTGCCGGAAGCGGTTTTTCGTGGTGCCCGTATCGGCGGCCGAGATCGCGTCGATGGATCAGCAGGAAGGAACGGCCATGCAGTTGTTCACCCTGGCGGAGATCCTGGTCCTGGACAAGATCATTCCGACCGACGCCTACGGCCTGCTGACCTATCAACAGGCCGACAACGGCGACTGACCGCCGTTCGGGCGGCTGCGGGCCGCGCCGCCAGCCTGCTACTGTGGCTCAAGCCGGGGGCGGAGGTCATCGAGCCGATACCCCGCCTCCCGGGTTGCCGCCAGAACGGACGCCGGATCGACGTGTCCGGCCTGGGCCAGAGCCCAGAGGGTCGCTGACCGCATTCCGGAGCGGCAGAACGCAAGCACGGGCCCTGGCATGTCCGCGAGCGCGCCGGCGAAGTCGCTGACATCCTTGTCGGTGACGGATCCGGAAACCACGGGGATATGGCGGTAGTCCAGGCCTCGCCGTTCCGCGGCCGCCTGAAGCGCCGCGCCCGGCGGCTGATCGTCGGCCTCGCCGTCCGGCCGATTGTTGATGATGGCTCGAAACCCCTGCGCCTTCACCTCATCGAGATCGGCTTCGACGATCTGCGACGTCACCGATACATTTGGCGATAATCTGGCGATCCGTTCCATGACGTCTTTCTCTTTCCGTTCCGGCGTGGCGCGTCGATTTGATGTATGGAGTATCTCTAATATATACAATGATAAAGACATGGTCGCTGTCCCCCCACAGGCGGTCGGGCTGCAAGATCTTTCCGGCTTTCCGCAACGATGTGGCACAGTGCACCTCCATGACCGGCAACCTCTACACCGCCCTGACGGCCGCCAACCCGGTCGCGGAACGCACCGCGATCGAGACTGGCGACGGGCGCGCCGTTTCCTCTGGCGCCTTCTTCGATCTGGCCGGACGGCTTGCCGCCGCCTTGGCCAGGCGCGGCGTGAGCCCCGGCGACAGGGTCGCGGTACAGGCGGCCAAGTCGGTCGAGGCATTGGCGCTCTACCTGGCATGCCTGCGCGCCGGCGCCGTCTATCTGCCGCTGAACCCGGCCTACACGCCGCCCGAGGTCGCATATTTCCTGGGCGACGCCGCGCCGCGCCTGTTCGTGTGCGCGTCCGAAACCAGGTCTGCGTTGACGCCAATCGCCGCCGGCGCGGGCGTCGACACCGTGGAGACGCTGGACGAACGGGGCGGCGGCTCGCTGATGGAGGTGGCCGACGGCAGCGGACCAGCGCCCGATCCCGCGCCGCGCCGCGCCGAGGATCTGGCCGCGATCCTCTATACCTCCGGCACCACGGGGCGGGCCAAGGGCGCCATGCTCAGCCATGGCAACCTGGAGAGCAACGCACGAGCCCTGGCCGCAGCCTGGCGCTTTACCGCCAATGACGTGCTTCTTCACGCCCTGCCGATCTTTCACAGCCACGGGCTGTTCGTGGCCACAAATGTGACGCTTCTGTCGGGTGCCTCGTTCCTTCTGCTTCCCCGGTTCGACGCGGCTGAAGTGATGCGCCTGATGCCCAAGGCGACGGTGATGATGGGGGTTCCCACCTTCTACACCCGGCTGCTGTCCGAACCCTCCCTGACCGCCGACTCCACCGCTCACATGCGGCTGTTCGTGTCGGGGTCGGCGCCGCTTCTGGCCGACACGCACCGGCAGTGGCAGGCCCGCACCGGCCACGCCATCCTGGAACGGTACGGCCTGACCGAGACCAACATGAACACGTCCAATCCCTACGACGGCGACCGGGTACCGGGGACGGTGGGCCATCCGTTGCCCGGTGTCGCGCTGCGCATCGCCGATCCGGACACGGGCGCGCCTCTCCCGGCCGGGGAGATCGGCATGATCGAGGTCAAGGGGCCGAACGTTTGCAGCGGCTATTGGCGCCAGCCCGACAAGACCAGGGACTCGTTCCGTGCCGATGGGTTTTTCATCACCGGCGATCTGGGACGGATCGACGAGCGCGGGTACGTGCATATCGTCGGCCGGGCCAAGGACCTGATCATCTCCGGTGGCTACAACATCTACCCCAAGGAAATCGAGGGGGAGATTGACGCCCTGCCCGACGTCGCCGAATCGGCGGTCATCGGCATTCCGGATCCCGATCTGGGCGAAGCGGTGATCGCCGTGGTCGTCCCGGCGGCCGGCGCGGCACCGACCGAGACCGGCATTCTGGCGGCGCTGGAAAGCAGACTGGCCCGCTACAAACGGCCGCGCCGCGTGGTAATGGCGGCGGAGCTGCCGCGCAACGCCATGGGCAAGGTGCAGAAGGCAAGCCTGCGGGAGAGCCATGCCGGCCTGACCCAGGGCGACGCCGCGCCGTAGCCGGCCGGTCGATCCTCAGGCGAAGAAGAGAAACCAGATCGTCAGGACGATGCCCAATACGACGATCGCTCCCCGCGCCACTGGCTCGGGCACCAGCTCAACCACGCGCGCACCGGCATAGCCGCCGAGCAGACCGCCCACCAGCACGGTCGAGGCGGCCACCCAGTCGACCAAGCCCGAAAGGGCCAGGGGGATCACGGCGACCGTGTTGATCGCGGCCGCCAGAAGATTCTTGAGGGCGTTCGCCTCGGTCAGACGGTCGCTGCCGGCCAGCGTCAGTGCGGCCAGCAGCATGAAGCCCATGGCCGCGCCGAAATAGCCGCCATAGACCGAAACCGCCAGGATGAGTCCCAGCGACACGACGCCATCGCGCCGCACTGCCGCGCCGCGCGGCACCAGTGATCGTATCCGCTTGCCCAGCGCGATCGCCAGGGTGGCCAGCGCCAGAAGCGCCGGCACCACCGCCATGAGCCCGGAATCGCCGCTCCACAACAACAGCAGGGCGCCCGCCAGCCCGCCTATCAGGGCCATCAGAAAGCGCAGCACGGCGCTGCGCATCAGCGGCCGCAGAACGTCGCGATAGACATAGATGGCCACGAACTGAGACGGCCACAGGGCGACGGTAGCGGTGGCCAGGGCCGCGACCGGCGGCAGTCCGGCGGCCAGCAGCATGGGAAACACGAACAGCTTGGCACCGCCGGCGGCGGCATTCACGGTGCCACCGGCCAAACCCGCCGCCAGAAAGAGAAGGACCTGCTCCAAGAAGGCTCAGCCGCCTCGCCGGCCGCAGGCCCATGGCAAAATGGACGGGAAACGCCTTACCGCCCAATGAGTGCTTGTTGTAGAGTGCGCCGCCATGCGCATTCTGTATCATCAATGGTTGTCGGCGCCGAGCCGGATTGTTCGCCTTCTCCTGGCCGAAAAGCGGCTGGAATTCGACCTGAAGGCCGAAAAGGTCTGGGAGCGGCGCACCGAATTCCTGCGTATCAACCCGGCCGGAGAAGTACCGGTGCTGCACGAGCCCGACGGCGTGACCCTGAGTCACGCCTGGGTGATCGCCGAGTACCTCGAGGAAGTCTGCCCGGAGATGCCGATGATCGGCACGGACGCTATCAGCCGCGCCGAGACGCGCCGTCTGCTGGTCTGGTTCGATCAGAAATTCTCGCTGGAGGTCACGGAGAACCTGATCGGCGAAAAGATCATGAAGCGCTTCCATGGCGGCGGCCAACCCAATTCCGGAGCCATTCGCGCCGGGCGGGAGAACATCCACTACCATCTGGACTACATCACCTATCTGTCCGAACACAGAACCTGGCTGGGCGGCGATCAGTTCGGTCTGGCCGACATCGCCGCCGCCGCCCATCTATCGGCCCTCGACTATATCGGCGACGTGCCGTGGGACAGCCATCCCGACGCCAAGGACTGGTACGCCAGGATCAAGTCCCGGCCCAGCTTTCGGCCGCTTCTGGCCGATATCGTCCCCGGCATCCCCCCGCCCCGGCACTACGCCGATCTGGATTTCTGATCAGGGTCTCTCACTGGTTTTCCCCCAGCCGCTCCAGGTTGATCCGCGCGGTCTCGGCCGCAGCGCTGTCGGGAGCCAACGCGATCGCCTGGCGCCAGTCGCGACGGGCACCGTCCCTGTCGCCGTCGAGGCGTCGGATGTTGCCCCGCTCCAGAAAAATGTCCGGGTTGTCGGACTCGCGGGCCACGGCCCGGTCGGCATCGCCGAGCGCTTGAGTGTAATCACCAAGGGCGCGGTGGGCGGCGGCGCGCAGCAGATAGATCCCGGCGTGGTCCTCTCCCAGATCCAGGGCCCGGTCCAGCGCGTCCACCGCCCCCCGATAATCGCCGGTCCCGGCATGGGCATAGGCCAGCAGTTCGTAGGGGGCTGCGTTGCCCGGCGCCAGCGTGGCGGCCTCGACCAGGACGGTCGTCGCCCGGTCGGGGTTCTCAGCCAGCAGCCAGGACTGCCCGGCCTGTTCCAGCAGCCCGGCCGCCAGGGCGGGGTTCCGGGGCGCGGCCTCCCTGCCGATCTCCTCCAGGGCAAGGGCCGCCCCGACGTGATCGCCCTGACCGTCCAGGGCGACGGCGGCGCAGTGGCGCGCGGCGTTGCCCCCACCATCCGTTTCCCAGGCCCGGGCGGTGTCCAGTCCCCGATCTGGATCGCTGCGCGCCAGATCCATGCAGGTCCGATAGCGGGCGCCGGGACCGCCGTCCTCAAGCCCGCCGGTCTGTGCCGCCGCCGGCGAAAACGAGACCTGGCCCATCGCCATGGCCAGGCAAACGCAAAGACCCAGTCGACACGGCATCACCGTCATGACAAGCGTCCTTCTGTGATAGACGGTAGCAGGTCACCCGTTCCCGCCGCCGAAGGCAAGCCCGCCATGCCCCGCCTATTTTGTTTCGGTCTTGGTTACACCGCCCTGGCCCTGGCCCGCGCCGTGGCGGCCGAGGGCTGGTCGGTGGCCGGCACCTGCCGCGGCGAGGACAAGCGCCGCGCCCTGGCGGAGATCGGAATCGACGCCCATCTGTTCGACCGCGACGCCCCCCTGACCGATCCGAAAGCCGCGCTGGCCGATGCCACGCATATCGTCAGCTCGGTCCCGCCGGACAGCGCCGGCGATCCGGTTCTGGACCATCACGGCACCGATCTTTTGGCCCTGACGGAGATCCGTTGGGCGGGGTACCTGTCCACCACCGGGGTCTATGGCGACCGGGGCGGCGACTGGGTGGACGAAAGCGCGCCGTTGACCCCGACGGGGCCGCGCGGCCAGCGCCGCCTGGCCGCGGAGGAAGGCTGGCTGGCGTTGTGGCGCGATGGCGGGCTGCCGGTCCATCTGTTTCGGCTGGCCGGCATCTACGGTCCCGGCCGCAGCGCGCTGGATACGGTGCGGGCCGGCCGCGCCCGTCGGATCGACAAGCCTGGCCAGGTTTTCAACCGCATTCATGTCGACGACATCGTGACCGTGCTGCGCGCGTCCATGGCCGCGCCGGCGCCGGGCACAGCCTACAACTGCGCCGACGACGATCCCGCGCCCAGTCATGTCGTGATCGCCCACGCCTGCGCCTTGCTGGGGGTAGAGCCGCCGCCCTTGATATCGTTCGATGAAGCCAAGGGCACCATGTCGGCCATGGCCGTCAGTTTTTACGACGACAACAAGCGTGTCGCCAACGGCCGCCTGAAGGACGCTCTGGGGGTCACGCTGGCCTATCCCAGCTATCGGGACGGGCTGGCCGCGCAGCTGGCCGCCGAAACCGCGCCGGCCGGACCCGCCCCGCCGGTCAGCTATCGCCCATCTTGAGCGCGGCGATAAAGGCGCTTTGCGGGATCTCCACCTGGCCGAACTGGCGCATCCGCTTCTTGCCTTCCTTTTGCTTGTCCAGAAGCTTGCGTTTGCGCGACACATCGCCGCCATAGCATTTGGCCGTCACGTCCTTGCGCATCGCCGACACGGTTTCGCGGGCGATCACCTTGCCGCCGATGGCGGCCTGGATGGCGATCTTGAAAAGCTGGCGCGGCACCAGGTCCTTCAGACGTTCGCACAGCGCCCGGCCGCGCCGCTCCGACTGGCCGCGATGGACGACCATCGACAGCGCGTCCACCGGTTCCTGGTTGACCAGGATCGACATCTTGACCAGGTCCCCTTCGCGGTAGGCGTCCATCTGGTAGTCGAAGCTGGCATAGCCGCGGCTGATCGATTTCAAGCGGTCGTAGAAATCGAACACCACCTCGTTGAGCGGCAAAAGATAGACCAGCATGGCCCGGCTGCCGGCGTAGGTCAGCTCCACCTGCTCCCCCCGCCGTTCGGTGCACAGCTGCAGGATGCCGCCCAGATGCTCGTCGGGCAGAAGGATGGTGGCCTTGATCCACGGTTCCTCGATGAAGTCGATCTTGACCGGGTCGGGCATGTCGGCGGGATTGTGGAGTTCGCGCACGCTGCCGTCGGTCAGGTGCAGACGATAGACCACCGACGGCGCCGTGGTGATCAGGTCCAGGTCGAATTCCCGCTGCAGCCGTTCCTGGATGATCTCCAGATGCAACAGCCCCAGAAAGCCGCAGCGGAAACCGAACCCGAGCGCGGCCGATGTTTCCGCCTCGAAATGGAAGCTGGCGTCGTTCAGCGCCAGTTTGCCCAGGCTGTCGCGCAACCGTTCGAAGTCGCCGGCGTCGATCGGAAACAGACCGCAGAAGACCACCGGCACGGACGGCTTGAAACCGGGCAGCGGCCGGGCAGCCGGGCGCCGTTCGTCGGTGATCGTGTCGCCGACCTTGGTTTCGGTGATGTCCTTGATGCCGGCGGTGATGAACCCGATCTCGCCCGGCCCCAATTCGTCGACCAGGACCCCCTTTGGAGACAGGAACCCGACCCGATCCACCTCGCGCGCCGCGCCCGACGTCATGAACCGGACCTTTTGCCCGGTCTTGAGAATGCCGTCGACGATGCGCACCAGCACCACGACGCCCAGATAGGGGTCGTACCAGCTGTCGACCAGCATGGCCTTCAGCGGCGCCTTGGCATCGCCGGCCTTGGGCGGCGGCAGGCGGGTGACGATCGCTTCCAGCACCTCGTCCATGCCCAACCCGGTCTTGGCCGAAATCTCCACCGCGTCGGCGGCGTCCAGCCCGATGACCTCTTCGATCTGCTCCCGCACCCGCTCGGGCTCGGCCGCCGGCAGGTCGATCTTGTTGAGGACGGGCACCACCTCATGGTCGGCGTCGATGGCCTGATAGACGTTGGCCAGCGTCTGCGCCTCGACCCCCTGGCTGGCGTCGACCACCAGCAACGATCCTTCGCAGGCGGCCAGCGACCGGCTGACCTCGTAGGAGAAATCGACATGGCCGGGCGTGTCGATCAGGTTGAGCTGATAGGTGTTGCCGTCCTTGGCGGTATAGGACAGCCGCACCGTCTGCGCCTTGATGGTGATGCCCCGTTCGCGCTCGATATCCATGGAATCGAGCACCTGGCTTTTCATCTCCCGCGCCTCCAGCCCACCGCACATCTGGATCAGCCGATCGGCCAGGGTCGATTTGCCATGGTCGATATGGGCGATGATCGAAAAGTTGCGGATGAGCGCGAGGTCGATGGACATGCGAAAGCCTGACGGTACCGGGGTCGGGCTGGAAAATAGGGTGACCCCGGCCAAAGCGCAACGATGCCGGGATGGACAGGCACCGTCCCTCCTCAGCGCGCCGCGGTCACCTCACGTCCGGCGGTGACCCGGGAACACGCCCTGCCGGTTCCCGTTTCAGGTCGCCGTGACGTTGACGGGGGCGGCCGCAGCCTCGGTGGCCGGCGCGGCCGACTGACGGTCGGCGGAGCGCACCGTCTCCCGGTGCAGGATGTACAGGCCGCTGGCGATGACGACGGCGCACCCGACAGCCACGCGTACCGGCGGCACATCGCTCCAAATGACGAAGCCCAGCAGCACGCCCCACAGCATCTGGCTGTACTGGAACGGCGCGATCACCGCCGCCGGCGCCCGACGATAGGCTTCGGACACCAAGCGGAAGGCAATGCCGCCGGTGGCGCCGCACGCCGCGAACAGGGCCAGGTCGGCCAGGCTGGGCACGATGAAGCCGAACGGCAACAGCGCCGCGGTGATGACCACGGTCGTCAGACTGCCCCAGAACCCGAAGCTGGCGCCGTGCTCCGTCGACCCCATGCGACGGATCAAGAGTACCGAGATGGCATAGGACAGCGCCGCCGCCAACCCGCCCAGGGTGCCGAGGCTGATCATCCCCAGGCCGGGGCGCAGCATGATGAGCACGCCCACGAACCCGACGGAAACCGCAAGCCAACGCCGCCACCCCACGCTCTCCTTCAAGATCGGCACCGACAACGCGGTGATGAAGAGGGGGGCCGCAAAGACGATGGCGTAGACATCGGCCAGCGGCATCCGGCTGAACGCGAAAAAGCCGCCGAACGCGCCCGCCGTGCTGATGATCCCGCGCGCCACGTGCAGACCGACCCGGCGGGTCCGGACCTGCCACATGCCGCCCTGCCACAGGGTGAAGGCGGTGACCGCGGCCAGCGCGAAGACGCTGTTGAAAAACATGATCTGGACCAGCGGATAGCCACCGCTGAGCCATTTGATCATCGTGTCCATGCCGGTGAACATGGCAAAGGCCAGGCCGGCGAAGCCGATACCCGTGGCGATCGAACTGGTCCCGGCGGCCGGGTTGAGCGGGGCGATGGAAGCGGTCATTGTCGGGGTACCACCGGAAACGCGAACGGACCATCCGTTCGACCGCCCTATCAAGTGCGCTCAAAAGGTAAACATGCTGTAACGGTCGTGTTGCAACGCAGTATTGCAAATGGCGCAAGTCTTCCGGCACGCCCTCGACAATAATGACACGGCCGATATTTCGACCTGCCCTATAAACGAAACGGGCCGGCTAAAATGCTCGTCTCGAGGCGGACCATGCCCTGTTCCGAGACGGGTTCTTAACCCCGCAGGCGCCCGCCCGTCTGCTTTTCCACCTGGGCCACCACCGCGCGGCCAACCGCCTCTATTTCGTCGTCGGTCAGGGTTGCCTGTGTCGGCTGCAGGGTGACCGCCACCGCCAGCGATTTCGTGCCCTCCGGCAGGCCGGCCCCACGATATTCGTCAAAGACGGCGACATCGGCGATCAGCCCCCGGTCGGCGCCGCGCACGGCCCGGACCAGGCGCTCGGCCGGCACCGCTTCATCCACCACGAAGGCGAAATCCCGCTCCACCGGCTGAAACACCGACAGGGTCAATGTCGGGCGCGCCGTCCCCACCTGCCGCTTGGGCGCCGGCACGGCCTCCAAAAACACCTCGAAGGCGGCCACGGGCCCGCTCACATCCAGAGCCGCGAGCGCCGCCGGGTGGACTTCGCCGAAATGAGCCAGCACGTTGGGCCCCAGCCGCAGGCACCCCGACCGGCCGGGATGGAACCATTCCGGCGCGTCGGTGCTGACTTGCAGGTTCGCCAGCGGCGCCGCCATCGCCCCCAGCACCGCCAGGGCATCGGCCTTGGCGTCCAGCGCATCGGCCGGCCGTGGGGCCTCGGCCCAGTGACGGGGACCCGTCTGCCCCATGCGCACACCGGTCGCGGCCAGACGTTGTCCCTTGGGCGTCGGGTCGGCGTAGACCGGCCCGACCTCGAACAGGGCCGCATTGTCCAGACCGCGGGCCCGGTTCCGGCCGGCCGCCTGGATCAGGTTGGGCAAGATCGACGGGCGCATGACATCGAGGTCGCTGGCAATCGGGTTGAGCAGCACCAGCCCCGGATCGCGATGCCCGAACAGGGCGGCCGCAGCGGCGGCCATGAAGGACCAGGTCACCGCCTCGTCCATCCCGCGCGACGCCAGCACCCGCTTGACCGTGCCGGCCATGCGCTGGCGGGGCGCCACGGCCGGACGGGTGAGGGCGCTGTCGCGCGGCATCGAGACCGCCGGAATGGCGTCGAAGCCGCGCACGCGCAGCACCTCCTCCACCACATCCGCCTCGCCGTCCACGTCGCCGCGCCAGCTTGGCGGCACCACCCGGATCGTGCCGTCGGCGTCTTCCGCCGCCTTGAAGCCAAGCTTGGCCAGGATGGCAAGCTGTTCGGTCAGCGGTACGGCCAGCCCGCCCAAATGCTCCACCCGCGACGGCCTCAGCCGCACGGTGCGGCGCCAGTCCGGCACGGCACCGGCGACGGTCAGCGCGCTCGGTTCGCCGCCGCACAGTTCGATGATCAGGCGCGTCGCCTGCTCGATACCGTCGAACACGGCTTCGGGATCGACGCCGCGCTCGAACCGATAGCGGGCATCGGACTCGATGCCCAGCCGGCGCCCCGTCGCCGCGGTGCGGATGGGGTCGAACAGGGCCGCCTCGAGGAACAATGTCGTCGTATCCTCGGTACAGCCGGTCGGCGCGCCGCCGATGACGCCGCCCAGGCTGACGACACCGTCGTCGTCGGCGATGACCGTCATGCCGTCTTCCAGCGTGTAGGTCTTGTCGTTGAGCGCGGCCAAGCTTTCCCCGGCCCGAGCCGGCCGGACATGGAGATGACCGGCCACCGCGTCGGCATCGAACACGTGCAGCGGCCGGTTGCGGTCCAGGGTGAAATAGTTGGTGATGTCGACCAGGGCCGAAATCGGCCGCAGACCGACCTGGTGCAGCCGATCCTGAAGCCAGCGCGGGCTGGGGCCGTTGCGCACGCCCCGGATGGTCCGCCCGACGAACAGCGGGCAGGCGCCGGCCGCGTCCGGCGGGAAGTCCAGACGCACGGCGATGGGACTGTCGAAGGTGCCGGGAACCGGGTCGGCGGCAAGCGGTTTCAAGGTGCCGGCGCCCGCCGCCGCCAGGTCGCGGGCGATGCCGCGAATGCCCGCGCAATCACCCCGATCGGGGGTCAGGGCCACATCCAGCAGCGGATCGTCCAGCCCCATGACAACGGCAAAGGGCGTCCCGATGGGCGTATCGGCCGGCAGATCGATGATGCCGTCATGGGCGTCGGACAAGCCCATTTCCCGTTCCGAACACAGCATCCCGTTGGATTCGACGCCGCGAATCACCCCCTTCTGCAGGTCCAGCCCGGTGCCGGGAATGTGGGTGCCGGCCGGGGCGAAGACACCTTTCATGCCGGCCCGGGCGTTGGGCGCGCCGCAGACCACCTGGACCTCGCCCTGGCCGGTATCGACCAGGCACACCTGAAGGCGGTCGGCGTTGGGGTGCCGATGGCACGCCGTCACCAGCCCGACCGTGAACGGGGCCAGGGCGGCGGCCCGGTCTTCGACCGCCTCGACCTCCAGGCCCAGACCGGTCAGCCTGCGCGCGATGTCATCGACCCCGGCGTCGGTGTCGAGATGGTCCTTCAGCCAGGACAGAGGAACCTTCATCGATCGATCCCCCTATCCCGTCAGACCCAGGGCCATGGACGGCATGGCCAGCGGCGAAAAACCGTAGTGCCGCAGCCAGCGGACATCGGCGTCGAAGAAGGTGCGCAGATCGGGAATCCCGTACTTCAGCATGGCGATCCGTTCGATCCCCATGCCGAACGCGAACCCCTGATAGCGGCTGCTGTCGATGCCGCTCATCTCCAGCACCTTGGGGTGGACCATGCCGCAGCCCAGGATCTCCAGCCAGTCGCCATGGGCGCCCAGCTTCAGCTCGCCGCCCTTGCGCGAACAGCCGATATCGACCTCGGCCGACGGTTCGGTGAAGGGAAAGAAGGACGGCCGGAACCGCAGCGGCAGGTCGTCGATATCGAAATAGGCCCGGCAGAAATCGATCAGACAGCCCTTGAGGTGCCCCATATGGATCGATTCCGCCACCGCCAGCCCTTCGACCTGATGGAACAGGGGCGTGTGGGTCATGTCGTAGTCGGACCGGTAGGTGCGCCCCGGCGCGATCACGCGGAACGGCGGCTTGCCGTTCATCATCGTGCGGATCTGCACCGGCGACGTGTGGGTGCGCAGAACGCGGTCGCCATCCCCCGAGCCGGCCGGCAGGTAGAACGTATCGTGCATCTGCCGGGCCGGGTGTTCCGGCGGCATGTTGAGGGCGGTGAAGTTGTGGAAATCGTCCTCGATGTCCGGGCCTTCGGCGACGGTGAACCCCATCTCGGCGAAAATCGCCGTCAGCTCGTCGATCGTCTGGCTTGTCGGATGGATGTGGCCGGCCCGCTCCGGCCTCGGCGGCAGGCTGACGTCGATCCGCTCGGCCTCCAGCCGGGCCGTCAGGGCGACACTTTCCAACGCCGCCCGGCGCGCCTCCAGCGCCGCCGCCACCTCGTCCTTCAGGGTATTGAGAGCGCCGCCGGCCTGGCGCCGCGCGTCCGGGTCCAGCCGGCCCAGACCCTTCATCAGGTCGGTGATCCGGCCCTTGCGGCCCAGCGCCTCGACCCGCAGGCGTTCCAGTTCGGCAAGGTCGCCGGCCGCCCGCACCCCTTCGAGCAGGGTCTGCCGGAGCGTATCTACCTCATTCATCGTCTATCCATCCTCCGACCGCACAGGCGCGCCATCGGCACAACAAAAAGGGGCCAAGCCGCCAGGCCTGGCCCCCGAATGAAAGCTGTTCGCGACCGAAGCGCCCCGTTGCGGGGCGCCTCGGCCTCAAGCGGCTTGAGCGAGCGCGGCCTGGGCCTGATCGACCAATGCCTTAAACGACTCCGGTTCGTGAACGGCCAGGTCCGACAAGACCTTGCGATCGACCTCGATCCCGGCCTGCTTGATCCCGAACATCAGTTGGGAATAGGTGATCCCGTGTTCGCGGGCGCCGGCATTGATCCGTTGAATCCACAAGGCGCGGAAATCCCGCTTGCGGTTGCGGCGGTCGCGATAGGCGTATTGCAGCCCCTTCTCGACCCGCTGGACGGCGACCCGGAAGCTGGACTTCGCGCGGCCGCGATAGCCCTTGGCGAGCTTCAGGACCTTCTTGTGCCGGGCATGCGTGGTGACGCCCCGTTTGACTCGTGCCATCGTCGACCCCCTAACCGTTCGGCATCATGTAGCGTTTGACCCGCTTGGCGTCGGCGTCGCACATCACCTTGGTGCCCTGGTTGCGTTCCTTGGCCGCCTTGGATTTGCTGATAAGCCGGTGCCGCCGGTAGGCGGAGTTGAACAGCACCTTGCCCGTTCCGGTCAGCCGGAACCGGCCCTTGACGCTGCTCTTCGTCTTCATCTTGGGCATTTTCGGTCCTTCCGTCGCAAGATCCGGTCACACAGGCGGTTGGGCATGCCCCGATGGGCCCTGTCGGCCCGGCCTCGCCACCTGGAAGAAAGCGGGGGTTATAGCGAGGCGGCCGGTCCTTGGCAAGCCTTGCCCTTGGCCCGCGCGGCCGGATTTCAGCCCGGCTCCCGGGCCCGGACAAGGGAACGGGCGACCGCGGGAACGATCGCCCGGAATTCTTATGACCCTAATTCTTATGACCTTATACGAAAACTGCGTCTCTTCGAAAAAAACGCCGGATCACGGCCCCCTTGGATCAGCGAGGGGCCAGAACCATGATCATCTGGCGACCTTCCATCTTGGGCATCTGCTCGACCTTCGCCATCTCGTCGAGCTCCTCGCGCACACGCACCAGGACGTTCATGCCCAGTTCCTGATGCGCCATCTCCCGACCGCGGAACCGCAGGGTTACCTTGACCTTGTCGCCGTCCTCGATGAAGCGGCGCGCGCTGCGCATCTTCACCTCGTAGTCGTGATCATCGATGTTGGGGCGAAGCTTGATCTCCTTGACGTCGATGACCTTCTGCTTCTTGCGCGCCTCGTTGCGTTTTTTCTGGGCCTCGAACTTGAACTTGCCGTAGTCCAGGATCTTGCAGACAGGCGGATCGGCGTTCGGTGATATTTCCACCAGGTCCAGTCCCGCCTCGTCGGCGGCGGCCATCGCCTGATCCCGCGTCATGACACCCAGCATCTCGCCGTCCGCCCCGACGACACGCACCTTGAGCGCGTCGATCGCCTCGTTCGCCCTCGGCCCGTCGCGGGTCGGGGACGTGTTGAATGGTCCTCTGGCTATGAATCGCCTCCTAAATACTGTTGCGCTGAAAATGCAGCACCATCGACGGCAACGCCCCATCGGCGGGGCCGAACCGTCACGCCGCGGCCCCGCCGATGCCCTCGTCGGCATCCAGGGGAGACCGCGCCTCCGTCCTAAGTGTATGGACCGCTCCGTCAAGGGCAAGCATTTCTTGCGCCGCGCCGCCCAGGCGGCGCAACGCCACCGTCCGCTCGGCTGCTTCCCGGTTGCCGACCACCAGCAGCACCGGCACCTTGGCGAGGCTGTGTTCGCGGACTTTGTAATTGATCTTCTCGTTGCGCCGGTCAAGCTCGACGCGAAGCCCGGCGGCCCGGCATGCCGCCGCCACCTCCTCGGCATAGGCATCGGCATCGTTGGTGATGGTCGCCACCACCGCCTGCACCGGCGCCAGCCACAGGGGAAAGCGTCCGGCGTAATGCTCGATCAGGATGCCGATAAACCGTTCCAAGGATCCCAGGATGGCGCGGTGAAGCATGACCGGACGGTGGCGCTGGCTGTCCTCGCCGATATAGGTGGCGTCCAGACGTTCGGGCAGGACGAAATCGAGCTGCAGCGTACCGCACTGCCATGACCGGCCGATGGCGTCGCGCAGATGAAACTCCAGCTTGGGGCCATAAAAGGCGCCCTCGTTGGGCAGGATCTCGTACTCCAGACCGGCGGCCCGGACAGCCGCTTCCAGATCGGCCTCGGCCTTGTCCCATACCGCGTCGGCGCCGGCCCGGACCTCCGGCCGCGTGGCCAGCTTGATCGCCACGTCCTCGAAGCCAAGATCGCGATAACAACTCAGCAACAGGTGGCAGTACCGGACGCTTTCCTCCGTCACCTGATCATCCCGGCAGAAGATGTGGGCGTCGTCCTG
The DNA here is from genome assembly GCA_052168355.1 of Inquilinaceae bacterium. Lineage (GTDB taxonomy): Bacteria > Pseudomonadota > Alphaproteobacteria > DSM-16000 > Inquilinaceae > JBQLZQ01. Next base: position 56,908 of record JBQLZQ010000020.1, read on the forward strand.
GGTAAAGGCGCGCACCCGCATGATGCCCTGCAGGGCGCCCGAGGGCTCGTTGCGGTGGCAGGCGCCGAATTCGGCCATGCGGATCGGCAGGTCGCGGTAGCTGACCAGACCCTGCTTGAAGATCTGGACGTGGGCCGGGCAGTTCATCGGCTTGACGCCCAGCACCCGCTGCCCCTCGTCGGCCTCCACCGTGAACATGTTCTGGCCGAACTTGTCCCAATGGCCCGACGCCTCCCACAGGCTGCGGTCCAGAAGCTGGGGCGTCCGCACCTCGTCGTAGCCGGCCGCGTCCAGCCGGCCACGGATGTAGTTTTCCAGCTGCCGCCACAGGGTCCAGCCCTTGGCGTGCCAGAACACGCTGCCCACCGCCTCTTCCTGCAGGTGGAACAGGTTCATCTCCCGGCCCAGGCGGCGGTGGTCGCGCTTTTCCGCCTCCTCGAGCTGGGTCAGATGGGCTTTCAGCTCCGCCTCGTCGCGCCAGGCCGTGCCGTAAATGCGCTGGAGCATGGGGTTGCGGTGATCGCCGCGCCAATAGGCCCCGGCCACCTTCATCAGCTTGAACCCCTGGCCCACCGCCCCGGTCGACGGCATGTGCGGCCCGCGGCACAGATCGAGCCATTCGCCCTGGCGATAGATCGTGATCGTCTCGGTTTCCGGCAGGTCGCGGATGAGTTCCGCCTTATAAGCCTCGCCCTTGTCCTCGAAGAACCGGATCGCGGCGTCGCGGTCCCATACCTCGCGCGTGAAGGGCGCGTCGCGGGCCACGATTTCCCGCATCCGGCGCTCGATGGCTTCCAGATCGTCGGGCGAGAACGGCTCGTCCCGCGCGAAATCGTAATAGAACCCGTTCTCGATGGCGGGACCGATGGTAACCTGGGTGCCGGGATAGAGATCCTGCACCGCCTCGGCCATGACATGGGCGGCGTCGTGGCGGATCAGCGGCAGCGCGTCGGGGTCGCGCCGCGTGACGATGGCCACCGACGCATCGCGGTCGATCGGCGTCGACAGATCGACCAGGTCTCCATCGACCTTGGCGGCGATGGCCGCCTTGGCCAGGCTCTTGGCGATCGAGGCCGCGATCTCCGCCCCCGTCACCGGGGCGTCGAACGTCCGCACGCTGCCGTCGGGCAGCGTGATGGCGACACGCCCTGCGGACGCGGCGGGTCCTGCCGGGGCAGGGCCCTGCTGATCGGCCGTTTGCATTGGTTACGGTTCCTTGGCGCCTGAAGGGCCGCACTTTCCCGGCGAACGGCCCCGGTGTCAAGGCGGGAGGGGCGTTTCACGATCCCACGCCGTCGTCGCCGCCATCACCTCGTCCACCGGCAGGTCCGCCAGTCGGTCGCGGCGCAGCACCGTGACGGCGGATCCAAGCGGCCGGTTGCGGGCCGGGTCCGAGGCGCCAGAGAACAGCGACACGACGGGGCAGCCGGTCAGCGCGATCAGGTGCATGGGGCCGGTATCGTTGCCCACGGCCCCGGTCGCCGCACGGGCCAGTTCGGCCAGATCCTCCAGCGCCGTCTGGCCGGTCAGGTCGCGGGCGCCGGGGCAGGCGGTGGCGATGGCCGCATTGGTCGCGGCTTCGGCCGGCGTGCCGATCAGAACCGGCGTCAGGCCGCGTTCGAGCAGCCAGCCCGCCAGGGTCGAGTACCGTTCGGCCGGCCAGCGCTTTTCCGGGCGGCTGGGGGCGGACCCCGGCACCAGCAGCACGAACGGCGCGGCAAGCCCGAACCGGGCGATGTCGGCCCGCATCCAGCCGAGGTCGGGCGGCGGTGTCTCCGGAATCCCGGCATGGGCAAGCTGCAGCGCCGCGCGGTCGAAGGCGTGACGCCGCGGCGCCTCCGGGTCGATCCAGCGCAGCGAGGCGCCGCGAACGGTCCCCGACCAGGCCGGCGCCGGACCGGCCCCCAGCCGCAGCAGGGCGAAGTAGAAGGCCGTTCGATCGTTGTTCTGGAGATCGTAGACGCGGCCGAAGCCGGCCTGGCGCAGACGGCGGCGCATCCGCCAGGCACGCACCGGCTGCCACCAGTTCGGCTTGTCGTCGACCCAGACCGCGTCGACCAGCCCCGACCGTTCGATCAGCCCGGCATAGGGGCGGGTGGTCAGCGCCGTGATCCGGGCATCGCGATGGTGCCGGCGGATCGCCGCCAGCGGGCCCAGCGCCAGCAGCACGTCGCCCAGGGCCCCCAGCTTGATGACCAGGACCGGCGCCGGGACGGCGGTTTCAGCCAATGGCGCCCGCCGCCGCCCGGCCCGCGCCGGCCCCGGTCAGCAGTTCCTCATAGACGGCGATGGTGGCCTGGGTCATGCGCTCCAACGCGTAGTTGGCGCGGACATGGGCGATGGCGCGTTCCGACGCCGCTTCCCGCGCCGCCTGGTCGAGACCCAGCGCCCGGTCCAGCGCCGCGGCCAGGGAGTCCGGATCGCCGGGACGGGTCAGCCAGCCGCCGGCTTCGGCGTGGATGAGTTCGGGCGGGGCGCCGAGATCGCTGGCCACCACCGGCCGCCCCATGGCCAACGCCTCGACGATGGTGCGGCCGAACCCTTCCGGCTCCACCGACGCGTGGACCACGACGTCGGACAGCTTGTAGGCGGCCGGCATGTCGTCGCACTGGTCGGCGATGTGCACCACGCCGTCCAGCCCCAGGGTCCGCACCTTGGCCTCCAGCGACCGCCGGTATGCCGCGCGACCCTGGTCGCCGCCGACCAGCAGGCAGCGGATGTCGCGGCGCCCCAGCCGGGCCAGGGCGTCGAGCAGCACCTCGTGCCCCTTCCAACGGGTGAGCCGGGCTGGCATCAGCACGACCTTGGCGTCGTCGGGCAGGCGCCAACGGCGGGCCAGCTGGATCACCCGCTCGGCGCTGACCCGCTCGGGCGCGAACCGGTCGATGTCGATGCCGCGCGGAATGACCCGGACTCGGGCCGGGTCGACTCCATACACCTCCTGTACGTGGCGGCCGATATAGGCCGAGATGGCGATGACCAGATCGCCCCTGACCATGACCGAATTGTACAGCCGCTTGACCGCGGAACGCTGGTTGTAGGCGGCGTGGAAGGTGGTCAGGAACGGTATGCCGCGACGCCGGCACGCGAAATAGGCGCTCCAGGCCGGAGCCCGGCTGCGGGCGTGGACCAGATGGACGCCATGGGCCTCGATCACCGCCTCCAGCCGGGCGACGTTGCGGCGGATGCCAAGCGGGTTCTTGGTGTCCAGGGGCAGGGTGATATGCCGGGCGCCGCCGCGCGCGAGTTCCCGTTCCATCGGCCCGCCGGAAGACGCCACCAGGGCCGTGCCGCCGGCGGCGACGGTGGCCACGGCGACATCGATGCAGCCCCGCTCCGCGCCGCCGGTGACCAGGCTGGGCAGAACCTGCAGGATCACCGGACCGTCGGCGCCGGGCTGACCCACGCCGGCGGGTTGCGCCGCGGGCGGCGCGTCGGCTAGGGATACGGGATCGCCGGAGGGGCGGGAAGATGGCATCGAACGGCGTCCTTACAAAACGCGACGGCACGCGACTGGCCTATCAAAGCGGGGCCGGCAACGACCCGGCGCTGGCCGGGCTGGTCTTCTGCGGCGGCTTTATGTCCGACATGACAGGCATGAAGGCAACCTCTTTGGCCGTGGCGGCGGCGCAGACCGGTCACGCGTTCGTCCGGTTCGACTATTTCGGCCACGGCGCCACCGGCGGCGATCCGGCGGCCGGCACCGTCGGCCGCTGGATCGACGACGCGCTGGCGGTCCTGGACGGCCTGACCCAGGGCCCGCAGATCCTGATCGGATCGTCCATGGGCGCGTGGATCGCGGTGCGCGCCGCGCTGGCCCGCCCCGACCGCGTGGCCGGGCTGGTCACCGTGGCGGCCGCCCCCGACTTTACCGAAACCCTGTGGCGCGACCGGCTGACGGATACGGAGCGCCGTGCCCTGGACCGCGGCGAGGCGGTTGAGCGGCCGTCGGCCTATGGCGACGGTCCCTACCGCATCGGCCCGGACCTGGTGCCCGAGGCGCGGAGGCACCTTGTGCTGTCCGGCCCCCTGCCCCTCGCCTGCCCGGTCCGGATGATCCACGGTCTGGCCGACCCGGACGTCCCGTGGGAGCGCAGTCTGGCGCTGGCCCGGGCCATGGCGACGCCCGATGTGCGCCTGACACTGGTCAAGGACGGCGATCATCGCCTGTCGCGCCCGGCCGATCTTGCCCTGCTGCACGAGCAGGTGGCCGCCGTCAGCGCCATCGCCGGCCGCGCCCGCGCCCCTGAAACGCCAGCACCAGCAGCCCGCCCAGCCCGCCCAGCACCACCGACGCCGGCCACAGGAGAAGCGTGACGATGCCGGGGTCCCACAGCGGCGGCCACAGATAACGCTGGGTCACGGCCTGGACCAGGTTGAGACTGCCGGGATCCAGGCCGAACCACAGCTCGCCGCCGCTGACCAGGCGGAACGGCCCGCCGTCGGCCCACACCCAGGCATCATGGCCCAGCACCAGAAGCGCCAGCCCGATCAGCGCCCAGCCGATGGCGCGCCCGATGATCATGTCCCCATCACCATGGCTTCGCCTTCCTTCCTATTTTTTGCCGACCGGCGGTCAGAATGTTTTTATAAGGTCGCTAACCGACTCAAGGCCATCATTAGACACGACCGGCGGCCGGCCCGCCACATCCTCACGGTCTTGCGAAAAACCGGCGCCCTGGCATAAGGTGCGCCCCGTCGGAGGGGTGGCCGAGTGGTCGAAGGCGCACGCCTGGAAAGTGTGTATACGTTAACAGCGTATCATGGGTTCGAATCCCATTCCCTCCGCCACCCTGGAACATAAGTGCGAACGCCGTTCGCCGCCGATTCCACGCCATTTGAGGACGCCAGCACCCGGATCAGCTCATCGCGCGAGCCCATGATCCGGACTTCGTGCTCCGCGACCTCGACTCGCTGCGCCAGAGCCCGCAGATGGTCGCGCCGAAATCCGCCGTCGTTTCCACGCATCTTGTCGCGCGCCGCCACGGCCAAGCGCTTGAGGTGCTGCGGGGTCAGATGCTGTCCCGCGCTCTCGACCGCACGCTTGGTCCGGTCTGCGTCTGCACACGCCTGATCTCTGGTCGCTTTCAACTCGGCGACGCGCTCTTTCAGCGACGGGTCTGACAGATCCGCGACGCCGCTTTCAATCGCATCGTAGAGACGCTTCAGCCGCTGCTCCGCTTCGGCCGCCCGCTTGGTGAGTTCATTCGCCGTGTCCCGGCGACGCGCGTCCCGCTCTTCACGGCGATCGAGGTGCGCAGCAAGCAGATCCTCCAGGCGCTTCGGATTGAGCAGCCGCTCCTCCAGATGCTCAGCAACCAGATGGTCGAGTCTGTCCATCTGGATCGTGCGCCCATCGCATCCGGTCTTACCCTGCCGCGCGGCCGTCGAGCAGGTGTAATAGCGATAGTGCTTGGCTTTACCGGAGGTGCGCAGGGTCATCGCTCCGCCGCAATCGCCGCAGAAGCAGATGCCGGTCAACAAAGTTGGTCCGCTGACCACCCGGCCGGGCGTCACCATCGGCGCGCGTTTCTTCAAGAGCGTCTGGACCGCGTCAAAGGTCTCGCGATCGAGGATCGGCGGCACCGGGACGGTTACAACCTCGGCCGCCGTCTTCGGCGTGCCGTCCTTGTAAGCCTTCCCCCACTCGTGCTCGCCGATGTAGGTTCGCCGCGTCAGGATGCGGTGCACCGTGCCGACGCCCCAACGTCCCCCGGTGCGCGTGTAGAGCTTTCGCTCGTTGAGGTATCTCGCGATCGACTTCACGCCCATCCGACCGGACTCGCCGTCGCCGTTGAGCGCAAGCTCGAACATCAGCCGAATCGTATCGGCGTGGAGCGGATCAATCTCCAGCACCTTCTTGACCTTGGCGCCGCGCTTTTCGGCCTCGACGACGCGGTAGCCGACCGGGGGTAAAGACCCGTTCCAGAACCCCTGGCGGGCGTTTTCCTTCAGGGCACGGAGCGTGTGCTTGGCGTTTTCCTTCGACTGATACTCATCGAACAGCGCCATGATCTGGCGCATCATGACGTGCATCGGATCGTCGCCGAGCTCCTGCGTCATCGACACGAGCTTCACGCCGTTCTTCGCCAACTTGCGGACGTAGAACTCGAGCTCGAAATGGTCGCGGAAGAAGCGGCTGAAGGAATGGACGACCACGATGTCGAAGGCGGCGGGCTTCGCTGTGCCGGCCTCCATCATCCGTTGAAACTCCGGACGCCGATCGTTCGTCGCCGACGCGCCCGGCTCGACATAGGTCTCGACGAGTTCGTATCCGCGCGCCTCGCAATAGGCTTCGCCCTGCCGCCCTTGGTCGGGGATCGAGACGTCGTGCTCTGCCTGGCGGGCCGTCGAGACGCGCAGATAGAGCGCCGCGCGAAGCTTCACGCCGTTCTGCGGGGCGCTCATGATCGCCCTCCCGCGGCCTTGCGCGGTGCCCCGGCCTCGGTCAGCGGCAGTTCCAGGGTGACGTGATCGTAGACCACCTTCGGCGCGAGCCGTCGGCCGTCGCCCGGCTCCATGCGGACCAGGCCGTACTCGGCCATCTTCTTCAGCGTGCGGGACAGGTTGGACTTCGCCCGGCCGGTCATCTCCGCCAGCTCTTCAAGCGAAGCCGGCGCGCGTTCGGCGATAGTGCGCAAGAGTTCCCGGTTCCCGGCCGACAAGACCTTGGCGAAGGACTCGGTGGACGTGAACCACACTTTGGGATCGTCTTCACCGGGACGTTCTTCGCCGCGCGCGATGCGCAGCGTGCGGGCCTTCATCTCCTCATAGCCGGCGATCCCGACCTTCAACGTCGTCATTACAAGACCCCGCGCTCCTTCAACACCGCGTCCACCGTCTCCCAGAAATCGACGAGCAAGGTCGCCACGTCCTGGTAGTCATAGGGGCGCACGGTCCGGAGTCGATGCCGGTGGTCCTGCGGTTCGCCGCGCTTCCGCCTACCCACCGGATGGGCGTTGTCGAAGCCGACAAGCCGCGCACCGTCCGGCCCATGGAGCGTCAGCGCGTAGTCGAGCCCATGGGGCTTCTCCGGGCTGACCGGCACTTGCCTGACGACGAACTTGACCCAATGGCCGCCTTCGGGATCGACGACCAACACCTGGCCGTCGAGATCGAGCAGGGCGTCAAGGCTCGGATCGCGCGCCTCTTTCGTCATTAGACGTTATCAGATAGAGATAACATAAGCAAGCGCCGCGCTGGTCATTTCGGCCCGAACATCTCGTCGAGGAGGTCGCCGAACCAGCGCTCGAACACGTCGACTTCTTCGGGCGTGACCGGCACATCGTCCGGCCAGTCGTCCACCACCCGCCAGTCCGACAGATCGTCGACCACCCGACGCCCACGGGGCTTCGGCTCGGGCAGTCGGCAGTAGTCGTAGAAGTCGATTCTGGCTGATAGAGCGGAACCTGAGACGTGGCGTCGATCATTCACGGATGAGGGCATGGTTCGAGTATGCCGCGCGATCGTCGGTCCATAAATCGACACTGCCCAGGCGAAGCGCGTTCGGCGGCGAAGACAGGCAAACAACGTCTTCGCGCACAGATGTGCATGGCTGCGCAAGCTTGTGTATAATGGCACTTCCGGATATGGTTCCACCACAGGGTTGGAGTACGGCATGCCCGGGACGCGGCGACTGAATACGACAATCGACGAGCGGTTGGCCGAGCGCCTTGATCGCGAGACCGACGGGCGGACTCCGCGACTACCACGGCGGTATGTCGTCGAACTAGCACTCACCCGCCTTTTCGACGAGGTAGATCGGGGACAACTAGAATTGGATTTGAGTAGGCATGACGGTCGCAAGAAACAATAAGCGCCTGAAGCGACCCGTAGTGTCATTGTTCAGTGGGGCTATGGGCCTCGATCTGGGACTTGAGGCCGCGGGTCTCGAGGTTGCTGTAGCCCTCGAATGCAGCCGCTTCCCAGTCGCGACGATCAAACGCAATCGACCAGAACTTCCGCTCATCGACCGCCCGATCGAGGACGTGGGCAGCGATGAAATACTCGAGAGAGCTGGGCTCACGGCCGGTGAGCCATTCGCCGTGGTCGGCGGGCCATCCTGCCAGGTGTTCAGCACTGCAGGCGCTCGCAAGTCACTCGGCGACCCCAGGAGCACGATGTTCCGGCACTTCGTCCGGGTCATCCGTGACATTCAACCGGCGTTCTTCGTTATGGAGAACGTCCGCGGTCTGCTGTCGGCGGCGGTCAGACATCGACCTCTGAAGGAACGAGGCCCCGGCCACCCGCCGCTGGCTGATGACGAGCAGCTTGGCTCTGCTTTTAAGGTCGTCGCTCAGACGCTTCGCGAACTGGGCTATTACTGTGTGTTTGACGTCCTCAACGCAGCAGACTTTGGAGTGCCGCAGACACGCCAGCGGTTGGTAATCATCGGAAGCAGGGACGGAAAGAGGCTCCAGATGCCGCGCCCCACACACCACCAGGACGGCGGGGACGGGCTTTCACCATGGCAAACCCTCGGTGATGCGTTAGCAGATCTCGAAGAAGACCAGCCAGAGTTTTACAGGTTCTGTCCTGCGAAAGAGCGATATCTTCGTTTGGTGCCCGAAGGGGGCAATTGGCGCGATCTTCCGGAGCAAGCGAAGGCTGCGGCTCTTGGGACAGCTCATGACTCATGGGGCGGTCGCTCAGGCTTCTTCCGGCGGTTGTCACGAAATCGACCAAGCCCTGCCTTAACTACCCGTCCCGACAGCAAGGCCACATCGTTGTGCCACCCAACGGAGCTGCGTCCTCTGACTGTAGGGGAGTACGCGAGGATCCAACAGTTTCCAGATGAATGGACGTTTGAAGGACCAGTCCGAAAGAAGTATGAGCAAGTGGGGAACGCGGTGCCGATCGGTCTTGGGGCCGCATTGGGGTCCGCTCTTATCAGCGCGGCGCGAACCCATTCGCGCTCCGAACGGCTGGGCCACTTCGAGTGCCATAACCTCGACCTGCTAGCGAAGCTCACGCGACGGCCCAAAACCATCGTCAATCCGCCGCGCATGCGTCAGGATCGTCCAGAGGATACGATAACCGAGTGGTATGGTGACGGCCCAAGGATGCGCGACGATGCCTTTGACTACGTTCCCCAAGAGTTCAGAGAGCAGTTCGAAGGCCTCGTCGGCAGGGTCGCGCCCCCTACAACCGAACACAGTTCCCTTGCACACGATCAGGACACGGCGGAGAAGGGCGCGAAGGGCCGTCGATCTTCTGCAGGCACAGTATGGCTCGCCGCGGCTGAATAACAAGGACGACCCACTCGACGAGCTCATCTTCATACTGTTGTCTCAAATGACAACTAGCCCGAGCTATGAGCGGGTCTATGATCGTCTGAAGGCTACGCTGGCTGATTGGCAAGAGCTCCTGGAGATTCGCATAGAGGAACTCACGTCGATCATTGCTGACGCTGGACTAGCCACGCAGCGAGCTGAGCGTCTGAAGGTGATCGCGTACCGTCTTGAAGCCGACTTCGGCAGGGTAACGCTCACTCCGATCGCCGAAGCGGCCGACGAAGCTGTACTAGGATACCTCACTGCATTGCCCGGTGTCGGCGTCAAGTCAGCCAAGTGCGTGATGATGTACAGCCTCGGCCGACAAGTACTGCCTGTCGACACCCACACCGCGCGGCTCGCTGGCCGGCTTGGGCTAATCAGTTCCAAGAACCTCGTTTCGGCTGACCGCGAACTCGTGGACGTGGTCCCGCCGCACAATCGCTATGGATTCCATGTCAATGCAGTCGCCCACGGTCGTGAGGTCTGCCGAGCGGTCAGGCCGCGGTGCGATGCCTGCGTCCTGCGCCGCATTTGTCGCACTGGATCAAGCGATAGTCCCGCCATATCGTGAGCGCTGTGACTGAGGTGCCAAGAGCTAACTGGCTTGTCCAGATAGACACCCTGCCGAGCGGTCGCTCCGATAGCCGAATGATCCGCAGCTCGACATCGCCGGGGGTAGTTCTCCAATCCCGGTCGCGGTACCCGTTACGCTCGGCGGAGTTCTTGCCGTACGCCGCGCCGGCCTTGGCGCTGACCTCCACTTCCATCAGCCGCTCGGCCGCAAACCCAATCGTCTTACGCAGTAAGTCGGTGTCCGCGCTCTTCTCCACCAGCGCGCGAAGGTGCATGGTAGTCTTGGTCATCGCGATCATCACGCGGTTCAGGTTGGCTCGCCAACCGGAGCCTATCTGCCAACCCGATGACCGCCCCAACTACACCACTTCCTAGGACGTGACCCAATAGGCCCAGGATCTCCAGATCCGTCCGGCCTACCCCGTGTACTTTACCTCGCCAAGGAATAACCCTTCGCCGACGGGCTTGGTGAGTAAGGCTAGCTGTACGGAAGGGACCGGCTGAGCGCCCCACAGAGCGCTTCATCGCGCGCTCTCGCCTCAAGCAGCGCAGAGGCCTCCCGAACATCGGCCAGGAAGGTTTCTCGCGTTACGGCGGCCGCAACTGTGTCCCCTAGCAAATCTTGGGCTGCGCGTTCTTTGCTGACGAGTCGGTCATACTCGGCGACTTCGATCGTCCCGTCGCACAGCAGCACCAGATAATCGACCTCTCGGGTCTGGCCCCGGCGGTGAATTCGATCGAGACTCTGTAGGTAGTGAGCGGCTTGGTTGGACAAGGATTCGTAGATCGCTATCCTTGCACGGTGAAGCGTAAGCCCAGCCCCGGCTGCTGCCGGGTTGGCGACAAAGACCTTCGTCTCATCGTCCTCCTGGAAGCGGCTAACGGCGTCACGGCGCGCCACAACATCGTCTACAGCACCGTCGTAGCGGACGGTACCATAGGCCGAGTACCGGTCGACAATCGCGCTGACGGACGCAGTGTAGAATGACCAGACCACGACCTTTTCCCCTTCGCGCCCGACCACCCGTTCAATCAGCGCGTCAAGCGCACCTAGCTTCGCCGGTGTCTCCTTATAGCCGGGGTCAACAGCGGACGGATTTGAGCACAACTGCAGAAGGGCGGCGCGACGTGCCAGGAAGTTCATGCGCTCTTGAGAAAAGCCGGCGTCGTCTACCGCTTCGACGTCGGCCACCAGATCCTCGAGGGTTGCTCTATAGAGCCGGCCTTGCTCCTTCTCCATTGGGACCATAACGCGCTGGAAACGCTTCGCGGGCAGGTCAGGTAATACTTCTGACTTGAGGTGTCGGACAAAGAGTCCCCGCCGCTCGATCGCCTCTTGCACTACCGGCGCCGCGGCTGTTCGCTCGCCGGGGATCTCTATACCGTCGAAGCAGTAACCGAAGTCTACGAGATTGAACTGCTGGACCAGATCCTCAGGCGCATTTGGTGCAGGAGTGCCGCACAGCACGTATGCACGACCCGCCCACTCCCGAAGGCGGCGCAGAGCCCGAGTCCGTTTTGCATCCAGCGACTTTATGAAGAAGGACTCGTCGATAGCGAGCACTGTCCTCCCCGGACGAGCTCGCATCATCGATCGCAGCTCCCCTTCCATTGCCACTGCTGTTTCGAAGTTGGTGACGAAAACGTCTGCACCCTCAGCCAACAGCCTTCGCTTCTCCTTCGTGGACCCAGTCAGTACCGATGTGCGATAGAGGTCACCGCGGAACCGGGAGAGGTCCTTCGGCCACTCACCGAGCATGCTCTTAGGAGCCACGATGAGAGCTTGGTCTGCCTCATCCCGTTCGATCAGGAGGTCAAGCGCGTATATGAAGGTGACCGTCTTGCCGGCACCTTGTTCGTCAAAGACGCACAGCCCTGGACTGGACGCTATGGTCATAGCCGCCACATTGACGACTTGGTGTCCGTCGAGAACACCTAGGCCGTCGCTGTCCGCGATGAGTTGCCTAGCGAGGGATACTCCACCGGTCTTGATCCGCTGGAGAGCCGAGTAGACCTCCGAGTGCATCGCAGCTACGCGCTCGCGATTGTCCACGAAACGGCGAGCCTCGGCCGTCCAAACGAAGTCGAACCTGCAGGACAATGTCTCGAGATACCGCGCGGATGCGGCTGGCACGCGTAGACCGTCCGTCGCGCGCGTAATGCCTTGCCTCTCCCCTCCAGATCCTTGACGGATTAACTTGAGGAGCGCGATTGCGTCATCTGGCGACGCTGTCAGAAACAAGGCGTCGAGCGACTCAGATAGCCGCACCTCCAGACGACGAGCCTGACACTCATGCAGCATCGTCACTCGCCCTTATAACCTTAGGTTTCAGATGTCGCTCCACGAGCGTCAAAGCCTCGTGAAGCCGGTGGAGGTTCTCCTGAGTAACCGCACCGGGTTCATCAGGGTCAAACGACTTGACCGGGAGGTCGAGAAACCACTCCGTGAACACCCTGATCTTCGTGTTCGCTCCAGTCTGCCGCTGTTCGGCTCGCGTTGTCCGCGCGATCCCAATCGCATCGTCGACCTTCTCCTGGGCGACCTCGACGTCTGCCTCGTCCCTCGCCTTTCGAAGCTCTGCAAGGGCATCCTCGTTCTGATAGACGTATTTGAGGTCACGGATCTGACGCCAGTTAGAGAACTTGTTGTCAAACAGAAGGTCGAACACGAGATGCTTGAAGCTGTCCTCCTGGGTCAGAGACCAGTTTACACCGCCCGGGTTCTTACCCTTGTTGAGTTCGTCGAAGTACTGGAACTTATCTGACGCTCGATGTTTCGTTGCATAGGCGTCCTTGGATCGTTCAACGACATGATACTCCTCGAACTCCTGCGCGATTTTCACCATGTTGATGTAACGCGACACTTCGTCCACTGAGAGCGCGAAGCGACGCGCGATCTCCCGCCGAATCTCCTTCAGGCGGGCTGCAGTCGGGTTGGCTCGCGGCTCCAGCGTGACGAGCGTCTCGTAGTGCTCGTGCACCTTCTGTGCCTTTACATACTCCGGCCAGTCCTGCTTAAAGTCCGGCTCGAAGTTGAGGGAGACTATGACAGCATCGCGCTCCTGCGCCGTCGCGTGTTCGGTCAGCTGCCAGACCTTGAGCCACTCCGCACGCTGCTTCTCTTCGACCGAGAACTCTCTGTCGTCGCTGTTCAGGATGTAGTAGCACGCCGTAACGCGGCGGTTTCCGTCTAGCAATGTGCCGTCAACATCGATGATCGGTGGCTTTCGAACGCCGTTGACCGCGATGCTCTTGGCCAGCGCGCGGATTGCGAACTGGTCGGTGCTGTCGATTCCCGGCAGCGCCATCTCACCCTGCATGATCGCCAACAGCTCGTCCGAGTCGGGCCGCCGGCCGAACTTCTGCTGGAACTGGTTCAGGTGGATATCGAGACGTTCGTTCTCGTCCCACAACCGGATGTCCTTAGTGCGCACAAAACCTTCGACGACGGCCACCGGGCGTTCGTGGAATACGGGGCTCGGCCGAACCGGTTGCGGTACGATCCCATCGAAAGCTTGGAGTTCAAGCTGACGCTCAGACACATCCACGGCTTTAGAGCCACCACCGTCCGAGCGGGGCGTCTCATCTCGACGGCCAGTTCCGATCCGCGACCTCACCGATTCGACTCGATCGAGGAACGCTTGTGCTTCTCTGTCGAGAACCGCCACGGTCGTGGTATCACCCCGCTCCAAAGCAGCGCCTCGCATAACCTCGACAACTCGAGTCAGTAGCGCGCGGACTTCGTCCGCACCCAACGGCCGCTCGATGCCCTCGCGGAGGATATCCCCCACCATGTCGCCGATATCGGACGCCATGGCCTCGGCCGCTTCTAGCAGACGACCGAGGTCCCTTTGAATCTCGTCGCGCATCACCATGTCTCTTCTCCTTCGTCCGTCATCTGAGTTTCTGGTATGTCAGTAGGCATGGTCACGCCTGCTCGCTCTGCCTCGCGGCGTAGCCGTTTCAATCCGCGTGACACCAACTTGCGAGCAGCCCCTTCGCTGATGCCGAGCGATTCTCCGATCGAAGCTGCTGGTAGGTCGGGCAGGCGTTGCGCTGCGGCGTCGATCACCAGCTCCATGACATCGACGATCTGTCCATCGCCAATGCGAGGGATCAGTTCCCGCGCAATCCGTATGGCCTCGGCGCGGGTTGCATCTTCACGTTGATCACGGCGCGCCCGCTCGGCTTCATGTTCCGGATCCGGAGCCGTATGCCCATCGAGAGCGCTGGCGTCTGGCGAGCGGACGGCGTACTCCGATTGCCAACGGTCCTGCGCCTTGTTCTGAGCGGTCTTCCACAACCAGGCTCCCAGATCGCGGACCGTCGTTCCGCTCGAAACGGCGGCGAACGCGGCATCGACCGCCTGTGCAATACACTCATCGAGCTCATTGGGCGGGAGGGCGCTCCACTGTCGCTGCAGCCGGCGGACCAGTCCATCCAGGAACCCGCTCGCCGCAAGCGCCTCAAGCATCACCATCGGCTCACCTCGGCGCGCAGCTTCCGCAGCCTCGGTGAGCAGGCGTCCAGCTTCATCACTCTCCGTCGTCATCCCGCTCAAGGCGCGCTTTCCCTTCGTTGGGCGCCGTAAGCAGGTGACGCCTTCCTTCACCCAGTAGTCTACTGGCGAGACAGGTCAGGAGAGAGCAAGAGGCCCGCGGCTTCGCCGTGACGGGTTTGGAGGTCGAGAGAGAGGCTCTCGGACCGCCCCGTCCTGGAGATCAGCCATGAGTGCAATCGAGATCATGAACGGCCGCCCCGAAAGCGGCGGCTACAAGGTGGATGTGTCCCGCGGCGGGCACAATGGGCGGGTATCGTCCGAATGGTTTTCCCGGCCCGATGACGAGAAGTATCTCTCGCTCTCAGACCTCTACGCCTCGGTGAAGGGCCGGGCCGAGCGGAGCAAGACGCGCACGATCGAGAGCGCGGTGATCCGGGTCGAAGCTCATCGCGACGATCCGGAGACGATGGCGCTCGTCCTTCCGGACGCCGAGGCGCCGGTCGCGCCGACCCATTGGAGCTTCGGCCAGCTCGCCAGCCTCGTGAGCGCGCCGGCGGCCTATCTGCGCCAGCTCCCGGCGCCGCTTGCCGGCATCAACCTGCAATACGGTCTGACCAATCACCGCGCCGAGCAGGTCAAGACGCTGGAGACCGAGGACGGTCGCACCGAGCTGCGCGCCGTTACCGGCCCGGATTATGGCCGCATCTACGACTACGAACTCGTCTCTGCCGTGCAGCGCATCGCGGGCGACGGCGTCGGCGATACGCGCTGGAAGGTGCCGGGCGTCCTCGACTGGTCGACCGGCGTCTACAATCCGATGGTCGACGTGACCAAGGACACGACCACGCTCTACGCCTCGGACCGCGACGTCTTCCTCTTCCTGGTCGACGATATGAATCCGATCCAGGCGGGCACGCTGCCCGACGGTTCGCCCGACCTGTTCTTCCGCGGTTTTTATTGCTGGAACTCCGAGGTCGGCGCCAAGACGCTCGGCATCGCCAGCTTCTATCTCCGCGCGGTCTGCCAGAACCGCAATCTCTGGGGCGTCGAGGACTTCCAGGAGATCTTGATCCGGCATTCCAAATACGCCGCGAACCGCTTCGCGCATGAGGCTGCGCCGGCCTTAGCCAGCTTCGCGGACTCCTCACCACAACCTTTCATCCAGGGCATCCGTGCTGCGCGCGAGCGCATCGTCGCCCGCAGCGACGACGACCGCACCGACTTCCTGAGGAAGCGCGGCTTCTCCAAGGCGGAAACGGCGAAGGTCGTCGAGACCGTCCTCGCCGAGGAAGGCCGTCCGCCCGAGAGCGTGTTCGACTTCGTACAGGGCATCACCGCCGTCGCGCGATCGAAACCGCAGCAGGACGCGCGGCTTGCCATGGAGACCCGCGCGAAGACGATCCTGGAGCGCGCCGCGTAGGCTTTCCGCTTCCACCTTTACCGTCCGCCCACGGTCCATTGCTCCCTTAGAGGGAGAGGTGGGCCGTGGTTTTCGTGACGGGTTTGCAGGCCCGAGAGAGTGTCTCTTGGCCGCCCGTCGCGGAGAAGTCTCATGACCAAGTCCAAGAAAATCACCCTCAGCGCCTCGCGCGACATCCCCTTCAACAAGCTGGTGCTCAGCCAGGCGAACGTTCGCCACATCAAGGCCGGCGTCTCGATCGAGGAACTCGCCGAGGACATCGCCCGTCGGACGCTGCTGGCGAGCCTCACGGTCAGGCCCGTGCTGGACGAGGACGGCGCCGATACCGGCATGTTCGAGGTCCCCGCCGGCGGCCGCCGCTTCAGGGCGCTCGAACTGCTGGTGAAGAAGCGCCGCCTCAACCGCACCGCCCCGGTGCCTTGTATCGTACGGACCGAAGGTCTGGCCGAGGAAGACAGCCTCGCCGAGAACGTCCAGCGGGCGCCGCTCCATCCACTCGACCAGTTCCGCGCCTTTCAGGCGATGCGGGAGAAAGGCAAGTCCGAGGAAGAGATCGCGGCGGCCTTCTTCGTCTCGGTCGGCGTCGTCAAGCAGCGCCTGAAACTCGCCGCCGTCTCAGACACGCTGCTGGAAGCCTATGCCGACGAGGAGATGACGCTTGATCAGCTCATGGCCTTCACGGTCAATCCCGACCATGAACGCCAGGAACAGGTCTGGGAGGCGCTGAAGCGGCACTACAACAAACAGCCCTACGAAATCCGCCGCATGCTGACCGAGGGCGCGGTGCGCGCCTCGGATCACCGGGCGGAGTTCATCGGCGTAGACGCCTATGTCGAGGCCGGCGGCGCGGTCTTGCGCGATCTTTTCGAACCGGACCACGGCGGCTGGCTGCAGGATGCGAGCCTCCTGGAGAAGCTGGTCGCCGAGAAGCTCGAGCGCGAAGCCGAAGCGGTTCGCGTCGAGGGCTGGAAGTGGATCGAGGTCGCCACCGAGTTCCCCTACAGCCGCACATGGAACCTGCGCCGGATCATCGGCGAGCCGCAGCCGATGAGCGATGAGGAGACCGAGACCTACCGCGCCCTCAAGGCTGAATACGAACAACTTGAGGAGCAGTACGCCGAATCCGAGGACTTGCCGGAAGAGGCCGACATCCGCCTCTCAGAGATCGAGACGGCGATGGAGGCCTTGCAGGACCGTCCCGTCCAGTTCGATGCGAACGACGTCGCTCTCGCCGGCGCCTTCGTCAGCATCGACCGCTCCGGCCGATTGCGGATCGAACGCGGCTATGTGCGGCCCGAGGACGAACCGCCGGTCGAGGAGCCGGAAACCGAAGCTGACGCGTCGCACGCGGAGGAACGGTCGGACGACGCCGATGCGATCGACGTCTGCGACCCCCCGGTCGATGCGGACGACGAAGACGAGGATGACGGCATTCGCCCGCTCTCCGACCGCCTCATGTCGGAGCTGACCGCCCATCGCACGGTCGCGCTCCGCGACGCCCTGGCGAACGATCCGCACACCGCCTTCCTGGCGGCGGTGCACGCCATGACGCTGCGGCTCTTCTATCGCTACGGCCTCGACACCTGCGTCGAGATCGAGCCGCGGAGCGCTGCCTTCGGCAGTCATGCGCCGGGGCTCGGCGACACGTCTTACGCTCAGTCGCTGGAAGCCAGCATGGAGAACTGGCTCAGGGCGTTGCCCAAGCACCCGGAAGACCTCTGGGATGCGCTCAGGGCCTTTGACTCAGACAGCCGCGACTTGCTGTTCGCCTACTGTGTGGCGATGACGGTCAACGCGGTCTACGAGCCCTACAACCGCAAGCCGCGTGCGCTCGCCCATGCCGACACGCTCGCGTCCGCGGTCGGACTCGACATGGCGAAGGCAGGCTGGTCGCCGACGGCGGACAGCTATCTCGCCCGCGTCACCAAGGCCCGGATCCTCGAAGCCGTGCGCGAGGCGAAAGGCGACGAGGCCGCCGACCGGATCGCCGGGTTCAAGAAGCCCGCAATGGTCGAGGCCGCTGCGGAGTTGCTGGACGGCGCGGGCTGGCTGCCCGAACCGCTTCGGACGCCGACGTCGGCCGATAACGCCGCGGAACCCGACGTCGAACGCGTCGACCATGATGAGGCCGACGCCATCGAGGGCGAAGCGCAATCGGCGGCAAACGGCGGCGAAACGGCCATGGGGGAAATCGAACCTTCGGGCGAGGATGATCTCGCCGCGGCCCTACCAGCCCCCGTCGCGGCGGAGTGATGGGAAGCACGTCCCCCCAACTCCCACATCACGGGCCCGCCGGCGACGGCGGGCCCTTTTCTTTTCCCGCAATGGAGGTGCCCATGGACAGCGCGGCAGCGGAGATCGCCCGGCGCCTCGGCCGCGAAGCCGAAGCGGTCTGCCGCCACTATCTCTCGAACGGTCGGCGGCAAGGCCGCTACTGGATCGTCGGCGACATCGAGAACACGCCGGGCCGCAGCCTTTACGTCCGGCTCACCGGTCCATCTTACGGCCCCGGCGCGGCGGGCAAATGGACCGACGCCGCCACCGGCGAGCATGGCGATCTTGTTGACCTCATCGCCGCGAACCGGAACCTCGCCAGCTTGCGCGACGCGCTCGACGAGGCCCGGCGGTTCCTCAGCCTGCCGCGTCCCGAACCGCCGCCAAGACAGTCCGCGCCCACAGGATCGCCCGAGGCCGCAAGACGGCTCTGGGCGATGGGCAAACCCATCAAGGGCACGCTGGCGGGACGCTATCTCACGGGACGCGGCATCGCCGGCATAAGCGATGTGCCGGCGCTCCGATTTCATCCGCGGTGCTACTATCGCGGCGAAGACGCCTCATCGACGACGCCTGACGCATGGCCGGCCTTGCTCGCCAGAGTCACCGACCTGTCCGGTGAGATCACAGGCCTGCACCGGACTTGGCTCGATCCCGCAACTGTCGATAAGGCGCCGGTGGACCGACCGCGCAAGGCGATGGGCCATCTGCTTGGACACGGCGTGCGCGTCGGAGCAGCGCGCGACGTCCTGGTCGCCGGCGAAGGTCTCGAGACTATGCTCTCGATACGGATGGCCTTGCCCAGCTTGCCAGTCGTCGCCGCGCTTTCGGCCAACCATCTTCAAGCGCTCATCCTGCAGGGCGACCTGAAGCGGCTTTACATCGCCGAAGACGCCGACGAAGCCGGCCGGGCGGCCACTGCAGCACTCGCCGTTAGAGCCCGGAGCGACGGGATCGAAGCCCAGACGCTCGCCCCGATGCGCGCAGACTTCAACGACGACCTGCGCGCCGAAGGAGCGGCGGCACTGGCTGCCGCGATCATGGGCCAACTTGCGCCAGCGGACGCCGCTCGCTTCATCCCGGCACGGAGACGGCGGACGGCAATGATCGGTGCAAGCGGCGCGTCGGAGACGGTGGACCCGTCGTGACCGGCTCCGGCGCTTCAGCGCCCCGCCTTCGGCCTTTGAGAGCGGGCAACGGGAGCGGAACCGAACCGGTCCGGCAACGGCTGCGGCCCCGCGATTTTCCGCCGCGTTCGGCTGACGCCGCCCGCTTTGCAGCGCGAAGCAAAATCGCGCGGCCTCCGCCGTCCTGCGCTGACGCTCCGGCCGCCGCACGGCGGCGGTGCAGGCCCGATCCGCCCCCGCTCTTGCGCGCCCGGAAAGGCCGCGAGAGGCGCGGTCTCAAGACCGGGAGAGCACCCGACATGACAACCGCCGACACCGACGAGCCGCATGGCGCATCGCCGACCGCTGCGCTCCTCGACGAATTGCAGCTCTACGGCCACCGTCCCTTCACGGACGAGCCCGACCCGAGGCCGCTGCCGGAAGCCACAGCACTGCAGGCCGCGCTAACCGACATCTTCGACGCCCTTGTCGTGGCCCTCGGCGACACGCGCCTCGAACCCGATCTCGAAGACCTGCTCTGGTCGTCCGTCAATCTCTTCCACAGGGCCGGCGCCCGCGTTGAACGCGACCTCGACGACAACGAACAGGCCCAAAAGCGCTCCCAGCGCGAACAGGACGGCTCGGAAGTCCGTTCGGTCGAATTGGAGGCTCTCACCGAACAGGGCGTCACGCTCATCGAACGGCGCAACGCTTACGAACTGATGCGTGACCTGGCCGCCGAACTCTTCGAGGCCCATCTCGGCCAGACCTGGCGTCCTCACTCCGGGTCGCTCGCCAGTCGCCGCACACTGACCGCCGCGGTGATCGACAGCCGCGACTTCATCGCGGCACGGCGGCGGGCCGAGATCGAAACGCTCTTACCGTCGGGACCGAAGATCGCCTTCGCCGGCGGCGCCGACTGCAACGATCACCGCACCATCTGGGCGGCGCTCGACCGGGTGCACACCAAGCACGCCGACATGGTGCTGATGCACGGCGGCGGCCCGAAAGGCGCCGAGAAGATCGCCGCCTGCTGGGCCGACAGTCGCAAGGTTGCGCAGATCGCCTTCAAGCCGGAGTGGAACCGCCATGGCAAGGCGGCCCCCTTCAAGCGCAACGACCAACTTCTCGAAGTCCTGCCGATCGGGCTGATCGTCTTCCCCGGTTCCGGCATCACCGACAACCTCGCCGACAAGGCGCGGAAACTCGGCATTCCGCTATACGACTTCCGCACGCGAGCGCATCGCGCGCCATGACCCCGTGATGCCCGGACCGCATCACCTATTCCCGCGCCGGAGCATTCCGGCGCGGGGCGACTTTCGCTATACTTCGATTGCGCCGTGGCGGTGGTGGAGGCGCTCCGTCCTGACGAAGGAGATCGCCAATGCTTGTTTCAACAGCACTTAGCCTGCTCGGCCTAGGGGTCATCTGCTGGATACTGTTCAGCCTCGCCGTCTACGCTTTACCATTCTTCGTGGCCGTGACCGTCGGGCACTATCTCTACACGTCAGAAGTCGGTCTCATCAGCGCAATCGCAGCGGCCTTCTTTGCCGGCGCCGCGACGCTCATCCTGGGCCAGATCGCCTTTGCTGCGATACGCTCGACGCCCATCCGTCTCGCGCTCGGCGCGCTCTATGCGCTCCCCGCCGGCATCGCCGGCTTTCACGCCATCAGGGGCCTGTCCGGAATGGGCGGTGCGGGCGACACATGGACGCTCGTCTTCGCCAGCGTTAGCGCCGTCATCGTCGGCGTCACGGCGTGGTCGCGGGTCGCGGCGCTAGCCGGACCGGAAGACGAAACACCGAAAGCGTCAGCCCTGATCAGCGCCAGCCGTGCGGCGAATGACGGTTGAAGCCATAAACACAGCCCTCGTCTCGTCCCTATGGGGTATTGACCCGACGGCAGGGACGCGCATCGCGATTTAGCAAAGAACTCGCCTATTGTATGCCAGCTTAACATAACCCTTAATCATACCGAATCGATCTGGAGAGTTTATTGGCTTGGTCAGAAGGTCTCGATCCGGCAACACCGGCATACCAGATAGCGTCGTCGGCAAATGGTCGCGTAAGGGTCGTTGCCGGTCCCGGCAC
Source organism: Inquilinaceae bacterium (assembly GCA_052168355.1). Taxonomy (GTDB): domain Bacteria; phylum Pseudomonadota; class Alphaproteobacteria; order DSM-16000; family Inquilinaceae; genus JBQLZQ01. The sequence continues at coordinate 78,147 of JBQLZQ010000020.1, forward strand.
TGGAAAATCATTTGCGATGAAACGAAGGGTTGCGCGCCTGTTGGAAACAGGCGTGGCGCCTGACGCAATCTTGCCAGTGACCTTCACGCGTGTCGCCGCCGAGGATTTACATCGCGAACTCGTTGGGATGGACGTTCCCGGCTGTGACGATCTTCAAGGCGTGACTCTCCACAGTCTTGCCCTGCGGATGCTGATGCGTAACCACGTATTAGCCGCCACCAATCGCGTTCCACGACCACTAAACGAGTTTGAGCTTGAGCCGCTTATATGTGATCTCATGGGAGAGCACGGCGGTAAGCGGCAGGTAAAGAAACTTCGAATGGCTTACGAGGCGGCTTGGGCGCGCCTTCAACATCAACAACCTGGATACGCACCAAACCCAGCGGACGCAGCATTTCAGGCCGACCTTCTTGCGTGGCTCAGGTTTCACGAGGCAATGCTGATTGGCGAAGTCATTCCTCAATTCCACCAGTACCTGCATTCAAATCCTGCCGCCGCCGAAAGGAGCGAATACACGCACATTCTTGTAGACGAATACCAAGATCTTAATCGCGCGGAACAGGGCGTTATTGAGCTTATGTCTAACGCGGCAGACGTTTGCATAGTCGGTGATGACGATCAGTCGATCTACAGCTTCAAACACGCGCACCCTGATGGGATACGAGAATGGCTCAATACGAATGCTGGCGCGGATGATCTGGGCCTTGATGAATGTCGTCGCTGTCCAACCCAAGTCGTCGAGATTGCGAACAGCCTAATTGGACAAAACGTTCTACGTCCGGTGCCGCGCCCCCTCAACCCGATGCCCGCCAATGGCGTAGGTGACGTTCGGATTGTTCAATATCCAACTATCACGCAAGAAGTTGCTGGTGTTGCGACGCTCGTATCAGAAATGATCGCAAACGGAACACCTCCCGGCGACATTCTCGTACTCGCGCAAAGCCGAGCATTCGGAACACCCGTTTATGAGGCTTTGATAGCTCAGAATGTCCCGACGAAATCGTATTACGCCGAATCTGAGTTGAGCCATGATGATGCGCAGCGCGCCTTTGGGCTGCTGAAACTTTTTGTAGACCGAGAAGACCGAGTCGCGCTGCGTTGGCTGGTTGGTGTGGATGGGAACAATTGGCACGCCGCCGGGTATCGCCGGGTTCGAGATCATTGCGAAAACCATGGTATATCGCCGTGGGAGGTAATGACGCAGCTCGAATCTGGCGTTCTTCAACTGCCCTACACAAACGGTATTGTCGGGTCTTTTCGAGAAATCGTTCAGGCCCTAAACGATCTGGAGGCGCTTCAGGATCTTCGGAGCGTCGTCGATCAGGTTTTCCCGGATGGACAACCCTCAACTCGGGACGTTCGTGAACTCGCACTCGCCATTCTCGACACAACGACAGATCAAGACAGAAGTGAATTCGTCCGCGAGTTATCGACGGCAATCAGTCAGCCGGAGATTCCAACAGAAATCGAAGACGTGCGAATTATGAGCCTGCATAAGAGCAAGGGGCTTAGCGCGCCGGTCACAGTAATCGCGGGCTGCGTTCAAGGCCTCCTTCCAAGGCCGCCTGCCGATGGCCTAACGCCTGCCGAACAGGCTCAACATCTCGAAGAACAACGGCGACTGTTCTACGTCGGTATCACACGCGTCAAAGCAGCGCCGCAGCATGGAAAGCCTGGAACGCTCATCCTCACCTATTCTCGCCAGATGCCCGTTGCCGAAGCGTTATCAGTTGGTATTACCCCTGCGCAGCAGAGATATGGTCAAGCCATTCTTCACGCCAGCCAATTCATACGAGAGCTTGGTCCGACAGCACCGGCTCCGATCGCGGCGACATAAATACGGTTGCTTTTGCGTATAGGCATCGCCCATAGCTTGAGTATCCTTTGCCCTTCTCTACGCTACAGCCTGTCTTTGCACGAGGCGCGCCGCTGGGCTCTTGCCGTTTCTGATGCGCGGCTGTCAGGTCTCCTCCGATACCACTTCACCCGCGTCCATCACGGCCTCTCCATGGGCTGATCTGGCCGGGGTCGGCTGACGCCACGACCGCCTCGGCCGCAACGGCGGGGACGGACTTTCTTCCCCTGGCCGAGGGCCATTCCTCGCGAGGCAAGAAAGACCGTCCCCGCCGTCCTCCGCTCACGCTGCGGGCCATGAATGGCTGCGTCGGCGGATCGCCCCGGCCTGTCCGATCGCCATCGAGGCCGCGAAGGGCGCGGGCTCGAAGCCAAAAGGAGAACTGACATGGCCACCATCGGAACCTTCAAGAAGACCGGCAACGAGTTCGTCGGTGAGATCGTCACCCTCAGCGTGCAGGCGAAGAACGTCCGCATCGTCCCCGAGGAAGGCTCATCCAACGGCAACGCGCCGAGCCACCGGGTCTTCGTCGGCCGCGCCGAGATCGGCGCCGCCTGGTCCAAGACCTCGAACGAAGGCCGGGACTATCTGAGCCTCAAGCTCGACGATCCGAGCTTCACCGCGCCGATCTACGCCAACCTCTTCGACGACACCGTCATCGAGGGCGAAGAGAGCTACAGCCTCATCTGGTCGCGCGCCCGCCGCCAGAACGCCGACTGAGCCGCCACTGTGCGCCCCGCCCGGATCACGGGCGGGGCCGCTTCTCACTTCAGTCGTCCTTCGGCCGATCGTCGAGAAGCGCCGCCGGTTTGACCTCCAGCGCCAGTGCCACGTGCCAGAGCGTCACGATCGTTACGTTCTGCTGGCCCCGTTCCATGGCGCTCACATGGGCGCGATCGACGCCCATCTTCGCCGCCAGTGCGTCCTGGCTGATGCCAGCTTTCAGCCGGTAGTGTCTGAGATTGCTGCCAAATGTCTCACGAATATCCATCCGTGAGCACATTGCGGATCGCGTATTTTAGTGCGACGTATTATAATACGCGGACCGGCCGACCCGCCGACGGCTTGCCGCGCTTCGGTCCGTTTCAACTGACCGGCGGTTGCGTCTGTCATGGTTTCCGGGCCATTAATCATTTGGGCAAAGCCCGCCAGGACCTCTGCAATGACCCGCACTCCCGAACCGCCGATCGTTGATGCGCCGCCAGCGGCGGACTGCGTGACCGTCTACGACCGGGAGCATCTGAAATTGTACGTGCGCCTCTTGGACGCCGAGAACTCCGGCGCTTCCGTCGCCGAGGTCGCGAGAATCCTGCTCGGCATCGACCCGGAAAGCGAGCCGGAACGCGCCGAACGGGTGCATGCGAGCCATCTCGGCCGCGCACGCTGGATGACGGAGCACGGCTACAGAGACCTCCTTCAACGCGGGCTTCCCTGACACGAAAAGCGACAAGGTGATGCGCAGCACGCATCACCGAATGCCGCCCCGAGGCCTAGGCAACAGGAACCTGAGCCCGAAACTCTTGCGGCAGGGCGCCGTGTCGGTTGTGCGCCCGCTGCGAGGAGTGCGGCCATGTCGCGGGACTGGCGCGATGATCGCGCCTACGACCATTTCGACAGCCTCGACGTCTCCGGGCTTGCCTGGGAGTGCCTGAGACGCAACGAGAGCTATCGCGCGGACTATGCGCGGATGCGACATGGCGGAGAAGCGCCCTCTGACTGGGGGTTGCGATTTCCCTGTCGATCCCGACATCGCCGCACCCAGCGCGCCCGTCTTCTGGCGACCGGAGATCGCGCCTGCCGTCGTCACCCTAGTCGCGGCTCTGCCAGACCTCGGGCTGCCATCCGTCAGCTTCGCCGACAACATCGCCGAGCAGCGCACCGATGACCGGGGCCTCTCCTGGATGCGCCTTCACAGCGGCGCCGTTCTCGTCGGCGCTGACACGGACACTGCCTCCGAGTCGCTTGGCGTCCTGATCCCGCTGGACGATGATTGGCCGACCCGTGTCGCTGCAGCCGACCGACTGCGACGCAGGCTGATCGAGCGCACGGCCGATCCACCGATTACCCCGCAACGCCGCGAGCGACTCAAACGGGCGCTCCGCTGCATTGACGGACGCCGCGATGGCGCGAGTTACCAAGCTATCGCCACCACCTTTTTCGGCGGCCGTCGTGTCGCCGACGAACCCTGGAAGACGAGCTCGCTAAAGGCACAGATTGCGAGACTTGCAGCGCACGGCCGCATGCTGATCGACCGTGGCTATCGGCGGCTCTTGCAAGGGAGACTGCATTGATCAGCCTCGAAACCTGCTGCGTTGCAATCGCGGCAGTGCTCTATCTATCTTTTGAGTATGACTTCGACAGAACGAGAAAATGCTTCGAATACGCCGCCAACTTTGGGGCGGACGCGCCGCCTGACCTCGCAGCACAGGACTACGTTCGATCGCATATTTCATAGCGGCGGCGGTTACGTCCTCGATTTCTCCGACCGCACGATGGCCGAATGGTTCGAGGAAACCCTCGACCTCGACATCTTCCAACAGCGCTTTCAGATCGAGGGTCACAGCAAAGGCAAGACGTTGAGAGGCTTCGTCGAAGTCGCCGAACCGCGTCTCGTCGCAGAGGTTTTGCGTGCGCTTTGGGCGTATCGCTGTGGTCTCGATGGATACAGAGAAGACGATCCGCGCGAGGAAGAGCGTCTCAAATCTTGGCTCGACCAGTTTACGGACGAGCTCGACAATGCGTCTTCTTTGAATCTCGACGACGCGTTCAAAGACTTCTCCCGAGACACCACGCTGCCGAAGCTTCGCGCCTCGATCGCAGGCGATCTCGTTGCCGAGAAGCCCGATGTGGCGATCGACCGGCTGCACACCTACTGCGTCAAACGCTTCCGCGCGCTGCTCACCGAGCGCGGCGCGCCCGTCGATGCCTCGACGCCCTTGCACGCTATTTTCGGCGCGTATGGCAAACTGCTGCGCGATAGCGGCGACGTCAGCGCATTCGCGCTGCCAACGCTGCGCGTCCAGCACAAGCTCTTCGAGGGGCTGAACGACGCGCGAAACAAGCGATCCTTCGCCCACGACAACGATCTCTTGGTCGTGTCGGAAGCGCAATTCATCGTCGACTGTGTGCTCTCGTCACTGGCTTTCATCGAGCGCATCGAGGCCGATCGCATGTCCACCGACGATGCTTCGAACGACGATATCCCCTTCTAACCACACCGAGCGACCGCCGGCCTCAGTCCTGGACAGGGGGTGACGTTTCCGCCGCCCACTGATCGTCATCCCTCCCGGGCGCGCTTCTCCGCTTTTGTGACCTCCGACAGCCCGCCGCATCCCGCGGCGCGGCGCAAGCACCGGAGGCGCACCCCATGCCCGATCCCAATGCCGGCCTTCCGCCGCGCTATCTCAGAACCCCCGAAGCCGCCCGTTTTCTCGGGCTCTCCGGCCGCACGCTGGAAAAACACCGCACCTACGGCACCGGCCCGCGCTATTCGAAGATCGGCGGACGCGTCGTTTACGCCGTCGATGATCTGCAGGCCTGGGTTGGCCGCGGCGAGAAGTCATCGACCTCGGATGACACCGGCTACACGGTGCTGCCGGCCAAACGGCACGCGGCAATCTCGCCCGCCTATGCGAACAAGAGCCGCTCATGAGCCCCCGCACCACAGTCGATCTTGTGTGGATCGAAGGGCAGGTCGAGCGCTGGATTCGCTTCGGCCGCATCGTCCAGGAGACGCTGACGAGCCGCAGTCGGAGCACCGTCGGCTTCGATCCCGGCGCGGTCTTCGCCTTCGTCCGATGGTCGTCGAACGACTACGGCACCGTCGAGAGCCGGATCGACATCCTGCGCGCCGCTCAGCCGGGCGCGAGTTGTTCGACCGTCCCTTGCGTGACGCCCGGCGGCGAGATGCTGCTGCGCCTTTCCGGTTGGCCGAAAGTCGAGGCTGCGCTGCTCGCCATCGACCAGATCGAAGCGCTCGGGCTGGCCCCAGAAGACGTCTGCCCGGACCATTGGCGGCACGTCCACAACCGCCTCACCACCGGGCTCGACCCGCGCGCCTATACCGAACTGCGGCATGACGCCTGGCTCAAGCGCCGCGAGATCGACGCATGAGACGCGCGCGCAAGACCCTCATCCTCGGCGGGTCGGCGCTCGCCTTGATCGGCGCATCGGCCGTCGTCCGAAGCCCCCCGGTCGTGCTCTGGAACCCATCGCCCAGCGTTCCGGTCGGCTTTTACGCCGTGACCCCGATCGAGACCTTGAAAGTGGGTGCATTGGTCGCCGTGCGGCCGCCCGAGCCGCTCGAATCTTGGCTCGTCGAGAACCGCTATCTCGGTCGCGACACGCCGCTCCTGAAGCACATCGCGGCATTGCCGGGCGCCGAAGTATGCCGCGATGGCGCGGTCATCCGCATCGACGGAGACGCCATCGCCGAGGCGCGCGAGCGCGACCGGCTCGACCGCCCGCTGCCTGTCTGGAGCGGCTGCCATAGGCTCGCGGACGGCGAGGTCTTCTTTCTCAACGCAGATCATCCCGCGAGCTTGGACGGTCGGTATTTCGGGCCGCTCGGCGCCGAGACGATCATCGGCCAAGCGACGCCGATCTGGACGCGGGAGGACTGACGGATGGTCCGCCTTTCGCAGACTGCTCGACATTTGGGCGCGGTCCGTCCCGCAGCGCTTGTGGTAGCCGCGCTCCTGTTCAGCAGCCCATCCGCCGCAGTTTCACAGCAGACCGTCGACGTTTCAGCCGACGCGCAGGCGACAATCAACGGGGCAGCGATCGACGTCTACATTGCGGAAGCGGCGCAGCGCTTCGCCATTCCCGAGCGGTGGATACGCGCCGTCATGCGGGCCGAAAGCGCGAACGATCCGCTCGCCGTCAGCAGCGCCGGGGCCATGGGCTTGATGCAGATCATGCCCAGAACCTGGGACGAACTGCGCGCCCGCTACGATCTCGGCGAGGATCCGTTCGACCCCCGCGACAACATCTTGGCGGGCGCCGCCTACATGCGCGAAATGTACGACCGCTTCGGCGCGCCGGGGTTTCTCGCAGCCTACAATGCGGGACCGGAGCGTTACGCCGAGCACCTCGCGACCGGCCGCCCGCTGCCGCGCGAAACCCGCGCCTATGTCACCGCCCTGGCGCCCGTCGTCACCGGCGCGCCGACAGTTCCTCCGCAGAGCGAGCGCACGACGATTGTCGTCGATTGGCGCGCCGCACCGCTCTTCGTCGCGCGGATCGATCGGCGTTCAGGTGACCAACCAAGCGCCGATGAGCAAGCATCCGATGGACCGTCAGCCCAGCCCGCGCTCTTAAATCTCGTACAGCCTGAAGAGCGCCCGACAGGTCTCTTCGTCCGGCCCCAGGCGGGGGAATCGCAATGATCGCCCCAATCGGAGTCTGGCGCACGACAGCGTGCATCGTCGCATCCCCGGTCGGAATGCAACACACGGAGAGTGGAACAACGGCAGGAGGGCAAGATAAAAGGCCGGGCGCGCGAGGCGGCTACGGCGTTGTTGTTGTTGGGTTTTTCGCACGCCGCACAACGGGCGACAGTGCCGCCCATACCGCTAGCGCTCTGATTTTCCTGCCGTTTTGCCGTGCCACTCGGCCAGCATGGGCCGTTTCGCCGTGAGCGGGCGCGGCGACGACATCCGCATCCGCCCGGGCCGTATCCGCGAAAAGGGAACACCGGGCCGGAAGGCGAAGAGCTTCGTCGGCCAGGTCATGCGCGCGGCCAAGAAGGCGGGGCATACCGGCCATCGCTTCCGATCCTCCGGTGGACGCGCCGGACGATCGACCTTCGGCCGCGGTCGCTTCGTCAACGTCTCGCGCGGCCTCGCCCGGACGCAGCGCCGCGTCATCGTCAACGCACGGATCGTGCGCCATCGCGGACAGAAGTTCCGGTCGGCGCCGCTGGCCAAACACATCGACTATCTCAAGCGCGAGGGGGTCACCAAGGACGGCCGCGATGCGGCGATGTTCGACAAGGAGCACGACACCGCCGACGATCGCGCCTTCGCCGCGAGCACCGAAGACGACCGTCATCATTTCCGCTTCATCGTCTCGCCCGAGGACGCGGTTCAGATGGAGGACCTGCGCGGCTTCACACGCGACCTGATGAGCCAGGCCGAACGGGACCTCGGGACCGAGCTCGACTGGGTCGCGGTGGAACACTGGAACACCGACAACCCGCATGTGCATGTGCTCGTGCGCGGGAAGGCCGATAACGGGAAAGATCTCGTCATCGCGCGCGATTACATCTCATCCGGACTGCGGGGACGCGCCGAGCAACTGGTCGAACTCGAGCTCGGGCCGCGCAGCGAGAAGGAGATCGCGGCAGGCCTCGACAAGGAGGTCGAAGCCGAACGATGGACGGGGCTCGACCGGGCCCTGCGCAGCCTCGGCGATGACAATGGCGGCGTCGCCGACTTGCGCCCCGGATCGCCCGAACCGCAAGACCCCGATCTGCGCCGGCGGCTGATCGGCCGCGCACAGACGCTCGAACGGCTCGGCGTCGCCGACAAGCTCGCCCCGGCGGTCTGGACGATGAAGCCCGGTGCCGAGCAGACACTGCGCGATCTCGCCACGCGCGGCGACATCATCAAGACCATGCATCGCGCGATGGGGAGCGGCGCCGAACGGTCGCTGGCCGACTTCGCGATCCAGGCCGACCCGGCCGAACCGATCCTCGGGCGGCTGGTCGACCGCGGCCTGCATGACGAACTGAAGGGCGAGGCCTATGCCGTCATCGACGGCGTCGACGGGCGCGTCCACCACCTGCGTTTTTCCGATCTCGACATGACAGGAGACACGCCCGTCGGTGGCATCGTCGAGTCGCGGAGCTGGACCCCGCGCGAAGGCGGCCGTCCGCGTCTGTCGCTGGTCGGTCGATCGGACCTCACGCTGGAAGCGCAGGTGTCGGCCGACGGCGCGACCTGGCTCGACCGGCTCCAACTCGCCCGCGAGCGCGCGCCGCTCGGTGCGAGCGGCTTCGGCGCCGAGGTGTCCGCCGCGCTCGAACGGCGCATCGATCATCTGGCGGCGGAGGGTCTCGCCACACGACAGGCCGGCCGCGTCAGCTTCTCTCGCGATCTTCTGAAGACGCTGCGCGAGCGAGACCTCGCGGTCGCCGGCGCGAAGCTCGAAGCCGAGACGGGATTGAAGCGGCAGAAGAGCGGCGACGGCGAGACCATCGCCGGCGTCTATCGCCAGCGCCTCGATCTCGCCTCGGGCCGCTTCGCCATGCTCGATAATGGCCTCGGCTTCGAACTCGTGCCCTGGAAGCCGCAACTCGAAAAACATCTCGGCCAGAGCGTGACCGGCACGATGACCCCGGGCGGCGGCGTCGACTGGTCGCTCGGCCGCAAACGCGGCCTGACGCTTTGAGCCGCCGACCGGAGAAAACCCCATGACGAAACGCGACGTCCAATCCCCCGCCACCAAGATCCTCTGGGGTCAGATACTGATCGTCAGCCTGGTCGCGCTGCTCTTCGTCTGGGCCGCGACGCAGTGGACCGCCTGGCGGCTCGGCTTCCAACCGGAGCTCGGCGAGCCATGGTTCGCCTTCTTCGAATGGCCGGTTTATATCCCGCCCGCCTTTTTCTGGTGGTGGTACTGGTACGACGCCTATGCGCCGCGGGTCTTCGTCGAAGGCGCGATCATCGCCGGCGCCGGCGGCATCATGTCGATCGTCGTCGCCATCTTCCTGTCCGTGCTGCGCGCCCGCGAGGCCTCGGACGTCACCACC
>JBQLZQ010000021.1:0-19537 GCA_052168355.1 Inquilinaceae bacterium
GTCTTGCTTCGACCCCGGCTCAGGGCCGGGGATCGTGTCTCTGTTTTTCCGGCGTCTGCGCCCGACGCGTTTCTCGGCGAGCCCCGCACGCGATGCGGGGCCCGCGCCCATCGGTGCGGCCGCGCGAGACGCCAACGGCGCCGTCCTGCACCGACCCCGGCTCAGGGCCGGGGATCGTGTGTTCATGCGTCTGGGACGTCTCCCTCCGCCGTCGCGACCGGCGGGTCCAGATCGACCGTCACCTTCATCAGGGACGGGTCTTCCGGCGTGCCGGCCACGGTGAAGCCCAGCTCTCGCGCCATTTGCAGCATCGTGGTGTTTTCGCGCAGGACCTCGCCGTGGATCTGGCGCAGGCCCCGGTCGCGGGCATAGGCGATGATCTCTTCCATCAGCAGGTAGCCCAGCCCCTGACCCTTGAGGTCGGAACGGACCATGATTCCGTACTCGGCGCGCTCGTTGTCCGGGTCGGCGGCGATGCGCACGACGCCCAGCATTTCCTCCCCGTCCTTAGGACCGTCCGAGACGCCGGCGGCGGCCGGTATCGTCGCAATCAGGGCCATCTCCCGGTCGTAGTCGATCTGGCTCAGGCGTGCCGCGACCTCGTGGGTCAGGCGCTTCATCGGGGTGAAAAACCGCAGGCGGATGTCCTCCGCCGTCGACTTGCCCAGCATGGCCTGCAAAAGCGGCTCGTCCTCGGGCCGGATGGGCCGGATGGTGCAGGCGCGTCCGTCGCGCAGGACCGCCCCCTTCTCGAGATGCTGGGGATAGGCGCGGATGGCCAGGCGCTTGGTGCCGGCGGGCAGGGGCGGGCGCACCCGGATCCGTGCGTCGAGGGCCAGAACGCCGGTCTGACCGGCCAGCAGCGGGTTGATGTCGAGTTCGACCAGTTCCGACAGGTCGCCGACCATCCGGGACAGCGCGATGAGAACCTCGGTGATGGCGTCCAGATCCGCCGGCGGGCGTGAGCGATAGCCCTGCAGCAGCTTCCAGACGCGGGTGCGGGCCATGGCGTCGCGCGCCAGGACATGGTTCAGCGGCGGCAGCGACACGGCCTTGTCGTCGACCACCTCCACCGCCGTCCCGCCCTGGCCGAACAGCAGCACCGGTCCGAACACGGCGTCGTCGGCGATGCCCAGGATCAGTTCGTGGGCGTCGGGCATGTCGGCCATGCGCTGAACGGTAAAGCCTTCGATGCGCGCGTCGGGCCGGGCTTTGGCAATGGACTCGGCCATGCGTTCAGCCGCTTCCGAAACCGCCTCCGGCGTCGTCAGACCCAACTGCACGCCGCCCAGGTCGGATTTGTGGGTGATGTCGGGCGACAGGATCTTCAGCGCCACCGGCCGGCCGATCCGGCGGGCCGCCTCGGCCGCTTCCGGCGCGTTGCCGACGATCACGGTCTCGACGGTCGGAATGCCGTAGGTTTCCAGAACCGCCTTGGCCTCGGGTTCGGTCAGCCAGGACCGCCCTTCCTTCAGCGCCGCGCCGATGATCCGGCGCGCCGCCTCGACATCGGGCGCCGTCTTCCCCACCGTGGCGGGCGGGGTCTGCATCAGCAGTTCCTGGTTCTGCTTGTAGCGGACCAGGTGCATGAAGGCGCGGACCGCCTGGCTGGGGGTTTCGTAGCTGGGAATGCGGCGGCCGGCGAACAGGCGCCGCGCCTCGGCCGCCGCGCCCTCGCCCAGCCAGCTGGTCAGCACCGGGCCGCGGCCGCGCGCCTCCAGGGTCTCGACCACCGCCCGGGCCGCCTCCACGCTGTCGGCCACCGCCGTCGGGCAGTTGAGCACCAGCACCGCATCCTGGCCCGGATCGGACAGCAGGACCGACAGGGCGTCGGCATAGCGCCGGCCGGGCGCGTCGCCGATGATGTCGACCGGGTTGCCGTGCGACCAGGTCGGCGGCAGGGCGCGGTTCAGCGCCCGGACCGTGTCCTCCGACAGGTCGGCGACCACGCCGCCCTCGTCGTCCAGGGCCTCGGTCGCCAGCACGCCGATGCCGCCGCCGTTGGTCAGGATGGCCAGCCGCGGGCCGTCGATGCGCAGCCCGCTGGCCAGGGTCTCGACGGCGTCGAACAGCTCCGCCAGGTTGAACACGCGCAGCATCCCCGCCCGCCGGAACGCGGCGTCGTAGACGGCGTCCGACCCGGCCAGGGCGCCGGTGTGCGACGACGCGGCCCTGGCCGCGGCCGCGGTGCGCCCCGCCTTGATCACCACCACGGGCTTGCTGCGCGCCGCGGCGCGCGCGGCCGACATGAATTTGCGCGCGAAGGTCACCGATTCGACGTACAGCAGGATGGCGCGGGTTCCGGAATCGGCGGCCAGATAGTCCAGCAGATCACCGAAATCGACATCGGCCATGTTGCCCAGCGACACGATGTGGGAAAAGCCGATGCCCCGATGGGTGGCCCAGTCGACGATCGAGGTGGCGATCGCTCCGGACTGGCTGATAAAGGCAAGATCGCCCGGCAGCGGCGCGACGTGAACGAAGCTGGCGTTGACGTGACCCTGGGGCACCATCAGCCCCAGGCAATTGGGCCCGACGATGCGCATCAGATGCGGCCGGGCGGCGTCCAGCATAAGCTGGGTCAGCGCCTTGCCCTCCGCGTCGCCGCCTTCGCCAAAGCCGGCGGTGATGACCACCGCCGCCTTGGTCCCGCGGGCGCCGAGTTCGGCGATCAGGCCCGGCACGGTGGCCGGCGGCGTGCACAGCACGGCCAGGTCCGGCGTGGTCGGCAGGGCCCCCACCGAGGGGTAGTTGACGGCGGAGCGGATCGATCGTTCATGCGGATTGACCGGCATGATGGGCCCGTCGAAGCCTCCGGTGAACAGGTTGGCGGCGACCACGGCGCCGATCGACCGGGGTTTGTTGCTGGCCCCGATCAGGGCGATCGATGCGGGTTTGAACAGCCGGTCGAGGTTGCGGACGCTCATCGCTGCACGGTCCGGTTTGGGTTTCCGCCGGGGCGGGGCGTCGTCAGTCGGGCGCCTGTCGCGCCCGTTCCACGCCCTTCTGGATCATCTCCGCCGCTTCGTGGGATTCGCCCCAGCGCAGGATGCGGGACCACTTGCCCTTCTCCAGATCCTTGTAGTGGGTAAAGAAGTGGGCGACCTGATCGATCAGGATGGCGGGCAGGTCCCGGTAGGACGTGATGTCGGTGTAGTAGGGATGCAGCTTGTCGATGGGCACCGCCAGGATCTTCTCGTCGTCGCCGGCCTCGTCCTCCATCACCAGGACGCCCACCGGCCGCGACCGCATGACCGCGCCCGGCATCACCGCCACCCGGCCCATGACGATCACGTCCACCGGGTCGCCGTCGCCCGACAGGGTATGCGGAATGAAGCCGTAATTGCCCGGATAATGCATGGCGGTGTGCAGGAACCGGTCGACGAACATGGCGCCGGACTTCTTGTCCAGCTCGTACTTGACCGGGTCGCCGCCGACCGGGTTCTCGATGATGACGTTGACGTCCCAGGGCGGGGCGAAGCCGACCGGGATGCTGGCGAGGTCCATGACGAAACCTGTTGTATGTCTGAGGAATTTCGACGCGGGCCGACCTTACGCCAAAGCGGTTCCCGTTGGCCATGCTGCATGTGCGAAAGATCGTCGCGTCCTTGTCCGCTGCCTCCGCGACCGTCCCCGGCCTTGGGAGCCGGCGCCAGGATCTGCTTGCGTCGGCCACGCGGCTTTCGGAAACTGTGGCGTGTCTTACGCCGATTTGCCCGGATGAAGAACCGATCCATGACCCATTCGCGCCGCGCCGCCGCCGCCGGACTGGCCGCTGTCTTCTGGTTGGCCGGCGGTGTTTCCCACGCCCAGGAGACGGGTCCGCAACATGGCATCGCCATGCACGGCGCGCCGGCGCTGGATGCCGACGCGACCCATCAGCGCTACGCCAATCCCGACGCGCCCAAGGGCGGAAGGCTCAGCCGCGCGGTTTCCGGCAGCTTCGACAGTCTGAACCCGTTCATCGTCCAGGGAACGCCGGGGGCCGGGGTCGCCGAGTATCATTTCCCGACCCTGATGTCGCGGTCGTGGGACGAGCCCTTCACGCTCTACGGCTATGTCGCCCAAACCATCGAAACGCCGCCCGACCGGTCGTCGGTCACTTTCGAGGTTCATCCCGACGCCCGGTTCCATGACGATACGCCCATTACCGTGGACGACGTCGTGTTTTCGATGGAAACGCTGCGCGAAAAGGGAACGCCGGGCCAGCGGCGCAACTATGGCCGCATCGCCCGGGTCGAGCGGCTGGATGCGCGGACCGTACGCTTCGTCTTCAATGACGAGGCCGATCGCGAAACGCCGCTGATCATCGGGCTGATGCCGGTGCTCAGCAAGGCCTACTACACCGACCATCCGTTCGATCAGACCAGTCTGGAGATCCCTCTTGGCGGCGGGCCCTACCGGATCGCGTCGGTCGATCCCGGACGGTCGATCCGGTATGAGCGGGTGGAGGATTGGTGGGGCGAGGATCTGCCGGCGTTTCGCGGCCATAACAATTTCGACCGCCTCGATTTCGAATACTACCGGGACGGGGCCATCGAGCTCGAGGCGTTCAAGGCCGGCGAGTACAATTACCGGCTGGAGTTCAATCCGGACCGCTGGGCCACGGGGTACGACTTTCCCGCGGCGCGCGACGGTCGGGTGACGTTGATGATCGCGCCGCACAGCCGACCGCTGGGGATGCGCGCCTTTGCCTTCAACACGCGCCGCGACCTGTTCCAGGATATTCGCGTGCGTCAGGCGGTGGGTCTGGCCTTCGACTTCGAGTGGGTGAACCGTAACTATCTGCGCGGCGCCTACAAGCGCACCGACAGCTACTTCGTCAATTCCGAGCTGGCGGCGCGGGGGGTTCCCGAGGGCGCGGAACTGGCGCTGCTGGAACCGTTCCGCGACCGGCTGCCCGAAACCCTGTTCACCACGCCGTTCGCGGTGCCCGAAAGCGACGGCAGCGGCAACATCCGCGGCAATCTGCGCGAGGCGTCGCGGCTGTTGGAGGAGTCGGGCTGGGTCGTGCGCGACGGCGCGCGGGTTAATGCCGAAACCGGGCAGCCCTTCGCCTTCGAGATCCTGCTCAACAGCGCCAGCGACGAACGCGTCGCCCTGGCCCTGGCGGAAAACTTGTCACGCCTGGGAATCGAGGCGGAGGTGCGGACGGTCGACAGCGCCCAGTACACCGGGCGCAGCGACAATTACGATTTCGACATGATCATCCATTGGTGGCGTGAATCGCTGTCGCCGGGGGCGGAGCAGAATTTCTATTGGGGCAGCACCTCGGCCGATACGCCGGGCACGCGCAATTATGCCGGGATCAAGGATCCGGTGGTCGATGCCCTGGCGGCCCAGGTGGCCGACGCGGAAGATCGCGACGCGCTGGTGACCGCGGTCCGGGCGTTGGACCGGGTGCTGCTGCACGGCCATTACGTCATTCCGCTCTATCACACCGATGTCGACCGCATCGCCTATTGGGGCAATCTCGGCTTTGTCGACACGGTTCCCCTCTATGGCCAGATCTCAACGGTGAACGCATGGTGGCAGGAACCCTGACGATCCATCGGCCGGGCCGGGTCCGGCCGGGCGGGTCGGCCCCCCGGATCGGCGCGCCGTCGCGGCGCCCGCCCGGCGCCTGGGGACGCCGTGGGCGGGCACCGGTCATCTGGGCCGGCGCGTCCCGGCACGCCGCGCTCGACCGGGCCAAGGCCCTGCTGGATGCCAGCCTGGCGGAAAACATCCCGCTGGGCCGGCTGGCGCTGCTGGTCGGGCTGGGGCCGTCCCGGCTGTCCGAACTGTTCCGGCAGGCTGAAGGGGTGGGGCCCCACGGCTATCTCATCCGGCGGCGGGTGGACCAGGCGCGGCGGCTCCTGGAACAGGGCGGGACGC
Organism: Inquilinaceae bacterium; assembly: GCA_052168355.1. Lineage (GTDB taxonomy): Bacteria > Pseudomonadota > Alphaproteobacteria > DSM-16000 > Inquilinaceae > JBQLZQ01. The sequence goes on from JBQLZQ010000021.1 coordinate 5,878, forward strand.
CGGCCGACGTGGCGGCGGCGTGCGGCTTCGCCGACCAGAGCCACCTGACACGGGCGCTGAAAAAACGCACCGGCCTGACACCCGGACGCATCGCCCGGCAGGCGGCGCGGGACGGGAAGGACCGTAAGAACGTTCAAGATCGCCCCGACGGCGGCGGGATAGGGTCGGGGTCTTCCGCCCCCGAACCGAAAGTCCCCGCCCGCGAACGGCGGGTGAGGTCGATACGGGCTTGGGATAAGTCACGGACCCGGTTGCCGTGAAGGCGTGAAGATCACGCTGCGCATCGGCATGCGGGGGTCGTGTCATCCTGACTCTCCGATCGGAAGAGAACAATCATGCCCAAGATCGATATAGCCGCCGTGCCGGCGCGCAAAGGCACGGGCTATCCGCCGCAGTTTAACGCACCGTGTGCCGAGCGCGTACGGCAGCGGCTGGGCGACGCCGGAGGGCTCACGGATTTCGGGGTCAATCTCATGCGCCTGCCGCCCGGCAACTGGTCGAGCCAGCGCCACTGGCACTCCCACGAAGACGAGTTTGTTTTCCTGCTCGAAGGCGAGCTCACGCTGATTGAGGATGGCGGCGAGACGGTGCTGCGCGCGGGCGACTGCGCGGCATTCGCCAAGGGCTCCGGCAACGGTCACCACCTGATCAACAAATCGGACGCGATGGCGGTCTATCTGGAAGTCGGCTCGCGCCAGCCCGATGACGTCACGACGTGCTCTGACATCGACATGATGAGCACCAACGCCGACGGCCGGTTCGTGCACAAGGATGGCACAGCCTATTCCTAGTCCGACGAGCCATGCCAATCCTGGGCGCGAAGCCGTCGTCGCGCGGTAACGCGGGCGCAGCGCGCATTTTCATGGCGTGGTCCGCCGCTTCGCCGTCAGCGCCCTATCTTCGGCTTATTGCAGGCGTTCGGCGATCCAAAGCTTGATGAGCGACTGGCGGGTCACCCCCAGATGTTTTGCGCGCCGGTCCAGCCCCTCCACGACCCAGGCGGGGAAATCCACATTCACCCGTTTCAAGTCGGTGTTGGGACGTTTGGCCCTGGTCCACTCCACGTGATCGCTTACGTCCTCGCCGGCATCGAACTTCCGGTCGAATTCAGAGGCTTTCATAGCGTTCGATCTCCTGCTTTCGGGCCCGGCGCACCAAAATAATCCGGATGCGATCGCCGCGATGAACACAGATCGCGGCCCAGTGATTGTCGCGGACCTTGCCGATCACCAAAAAACGGAGCTCGTCGTCGGTATTGGCCGGCGCTTCCAGCAGCCACGGATCGGTCCAGATTTCCTGCGCTTCTTCGAAATCCATGCCGTGATCGGTCTTGTTCGCGGCGCTTTTTTCGGGGTCGTACTCGAAGAACATGGATAAATATAGTATAATAATTATCCATTTTCGATGTGTATTGGATTTGGCAACCGATCTTCCCCGCATATCCGGGAAGCCGAGCCAAATCGTAAGAACGTTCAAGATCGCCCCGACGGCGGCGGGATAGGGTCGGGGTCTTCCGCCCCCGAACCGAAAGTCCCCGCCCATGAACCGCATCCCGCCCCGCGCCGCCAGCGCCCTTATGGTCCCGATGGTGGTCGAACGGACCAGCGCCGGCGAACGCGCCTTTGACATCTATTCCCGGCTGCTGAAGGAACGGATCGTGTTCCTGACCGGGCCGGTCGAGGACGACATGGCCAGCCTGATCTGCAGCCAGCTTCTGTTCCTCGAATCGGAAAACCCGACCAAGGAAATCGCCCTGTACATCAATTCCCCCGGCGGGGTGGTGACGGCGGGACTGGCGGTCTACGACACCATGCAGTACATCCGGCCGGCCGTGAGCACCTTCTGCATCGGTCAGGCGTCGTCCATCGCCGCCGTTCTGCTGGCCGCCGGCGCGCCGGGCAAGCGGGCCGGGCTGCCCAACAGCCGGCTGATGATCCATCAGCCGTCCGGCGGTTTTCAGGGGCAGGCAAGCGATATCGCCATCCACGCCAAGGAAGTGCTGGACGTGCGGGCGCGAATCGCCGGCATCCTGGCCAAGCACTGCGGACGGACCGAAGCCGAGGCCGATTCGGCCATGGAACGCGACCGGTTCATGACGCCGGAGGAAGGCATCGCCTTTGGCCTGATCGACCGGGTGGCGGTTGACCGGCCACCGGTCGCGGCCTGACGGCGCCGGTTGCCCGGCCCCGGGCGAGGATCAGGCGGCCCGGCTGTCGATCAGGCCGGACAGGGGCGTTTCCGGCCGGGCGCCGACATGGCTGATGATCTCGGCCGCGGCGATGCTGCCCAGCCGGCCGCATTCGGCCGGGTGCTGGCCGGTGGCCAGGCCGTACAGGAACCCGGCGGCGTAAAGATCGCCGGCGCCGGTGGTGTCGACGACGCGGGCAACCGGCTCGGCCGGAATGTCATAGATGTGGGTGCCGGCCAGGATGGTCGACCCCTTGGCGCCTTGAGTGATGGCGGCGATGTCGCACCGGCCGCGCAGGGCGGACATGGCGTCGTCCAGGGTCTCGGTCTCGTACAGGGCCATCAGTTCGTGCTCGTTGGCGAACAGGATGTCGATATGGCCGTCGACCAGGTCCCGGAACGTCTCGCGGTGCCGGTCGACGCAGAACGGATCCGACAGGGTCAGGGAAAAGCGGCGCTCCGCCTTGTGGGCGAATCGCGCGGCGGTCAGCACCGAGTCCTTCATGGACGGGCTGTCCCACAAATAGCCCTCGACATAGGTGATCTCGCCATCGACGATCAGCGATTCGTCGATGTCGGCGGGGGTCAGCTCGACGCAGGCGCCCAGATAGGTGTTCATGGTCCGCTGGGCGTCCGGTGTGACGACGATCAGGGACCGGGCGGTGGGCGGCGCGCCGGTGATCGGCGCGGTCGCGAAGGTCACGCCGGCGGCCCGGATGTCGTGCCCGAAGAACGTCCCCAGCTGATCCTTGCAGACCTTGCCGATATAGCCGGCCTTGCCGCCCAGCGACGCGACACCGGCGGCGGTGTTGCCGGCCGATCCGCCGGACATCTCCAGGGCCGGGCCCATGCGTTCGTAAAGCGATTCGGCGCGGTCGGCGTCGATCAGGGTCATGGCGCCCTTGACCAGGCCGTTGTCCTCCAGAAACGCGTCGTCGGCGTGGGAGATGATGTCGACGATGGCGTTGCCGATACAGATGACATGGTGCGAGGGGGCCATGGGAGTTCCGCCTGATTGTGGGACGACCGGTCCAGCGATGAGGCGGGAGTATAGGCACGCCCCCGCCACCGACAAGGGCGGCGGCCGGTTTCAGGTCGAAAAAGCGGCCGCCCGGCAGGCGGGCGCCTTGCTCCCGCCACGGATCGGACCGTAAAACCGGGCGATGGGTCCGTCCGCTATCGGGTAACGCCGCCATGTTCACCGCCATGTTTCGCGCCTTCGACCAGCTTGGCGATCCCCCCGTCCGGCGGGTGATCTGGATCAGCGTTCTGGCGGCCCTGGGCCTGGCCTTGGTGCTGGCGGTGGCCGTCGGCTTCATCCTGACTTCGTTCGACCTCTTCTCATGGGGATGGGTCGATACCACCCTGGACGTGCTGGGCACGCTGGGCGTGGTGGTGCTGACGTTTCTGATGCTGCCGGCGGTCATCGGGCTGATCAGCAGCCTGCTTCTGGATCGGGTGGCCGACGCCGTGGATGCCCGCCATTACCCGACACTGGGCCCGCCACGATCGCAAAGCCTGGCCGAGGCGATCGGCACCGGGGTGCGGTTCCTGTTCGTCCTGCTGCTCTTCAACCTTCTGGCGCTGCCGTTGTTTCTGGTGCCGGTGCTCAACATCGTGGTGCTGTACGGGGTCAACGGGTACCTGCTGGGCCGCGAATATTTCGAGATGGTGGCCCTGCGCCGGATGCCGCCGGCGGACATGCGCCGGCTTCGGTCGGCGGAACGGGGCCGGATCTTCGTCGCCGGAATCGCCATTGCCATGCTGCTGTCCGTGCCGTTCCTCAATCTTCTGGTGCCGATACTGGCAACCGCTTTCATGATTCATGTTTTTCAGAAACTTGCAGGGCGGACTTGAAGAATAGTAGTAAAAAATGCTTAAGAGATGTGGTAAAGAAGCATTAATCTTTTGCTCCTAATGTTTCGTCCCTGGGGCCTTCAGGGTCGCCACATTGTTAGAAGAGAGGGGAAATGTCGGTATTCCGTAAGAAGACTGTCCAGGATGCGGAGAGCCGTGCCCGTTCCTTTGGGGCGCAAGGGGGCCGGCCCGATCCCGCGGGCACACCCATTCAATCCTTGCCGGACGACGATATCCCGCCGATGCCCATCGGATCGCGCGCCTCGGCACCGGCGTTCAAGCCGGCCATGCCGGCGGATGCCATCGACCCCAGCGGCGGGGCCGACAAGACGATGCACAGCCGCCGCGCGACCGACAAGGGCAAGGACGCCAGCCGCCAGCTCATCGTCGGCCGCGATATCTCCCTGTCGGGCGAGATCACCGCCTGCGACCATCTGATCGTCGAGGGCGAGATCAAGGCCAAGCTGCGCGGCTGCCGCCGGATCGATATCTCGTCGGCGGGCAAGTTCAACGGCAGCGCCGACATCGAAACCGCCGACATCGGGGGCCGATTCGACGGCGAGTTGACGGTCCGCGGCCGTCTGACCCTGCGCTCCGACGGCGTGGTCTCCGGCAAGCTCAGCTATGGCGAGATCGCGGTCGAGGCCGGCGGTCGGATCATCGGCGAAATGACGCCGCTTGAGACCCCCCAGGCGACCGACGCACCGGCGGTACCCGACACAACGACCGACTGATCGCCGTCATGCGGGTCTGTCCGCCACCTAGAGCGCGATCGTCATTGGTAGAAGCGGACCCGCTTCCACCAATGACGTGAATCGCTCTCTAACTCTATGAATAGAGTAGGATTCACGCCTTGGGTGGGATCGCCGAAGCGATCCCACCCAAGGCGATCCTGCTCTAGCGCGGTCTGGCTGCTGGCCGGCCTGATCGCGGTCGCGGGGTGCGCGGCATCCTCGATGCCGGATGCCCGAACGGGTGCCGGTGACCGGTCCGGACCGGTGCGCGTCCCGGCAACCCTTGTGGGTATGGAAGCGGATGCGGTGACCGCCTTACTGGGTCAGCCCGAACTGCGGCGGCGCGAGGGCGCCGGGGAGCTTTGGCAGTACCGGACGGCGGCCTGCGTGGTCGATCTTTTCCTCTATGACGGGGCCGATGGCTTGACCGTGACCCACGCGGAAAGCCGCAGCCGCCACACCCTGGGGGCCGACGCGCCCGATTGCCTGGCGTCGGTTGTGGCCGGCGCGGCGAGACCGGCAACGACGCCGACATCCTGATGCGGCCGATCGCGCCGCCGGAAAGGCGATCGGCGCCGCCGCGCACAGGCCCCGCATCGGGTGCGGGGCTCGCGGGGAGAGACATCGAACGGAGACGCCCCAAACAACAAGGACACGATCCCCGGCCTTGAGCCGAGGTCCCTGGACGGTGGCGCCGTTCGCGTTTCTCGCGGTCCCGCCGCGCCCTGGCTCCGCATCAAGCGCGGGGCTCGGGTCCTCTTTCCCCGAGCTCCAACGGCTTGATCTTCCCGATCGGGGATCCGCGTGGCGCCTTACGCCGCCACGGTCTTGGCCCGGTACGCGCACAAATCGCTGACGACGCAGGACGGGCAGTCGGGTTTGCGCGCCTTGCAGACATAGCGACCGTGCAGGATCAGCCAGTGGTGGGCATGCAGCCGCCAGCGCGCCGGCACGTAGCGCAGCAGCTTGCGCTCCACCTCCTCGGGCGTCTTCCCCCGGGCCAACCCGGTGCGGTTGCCGACCCTGAAGATATGCGTGTCGACGGCGATGGTCGGCTGGCCGAAGGCGACGTTCAGGACCACATTGGCCGTCTTGCGGCCGACGCCGGGCAGGGCCTCCAGGGCCTTGCGGTCGGCGGGGACGGCGCCGCCATGATCGCGCACCAGGATTTCGCTCAACGCGATGACGTTCTTGGCCTTGGCGTTGAACAGACCGATGGTCTTGATGTGGGCCTTCAGCCCGTCCTCACCCAGGCGAATCATGGCTTCGGGCGTATCGACCGTCCGGAACAGGGACGCCGTCGCCTTGTTGACCCCGGCGTCGGTGGCCTGGGCCGACAGCACGACGGCGACCAGAAGCGTGAAGGGATTGTGATACTCAAGCTCGCTCCGCGGTTCCGGATCGGCGGCGGCCAGGCGGCTGAAGAAGGTGTCGACGTCGTGGGGCTTCATGGGGCGCGATCCTACCCCGCCGACGACCGGATTGCGACCGGTCGGATGCCTGTCGACCGAGGCGCCCCGTGCGCCACGGTGCCGCGGCACGCGGTCTTTGACGGCGGCTCAAGACGCGCTAATTTAGCGTCGTCATGGACAAGGACCCGGCACACGCGGACGCCAGGGAAACCGCCGTCGAACGGGGGGCGGTGCTGTTCGACGCCATCCTGCACCCCCATTGCAGCCTCAGCCGGCGCGGCTTCTTTTTCCTGATGGCGGCGGTGGTGGTCGTCAGCCTCAGCGTCGGCGGCTTCTTCTTCCTTCGCGGGGCATGGCCGGTGTTCGGCTTTTTCGGGCTGGACGTGCTGATCCTGTACCTGGCGTTCCGGTACAATTACCGGCGCGCCGCGATCTACGAGACCGTGCGGCTGACCGACAGCGCGCTGACGGTGGAAAAGGGCGGCTCGCCGGCCGGGCGGCGGATCTGGACCTTCCAGCCCCACTGGCTGCGCGTCAGCATGGACGATCCGCCGCGCCACGAAAGCCAGGTCACCCTGACCAGCCACGGAAAATCGCTGGTGGTCGGCGCCTTTCTGTCGCCGGAGGAACGGCTGGACTTCGCCCAGGCCCTGATGGCCGCGCTGGACCGGTTGCGCCGCCCGTTCGGCGAGGCGGGAGTCCGGGCGTGATCGGGCTCATCGTTTCATTTGCCTGAGGATGGCCTCGTCGGTGATCTTGTCGTCGTCGATCAGCATGAAGGCCTTGCTCAAAATAATCGCCAGCATGGCGTCGTCTTCGAAAGGCAAGGCGACGGCTCTGCCCCGCGCATAAGCCGGCACGATACAGAGATAGACGTTGTCGGGCAGGATCTGGATATTGCTGGATCCGAGATGGATCCTGTAGCGGTTGAGCTTGCCTTGGACCTCCAGGAACCGGCCGACGATCTTGACGCGGTCGGCGATGGCCAGCTTGGGCAGAATATCGGCCAGAACGTCGCGGCGAGTTTCCGCCGTTTGGCTCAGGTCGCCAAAGGCGTGCTCGCGCCAATAGATCCCGAACCGCCCGTCGGGTCCGCCATCGGTCCAGTTCGGATCGTTGGCCACGCTGGTCACCGCGACGAACAGATCGACATCCCGCATCAGTTCGGAAAAGACGATGGGCGGGACGCTTTCCAGCCTCATGGGCCCGTTCTGGTCGTCGATGAAGCCGATCCGGTCGCTGGCCAGATGTAGAAATACGCCGATACCCGACGCGCCAGCCGTTTCAACCGTCTCGACCGTGAAGTCGATCGACAGTCCGCGCGCGGGCACGTGCCGCTCGGGCATGTTGTGGCTGTCCCAGTCGCCCATCAAATCGTACCGCCAGCCGCGGGCCCGGCACAGGGCGTGGAACGGGTGCTGGCGCAGGATATGGGCGGCAAACCGGTTGGAATAGGTGCCGGTTCGGCGTTCGGCGTCGGTCAGGACATAGATCTCGCGATAAGCCTGTTTGAGCGGCTGGGTGATCCCGCGCGCCATGATCCGCCGGCGCCACGCCAGCACGTCCTCCGCCGGGCTGTCCAGGGGATGCCACAGCGCCACGCGCGCGCCGTCGGGAAGGTCGACAGCGCGGCCGGCGAGGTCGGTCAGGCGATCGCCGTCCCGCATGCCGTTTTGCGCCTGGTCGCCCGTGCCGATTCGCCAGATCAGGCCGCGCGCGATGGGGGCCCGAACGGGATGGTCCATGAACCGCGCCCGCCAGTCCGCCACGTCCCAGTCGCGCCCCTCGACCCAGCCGTCCTCCAGCCGCCTCAGCACCGCCTTGCGCGCCGCGTCGATCGCTTTCGCCCGGGCCTTCAGCGCCTTGAGGTCGTCGGGAAAATTCCGCTTTACGTCGACGGGCGCGGCCTTGCGCGGCTTGCCGTCCGCCGTGCGCCAGCCGAGCGTTACGTTATGCGTGGTCACGGCAATGGTGGCGATGGCATCGCCCAGCACCGTCTCCGCCGTTCCGTCCGCGTCGAGGCCGAAATCGCCCAGGCTGGCCTCTGCCAAATCCTCCACGGTGGTTTGTCGGTCGTCGGCCACGCGGTCCAGCCGCTCGTCGATCTGGGACCGGACGGAGGGGTAGGTGATCACCGTGCGCAACCGCGCCAGTTCGGCCACGGCGGCGTCGTGCTCCGCCATCGTCTCGAGCGTCAGCAGGCAGGCATTGCCCAGCTTCACGGACCGCGCCCCGACCCAGGCGATCTTCTTGAAACAGACCGTGGCGAACCGGCCAAGGCTTGGCACGACGACGGCCGGGTCCAGATCCGCGCACAGCCAGATCGCTCCCCGCGCGATGTCCAGCGACGGATCCTCGCGCGACGGGTTGAGCGCGATGGTGTCCATCCACGCAACGAACCGGTCCGCCGCCCGATCCCGACCGACCGCGTCCAGCAGCGGCGCCGCCTCCTTCCGCCAGGCCCTGGTCGGCTTGGACCTGTCCACGGCCTGTCCCAGATGGGCGATCAGCGCCTCCCAGTCGCGACGGGACCGATCCGGCAACCCGTCCAGCCAGTCCTGCAGCGCCGTCCGGAATTCCCCCTCCGGCGGCGTCGGGTCGTCGGTGCGGGTGCCGGGTTCCAGCATCTCCAGGATGCGCCGGCCCTGCTTCTCCCTGTCCCGGGCCCCCGTCCTGCCCGACCCGTGCCTGTGGAAGTGGGACAGAAGCGCCTCCAAACCGCGCCGCAGGTCGCCGGTTGCCGCCGTCCCGTCCAGATATCGCTCGCACGCGCCCAGCAAGGGACCGATCGGGACCCTGTTCTCGGCGGGGTTGGGACGGCGCACGGCCGCGCGCAGCAAGGGCACCAGATGCGGTTCGGCAAAGGGCAGCGTCCCGTCCCGCAAGATCTGGCTGGCGATCTGCATCGGTATGTCCAGCCGGGCCCAGTGCTCCCAGCCACCGCCGATAAGGCTGCGATCGCGGCTGTTCACGACGATACCGCACAGCGCGACCTCCATCTGACGGTCCGCCGGCGCCTTTTTCAACGCCTCCCAACTGGCGGACTCGCTCAGCTTGCCGCGGGATCGGCCCCGCTCTTCGATCGGCCGCGCGGCGATCAACGCGATCAACTCATCCGTGATGGCGTTCAGCACCGCCTCCGCCTCGGGCGACGGTTGCGGCAGCGGATCGGAAAACGGCAGTCTGCCCGCCAGACGGGACCAGAACCCCGTCATCCGGCGACCAGGGGCACGATGCGCAGAAAGGTCACCACGCTGGTGTCGGTCACGGTGAGGTGCTCGTCCAGATCCTCAACGTGGCGGTCGTCGAACAGCATGACGATCTTCCGCGTCTCGAGGGCCCCCGTCGCGGCCTCAATCTCCGTCGCCGGGTCAAGCTGTTGCAGGTAGCGGGCGGACGGGCCGGGCCCGTTGAGCTGGGCCTCGACCGGATGTTCGTCCATCCCCAGAAAAAGGGACTTGACCCGGTCGTGCGCGGCGCGCTCGCGCCACCGGTCCGCGTTCTGCCGGACGACCTCCTGCTCGACATGGGCGGCGATGACGTCGCGGGCGCGGACCCGTTCGCTGACCAGCCGCACGCTGAAATCCCGACGGTCGGCCCGGCCGACCATTTTTTCGGTCACCTTCAACAGGGCGGTCATGGACCTACTCCTTCACAATGCCGCGAAAACCGGCCGGTTCACCGCCCGCGTCCCCAGGTTGTGTCCACGTCCAAGATACACCATTCGTCATCGATGCGTATATATTCCTAAAGATCATGGCGATAGGCGGTCACAGGGTGTGGCAATATCGTGATCTTCGGTGGGGCCAACGGCCACATGGCGGCGCGCGACGTCGCAAGATCCGGGTTGGCGGCACCTTGCCGATGGGGGACAGTTCGGGTCGATCGACCCTTATCGGCACCCCATGGTGGAGCATGACGATGGATCTTTTGCTGAAATCTCCCCCGCCGGCCGCTTCGGCGGACGAACGGCCCCATCACGCCGCCGTCGCCGCCGCCATCGATCACCTGGTGGCGCGTTATCCCGAGCGGCCGTCCCTGGACGAACTGGCGGCGGTGGCCGGCCTGTCGCCGCACCATTTCCAGCGGGTGTTCACCCGCTGGGCCGGCATCAGCCCCAAGCGCTTTCTTCAGCACCTGACCCTGGAGCACGCCAAGCATCTGCTCGACAGCCGGGAAAGCGTCCTGGGAACGGCGCTGGAGACGGGGCTGTCGGGCCCCGGCCGGCTGCACGATCTGTTCGTCACCTGTACGGCGATGTCGCCCGGCGAATACCGGGCAAGAGGCGCCGACCTGACCGTTCGGTGGGGCTTCCACGACACGCCGCTGGGCCGGGTGCTTGTGGGTCTCACGGATCGGGGCATCTGCTGGTTCAGCTTCGAAGCCCACGATGACGGGCGGCAGGCGCTGGCGGAACTGCGGGCCGAATGGTCGGCCGCCCGCCTGGTCGAGGACCGCGCCGCCACCGCCCCGGTGGCCGCCCAGGCGCTGGCCCCGTCGGGCAAGGGCAACATGCCCCTGCTGCTGCGGGGCACCAACTTCCAGATCAAGGTGTGGCAGGCGCTGCTGGCCATCCCGCCCGGCGGTCTGGCCACCTACCAGGACGTGGCCCAGGCCATCGGCCAGCCCAAGGCGGTGCGGGCGGTGGGGCGCGCGGTGGGGCGCAATCCGATCTCGGTCATCATCCCGTGTCACCGGGTGATCCTGAAATCGGGGCTGGTGCACAACTACCGCTGGGGCGTGGCGCGCAAGCGGGCGCTGATCGCGTGGGAAGCGGCGTTGGACGAGGAAGCCGCCTGACGGGGCGGGCGACGGCGTGTCGGGCTAAAGCTCCAGCACGTCGCGCATGGAATAGAGCCCCGGCCGCTGGCCATGGGCCCACAGGGCCGCCTTGACCGCGCCGACGGCATAGATTTCCCGGTTGGCGGCGCGGTGGGTCAGTTCGATCCGCTCGCCGGCACCGGCGAACACCACGCTGTGGTCGCCCACCACGTCGCCGCCGCGCAGCACGGCAAATCCGATATCGCCCCGCCCGCGCGGGCCGGTGTGGCCGCTGCGGCCGTGCACCGCCCGGTCGTCCAGGGCGATGCCGCGGCCGGCGGCGGCGGCCCGGCCCAGACCCAGCGCCGTGCCCGACGGCGCGTCGACCTTGTGCCGGTGGTGCATCTCGACGATCTCGATGTCGAACCCGTCGTCCAGGGTGCGCGCCACCTGCTCGACCAGGGCCAGCAGCAGATTGACGCCCAGGCTCATGTTCGGCGCGAAGACGATGGGGGTATGGCGCGCCGCCTTGTGCAGCGCCGCCTCCTGGTCCGCGTCCAGGCCGCTGGTGCCGATGATGTGGACCGTCTTGCCCTGGGCGGCCAACCCGGCGTAGCGGACCGTCGCCTCCGGCGTGGTGAAGTCGATGACCGCGTCGGCGTCGGCGAACAGCGGCACCGGATCATCGGTGACCGTGACCCCGACCGGGTCCAGCCCTACAGCGTTGCCGGCGTCCCGCCCGATGGCCGGGCTTTCCGACCGGGCCACCGCGCCCACCAGTTCGCATCCCTCGGTGGCCGCGACCTGGCGGATCAGCAGCGCCCCCATGCGGCCGGTGCAGCCGACGATGCCGATCCTCATTGTCTTTTCCTCCCGCGGCGGGCCCGTGCCGCCGTTCGCCGGACCGTTCCGTCAGTCCTTGAGATCCTCGAAGAAGTCCTTGACCTTGGCAAAGAACCCGTGGCTTTCCGGATGCGACTGATCGTGTCCCCCGGCCTTTTCGAACTTCTCCAGGATGGCGCGCTGTTCGCGCGTCAGGCTGACCGGCGTTTCGACCTGCACCTGGACATACATATCGCCCCTGGCGCCCGATCGCAGCACGCTCATTCCCTTCGACCGCAGCCGGAACTGCGATCCCGACTGGGTGCCGGCGGGAATATGCACCTTGGCGCGGTTGCCGTCGATGGTCGGGACTTCGATCTGGCCACCCAGCGCCGCGGTGGTCATCGGGATCGGCGCCTTGCAATACAGATCGTGGCCCTCGCGGGCGAAGAACCGGTGCGGCTGGACCGACAGGAAGATGTAAAGATCGCCGGACGGGGCGCCGCGCATGCCGGCCTCGCCCTCGCCGGCCAGGCGGATCCGGGTGCCGTCCTCGACGCCGGCGGGAATGTTGACCTGCAGCGTCCGTTCCTTGCGGGTTCGGCCCGACCCGCCGCAGGCGCGGCAGGGGTCCTTGATGACCTGGCCGCCGCCGCCGCAGGTGGGGCAACTCCGTTCGATGGTGAAGAACCCCTGCTGGCTGCGCACCTTGCCCGCGCCGCTGCAGGTCGGGCAGGCGATCGGCACGCTGCCGCCCTCCGCACCGCGTCCGCCGCAGGCCTCGCAGGCCACGGAGGTCGGCACCTGGATGGTCGCCGGCTTGCCGTGAAAGGCCTCGTCCAGGGTGATGTCCAGATTGTAGCGCATGTCGGCGCCACGGGCCGAAGCCCCCCGGCCGCCGCGCTTGCCGCCGACGAATTCCCCGAACATCTCGTCGAAGATGTCGGCAAAGCCGCCGCTGAAATTGAAGTCGAACCCGCCGGCCCTTGCCCCGCCGCCGCCATTCTCGAAAGCCGCATGGCCGAACCGGTCATAGGCGGCGCGCTTCTGATCGTCTTTCAGAACGTCGTAGGCCTCGCTGACCTCCTTGAACCGGTGTTCGGAGTCGGTGTCGCCCGGATTGCGATCCGGGTGGTATTTCATCGCCAGCTTGCGATAGGCCTTCTTCAACTCGTCGGCCGACGCGGAGCGCTGAACGCCAAGCAGATCGTAATAGTCCTGTTTCGCCATGTTGCCCGTAACACCTAGTAAGTTGGGCCGAACCTAACGACAAACCGCCCCGGCGGCGGCGCAAATGCCGATCCGCCGGGGCGACTGTTCGACCGGTCCGGGGATGATGTCCCCGTCCCGCAGTTACGCGGACTTACTTTTCTTGTCGTCGTCGACTTCCTCGAAGTCGGCATCGACGACGCCGTCATCGGCGTTCCCGGAGGCCCCGCCGCCCGCGTCGCCGCCCGGCCCGCCGCCGTCAGGCCCCGCGGCGTCCTGTTGCTGGGACTTGTACATGGCTTCGCCGATTTTCATCGACGCCTGGGCCAGGGCTTCCGTCTTGGCGGTGATGGCCGCCGTGTCGTCGCCCTTCAGGGCCTCGCGCAACTCTTCCATCGCGGTTTCGACGGCCGACTTGTCCTCCGCCGGCATGCTCTCGCCGAATTCGCCAAGCTGCTTTTCGGTGGTGTGCAGCAACCCGTCGGCGTGGTTGCGGGCATCGACGTCGGCCCGGCGCTTCTTGTCTTCCTCGGCGTTGGCCTCGGCTTCCTTGACCATCTTTTCGATGTCGGCATCGCTCAAGCCGCCGGAGGCCTGGATGCGGATCGCCTGTTCCTTGTTGGTGGCCTTGTCCTTGGCCGAGACGTTGACGATGCCGTTGGCGTCGATGTCGAACGT
>JBQLZQ010000022.1:0-86496 GCA_052168355.1 Inquilinaceae bacterium
ACGCCTTGGGTGGGATCGCCGAAGCGATTCCACCCAAGGCGATCCTGCTCTAGGCCAATGCGGCGTGTTGTGGCAACCCCATGATGTCGAGCAGCTGTCCCAGCTCGCGCCGAGCCGAGACGCGGCTGCCGGCGGCCGCGGGACTGGTCGGATCCTCGGCGAGATCCAGAACCGTGAGCCCTTTCGGAAAAAGCTCCCGGAATATCACCCGCTCGCCAAAACCCGACATGACGCGAAACCCGATGCGATCGGCCAGCAGTCCCAAAAGATCGGCGATTTCACGTTTGTTCCGGGCTTCGATGTGCGTCAGGCGGTTGCGCATGACAATCCAGTCGATCGGCGGCCACCCGTCCATGGCCCGCCGGTTGTTCTGTTCCCAGACCATCTGGCTATAGACGCTTGGCGCCAGCACCAGATGCTTGTCCCTGTCGATCTTCGCCAGGACATCGATATCCAGAAAGCTGTCGTTGATCGGCGTGATCAGGGTATCGGCATTGGCATGACCGAGGCGTGACAGATAGCTGTCGGTACCGGGTGTGTCGACAACCACGAAATGGCAGTCGCTGAGATCGTCAAAGGCCTTCTTGAGCGCCTTCCACTCCTCGCCCTCCGCCTTGGCCCGCGTCGGCGCGTCGGATCGGGCCACCCGACGATAGCGCGGGACGGCCAACGACCCGCCATGGTCTCCGCGAAATCGTTCGCGGTTGGCAAGATAGGTGGAAAAGGTCGCCTGACGGGCATCCAGGTCGATACCCCCAACCGTATAGCCAAGCTTGAGCAGGGCGACGGCCAGGTGCAGAGCAACCGTGGATTTTCCGGTCCCTCCCTTTTCGTTCCCAACGGTGACGACATAGGGCTGAGTTCGGCCACGATCGGTAACGAAGGCATCGGTCTCCATGCGCATCGTTCTGCTTTAGGCAGACGTTGGCGCGCGGGACATCGCCGAGGCGCAGGGATGGCGCGGCGACATTCGTGCCATGTCACACCGATAATGCCCCATGGAGATCGCCCCCGGCGGTTTCCCAAGACTTTCGGGCGGTGTCGTACCCGCCTCGCGATACGCCGCTTCGCCCCATCGGACACTCCCATCCAAGAATCCGGGAAGGCCGTCTTTATGAACCATATTCGATGTGACTTGGCACTAGAACAATATCCTCCAACGCTCGCCCGGCAGGCCCAGGGACAAATCCTGCCGTTCCGACGATGCAATCGGCTCCGCCGCGCCTGGAGCAACGCCCGACCGCCATCGTTCCAGCACCTGATACCTGGCGATCATGCTCATGCCCTGAAGCCCTTTGAGGGCGGCGATCCGGCGGGCCAGGGCTTCGTTGGCGCCCCAGGCGGCGATTTCCCCGCCGTCGGACTGCTTTTGTAACGCGGCCCAGCGGCCACGTTGGCTGGAATGCATAGTGAATACGATATTTTCCCCGGGCAGCGATGCGTCCAGCGAGGTCGTGAAGGCCGGTGCCTCGCCCTGCGTCAACGGTGCCAGCGTATCCCACGACACGCCGCCCTCGAGCAGCATATCGATGCGCTCGTCGGTCGGCGATGGCTCCATGCTCAGCATATGGGCGAGCAGACGGTCCAACTTGGGGTCGCCCTGTTCGGCTTCCTCCAAGATGGCGGTCACATGCCGCAGCGCCTGATCTTCGTAGAGGCGGTTCATCCTGGTATCCTCGTCGCGATGCCGCATGTCCGTGGCGGCAG
This sequence comes from Inquilinaceae bacterium, assembly GCA_052168355.1. Lineage (GTDB taxonomy): Bacteria > Pseudomonadota > Alphaproteobacteria > DSM-16000 > Inquilinaceae > JBQLZQ01. The sequence continues at coordinate 1,708 of JBQLZQ010000022.1, forward strand.
CACCCCGTTCGTCAGATCCGGCCCTGACGCCTTGGTACAAATGCATTTATCTAAAATATTTTGCACAACCTCAAGGACAAACCGTTCGTCCGACGACACTTTGTGATCAAGAGGTCGCTGGCGGGTGCTCCGGGAAGGTGGGAAGTGCTTGATACTCCGCCCTAATCGCCATCGGCACAGGCGCCGAGCGATTATGCGGCCGTCCAGCCCCGGGTCTGTGGAACGGCACCGGTCCCGCCCAGAATGCGTGGATCTCTGGCAAAAAATAGGGTGACGATACGTCCCGCTCCGGGCGAGCCGAATCGGCAATCGCGGATCAGGCCGGTATCAGGCGACCGCGATCCAAGCGTCCCGCGTTTCCGCCGCCGCAACTTCGTCCAGCAGGTCGTCGAATTCACCGACCGACGTGCTGGCGCGGTGCAAGGCGGCCACCTCCACCCGTGGGCCGGTTCCGATCGTAACGCCCTGGAGCCGTGCCCGCAGCGCCTCCACAACCTCACGTGTCGCCAGGTCATCGTCCTGATCAAAACGCATCAGCAAAAGCGCCACTCGACCATCGTCCAGCACCTCAATGACACCGCGATCCGCGAAGAGGTCCTGCATGACTGCGAAGGAAGCGCTGCTGGACAGGCCGGTGAAGCCGCAGACAAACAGGGACAGGCGCAACCCGGAAGATCCCAGCAGCCGGATAGCCTGATCGACCGGGCGTTCGCCCGGATCGGCGGCAGGCCGCCAGGCGAACGGCACCGAGGCCAACGCGCCCTGCTGTGCTTCCCAACTCCGATCCAGATTGAACGCGACGCCCATCGTACTTCTCCGTGCCGACTGCCCTAGTGCAGCCATGGCTTTCTGATGAACCGAATATAGTGCAGACGATGCCGTTTTAGGTGTGTCAAAGCTGTGACATATACTGTGACAACATGCCGATCCGTTAACACTCAAGAAACCTCTAGGACGTCACCGGCTTCTTGCCATATTGGTTAATTGTGCGTTAACCATCTATACCAAATTCTCAGCAAAATTTTTCATTATTTACATGATGAATATTGAAGTCATCGCTTGGAAATTTGCTTTTCTGTATTTCAAGGAACCGGCTTATAAACAAGATCTGTGACTGAATAGTACTCATGACGGCCTGTTTCGGGACAGGATCTCAGGCCGAATGATCGTTGAGGTGACAAGCCGACAGACGGCCAGGGGCGATCTCCTTGAGGGCTGGTACCTCGATCCGGCACCGATCCATGGCGTTGGGGCAGCGAGGGTGGAAATGGCACCCGCTGGGCGGGTTGAGCGGTGACGGTATCTCCCCCTTGATCGGCGTGAAATGGCGCCGTCGCGTGTCCAGCTTCGGAATTTCGGCCAGCAGCGCCTGGGTATAGGGGTGGTTTGGCGCCGCGAACAGCGCTTCGGTCGGCGCCTGTTCGACGATCCGCCCCAGATACATGATCATCACCCGATCGCTCAGATGCTCCACGACCCCCAGATCGTGGCTGATGAACAGGTAGGTCAGCCCGAACTCCTCCCGCAGCCGCATGAAGAGGTTCAAAACCTGGGCCTGGATCGACACATCCAGCGCCGCCACGGCCTCGTCGCAGACGATGAAGTCAGGTTGAACGGCCAGGGCCCGGGCGATGCCGATCCGCTGCCGCTGACCGCCGGAGAACTGGTGCGGGTAGCGCCGTTTGTACGACGCGTCCAGCCCGACCCGCTCCATGACCTGTTCGACGTGGGCGTCGCACGACTTGCCGTCCAGCAGGCGATGGACCCGCGGCGCCTCGCCGATGATGTCCGAGACCCGAAGCCGGGGGTTCAGCGACGACATCGGGTCCTGGAAGATCATCTGGATCTTAAGCTGGGCGTCCCGCGCCTCCGCCCCGGTCAGTGCCGCCACGTCCCGTCCACGGAAAAGCATTTTTCCCTCGGTCGGCGCGTGGATGCCGGCCACCACCCTCCCCAGCGTGGACTTGCCGCAGCCGCTTTCCCCCACCAGGCCGACGACCTCGCCCTCGGCGATCGCCATGTCGACATTGTCGACGGCATGGACAATCTCCTCGCGCAGGGTGGAGCCGAGGACATTGGCCACCCGCGCGGCCGTATCCAGCTTTTTGACGAAGCGTTTGGAGACACCTTTGAGTTCGACGATCGGCGCACCCGTCATCGGACCGCCTCCTCGACATGGGGATGAAAGCAGCGGATCAGCCGACCGGGCATCGGCTCGTCGATCGGCGGTTCCTGTCGGCATCCGTCGGTGGCCCGATCGCACCGCGGCCGGAACGGGCACCCTTCGGGCAGGGCCAGGGGGGTCGGCGCCACGCCGCGGATCTGGGCCAGGGGCTGCCCCCGCGGGTTGCGGGACGGGACCGATCCGATCAGGCCGTGGGTATAGGGATGCAGCGGCGTGTCGATGACCTCCGCCACGGTGCCGCTTTCGACCATCCGGCCGGCATACATGACACACACCCGATCGGCCAGGCCGGCGACGACGCTGAGATCGTGGGAGATCCAGATCATCGCCGTTCGTTCCTCGGCGACCAGGGTCTGCACCTCATAGAGGATCTGAGCCTGGATGGTGACGTCCAGGGCCGTTGTCGGCTCGTCGGCCACGATCAGGTCGGGGCGATGCAGCAGGGCGATGGCGATGGCCACACGCTGGCGCATGCCACCGGAGAACTGGTGTGGATAGGCGTGCAGCCGCTCGTCCGGCGACGGAATGCCCACCTTGCCCAGGGCGTCGCGGCACCGCTGACGGGCCGTCGCGTCGTCGATCGTTTCGTGGGCGCGCAGCGTTTCGATCATCTGGGTATCGATGCGCAGCACCGGGTTCAGCGTCATCATCGGATCCTGGAAGATCATGGCGATGCGCCGCCCCCGCAGCTTCCGCATGGCCGCTTCCGGCAATCCCACCAGCTCCTGTCCCTGAAACAGGATGCTGCCGGACACGATCCGGCCCGGCGGATCGACCAGACCCAGGATCGAAAAGCCAGTGACCGACTTGCCCGATCCCGACTCTCCCACCAAGCCCAGGATCTCGCCGCGCCCGACATCGAAGGCGACGTCGTCCACCGACCGCACCACGCCCGCCCGTGTAAAGAAATGGGTGCGCAGTCCCCGCACCCGGAGCACCGGCTCGGTCATCGCTGCAGCCGGGGGTTGAGGATGTCGCGCAACTGATCGCCGACCAGGTTGATGGCGATGATCGTCAGCAACAGGGCGACACCGGGATAGACGCTGATCCAGTAGCGGCCGGAGAGAAGATAGTTGAAGCCGTTGGAGATCAGCAGACCCAGGGACGGCTCGGTCACCGGCAGCCCGATGCCCAGGAAGCTCAAGGTCGCCTCCAGCGCGATGGCGTTGGCGACCTGGACAGTGCCGACCACGATCACCGGCGGCAGGCAGTTGGGCAGCAGATGGCGGAAGATGATGCGGCGGCTGGACAGAGCCAGACACCGTGCCGCCTCTATATACTCCTTGCGCCGCTCGACCAGGGCGGCCGACCGGGCGGTCCGGGCATAGTAGGCCCATTGCACGATGATCAGGGCCAGGATCACCTTGTCGACCCCGCGCCCCAGGATCGCGAGCAGCATCAGCGCGACCAGGATGGCCGGAAAGCTGAGTTGCAGATCGACCAGCCGCATGATCAGGGTTTCGGTGCGGCCGCCCACATAGGCCGCGGTCAGCCCCATGGACATGCCGATCATCAGCGCGAAGATGCCGCTCAGGACGCCCACGGCCAGACTGGTACGCAAGCCGTACAGGATGGCGCTCAGCATGTCCCTGCCCTGCCCGTCGGTGCCCAGCCAATAGGTCATGAGCTTGGCGCGCTCGGACCCCACCGCGTCGAATTCCAGCGTGAAGGGACCGGCGAAGCCATCCGGATCGGTGACGGTGAACCGGGCCAGGTCCCCTGCCGGCACGGTCCAGAAATTCCGAAAGGCGTGCTTTTCGCCGACGTCGAGCGTTGCCCCGCGCGGCACGCCGGTCACCCGGACTGGCTGGAGCTGCGCCAGGGCATCGGCCGGCTCGGCCACCAGGGTCACCGCGATGTCCGTTCCCGCGGCGTTTGGCGTGGTGGTCGCCGTGGCCATGGTCAGCGGCGCCTCGCCGATCAGTTCCAGCGCTACCCGCGCCGGCGTGGCCGGGTCGAGCGGCAGAACCAGGCTCTGCTCGGCGGGGGGCGCCAGGCGGTGGGACCCGGGCGGCAGCCGGCCATCGTCGATGCGGATTTCCGAAAGGTCGTAGGGGTCCTGCGGGGCGATCACCGGCGCTGTCACGGCCAGGACGATGATCGTGACCAACATGACGAGGCCGGCCAGGGCCAGCTTGCTCTCGCAGAACTGCCCCGCCAGCCGCCGCCAGGGGGACACGGCCTTGGCCGGCTGGACCGCCGCGCCGCCATCGCCGGCCGCGGGCAGATCGATCCGTTCGGTCATCGGCGCTTCTGTCATCGCAATCCGATCATCCGGTGGAATCGGCCAGCCGGACCCGGGGGTCGAGCACCGAATAGAGAATGTCGACCACCAGGTTGATGATGATGAACATCATCACGATGACGATCAGGTAGGCGACGATCACCGGGCGGTCGAGCACGAAGATGCTTTCAATGATGAGCCGGCCGATCCCCGGCCAGGCGAAGATCGTCTCGGTCACCACGGCGAAGGCGATCACGGCGCCCAGTTCCAGACCGATGATGGTCACCAGCGGGATCAGGATGTTCTTGAAGACGTGGACCAGCACCACCCGGCGCGGTGACAGGCCCTTGGCCCGGGCGAACTTGACGAAGTCGAGGTTGATCGTCTCGCGCACGCTGGCCCGGGTCAGCCGGATGACCAGGGAGGTCTTGAACAGCGCCAGGTTGATGGAGGGCAGGATGACGTGGCTAAGACCGTCGAGTGTGAACAGGCTGGATTGGATCCCCAGAAACTCCGCGGTCTGGCCCCGGCCGCTGGCGGGCAGCCATTGCAGCATGACGGCAAAGATCATGATCAGCATCAGGCCCTGCCAGAAGTTGGGCAGGGAAAACCCCAGGATCGATCCGGCCATGATGCTGCGTCCGGCCACACCGTCGGGCCGCAGTCCGGCCCACATGCCCAGCGGAATGCCCACCACCAGCGAGATCATCATCGCCGCGAAGGCCAGTTCCAGGGTGGCGGGAAGCCGCTGCATGATGAGCTGCAGGGCCGGTTCGTTGAACACGAAGGACCGGCCCAGATCGCCCTGAGCCAGGTTGCCCAGAAACACGAAATACTGTTCCCACAGCGGACGGTCGAGCCCAAGGGCGGCGATCGCGCGGGCCCGTTCCGCCTGATCGGCGTCGGGCGAAATCAGAATGTCGATGGGATTGCCGATGGCGTAGACACCGGCGAAGACCAGAACCGTCACCACCACGAGCAGAAACACGCTCTGCATCAGGCGGCGGATGATGAAGACGGTCATGGTCTTCCTTTGTCGGCGGCGGCGGAGGACGGAGGCCGGACCACCGGCCCCCGGCCTCCCCCGACCACGCTACTCGCGCACCACGCTCATCGCCACGGTGTATTCGTCGGTTCGCGGAATATAGCTGAGACCGGCCCGCGTCCCCCAGGTGTTGACCTGGAAATGGGTCGGGATCAGACCGACGTCGGCCATCGCGATTTCGGTGGCCTGGGCCAGAAGAGCCGCCCGCTTGGTATCGTCGACGGTCGCGAGGGCCTCCTCCAGCACCGCATCGAACTCAGGGTTCGAATAGCGGCCCCGGTTGGACGCGCCCCACCCCTTGTCCGGGTTGTGGGTGGCTAACAGGGACCGCAACGGCGACGAGGACTCGCCGCTGCCCGCCCCCCAACCGACCAGCATGACCGAAAACTCCAGCGCCGAGGCGCGGCCGAAATAGACCGAGCGGGGCATCGCCTCGACCTGCGCCTGCAGGCCGATCCGGCTCCACATCTGCGCGATGGCCTGGGCCACCGCCGCGTCGTTGATGTAGCGGTCGTTGGGCGAGTGGACGGTGAGGGCGAACCCATCCGGATAGCCAGCTTCCGCCAGCATGGCCCTGGCCCCCTCGGGATCGTACGCGGGGACCTCGATGGTTTCGCTGGTGCCGAAGAACCCTTCAGGCAAAAGCTGGCCGGCGGGGATGGCGATGCCTTCCATCACGTCCTCGACGATGGCCTCGCGGTCGATGGCCATGCTCAGGGCACGCCGCACATTGACGTCGCGCAGCGGGTTGTCGATGGCGCCGCCGTCCTTGGCGGTGACGAAGGGCGAGCTTTCCCGATCGCTGTCCAGGTGAAGATAGATGACCCGGTTGGAGATGCCCTGTGACAGGACCACGTCCGGGTTGCCGGACAATTGCTCGACATCGGCCGTGGGCACGGCTTCGACCACATCGACGTCGCCGGCCAGAAGGGCGGCGACCCGCGCCGGGGCGCTGGTGATCGGGCGGAACACCACCTGATCCCATTCCGGCCGCCCATCCCAATAATCGTCGAACGCCTCCAGCACGATCCGGTCGCCGGGAACATATTCGACCAGCTTGTAGGGCCCGGCGCCGATGGCCGTCTTGCCGCTGTTGTAGTCGGCGGTCGTCGCGCCTTCCCCATGCTTGGCGCTGACGATGCCGATGGTCGACAGGTTGTTGGCCATCAGCGGTACCGGCGAGTCCGTATGGAACCGCACGGTCAGATCGTCGACGATCTCGACCGAGGCGATGTCGGCGGTATAGGTGCCGTACCCCGACGGGCTGTCGGGCACGTTGCCGGCGCGCTCCATGGTGAACTTCACGTCCGCCGCGGTGAAGGGCGACCCGTCATGAAAGGTCACGCCCTCGCGCAGGTTGAACTCCCAGATCAGCGGGTCGTCCGTAGGCCCCCAGGAGGTGGCCAGTCCCGGCAGCAGTTCCTGGTTCGGCCCCTGATTGATCAGCCGGTCGAAGATATGCTGGGCGATCTGGTTGTTGTTGCCCGTATTGTGAAAATGCGGGTCGATGGAGGTGGCTTCCGACGCCACCGCGATCGTCAAGGTTTCCGCTGCGGCCGGGGCCGCGGCCCAGAGCATGGCGGCTGCAAACACCGCCGGAATCATCCGTTTCATACCGTTTTCCCTGTTCTTGACCCGAGGATGGGGTCGCTTGGCGCCAACGTGAAGGCGCGTTGTAGGGTAGGCTAAATCCAAGCCGGCATTAAAAAAAGGGCAAAGTCGCCAAGATCCTGTCCTAGTATGGTCGGCCGAGCAGTCGACTGCCGAATCCCGGCCAGGGAACGGGCTTCGCCGAGTCCGACCCATTGCCAGGAAATGAGGACATATGCGTCTTTCGCCCCCCTTTGCGCCCCTGGCGCCCGCGACGGTTCGCTAGGCCATGGCATCGCCGGCCGCGATCGACCATCTGCGCGCGCTGATCGGGTTCGACACCGTCAGCCGCCGATCCAACCTGGCGCTCATCAATCACGTCGAGGCGTTCCTGAAACGCCAGGGCGTCGACGGCCGCCTCGTGTTCGACGAAACGGCGACCAAAGCCAACCTGATCGCCACCATCGGGCCCGCGGACACCCCCGGCTATGTCCTGTCGGGCCATACGGACGTGGTACCGGTCGACGGTCAGGATTGGACCAGCAACCCGTTCACCCTGACCCAGCGCGGCGACCGGCTGTTCGGGCGCGGCACCGCCGACATGAAGGGCTTTGTCGCCTGTTGCCTGGCCAAGGTCCCGGCCATGGTGGCGGCGCCGTTGCGGCGCCCGCTGCATCTGGCCTTTTCCTATGACGAGGAGGTCGGATGCATCGGCGTGCGCCGGCTGATCGCCGCCATGAACGACTGGGACGTGCGGCCGCTGGCCTGTTTCGTGGGGGAACCGACCGACATGGACGTGGTGGTGTCCCACAAGGCCAAGCGCAGCCTGCGGGTGACCGTGACCGGCCGCGCCGCCCACTCCTCCCTCGCCCCCCAGGCCGTCAACGCGGTCGAATACGCCGCCCTGCTGATCGTCCGGATCCGCGAGATCGGGGAGCGGCTGGCCCGCCGGGGGCCGCGCGACGAGGCTTTCGACGTGACCCACACCACCGCCCATGTCGGCACCATCGCGGGCGGCACCCAGCTCAACATCGTCCCCGACCGGTGCGTTTTCGAGTTCGAGTTCCGGGCCCTGCCGGCCGAGGATGTCGACGCCCTGGTGGACGAGGTCCGGCGGATCGCGGCGTCCGAGTTCGAACCCGCCATGCGCCGGGTCGCGCCGGAGGCCAGCATCGGGTTCGACTGGATCTCGCAATTCCCCGGCCTCGACACCGATCCCGACGAGCCGGTGGTGGCCCTGGCCAAGCGGCTGGCGGGGCGCAACCGGCACGGCAAGGTGGCCTACGGCACCGAAGCCGGCCTGTTCAGCCGCGACGGCGGCATCCCGGCGGTGATCTGCGGCCCCGGCGCCATCGCCCAGGCCCACAAGCCCGACGAATATGTCGAGCGCGGCCAGCTGGCCCAGTGCGAGACCTTTCTCGACCGGCTGGTGGAGCACGCCTGCCAATGAACGGACGCCCGGCCGAAGCCTCCGTCCCGGAAGAGGTCCCCGTGCTGGCGATCGAGGAGCCGGCATCGCCGGGCCTGCCCCTGGTCTTCGACAGCCCGCACAGCGGCACCGCGATGCCGGCGGGGTCGAACCATGTCGCGGGGGCGGCGGATCTGGCCACCGCCGTGGATCATTACGTGCACGAGCTGTTCGGCACCGCCACGGACCATGGCGCCGCCCTGCTCCACGCCCTGTTCCCGCGCACCTATATCGACGCCAACCGGGCCGCCACCGACATCGATCCGGCGCTGATCGAAGGGACATGGCCGGGTCCCCTGGCGCCGACCGAAAAAAGCGCCAGCGGGTTCGGCCTCATCCGCCGCCTGGTGCTGCCGGAGGTGCCCATGTACGACAGGCGCCTGAGCGTGGCCGAGATCCAGGCCCGGATCGACCGGTACTACGCGCCCTATCACGCGGCCCTGGCGGCCCTGCTGGACGACCGTCACACCCGGTTCGGCGCGGTGTTTCACGTCGACTGCCATTCCATGAAGGAATACGGCAACGCCATGAACACCGATGCCGGCCAGCGGCGGGCCGACATGGTGTTGGGGGATCGCAAGGGGACAACCTGCGACCCCGCGATGACGGCGATGGTCGCCGATTTCCTCAAGGGGTGCGGCTACGGCGTCACCGTCAACGAGCCCTATCAGGGGGCCGAGCTGGTGCGCCGGTACGGCCGGCCGGCGGAGAACCGCCACAGCCTGCAGATCGAACTCAACCGCGCCCTCTATCTGGACGAGGCGACCTTCACCCGCGGCCCCGGCTTCGCCGCCCTCAAGACCGACCTCGACGCCCTGATCGCCGCCCTGGCCGGGTTCGTCCGCGCCCGGCTGGGGTAGCGTTTGCCCGCAGAGGCGCCGGAGACAAAACACTCAAGCCCAGACGCCCCACCGAAAATGACGCGATCCCCGGCCGCAGAGCCGGGGTCATGGCAAGACGGCGCCGCTGGCTTATCGTAAGGCGGCACCGGCGCGCACAGGCCCCGGATCAAGTCCGGGGCTCTCGGCAAGGGTTGTCGGACGTGAAAAGACCACAAAACGTGACGCGATCCCCGGCCGCAGAGCCGGGGTCATGGCGGAACCGCAACGTTGGCTCATCATGAGGCGGCACCGGCGTGCACAGGCCCCGGCTCGGGGCCGGGGCTCTCGGCGAGGGTTGTCGGACGTGAAAAGACCACAAAACGTGACGCGATCCCCGGCCGCAGAGCCGGGGTCATGGCGGAACCGCGACGTTGGCAGGACGCGCGGCGGCACCGGCGCACACAGGCCCCGGCTCGGGGGCCGGGGCTCTCGGGGAAAGCTTTGGGACGGAACGCCTCACAGAAAAAGATACGATGCCCGGCCCCCGAGCCGGGGTCATGGCAAGACGGCGCCGCCCCTTCAGGCGAACACCGCCTCTGCGCGCATGGCCAGACCGCCCCCCGGCGTTTCGGCCCAGACCGGGACGATCCCGCCCTCCTCGCCCCGCCCCTTGAGGACAAAGGGGGCCGTGTCGAACAGCGGGGCGACGGCGCGGAACGAGAACCCGGCCAACCGCCGGTCCGGGGTATGCTCGACCGCAGCGGCGACCAGGAGAGTGGCGATCAGGGGCCCGTGCACCACCAGGCCGGGATAACCCTCGACCTCCCGGCAATAGAGGCGGTCGTAATGGATGCGGTGGCCGTTGAAGGTCAGGGCCGAATAGCGGAACAGCATCACCGGGTCCGGCGTGACCGTCCGCGCCCACAAAGCGCCGGTCGGCGGCCGTGCCGGGGGACCAGGGGCCTCGCCCGGCTTCGGCGCATCGCGATAGACGATGTCGTGCTCCTCCGTCAGGCACGGAGCGCCGCCCACGGAGACAACGTGCGAAACGGTGACGAAACACAAGGGCCCGGCGCGGCCCCGCTTGAGCGCGACCGAAACGATCTCGGAGCGCCGTTCCGCCGTGTCGCCGATTCCGATCGGCCGGTGAAACGTCAACCGCCCGCCGGCCCACATGCGCCGGGGCAAGGCGACCGGCGGCAGAAACCCGCCCAGCCGCGCATGCCCGTCCCGGCCCAGCGCGTCCAGGGGCGGCGCGCTCAGGAAATAGAGCCAGTGCCACAAGGGCGGCAGCGCCGCGCCGGCGTCAGGGCCGTCGCCGCCCCCCACCACCCCCCGCATCAGACGGGCGGGGCGCGGGTCGATGACATCGGTCACCGCGTCTTGTCTGCCGATCCACCGATTGAGGACAGACGGATCGAGCGTCGGATGCTCTCCGGCGCCCTCACTCATCGAGGCTGCGAAAGGCGCCCTCGCTCCACACCACGGCCTTGAAGCACCGCCGCAGGTTGGTACCGCCGCATTCGGCGCCGTGGACAGCGAGCAGGAGAATGGGCTCGTCCGCCCAGGTCACGATCTTCCAGTCCTTGACCAGGAAATTGGTCACCGTTTCATCGACCACGGCGAACAGCGAGCACCCGCCGGTGCCGCAATAAAGCGAGGCGGCGGACGAACAGGAAAACTCGCTGGTATCGACAAGGTCATCGGGCCGGCCGTCACCGGTCAGGTCGACCGACAGGACCGTCCGGTCGGTCGTGGACAGAACACCGCTGTCGAAGGCGGCGCAATCCGCCCGCGCCTCCTCAACGATCTTCCCGGCCGCCTCGGACGCTTCGGCCGGCCCGCCGATGCCGACAGCCATCGCAACCGCGGCACCGATCCGGACCATATTCATTGGGAGCCTCTTTCCTGTCGCCCGGCCCCAGCCTAGCGCCGAAACCCGCCGTCGCGCCACCGGTCCCTCTCGTCCGCGCCCCGTCGCTATGGCCGCCCGTTGCGCCAGGTCACGTCGGTGTCGTACAGGGTGATCGTCGACACCGCCATCTTGGCGCTGGAATCCTGCACCTGCCGGCTGTAGGCGACATAGACAAGAGTGTCGTTGGCGGGGTCGTAGATGCGGCGCACGGCCAGCGACTTGAAGATCAGGCTCAACCCCTCGCGGAACACTTCCTCGCCCCTGTCGTCCAGCTCGATGTCGCCGATGACGATCGGGCCGGTCTGGCGGCAGGCGATGGACGAGTTGGACGGGTCCTCGAACCAGTTGCCCTTGGTCACCCGGTCGATCAGGCCGCGCTCGAAATAGGTCAGGTGGCAGGTGACCCCGGCGACCTCCGGGTCGGCCACGGCCTCGACCACGATTTCGTTGCCGGTCCAGTCGTTCTTGAACTTGCCGACCTCCTCGGCCGCCGCCGGCGCGGCGGCCGCGAGCACGCAGACAAGACCGAGCCGAAAGCCGTGACCCGTCATGGCATGCCTTCCATCGCTGCCCGCGCCGTCATGCGGGGAGATCCCACGTCATGTCCGGGTCGAGCGGGAAGACCGGGCGCGGCAGACGGGCGAATGTGTGGCGCGAGAGCACGGGCGAGGTCAGGCCGGGCGTATCGACCTCGACCACCTGCTTGGGCGTGAAGAACTCGTCGAACCCGGCGCGGAAATGGCCGCGCGACTTGACCACCACGGTGCGGGCGGCGGCGATGTCCAGCCCCAGCGCCTCGAACTGGACGGGGTCGGCGCACTGCTTGCGGGCGGTGGCGACGACCACGGTCACGCCGTTTAGCACCAGCGCCGCCGTCGGCCCCAGATCGATGCTGCGCCCGGCCCAGATGCCGCGCCGCCCGACCATGGAGCCGTCATGCAGCGCCAGCACCGTGGCCTCGGCCTCGAACGGCTTGGCGAACTTTGTGCCACCGTCGCGGTTGAACCGCGCCCGGAAGGTGCCGCGCTGCCCCACCGTGTGCGCCTCCGCCGCCAGGGCCGGGTCGATGAACAGACCCAGCAGCACGCCGCGCGCGCCGGCGCCATGCAGCGCCTCCAGCAGCCAATGGGTGTTGCCGGTGCCGCCGCCGCCGGGGTTGTCGCCGGCGTCAGCAAAGATCAGCCGCCCGCCTCGGGGCCGGGTGGCCAGGGCCACGGCGTCGTCCAGCGACGTAAGCTCCCGCGCGAACCGGTGGCGGTCGATCCACGCCCGCCGCGACAGATCCCGCGCCAGCCGCCGCGCCGGTGCCGGGTCGTCGCGGCCGGTGACGATCACCGCCAGGCCGTTATGGGCGGTGTCGCTGAACACGAACCCGCCGACCACGGAGACATTGAGAATGTCGAGCGAGCTCATCGACTGGCCATGGTCGATCAGGTCCGCATAGGGGCCCTGAGAGGTCAGCAGGGTGATGGAGGGCGGTGTCAGCGGCAGGCGGATAAAGCTGACATGGGCCTGGGTACCGCCCAGCAGGGCGCGCAGCACGTCCGCCGCCTCCGCCGCCCGTTCGGACTGGTCGACATGGGGGTTGGTGCGATAGGCGATCAGGGTATCGACGCTGGCCACCATCGGATCGGAGATGTTGGCGTGCAGGTCGACGGTCGCCACGATCTTCGCATCGGCCCCCAGCACCTCGCGCACCATCGCGTAGAGCCGCCCGTCCGGGTCGTCGTCCTCTGTCGCCGTCATCGCCCCGTGATTGGAGATATAGGCGCCGTCCAGGGGGCCAGCCGCCTCCAGCCCCCGCCTTATGGTGTCCAGCACGCCGTCGATGAACGCCTGGTCGACGGGGCCGCCGGGCTCGGCCGCCGCCACCAGGATCGGCACCGGGGTCCAGTCGCCTCCCTCGCCCATCCGCTTTATGAAGGCCGGTATTTCGGCCGGCATCGCGGGGTGGGACCGCCGCGCCTCGTCCAGCACCGCCGTCCCTTCCAGGAAGCACAAGCGTCGGAAATCCGCCTCCGTGCTGACGGGGGCGAAGGCGTTGCTTTCCAGATGCAGGCCAATCAGGGCGATGCGCGGACCTGCCACGGCGGAGCCTTTCTATTGGATCGAATCTATTGCATTGAACGATAAAAGTCGGAGCGCGTCTGGTCCACTCAAGCGGCTTGCGCTCCATAATAAAGTGTCACGGTATGTCGCGCCTCGGCGAAAAACAGCCAGCGTTCGGCGACCAGGCCCAAGCTGACCGCAATGGCGGCCGGAACCGCAGCCAGGGCCGCCAGACGGTCGGGCAGGACCAGCGCCACGGCCAGGCACACGGCCGGCACCGCGAACCCGGCCACCCGAGCGACCAGGCGCAGCGCCCGGGCGTGCCGCCGCCCCACCACGTATCCCATCTCCCGCAGCAGATAGTTGGCTTCGGTATGGGGCGCGTCGAGCATCCGGACGGCGGCGTAGGCGCCAAGCCCGGTGGCGCTGGCCGGCGTGGCCGGACCGGCGGTGGTGGCGATAAAGCGCCAAAGTCCTTCCTTGATCAGCGCGGCCACGGCCACGACGACCAGGATCCCGATCTCGATCCCGGCCGGCGACCGGCCCCACAGGGCCAATAGGGCATTCAGCCACAGGGCGCCCGACATCCCCCCCAGGGCCAGATAGGAGGGCAGGACCCAGCGGTTGTGCCACTGGTGGATCGGTTTCAGCGAGGCGTAAATCATCGCCGTGCAGCCGACGGTAACGGCCGCCAGCGCCGCCGTCGCCAGCCCCAGCGCGACCGCCGCCGCGCCGGTGCCTTCGCCCGTCCACAGCCATGTCAGGGCCCAGGCGCCGGCCGGCGCGAAGGTGACCAGCGCGGCCACGCCCTCCCGCGACAGCCACGAGCTGCGCCACTGGGAAAAGGCGCGCCAGGCCCGTTCGGGATGGCCGAGATGAAGAACCGAGGACAGCAGCCCGGCGCCGACGGCGCCCAGCGCCAGGCCGAACGCGGCCAGGGCGAACCCCCGTCCCTCCGGCACCGCGCCAACGCCCCCCAACAGCCCCAGCCAAAACAGAACGCCGTACCCGGCCCCCGAGACGGTGGTGAAGAAGATCAGCGAAAAGGCGGGATGCATGGATACCTCAGATCCGGGACAAAAGCTTATCAACCAGCCGCAACAGCGATTGGGAAAGTTCGTTGTCGTTACAGTCGGCCTGCTTGTCGATCGTCCCCGCCATGGCCACGGGCCGGCGCGGGGGCAGGTATTTGTTGACCGGGCGATAACCCATCTCGGGCATCAGATCGACGCCCTCCCGGTCCGCCACCAGCCGCGACACGGCGGAGTCGGGGTCGCCCAGATCGCCGAAATGCCGCGCCGTCACCGGGCACACCTGGACGCAGGCCGGCACCCGGTCGACCTCCTCGAGATGCTCGTTGTAGATGCGGTCGACGCACAGGGTGCATTTCTTCATGACGCCGACGTCCTCGTCGAATTCCCGCGCCCCATAAGGACAGGCCCAGGAACACAGCTTGCAGCCGATGCACAGATCCTCGTCGACCAGGACGATGCCGTCCTCGGCCCGCTTGTAGGAGGCGCCGGTGGGGCACACGGTGACGCAGGCCGGCGTCTCGCAATGCAGGCAGGATCGGGGAAAGTGGACGGTGCGGTCGGGCCTCGCGTCGCCCGCCGGCCCGACTTGCGCCTCGGCCTCGAAGCTGTGGATGCGGTTGAACCAGACGCCCTCGGGCGCCGCCCCGTAGGGGTCGAGGTCGGTCAGCGGCGCCATCAGCCCGCCGCTGTTCCATTCCTTGCAGGCCGTGGCGCAGGCGTGGCACCCGACGCAGATGTCGAGATCTATGACCAGACCCAGCTTGACCCCGCCGACGTTCGGTTCGGGTAAGCTCGTCATGACCGCTTCTCCCGCCGCGCGGCCCGGAACCCCGCCCCGTACCGCAACGCCGTCATGGCCTTGCGGGCCACGGTGCCGGCGGCGGCAAAGCGCGGTTCGGTCCTGGCCTCGCCGTCGTCGGCCCGCTCCACCCGGACGCGCAGGTCGTACCAGGCCGCCTGGCCGGTTACCGGATCGGCGTTGGCGTGGCGGTGGCCGTCGATGTCCGGCAGCAGCTCGGAGATCGCATGGTTGAGCAGGAATCCCTTCGTGCCTTCCGGCGCCGACGGGTCCAGCCCCCACGCCCCCGGCCGTTTGCCGATGGCGTTCCACGTCCACACCGTGTCGGGCTGACACCCGTCCATCACCGCGAGCTGACCCTTGACCCGGCCGCTGGGGCTGGAGACCCACACCCAGTCGCCGTCGGCCAGCCCCAGCCGCGCCGCCGTCGCCCGATGCATATACAGCCGGTTGCGGGTTAGGATCTGGCGCAGCCAGGCGTTCTGCGATCCCCACGAATGGTACATGGGCATCGGCCGCTGGGTGACCGCGTGCAAGGGGTAGGCGGCCGTGTCGAGCGCCGCCTCCTCCAGCGGCGCGTACCAGATGGGCAACGGGTCGAAGTAGGTCTCGATGCGGTCGCGGTGGAGGGCCGGCGGCTGGACGGCCCCGTGCCCCCGCGCCGCCAGCCGGAAGCGCTGCAGGGTTTCGCAGTACAGGCGCGGGACGATGGGCTCCGCGGCATCGATCAGGCCCAGCCGCGTCGCCTCCTCCAGATAGGCGCGGTTGGCGAACTTGAAGTACCGCGCCTCCGGCGGGACCTCGTGCTTCCAGAACCCGCCATTGGCGATATAGCGGGCGAGCTGGTCGGGGTTGGGCGCGCCGCGCCCCTCCTGCGCCCCGTCCGCGCCGCGCCACCCGGCCAGAGGGCCGATGCCGGGCTTGCGCTCGTGATGGACCATGTAGTCGGGGTAGCCGCCCGGGTAGCGGGGCGCGCCGGCCTCGTCGGCGAAGGCCGGCAGTCCCAGCCGCGCGCCGATGTCGATCAGCACGTCCTGGAAGGGCCGCACGTCGCGGTCGGGCGCCAGCACCGGTTGGCGGATCGAATCGGCCGGACCGTGGGCGCTGCCGATCGGCCGGTCGAGCAGCGAGATACAGTCCCACCGCTCCAGATAGGTGGTGTCGGGCAGCACCAGGTCGGCGAAGGCCACGGTCTCGGAATCGTAGGCGTCGGAATAGATGATCTTGGGAATGCGGTAGTCGCCGGTGGCCGGGTCCTTGTCGGTCAGCATCCGCATGGTCTCTTCCGTGTTCATGGAAGAATTCCAGGCCATGTTGGCCATGTACAGGAACAGCACATCGATGGGATAGGGATCGCCCGCCCAGGCGTTGGCGATGACCATCTGCATCATGCCGTGGGCGGCCAGCGGCGCCTCCCACGAAAAGGCCTTGTCGATGCGCAGCGGCGTGCCCTCGCCGTCGACCAGCAAATCTTCCGGTCCTTGCGGAAAGCCCAGCGGCAGGCCCGGCATGGGCTGGTTCGGCTGGACCTCGCCGACCCGGCCCGTGGGGCGCGGGCCAGGGGTGCAGGATTTGGGAAACGGTGCCTTGTACCGCCAGCCGCCGGGGGTATCGACGCTGCCGATCAGAAGCTGCAGCAGATGCAGCGCCCGACAGGTGTGAAAACCGTTGGAATGGGCCGAGATGCCGCGCATGGCGTGCATGGAGACGGGCCGGCCGACCATGCGGTCGTGATGCTTCCCGGCGGCGTCGGTCCAGGGCCGGTCGAGGATCACCGGCCGGTCAAACGCCGCCTCGGCCAGCTCCCTGGCGATGCGCCGGATGGTGTCGGCCGGGATGCCGCACCGGTCGGCGACCGCATCCGGCCCGTACGACGGGTCGAGATAGCGCCGGGCCAGGAGGCCGAAGCCGGGGTTGGCCAGTCTGCCGTCGGGCAGCGTCGCCGGCTCGATCAGTTCGGGCGACGCCTCGGGACCGCTCGGCACGACGGCGCCGCGCGCCCGGTCCCAGACCAGCGCCCGCCCATCGGCGTCGCGGGCATACAGCCCGTCATCGGCGGCGCCGGGGTCGTCGATCACCAGCCACCCGGCGTCGGTGTACCGGGCCAGGTAGTCCAGATCGACGCGGCCGACCCGCAGCAATTCGTGAATGAGGGCCAAGACGAACAGCCCGTCGGTGCCCGGCCGGATGCCCAGCCATTCATCGGCGATAGCCGAATAGCCGGTGCGCACCGGGTTGATGGAGACGATCTTCGCCCCCCGCCCCTTCATCTTGGACAGGCCGATCTTGATCGGGTTGCTGTCATGGTCTTCGGCGACCCCGAACAGCAGCAGATACCGGCTTTTCTCCCAGTCGGGCTCCCCGAACTCCCAAAAGCTGCCGCCCAGTGTGTACAGCCCGGCCGTCGCCATGTTGACCGAGCAGAACCCGCCATGGGCGGCATAGTTGGGGGTGCCGAAGGACGCGGCCCACAGCCCGGTCATGGACTGGGACTGGTCCCGGCCGGTGAAGAAGGCCAGCCGGCTGGGGTCGCGGGCCCGCACCGGCGCCAGCCAGGATACGGCCGTGGCCAGCGCCTCGTCCCATTCGATCTCCCTGAACTCGCCGGCGCCGCGTTCGCCGGTGCGCAACAGCGGCTTGGTCAGCTTGGCCGGCGAATTCTGCTGCATGATCCCGGCGGCACCCTTGCCGCACAGCACGCCCCGATTGACGGGATGATCGCGGTTGCCCTCGATGTAACGGACCTGCCCGTCCTTCAGATGAACCTTGATGCCGCAGCGGCAGGCGCACATGTAGCAGGTCGTGCAGGTGACGCTGTCGGAGACGGCGGGCGACGTGTCCACCGAGTGCCGAGCGTCGACATATCCGTCCCAGCGATCCTTCAGGCTTTTGGCCAATCTCCAGTCTCCATGCGTGTTGTGCCGCCGGACAGGGCCGGACCGCCGGCCACTATCGGGACGTTGCCCCATCCATGCAAGTCGGGCGGGTGTCTCATTCGACGTCTTATACAAGACCCTGTCGCCAAAGGGAGGGGCGGCGGAGGTCGGCGAATTGGGTCGAACCGGCTTGCGCGGCGGTCTAGACTTGTGCCTCTTTCGACCGCCGAGAGGTCGAAGACACAATAATGGGAGGCTTTCGCGTGCGACAGACCTGGCGCTGGTTCGGACCCATCGATGCGGTCACCCTGGCCGATGCCCGGCAGGCCGGGGTCGAGGGAATCGTCACCGCGCTCCACCAGTTTCCGGCAGGCGCGGTCTGGCCGCCGGACGAGATCAAGCGGCGCCAGGAAGAGGTCCGCGGACTGCCGGGCGGCGCTCCCAGCGGCCTGGAGTGGGAGGTGGTGGAAAGCCTGCCCGTCAGCGAGGCGATCAAGACCCAAACCGGTGACTGGCGCCAGCACATCGACGCCTATCGGGCCAGCCTGGAAGCCCTGGCCGAGGCCGGGATCCACACCGTCTGCTACAATTTCATGCCGGTCCTGGACTGGACCCGCACCGATCTGGCGCATCGGGTGGCCCATGGCGGCACGGCCATGCGGTTCGACATCGCCGCCTTCGCGGCCTTCGATATCCATATCCTGGAGCGCCCCGGCGCCGCCGAAGACTTTCCCGAACCGGTGCGGGACGAAGCGGCCCGCCGCTTTTCCGCCATGGACGGACCGGCCCAGGAGAGGTTGGCCAAGAACATCACGGCCGGGCTGCCGGGCAGTGTCGAATCCTGGTCGCTGGCGACCTTGCGCCAGGGGCTGGACGACTACGCGGACATCAATGCCGACCGGCTGCGCCGGAACTTCGTCGACTTCCTCTCGGAGGTGACGCCGACGGCGGAGCGGGTGGGGGTCCGGCTGTGCTGCCATCCCGACGACCCGCCCTTCCCCCTCCTCGGCCTGCCGCGGATCATGAGCACCGAGGCCGACTACCGGCACATTCTGGACGCCGTCGACAGCCCGGCCAACGGGGTGACCCTGTGCTCCGGATCCCTGGGCGCGCGCGCCGACAACGATTTACCGGGCATGGCCGAACGGCTGGGCCCGCGCATCCATTTCGTCCATCTGCGCAACGTGCGGCGGGAGTCGACGGGCGACTCGGTGGCCGGATCCTTTTTCGAGGATGAGCATCTGGACGGTGAAACCGACATGGTCGCCCTGATCGCCGCCCTGCTGGGCGAGGAGGCCCGGCGGCGGGCCGAGGGCCGCGTCGACGCCGTCATCCCCATGCGCCCGGACCACGGCCAGGATATCCTGGACGATCTGAAGCGAAAGGCCCAGCCCGGCTACCCCGCCATCGGCCGCCTCAAGGGCCTGGCCGAACTGCGCGGCGTCATGCGGACGCTCGAGCATGGCCGGTACGGGTTGGCGGGGTAGGCGTCCGTCAGGGATCGAGCGGCTCGAGCCACCCGCGATAGTGGGCGATCAACTCGCCGTTGCGGAAACGCACGGCCACGTCGAACCGGAAACGTCCTGCCTCGTCCTCGAATTCGCGCGTGATGCTTTGGGGCACGACCATGGCGGGCAGCGGAATCCCCCAGAGAAACCCCCGGCGCACGGGATAGTGCAGGGCCCCGTCGGCGACGGCGAGATCGATCAGGAAGCCGAACGGCCCGAACCGCTCGACCAGGGTGCCCGCGACCGACGTCAACACGGAATAAAACCTCTTGGACCCGAAGTCCCGCGTCCAGACCTCCCGATCTTCGCGCGCTTCGATGGTGACGCGGGCCGGAACGGATTGATCCGACGTGGGAAAGCCCGCCAGACGGGCGGCCATCCGTCCGCGCCAGGTGGTGGCCCCGGTGATGTCGGCGCGCCCTTCGAAAACGGTCCGGCCCCATCCGTCGTGGAGTTGTCGCACGGCGCGCGGCAGATCGTCGAACGATCGGCCGAGCACCGTCCGAAAAAGCGGGACGATCGGTCGGGTGCGCCGTTCGGCCTTGATCCTGAAACGCCCCATGCCCTCCTCGAGGCGATCGAGACCGATCTCGCCCAGACACGGACGGGCACCCGGCGCGATCTGCCCGGCCGCAAGCATCCGAAGGATCAGGGCGACCGGCTGCACGGGGATCTTGGGTCCGTGCCCGTCCGTGGCGATCAGATCCCAGGATCGGTCCTCCCAGGCGCCGTCGGCCGTGCGACCGACAACGCGAACCCGCATGCCGCCGCGATCCGTCCCGAACCGGTGAAGCAGGGCCACAATGAGGAGCGCCGGGCGGGCGAAGACTGACAGCGATGGAAGAAGACCGG
This sequence comes from Inquilinaceae bacterium, assembly GCA_052168355.1. Taxonomy (GTDB): domain Bacteria; phylum Pseudomonadota; class Alphaproteobacteria; order DSM-16000; family Inquilinaceae; genus JBQLZQ01. The sequence goes on from JBQLZQ010000022.1 coordinate 22,074, forward strand.
CCCGCACCAGAGCGCCGCCCACGCCAACCGCCCGGTGCAGGAGGGGCAGTTCCAGCCCGGCGCGCGACAGCACGGTGCGCGCGCTGTAACGCGTCGGGAACAGGACAAGATCCGGCGTATCGACCAGCGCGGCAAGCCGCTTCCCGACCGGCGGCATTCCGGTCACCCCCAGGGTGAACGCCTTGGTCTCGCTCCATCCGCGCCCCGAGCCCCAGCGGCCGTTGCGGTAAACCTGGATGGGTTGCCCCACCTGCCCCAGCACGGCCCGCATGACCGACGGTCCGGGCGATGTGCGGTTGCCCGGCACGATGGCGCTCTCGACCTCAGCGACCGTCGTCAGCCCTTCGGTCAGCCGGTCCGCCACGGCGGCCACCAGCGCGGGGGTGGTGCTGGCGCCCGACAGGGCCACCACGCCATGACGGCGCGCGAGAGGGTCGAGGCCCGCGATGCCTTGGACAAAGTCGGGAGCGTCGGCGATGTCCAGGTAATGTGCGCCGGCGGCAACTGCGGCCGCCGCGAAGGCGAATGGCGTGGCACCATAGAATTGGAAGGGACCGGTTGCGTCCACCACTGCGAAGGGCCGGATCTCGGCCAAGGCCCGGTCGACCGCGGCCTGGTTCGTTCGGTCCAGCACCTTTGGCCTGCCGCCATGGGCCTTGCAAAAAACCTCCAACGTGCGCCGGTCGCGCCCAGCGCAGACCACGTCGAAGGCCCCCTCTTCGATAAGCTGGCGGGCGAGAATGCCTCCGAACAGGCCGGTCGCGCCCAGGACCAGGACCGTTTCTGGAACCGCCGGCGTGTCCTCAGCCATTGCGGTCATCGCTCCTGCGGCCCGTGATGATGGCGGTTGCTCGGGGATAGGTAGGTATGATCGGGAGCTCCCGACCGACAGCGGCACAAGTCACCCTGCGCGAAAACCGACGTATGCCTGCCCGCACTCTCAAGGGACATGCGCGAGGGACATGCGGTGGATTCACTCAAACGACCGGGCAAACAACCGGGCGTCACCCCGGCGGTCGTTCTCACTCCGTCGACCGTTCCATTGAAAATCAAGGACTTGCAAATGGCGTCCCCTACGGGATTCGAACCCGTGTTGCCGCCGTGAAAGGGCGGTGTCCTAGGCCTCTAGACGAAGGGGACGAAAGGCCGGTCGCGGCGGCCAAAGAGTTAGACGGCGCGATGCCCGAAATCAAGTGATAAGGCGTTCGCGGGGTCGCGTCATGTCGTTCGTGGGGTCGAAATCGCGGCAGTTTACGCATTAACCTTATCTTGAGGTTCGGCCCCTAATCTTTCCAATACGTTAGACGATCGATCCCTTCGCTTTGGAGCCTCCGCGATGTTGGTCCCCCCGACCCCCGGCGAGGCGACTGAACTTGCCGGTTCCTCTGGCGCGCAATCCGGTTGCCGGATCTCCGCCGTACGCATCGACGACTACACCGCCTTTATGGGCGCCAAGACGGCGGCGCTGTATCGCTGGTGGACCTTGAACGCCGGGTCGGACGTGCCGCCCCGCGCCCGGTTCGACATTCTCGATCATCCGACCTTGGCTCCTTACATCTTCCTGATCGAGGCTCAGGCCAACGGTTCATTCCTGATCAAACTCAATGGTGAGGTCGCGGTCAGCATCCTGGGCCACAACCCGACGGGATGTGTGGTGACCGCGTCGGATCCCTGGGAGCGGTTCGGACACAAGCTGCACACGCACTATGGTACCGTCGTGAAGCACCGTGCGCCGCATCTTTGCTCCGGTGACCTCGCCCACGCCGCTCGGGGATTTATCCAGTTCGAAAGCATCGACTGTCCCCTCAAGGCGGAAGGCTCGGGTGCCATCTCCCACATCATCGGTGTCATTGAGCAGATCCGAGGAGCGCCGTGACATCCCTTGAGCTTACTCCCCAGTCGGCCGGCGGCTTTGGCGCTCCCCTAAAGCTATCCGACGTCCACGGCATCGAGGCCTGGTCGATCGATGCCGACACCGTTTTCAGCGGCACGCGTACCGCCGCTTTCTACCAATGGTGGGTCCGGGCCGCGATCAATGGTCCGCCCCGCCGCAGCGCCTTCGAGCTCGCCGAACACGCGGCTCTGGCTCCGTTCCTGTTCCTCGTCTCGGTGCTGGAAGACGGCAATTTCCAACTCCGCCTGCATGGCGACATGGTCATCTACCTGTTCGGACACGACCCGACAGGGACCATCGTTCGCAAGGACGAGGGGCTCGAGACCTTCGGTCACGCCTTGAACGAGTACTATACGACGGTGGTGGAAAGCCGAACCCCGCACATGTGCACGGGGGACCTTGGTCATGTCGACCGGGGCTTCGTCCGCTTCGAAAGCATCGACTGCCCGCTGCGGGCCAACGACAGCGACCGCATCTCCCACATCATCGGCGTCATCGAGCAGATCCGCCGGCCGGATCTCGTCTGACCTCCCGCAAGGCCGATGTCAGCCGGCCCAGACCGGCGCGGCGTCTTGAATGTGCATCTGGACCCGCTCCACGCCGTTCCAGACGTCCAGCCTCAAAACACCGGCGACCCGCAGCGGTGCGCCGGCCGGGTCCAACAGGGCGCGGCCCAATGCCGTACCGGCGGCGCGAAAGGCAATGGCCCGCAGGCGCCCGCCCTCGGCGCCCGTTAGAACGCAACTCACATGGCCGCTGCCCACGACCTTGGCGGCGGTCGGACGGGCATCGAGCAACGCGAATAGCGGTTCGGAATTGCCTGATCCGAACGGACCAAGCTGCGCCAGAACGCCGGCCAGCGCCGGGGTCGCCCCGCCCACCGCCAGGGCGCCGTCAAGGGTAAGGACCGGCACCGGGGGCGATGCCGCCTGCCCCACCGCATGGTCATCGAGAAATCGGCGCAAGGGGTCCAGGTTGGCCGCCGCGACCGTGAACCCCGCGGCCATGGCGTGGCCGCCGCCGGCCTCGAGCAGACCGGCCTGCCAGGCCTCGATGACGGCGGCGCCAAGGTCGATGCCCGGCACCGACCGCCCCGACCCTCGGCCGACGCCATCCTCGAGCGCGACCACGCACGCCGGCCGGTTGTAGCGATCCTTCAGGCGGCCGGCGACGATGCCGACCACGCCGGGATGCCAGCCCTCGCCGACGGCCATCAGCACCCGGCCCGGTTCGGTCCCCGCTGCTTCGATCTGCTCCACGGCCTGACGCTGGACCTCGGCTTCCACCGCCTTGCGTTCGTCGTTGTGGCCATCGAGTATCCGGGCCAGGTCGGCGGCTTCCGCCGGGTCGTCCGTGCTGAGCAGCCGCGCCCCCAAATCCGAGCGGCCCAGGCGGCCGCCGGCGTTGATCCTGGGGCCCAGCAGGTAGCCGGCGTGATAGGCGTCGAGAGTGCCCGCGATCTTGGCGGTGTCGCAAAGCGCGGCCACGCCGGTATTGCCGCGCCGCGTCATGATCTTCAGCCCCTGGGTCACCAGGGCCCGGTTCAGCCCGGTCAAAGGCACGACATCGCAGATCGTGCCCAGCGCCACCAGATCGAGCAGGCCCAGCAGGTCGGGTTCGGACCGGCTGGCGAAGAAACCGTCGCGGCGCAGCGCCCGGTTGACCGCGACCAGGGTCAGATACACGACGCCGCAAGCGGCAAGCTGGCGAAGAGTGCCGCTTTCGTCCAGCCGGTTGGGGTTGACCACGGCGGCCGCCGGCGGCAGCCGCACCTCCGCCGTGTGATGGTCGAGCACGATAACGTCCAGGCGCGCCCGCGCCGCCTCCTCCAGCGGCGCGAAGGCCAGCGTGCCACAATCCACGGTCACGACAAGCGTCGCCCCGGCCTGGTGCAGCCCCAACAGGGCCGGCGCGTTGGGCCCGTACCCTTCGGTCTGGCGATCGGGAATGTGGAGCAACGGCTGAGCGCCGACCTGCCGGAGATAGCGCAGAAGCAGGGCGGCGGACGTGGCGCCGTCGACATCGTAGTCGCCGAACACGGCAATCGTTTCACCGCCGGCGATCGCCCGCGCCAGACGGTCGGCGGCGCGATCCATGTCCTTCAGGCTGCTTGGGTCCGGCATCGCCGCCCGCAGGGTCGGCTGCAAATGGTCGGCGGCCGCGTCCAGGCCCACCCCCCGCGCGGCCAGAATCCGCGCCACGACCTCAGGCAGGTCGTGGCGCTGGGCAAGCGCGCGGGCCAGGCGTTCGTCGCCGGGCGCCTCGACCCACCGACGGCCGGTGAGGGACGTCTCGACGCCGAGAAAGGCCGTGCCCGCCGGCGCCGCGACCGCCGGAGAGATCACCGGTCGGCCGGGATGAAGCCGGTTTTGCGGGTGAAGTTGTGCCGCGCCTCGATGGTCCGCACCGTGCCGCTTTTCGACCGCATGACAATCGAATGGGTGATGGCGCCACGGGCAAACCGCCGCACGCCGCGCAGCATGGGTCCGGTCGTCACGCCCGTGGCGGCGAACATGACATCGCCCGAAGCCATGTCGTTCATCGCGTAAACGCGATTGAGATCGGCCACGCCGTGCCGCCTGGCGCGGGCGATTTCGTCGTCATTGCGGAAGATCAGCCGTCCCTGCATCTGACCGCCGATGCACCGCAGCGCGGCGGCCGCCAGAACCCCCTCGGGCGCCCCGCCGGACCCCATATAGATGTCGACGCCCGCCTCGGGCTGGGACGTGGCGATGATGCCCGACACGTCGCCGTCGGAGATCAGCATGATGCGGGCGCCGGCCTCCCGCACCTTTGCGATCAGCTCGGCATGGCGCGGACGGTCGAGAATGCAGACAACGAGATCGGAGATCTCCGCCTGTTTGGCCAAGGCCAGGGATTTGAGGTTGTGCGCCGGCTCCGCGTCGATGTCGATCAGATCGTCGGGCAGCCCGGCGCCCACGGCGATCTTGTCCATATAGGTATCCGGCGCCTTGAGGAACCCGCCCTTGTTGGCCATGGCCACCACGGCCAGGGCGTTGGGACCGCCCTTGGCGGTGATCGTCGTGCCTTCCAGCGGGTCCAGGGCGATGTCGATCTCCGGCCCGTCGCCATTGCCCACCTTCTCGCCGATGAACAGCATCGGCGCCTCGTCGCGCTCGCCCTCGCCGATCACTACCTCACCGTTGATGGACAGGCTGTTGAGCGCGTCGCGCATGGCGTCGACCGCCGCCTGATCGGCCTGCCGTTCGTCGCCGCGGCCCATGAGAAGCGATGCCGAAAGTGCCGCCGCCTCCGTCACCCGAACCACTTCGAGGGCTAGGTTGCGGTCCATCACTTGGTCGTTCGCCATCGGTCTTCCCCTGGGCTTGTGTATCAATCGATCATGGTCTCAATGCGGATCATGTGCGGTGGTTCCAGAACCGCGTCCATCGCCGCGATTTTTGCCAGCGCCTGACGCATTCCGGCCTCGCCGGTTTCGTGGGTGGTGAACACCACCGGCACGGCATCCACCGGATGCCGCCCATGCTGCAGGAAGCTTTCCACCGACACCTCGTAATCGCGCATATGGGCCGTCAGATCGGCGATGACGCCGGGCCGGTCGGCGACCATGAGGCGTATATAGTAGGCGCCGACACGCCCTTCCATCGGAACGACCGGCGGCCGGGCCAGGGACCCGGCGGGGACCCCATAGGCCGGCATGGCCGCGCCGCGCGCGATATCGACGATGTCCGCGACCACCGCCGACGCCGTGGGTTTGGCGCCGGCGCCGCGGCCGACCATCATCACCGGCCCGGCGAAGTCGCCCTGCGCGATAACCGCGTTGAACACGCCCTCCACGGCGGCGATCTGACCGTCGGCCGGCACCAGGCAGGGATGCACCCTAAGCGCGATCCCGGTTTCCTCCCGACGGGTCAGGCCCAGAAGCTTGATCCGGTAGCCCAGTTCCTCGGCAAACCGTATGTCCAGGGCGGTAACCGACCGTATGCCCTCGACATGGATGTCCGAGAAGGAGACCTCGACGTTGAAGGCCAGCCCGGCCAGGACCGCCAGCTTATGGGCGGCGTCGACGCCATCGATATCGAAGCTGGGATCGGCCTCGGCATAGCCGTGGGCCTGGGCCTCGTTCAGGACCGCGCCGAAGTCGCGACCACTGTGGCGCATCTCGCTCAGGATATAGTTGCAGGTGCCGTTGAGGATCCCGAACAGCCCGTCGATCCGGTTGGCGGACAATCCCTCACGCAGGCCCTTGAGAATGGGAATGCCGCCGGCCACCGCCGCCTCACAGGCCAGGGCCACGCCCGCCGCCTCGGCCCGGCGGGCCAGGCCCGAGCCGTGCTCGGCCATCAGCGCCTTGTTGGCGGTCACCACATGCTTGCCGTGGTCGATGGCCGCCTCGCACAGCTCCTTGGCCACACCGTCGGCCCCGCCGATCAGTTCGACCACCAGATCGACCGCGGGATCGGCGGCCAGATCCACCGCCGACTCATGCCAGCGCAGGTCGGACAGATCGACCCCCCGATCCCGCGTCCGGTCCCGCGCGGCGACGGCGGTGACCGCAATCGGCCGCCCGCCCCGCCGTTCCAAAAGGTCGGCGTGGGCGCGATGGAGGTTGAGGACGCCGGTCCCCACCGTCCCCAGCCCGGCAATACCGATGTTCAAAGGTGCGTTCATCAACAGGGAGCCCTCATGAATGAGCGGCCCTCGGTACCTGGGCGCCGCTATCGCCCTTGGCCAGGAACGCCTTGATCGAACGGGCGGCTTGCCGGATGCGTTGGCGGTTCTCGACCAGCGCGATGCGAACGTGATCGTCGCCATATTCGCCGAAGCCCACCCCCGGTGCCACCGCCACGTTGGCGTGCTGCAGCAACAGCTTGGAGAATTCCAAGGATCCCAGATGGGCAAAGGCCGGCGGGATCGGCGCCCAGGCGAACATGCTGGCGGCCGGGCTGGGCACCGCCCACCCGGCGGCCTGCAGCCCTTCGATCAGGGTGTCGCGGCGCGCGCGGTAAAGGGCCCGCACCTCGTCGACGCAATCCTGGGGCCCGTTCAGCGCCGCCGTGGCGGCAACCTGGATCGGCGTGAAGGCGCCGTAATCGAGATAGGATTTGACCCGCCCCAGGGCGCCGATCAGCTTTGCGTTGCCGGACGCGAACCCGATCCGCCAGCCGGGCATGGAATAGGTCTTGCTGAGCGACGTGAACTCCACCGCGATCTCCCGCGCCTCGGGGATCTGCAGGATGGAGGGCGGCGGCTCCCCCTCGAAATAGATCTCGGCATAGGCGATGTCCGACAGGATCCAGATGCCGTGCCGGCGGCAGAACTCAACGATCGGCCGGTAGAAATCGAGATCGACCATTTGGGCGGTCGGGTTGGACGGGTAATTCAGCACCAGGGCGGTCGGCTTGGGCACGCTGTGGCGGACCGACCGTTCCAACTGCTCCATGACGTCCTGTCCCTGTCCCACCGGCAGGCTGCGGATGGACGCGCCGGCGATGATGAACCCGAACATGTGGATCGGGTAGCTGGGGTTTGGCACCAGGATGACGTCGCCCGGGCTGGTGATGGCCTGGGCCAGGTTGGCCAGCCCCTCCTTCGAGCCGATGGTGGTGATGATCTCGGTTTCCGGGTCCAGCGCGACACCGAACCGCCGGTCGTAATAGCCGGCCAGGGCCCGCCGCAGGCCGGGGATGCCGCGGGAATTGGAATAGCGATGGGTGCGCGGGTTCTGGACCGCCTCGATCAGCTTGTCGACGATATGGCGCGGCGTGCCCTGGTCGGGATTGCCCATGCCCAGGTCGATGATGTCCTCGCCCGCTGCCCGGGCCCGCGCCTTCATCGCGTTGACCTCGGCGAAGACATAGGGCGGCAAGCGCTTGACCCGATGAAACTCCTGCTCGATCACGTGCTCCGCCCTCTCACTGGGGAGCGCCGGCCGGAGGCACGCGATCGGCCTCCAGCTCCCGGCGCAGCCGGTCCCGTTCCTCGGCGGTTGGGACATCGACGGGCCGGGGCGGTACATCGGCCAGGTTCGGGTATCCGGGGTTGGTGGGCGGCAGCGGCAGGACGCTGATGGCGCTTTCCGGCGGCGCCGTGTCCGGGTCAGAGGTGTCGACGCTGGCCTGAGCCATCTGGATCTCCGCGATTCTCCCCGCGGCCGGCAGGGAGGCGGAGTCGGGGCCGGAGGTGTCTTCGATAACCGTCGGCGGCGGCACGGCCGGAACGACGGGACCGGTGGTATCGCCGGCCGGGGCCTGCGGCTCCTGAACGGGGGCCGGCCGGGCGATCCGCGGTTCGATGTCCCCGACATAGGGGGTTCCGTCAAACACCCCGCCCCGCGACGAACAGGCGGCCGCCACCGCCAGCAGGGACACGGTCAGGGCACGGGCTCCTCGTGTCCGCCGCACTGGATGCGGCGTTGATCGATCTCTTCCATCAATCGCCATGACGTTCAACCCTCGTTCCTCGGACCATCCCGCGCCGACGGGCGGTTTTGGTAAATTCGGGCGGATCGTGTATGAAAAGGCTTTGATCATCAAGGATGATCGCGGCAATTCTCAGGGACGGCGCCAACCGCCGACCTGATGCGACCGGTGGCGCGATTGCCGGCAACGGGGAAAGCAGTGTTATGCCCGATCAAAAGGCGCCCAAAGACAATCTTAAAGAGGGAGTGGACGTGGCGATACCCGATCCGACGATGATGGGCGAGGCCATGGCCGATATCGCCCAGCGCAGCCAACGCCTGGTTGGCGATTTCCTGGAGCGTCAGAGCAAGGCCACCGCGGCCCCGGTCGCCTTCGATCCGCTCAACCTGGGTGCCGCTTTTTTCGAGATGACCACCCGGATGATGGCCGACCCGGCCAAGCTGGTCGAGGCGCAGATGGCCCTGTGGACCGACTACGTGACTCTGTGGCAGCAGACCGCGCAGCGGATGATGGGCGGTGAAGCCGAGCCGGTGATCGCGCCGGAAAAGGGCGACCGGCGGTTTCGCGACTCGGCCTGGAACGAACATTCCGTCTTCAACTTCATCAAGCAGTCCTATCTGCTTCAGGCGCGCTGGATTCAGTCCACCGTTAAGGATGTCGAAGGGCTGGACGACAAGACCGCCAAGAAGGTGGACTTCTACACGCGGCAGTTCGTCGATGCCATGGCGCCCAGCAATTTCGTGATGACCAACCCCGAGGTGCTGCGCACCACGCTGGAAACGGGCGGCGAAAACCTGATCGACGGCTTGCAGAACATGCTCGACGATCTGGAACGGGGCCAGGGGAACCTGTCCATCCGCATGACCGACCTGGACGCCTTCAAGCTGGGCCAGAACATCGCGGTGACGCCGGGCAAGGTGGTCTACCAGAACGACCTGATGCAGTTGATCCAGTACGCGCCCACCACCGACGAGGTGGCGCGCCGGCCGCTGCTGATCATTCCGCCCTGGATCAACAAGTACTACATCCTGGATCTGCGCCCCGACAACAGCTTCATCCGCTGGGCCGTGGACCAGGGCCTGACCGTCTTCGTCATCTCATGGGTCAACCCCGACGAAGCCCTGGCCGCCCGATCTTTCGAGGATTACATGGACCTGGGACCGCTGGCCGCGCTGGACGCCATTGAACGGGCCACCGGCGAGAAAGAGGCCAACGTCATCGGCTATTGCCTGGGCGGCACGCTGCTGGCCAGCACGCTTGCCTACATGAAGGCGTCGAACGACACGCGGATCAAAAGCGCCACCTACTTCACCACCATGGTCGATTTCGCCGACGCCGGAGAGCTGTCGGTGTTCATCGACGAGGAACAACTGGCCGCTCTCGAGGCCAAGATGAACGAGCGCGGCTACCTCGAGGGGTCGGAAATGGCGACCACCTTCAACATGCTGCGGGCCAACGATCTGATCTGGTCCTTTGTCGTCAACAACTACCTGTTGGGCAAGGATCCGTTCCCCTTCGATCTGCTGTACTGGAACAGCGACTCGACGCGCATGCCGGCGGCCATGCACAGCTTCTACCTGCGCTCGATGTATCAGGAGAACAAGCTGGTGGAGCCCGGCGGTATCACGTTGAAGGGAGTCCCCATCGACCTGACCACGGTCGAGACGCCCACTTTCATCCTGTCGACACGGGAAGACCATATCGCGCCCTGGACGTCGACCTACGCCGCCACCCAGCTCTACAAGGGGCCGGTGCGGTTCTGCCTGAGCGCCTCGGGCCATATCGCCGGCGTGGTCAATCCGCCCTCGGCCGAGAAATACTGCTATTGGACCAACACCAAGACCCCGTCGGATCCCGAAGCGTGGCTGCGGGGCGCCAAGAAGCATGACGGATCGTGGTGGCCGGAATGGCAGCGCTGGGTCGCCCGCCACGGCGGCGGCAAGGTTCCCGCCCGCACGCCCGGCGACGGCAAGCTGAAACCGATGGAGGACGCGCCCGGCAGCTATGTCGCGGTGCGGGCCTGACCGGTCTCAGCCGCTCCCGACGGGTCCGAGCACCACGCGCCGGCCGTTGAACGAACGGGCCGGGCCGATGCCGTCGTTCGGGGCGATAGAGGCCGACCGACAGGACCGGCCCCGGCCCAGTGCGGCGACCCCATGGGCGTCGCGGGCCCACAGCCCCGCCGGACGTTCGGCAATTTCGTTGGTCACGGCGGGAACGTTCAGAATCAGACATGCGATGGTGAAAAGCGCGATGGAGCGTCGTGGTCGCATCTCTCCCTCCCGAGTGCAGGAAGGCGGCATTCTAATACATAAATATTTAGATAAATGTGATGCACATCACTGTTCGGAAGACTTTGGAGCGCGATGACATGAAGCCGAGTCGCTCTCACGTCTGAATCGCACTCCGGAGCATTGGGAAAGATGGCGTTCCGATTTGAAGTCGACTCGACCTCGAATCATCGCGATCTAAACCTGCCCGCAGTCGCTGATGGGCTCGGTGGATCCCAGCTCCGCCTCTTCGATTTCCTTGGTGCGCCGCCAGAACACGTCATGCAGGGCGCGGGTGCGGCCGCAGACCGGGTCGGCGGACCGGACGATGGCCATCCGCTGGGCCAGCCCATCGATATCGGGCAGCGGGGCGGGCGCGCCGCCGGCCATGGCAGCGACATCGCTGAGCCCCTTGCACTGGTGGCAGATCCCCTGCTTGTTGACCAGGGCGCAAAGCCCCTCGTACCGATCCTCCATCGCCTTGCGCGCCGCCGCCAGGCGATGGCGCAGCACCGCCTCCGACGTTCCGAGCACGTTGGACGCCTCGCGGTTGGACAAGTCCAGCACGTCGCGCAGCACCAGGGCCGCTTGTTCGTCGGGCGGCAGCGACCGGCCCACGCAGGTAAAGCAATAAGCGACATGCTCGCGCACCTCGAAGGAGAAGTCCGGCGCCCCGAACGCCCCCATCACCTCGCCGCTCAACTCCTCGGACTCGGCGCACAGATTGGCATAGGCCACCTGCGCCTCACGGCGCCAGCGCTTGGCCGCGCGCAGATGGTCGATGGCCAGGCGCACGGCGATGCCGGTGATCCAGGTCGAGAAGGTCGAGGCGCGGCGAAAGCCCCCGATGCCGCGCCAGGCCTTCAGCAGCGCCTGCTGGACGATGTCTTCGGTATCCTCCGGATGCCCGATCAGGCGGATCACCACCCCCCGCATCCGCGGCAGGGCGGCCCGGACCAGGGCGTCGAACGCCGGTTCGACGCCCCGTTGCGCCTGCTCCACCAGACGCGCCTCGTCGTCCGTCACGGTCATGGGGATGCCGTTTCCCTGAAGCTGTCGCGATCCTGCATCCGATCGTGCCAGCCGGCAAGTTTGGGCCGCTTGTCGAACGGCTTCGCACCGGTCTCCAGCCCAGCATAGTAGGCGACGACGGGCGCGGCAAAGAGGTCGGCCAGCGTCGGCGCGCGATCCGGGTTCAGACCGCCGTCGCCGGCCAGGGTCTCGAGACAGTCCAGAACGCGGGCCACCGAAGCCGGATCCGCCCCCGCCGGACCGGCCTCGCCCAAGGTGGCCGTCACCAGCGCCGGGTAGCCGTAGTGCAGGACGACCGAGACCGCCTGCCACATGCGGGCCCGGTCCAGCGCCGTGTCCGGCTGCAGCGCCGGTCCCGGAAACGCGCCGTCGATATAGGCGGTGATGGCCATGGTCTCATAGAGGCGCACATCCCCGTGGCGCATCGCCGGCATCTTGGCGAACGGATGCAGGGCGATGTGCTCCGGCTGGCCAAAGGCCAACGGCACAAGGGTATGGGCGACCCCCTTCTCATGGGCCGCCATCCGGGCGGTGCGGACAAAGGTGCTCTGGGCGAAGCCGTGGATTTCGATGTCGGACATGGCGTTGCCTTTCCCGTGGTTGCTATACTCCTTAGACGCTCCGGATCCTAAAAACCGACAACCCATTGAAAAAAAACGCTTGCGAGGCCCGGCCAGGCCTCGCGCCGCCGACCGCACCGACGATGATCCTCCGTCCCGCCCGACCGACCGAACTCGATGCGCTGAGCGACCTCTGCCTGCGTTCCAAGGCGGTGTGGGGGTACGACGCGGCATTCCTGGACGCCTGCCGGGCCGAACTGTCGCTGACCGCCGACGACCTGGCCGATACGCTGGTCCAGGTGGCGGAGGTCGAGGGCACGGTGACCGGCGTCGCGCAGGTGGCGATCCGCGACGACATGGCCGATCTGGAAAAGCTCTTCGTCGATCCGGCGGTCCTGCGCGCCGGTACCGGCCGGGCCCTGTTCGCCTGGGTCGTGGACGCGGCCCGCGCCGCCGGCGCCCGCACCCTGACCATCGAGGCCGATCCGGACGCAGCCCCTTTCTACCGCCGCATGGGCGCCCGCGACGCCGGCCAGGCGCCGTCCGCGTCCATTCCGGGCCGGATGCTACCGCGATTGGAATTGGATGTGGCGGAGTAATTCTTACCTAGGAAAAATGGATCCTATTCCGCGATGTGAAGCATTATGACGCCAATGCAATGGTCGCAAGTTATGAAGATCATCACTGCCACCGCGTTCACGCGGAATAATATGATCGAATTCCCACCCGTATTGGGATGACCGTGAACCGTATTGAGAGTATCTTATTACGTTTTCATAATCATCGATCCGATATTCTCTTGGATCAAACCCAGGATATGGTCTTGCTTTATTCCAAACTGATAACTTTCTTGGCTCGTGGAACGACGTACTTATGGCATGCAGTAGTGACATCGGATTCAGTCCTCGGACAGATTGGAATGCGAAGGACGATGTTCTTGATTTGTATCAGAATTGAATTCGCATCGCAACAAGATCCGGTGGCCTGAATGTCGATTTCCACCTAAATGTGGGATTTGATTTGCCCACACCTCACAAGTGCGGATCGATACTCCGCCGCCAGCCGCGCCTATATCTGCACCATGGCACGTTCGCTTGCATCCGATTCAAACTAGTCATATAACTAGTCTTATCGGGATTTATGGAGAACGCATGAGCAAGAAATGGCCAGTTCAGGACGCGAAAGCGCGCTTCAGCGAGTTCTTGCAGGCGAGCCTTAGGGATGGGCCGCAGATCGTGACCAGGCGCGGCGTGGAGGCGGCGGTGCTTCTTCCGATCGAGGAATGGCGGCGCTTGGAGAAGGCCGCCAAGCCTGGCCTGAAGGATCTGCTTCTGGCTCCCGAGGCCCGAACGGAAACTCTGACTCCTCCCCGCACGGCGCACCGTCACCGCACCACGCCAATCTTCGATTAGCCGGGTGTACCTACTGGACACGAACGTCGTCTCGGAACTGCGGCGGCCCCGACCGCATCGGGCCGTATCGGCGTGGATCGAGGCCGTCCCCCAGGACCTGCTGTTCCTCTCCGCGGTGACGATCGGCGAAGTTCAGGCAGGTATCGAGATCACGCGCGAACAGGACAAATCCAAAGCCGACGAATTGGAGGCATGGCTCGATCTGGTCATCTCCAGTTACGGCATTCTACCCATGGACGCGCTCGCCTTCCAGGAATGGGCGCGGCTCAAGCACCGCACGTCGAATACTTTGATCGAAGACGCCATGATCGCCGCCACGGCCAAGGTCCACAGGCTGACCGTGGCGACCAGGAACGTCCGGGACTTTCTGGCATTCGACGTGCCGTTGATCGACCCGTTTCGGAACGCCTGACCGCGCTTCCTACGTCCCCTGCCCCGGCCACGGCACTCGGGACCGATATTCCGCTGCCAGCCGCGCGTACTTTTCAGCGGACACGGGGATGTAGTCCCTCTCCGCCTCGGTCAGCGGGCGCATGAAGCGGGCCGGGCTGCCGGCCCAGAGCTGGCCCGAGGGCACCCGCTTGTTCGGCGTCACCAGGGCGCCGGCGGCAACCATGGCGCCGCTTTCGACCACGGCGCCGTCCATGACGCACGCCTTCATCCCGACGAAGCTGCCGTCCTCCAGGGTGCAGGCATGCAGCACCGCCATGTGGCCCACGGTGACGCCGTCGCCAATCCGCGTTCCGTGGCCGCCGCCGATGACGTGGATGACGGTGCCGTCCTGGATGTTGGTGCGGGCGCCGATGCGGATGTCGTTGACGTCGCCGCGCACCACCACGCCGAACCACAGGCCGGTGCCCGGCCCGATCTCCACATCGCCGATCACCCAGGCGGTTGGGGCGACGTACACGTCGGCGGCCAGACGCGGTCGGATTCCGCGATAGGGCAGGATCACACCCGCCGCCGTGCCATTGTCCGTGTCCATGGGTCCAGCCCTCCGAAATCCAGCGCGCCGTGGCGCCACTGGTAGGCCACGGCCGGTCATCGGGCAAGCCCCGCCCGGGGGCCGACCGTGGCACGCATTCGGCAGGACCACGGTTCCGGTTGGTTGACCAGCGCCGCAACCCCCGACCCGTACTGCCGCCACTGCGCAGACGCGGCCCACGAAAACGGGCCACGCCGCGATGGCGTGGCCCGCATATCGGCCGTCGGGACCGCGAGGGTTACCGCTTGGAGAACTGGAAGCTGCGGCGGGCCTTGGCCTTGCCGTATTTCTTGCGTTCCACGGTGCGGCTGTCGCGGGTCAGGAAGCCGCCGGATTTCAGGATCGGCTGCAGGTCGGGTTCGAAGCTGACCAGGGCGCGGCTGAGACCGTGGCGCACCGCGCCGGCCTGGCCCGACAGGCCGCCGCCCTTGACCGTGGCCACCACGTCGAACTGGTTCTTGCGGTCGGTCGCCGAAAAGGGCTGCTCCAGCAGCATGCGCAGCACCGGCCGGGCGAAATAGATTTCCTGGTCGCGGCCGTTGACGGTGACCTTGCCCGAGCCCGGCTTGATCCACACGCGGGCCACGGCGTCCTTGCGCCGTCCGGTGGCGTAGGACCGGCCCTGGGCATCGACCTTGCGCTCATAGACCGGGGCGCCGCTGTCCTCGACGGGCGATCCGGACAGATCCTTGAGGTCCGAAAGGGTCTGGGTGTCGGACATAACCTACCTCTTGTTCTTCGGGTTCATCGCGGCGACATCCAGCGTCTCGGGCTGTTGAGCCTGATGCGGATGGTCGGCCCCGGCATAGACGCGCAGATTGCCCATCACGGTCCGGCCCAGGGGTCCGCGCGGGATCATCCGCTCCACCGCCTTGAGGATCACCCGCTCGGGATGGCGGCCCTCGAGGATCGCGCCCTTGGATTTGCCCTTGATCCCACCGGGATACCCGGTGTGCCAATAAAAGATGTCCTGGCTGGCCTTGTTGCCGGTCAGCCGCACCTTTTCGGCATTGACCACCACGATATTGTCGCCGCAATCGACGTGCGGCGTGTAGGTGGGCTTATGCTTGCCGCGCAAACGGTTGGCGACGAGGCTGGCCAGGCGGCCGAGCACCACCCCCTCGGCATCGATCACAAACCACTTCTTGTCGACCTCGGAAGGCTTGGCGGAATAGGTTCTCATCCGACGCGCTCACTGAAACCTGAAGGAAAAGCGCCAGGACCGTCGACCGGACCCGGCGAAGCGCGCTTTCTAGGCCAGTCCGGCGCGTCGGTCAATGAAAAACGCCCCTAAAACAGTCGTTTGCAGACACGGTATTCAGATACCGTAATTTCAGAGCGTATCGCGATCGGGCGGGATCGAGTAGGTGCCGGTGGCATGGGCCACCGGGGCGGCCTCCCCCTCCGCGGTCATCAGCACCTCGCCATAGGCCAGCCGGCTCCCGCAGCGCAGCAGCCGCGCCTCGGCCAGGATCGCGGCCGGCGGCGACCGCCGCAAAAAGGTGATGGTCATGCTGGCCGTGACCGCCAGTTCCACCGGGCCGATGCGGCTAAGAACGGCGCCGTACAGGGCCACATCGGCAAGGCCGAACAGGGCCGGGCCGGTGATGGTGCCGCCTGGTCGCACGAAATCGTCGCGGTAGGGCATCACCAGGGCGATGGCGCCGACGCCCAGGGACCTGACGGCGATGCCGTAACTTCCGACCAGGGGCACCCGCTCGCGCAATAGCCGCTCGAAGCCGTCGGCGTCGATGGCCGGGACATCGGAGGCCGGAGCATCGCGCCCGATCACGGAGCCACGCCGCGTGGGATTGTTCCATCCATTTGGCCTGTTGTAGTGTCTGGCCGAACGCTGTCCAGCATCCATTGACCGGACGGCGATGGAGACCGACCGATATGATCGCGCACCCGCAGGCGGAAGCCTCCGCCGAGCCCCTGCTGCTCCGCGCCGACCGGGACGGGGTGGCCACCCTCACCCTCAACCGCCCGGCGGCCCGCAACGCCCTGTCCCTGGGGCTGATGGCGGCCCTCACGGACACGCTGGACGCCATCGCCGCCGACCCTGCGGTGCGGGTGGTGGTGCTGGCCGGCGCCGGGCCGGTCTTTTGCGCCGGCCACGACCTCAAGGAAATGCGCGCGGCCCCCGACCGGGACAGCTATGCGAGGGTCTTCGGCCGATGCTCGGCCCTGATGCAGACCATCGTCCGGCTTCCCAAGCCGGTGATCGCCAAGGTACACGGCATGGCCACCGCCGCCGGCTGCCAACTGGTCGCCACCTGCGACCTGGCCGTCGCCGGTGCCAGCGCCCGCTTCGCCACGCCGGGGGTCCAGATCGGCCTGTTCTGCTCGACCCCGATGGTGGCGCTCAGCCGCGCCGTGGGCAGGAAGGCGGCGATGGAGATGCTGCTGACCGGCGACGCCGTCGCGGCGGACCGGGCGCGGGAGATCGGGCTGGTCAACCGGGTGGTGGCCGACGAGGCCCTGACGGAAGAGACCGAGGCCCTGGCCCGCGCCATCGCCGGCCGGTCGGCGCTGACGGTGTCCATCGGCAAGGAGGCATTCTACCGGCAGGCCGAACTGGACCTGGCCGGCGCCTACGACTACGCCAGCGAGGTCATGACCCGCAACATGCTGGCCCGCGACGCGGCGGAGGGCATCGACGCTTTCCTGGCCAAGCGCCCGCCCGTCTGGCAGGACCGGTAGGCCGCTTTATGGACCATGACCGTTACGACGATGCCTATATCCTGGGTATTCTGGACGGCACCCGGACCATCGCCATGGTCGGGGCCAGCGCCAATTGGGTGCGGCCCAGCTTTTTCGCCATGAAGTATCTTCAGGGCAAGGGCTACCGCGTGATCCCGGTCAATCCCCGCGCTGCCGGGACCGAGATTCTGGGCGAGACGACCTATGCCACCCTGGCCGACGTGCCGGTGCCCATCGACATGATCGATATCTTCCGCAACAGCGACGCCGCCGGCGCGATCGTCGACGAGGCGCTGGCCCTGGACCCGCTGCCCCGCGCCATCTGGATGCAGTTGGGCGTCCGCCACGACGAGGCGGCAGCGCGGGCCGAGGCCGCCGGGCTGGCGGTCGTGATGAATCGCTGTCCCAAGATCGAGTATGCCCGGCTCAAGGGCGAAATGAGCTGGGCCGGTATCAACTCCGGTATCATCACCGCCAAGAAAAGGAAGCTCACCAGATGACCGACAAGACCACCAAGCCCGGTTTCGACACCCTGGCCGTCCATGCCGGCGCCGCGCCCGACCCGGCCACCGGCGCCCGCCAGACGCCGATCTACCAGACCACGGCCTATGTCTTCGACGACGTCGATCACGCCGCCTCGCTGTTCAACCTGCAAAAGCTGGGGTTCATCTATTCCCGCCTGACCAACCCCACCGTGTCGGTGCTGGAGGAACGGCTGGCGGCGCTGGAAGGCGGGGTCGGGGCCACGGCCACCGCGTCGGGCCACGCGGCCCAGCTTCTGGCGCTGTTCCCCTTTATGGAGCCGGGCGCGGAAATCCTTGCCGCCAAAAAGCTTTACGGCGGTTCCATAAACCAGCTTGGCAACAGCTTCCCGCGCGCCTTCGGGTGGAAGACCACCTTCGTGGACAGTGACGATCCGGAAAATTTCCGCAAGGCCGCGACATCGGATACCCGCGCCATCTTCGTCGAAAGCCTGGCCAACCCGGGCGGCGTGGTCACCGACATCGAAGCGGTGGCCAAGATCGCCCAGGATCTGGGGGTGCCGTTCATCGTCGACAACACCATGGCCACCCCCTATCTGTGCCGCCCGCTGGAATTCGGAGCCGACATCGTCGTCCATTCGACCACCAAGTTCCTGAGCGGCAACGGCACCTCCATCGGCGGCGCGGTCATCGACAGCGGCCGCTTCAACTGGGCGCAGAGCGACAAGTTCGCCGGGCTGGCCGGCCCCAACCCCGGCTATCACGGGCTCGACTTCTACGAGACGTTCGGCAACATGGCCTACACCTTCCACGGCCACGCCGTCGGCCTGCGGGACCTGGGGGTCAACCAGCAGCCGCAGAACGCCTTCCTGACCCTGCTGGGCATCGAGACCCTGGGCCTGCGGATGGACCGCCATGTCGCCAACGCCCAGAAGGTGGCGGAATTTCTAGACGGGCATGATCAAGTGGCCTGGGTCAACTATGCCGGTCTGCCGTCGTCCAAATATCATGGGCTGGCCCGCAAGTACCTGCCCAAGGGCGCCGGCGCGGTGTTCACCTTCGGGGTCAAGGGCGGCTACGAGGCCGGTGTCCAGGTCGTCGAAGGCGTGGAACTGTTGAGCCATCTCGCCAACATCGGCGACAGCCGTTCGCTGATCATCCACCCCGCGTCGACCACCCACCGCCAGCTCGACGCCAAGGCGCTGGAAGCGGCCGGCGCCGGTCCCGACGTGGTCCGCCTGTCGATCGGCATCGAGAATGCCGAGGATATCATCGCCGACCTCGACCAGGCGCTGAACAAGACCGCCAAACGGGCCGCGGCGGCAGAGTAGATGGTTCGAGCCCGGTGACGGATTCTCCGTCGCCGGGACTGCCGAACACCGAACCGCCGAGCGAGGACACCGCCCATCGACCGGGAGACTCTCATCGCCCCCGTCTCGACCCGGGGCCGGCCGCTGCTGCATGCTGCTGAGCGCCGTGACCGACGACTGGCTGCGCTGCGATCTGATCATCGTCACGCCGGACCGGTTCGCGAGACGATCCCGTGACGGGCTGCGACCGTTGCCGGACCGCGATGGCCTTTACGATTCCTTGCCCGAGACGCTGGCGCCAAGGCAGCCGGATCCGGCAAGAATCGCTCGCCTGATCGACGAGTTCATCCGCGTTCTCGGCCTGGTGGCCATCGTCGTCGGGCGCGGTAGGTAATTCACCGGCGTGTACGGCGCCGGTCTTCAGCGGGAGGCGTTCGAGGCCGCGGCGCGGCGAACCCTCAAACGGCAGTTCGGCGATAAGTACAACATGGACTGGGACTGACGCGCCGGTCTTGCCGAGCGGCGACGGGAGGAGTAGACTTCATTAAATCGTTTAAAAAAACAACCTTCCGGTCCCGGTCACCCTGCCGGCCATGTGCCGATCAGGGGCGGGCTTCAAGCCGGAGGCAATGGTCGCAAACCCAAAGGGAGGATAAAACGATGATCTCAAGACGCACCACGCTTGGCCTCGCCACCGCCGGCGCCGCGGCGCTGATCGGGCTTTCGGGGGTCGCCTTGGCCCAGGACAAGGCCGAGATCGCGACGGTGGTCAAGATCGGCGGCATTCCATGGTTCAACGCCATGGAAGCGGGGATCGAGAAGGCCGGCGGCGAGCTGGGCGTCGATGCCTGGATGATCGGGCCGACCCAGGCCGACGCGGCCCAGCAGGTGCGCGCGGTGGAGGATCTGATCGCTCGGGGCGTCGATGTCATCGCCGTCGTGCCCAACGACGCCACGGCGCTGGAGCCGGTGTTCAAACGGGCCCAGGAAGCCGGCATCAAGGTGCTGACTCACGAGAGCCCCGACCAGAACTTCAACGACTGGAACATCGAGCTGACGACGGTCGAGGGCTTCGGCGAGCAGCACATGGAATCCCTCGCCCAGGCCATGGGCGGCGAAGGCAAGTACATCATGTATGTCGGATCGCTGACGGTGCCGCTGCACAACAAATGGGCCGATGCCGCCGTCGCCTATCAGGAGGCGAACTATCCCGACATGGAACTGGTCGCCGACCGCTTCGGCGTCGCCGAAAGCCTGGACGACAGCTACCGCACGGCGCTGGACCAGATGCGCGCCAACCCCGACCTGACCGGCATTCTCGCCTTCGGCTCCCAAGGCCCCATCGGCGCCGCCCGCGCGGTCGAGGAGCGCGGCGTGGCCGAGACGGTGGCCGTGGTCGGTCCGTTCTCGCCCGGTCAGGGCGCCCGCTACATCAAGTCGGGCGCCATCCGCGAGGGCTTCATCTGGAACCCGATGCTGGCCGGCGAGGTGATCGTCATGGTCGGAGACATGGTCGCCCGCGGCGAGGAGCCCGTCGACGGGATGGAGGTCCCCGGCGTCGGCACCATGTCCGTCAACGCCGAAACCCGCCAGATCATGGCCCAGAAGCTGCAGGCCATCAACAAGGACACCATCGACGAACTGGTGTCGATGGGGCTGTGAATCCGAGTAGCGTCTCAAGCCCTAGAGCGTTGGCGATCATGGTCGCCTGACCCTTGATCGAAGTGGCGCGATGCGGGGGTGTCCGGTGGGCGCCCCCGCCTTTTTCCCGTAAGGTTGGTCCGGCAGAACTCTGGCATGCCGGAGTGCGACGGAGACCGCGATGACGTCCCAACCTTCCCCACCCAGCGACACGGCCTTGCTCCGCCTGACGTCGATCACCAAGCGCTTCGGCGGCGTCACCGCGCTCGACCGGGTCGACTGGGATGTGGCGGCCGGCGAGGTGCATTGCCTGGTCGGCGAGAACGGGTGCGGCAAGTCCACGCTGATCAAGCTGATCGCCGGGGTTCATCCGCCCGATCCGGGCGGCCATATCGCATTCGACGGCAGGCGCGTCGACGGCCTGTCGCCGGCCTCGGCCAAGGCGCTGGGCGTGCAGGTCATCTATCAGGACCTGTCCCTGTTCCCCAATCTGGGCGTGGCGGAAAACATCGCCATCGATCAGACCCTGGGCGGTCTGGCCGGGCTGGTCGGCCGGCGGCGCCAGCGCGCCACGGCGGCGGCGACCCTGGACCGGCTGGGGTTCCGGCTGCCGCTCGATGCCCCCGTCTCCACCCTGCCGATCGCCGAGCGGCAGGTGGTGGCCATCTGCCGGGGATTGGCGGCGCAAGCGCGCATCTTGTTCATGGACGAACCGACCGCCTCCCTCACCCGAACCGAGGTCGACAGCCTGCTGCGCATCGTCGCCACGCTGCAGGCCGACGGCATCGCCATCGTCTTCGTCTCGCACCGGCTTGACGAGGTGGTGGAGATCGCCCAGCGGGTGACCATCCTGCGCGACGGCACCAAGGTCGGGACCTATGCGGCCGGCGAGGTCGACGCGACGCGTATCGGCGAACTGATGACCGGTCTGCGGCTGGACCGGACGCGACGCGGCGGGACCGCGGGAGAGGCCGCCCCGCCGCCGGTTCTGGAGGTGCGCGGCCTGACCCGCGTGGGGGAATACCGGGATGTGAGCTTCACGGTCGGCCGTGGCGAGATCGTGGGGTTGACCGGCCTGCTGGGGGCCGGCCGCACGGAACTGGCGCTCAGCCTGTTCGGCATGACCCGACCGGACTCCGGCGACCTTCGGCTGGACGGCGCGCCCCTGCGGCTGCGGTCCAACCAGGACGCCATCCGCGCCGGCATCGCCTATGTCTCGGAGGACCGGCTGCGCCTGGGGCTCAACATGCGCCAGTCGGTGGCCGACAATCTGGTGCTGGCCGTGCTCAAGGATCTGTGCGACCGCTGGGGCCTGGTGCCGCCGGCCCGCCGCCGCGCCATGGCCGGCGACTGGATAGAGCGGCTGAACATCAGCGTGCCCGGTCTCGACAATCCGGTGCAGCAGCTGTCCGGCGGCAACCAGCAGCGGGTGGTGCTGGCCAAGTGGCTGGCCACCCGGCCGAAGCTTCTGATCCTGGACAGTCCAACGGTGGGCGTCGACATCGGCAACAAGCAGGGCATCTACGACATCGTGCGGGAACTGGCGGCCGACGGTGTCGCCATCCTGATGATTTCCGACGAAACCCAGGAGGTCTACGACCATTGCCACCGGGTCTTGCACATGCGCGACGGTCGCATCGTCGACGATCTGAACCCGGACGGAATCACCGAACAGGAGATGAAGGACCGGGTCTATGGCTGACGCGGCAAAGGAGACCTCTTTGACGACGGTCCGGCGGACGGCCTTCGGCGCCGGTTGGGCCAGCCGGACGGAACCGTGGCTGGCGCTGGTCACGGTGTTGGTCGCGATCCTCTGCGCGCTCGCTTCGCCGCACTTCCTGACCCTGTCGAACGTCGTCGACCTGCTGGAAAGCTATTCGGTGACGGCGATCTTGGCCCTTGGGCTGTTCGTGGTCCTGGTAGCCGGCGGCATCGACATCTCGTTTGCCGCCACGGCCTCGGTGGCCCAGTACGTCACGGCCTACCTGGCCGTCCAGTTCGGCCTGCCGGCCGCCGTGGCCATCCCGTTCGGGCTTGCGGTCGGCGCCCTGCTGGGATGCGTCAACGCCGCGCTGATCCACTATCTCAAGGTCACCTCGATCATCATCACCATCGCCACCATGAGCGTCTATTTCGCCCTGCTGATGTACGCCACGGGCGGACGGTCGATCTACAACCTTCCCGACTGGTGGACCCAGCGGCTGGTGTTCTGGCAGACCGAGACGGCGAGCGGCAGCCTGGTGCGCATCACCCTGCCCATCGCCGCGATGGCAGGCGTCGCGCTGCTCACATGGCTGTTCATGACCCGCACCAATGCCGGGCGCCAGCTTTACGCGCTGGGCGGCAATCCGGAGGCGGCCCGGCGCCTGGGCATCAACGTGGCGCTGATGCATTTCGTGGCCTACGGTTATCTGGGGCTGATGGCCGGGCTGGCCGGGATGCTGCAGGCCCACCGCGTCGGCGAGAGCGTGCCCAACGCCATGGTCGGGAACGAACTCAACGTGCTGGCCGCGGCGGTGCTGGGCGGTGCCAGCCTGCTGGGCGGCATCGGCACGGTCGGGGGCGTGTTGCTGGGCGTGCTGCTGCTGGCCATCATCCAGAACGGCCTCAACCTGCTCGGCGTGTCGCCCTACTTCTTCCAGATCGTCATCGGCATCATGATCCTGGCATCGACCACCATCACCGGTCTGGCATCCCGGCCGCGCCGGCGCCCACGGGAAGATGCCCGTGTCTGAGCGGTCCGATGCCGGGCCCTCCCCCGCCGTCGCCATGAATGCGGGCACGCGGCTGGTGCGTCTGGCCCCGCCCGGCGGCATGGCCGGCCTGGTCTTTCTGCTGGTGGCGCTGATCGTGCTGTTCACCGTCGCCATGCCCGACCGGTTTCCCACGGTGGGGACCGCGCGATCGATGATGTTCCAGATGCCCGAGCTGGGACTGCTGGCCCTGGCCATGGTCATCCCGCTGATCGCCGGCGGCATCAATCTGGCGATCATCGCCACCGCCAACCAGTGCGCCCTGCTGATGGCCTGGATCCTGACGCGTTTTCTGAGCCCGGAGTCGGGCGGCGGCGAGACGGCCTTGATCATTGGCGCGGCGCTGACCGCCGGGGTCGCGCTGTGCGTCTGCATCGGGCTCGTCACCGGGTGGCTGGTGGCCAATATGGGGGTGCACCCGATCCTCGTCACGCTGGGCACCATGTCGGTGATCAACGGCACCAGCATCTACCTGACCCGCGGCACCGTCATCGCTGGTTTTCCCGACGCCGTCCTGTGGCTGGGCAACGGCACCATCGCCGGCATCCCGGTGCCGTTCCTGATCCTGCTGGCCAGCGCCGTCCTGGTCGGGCTGATCCTGACCCGCACCGCCTTTGGCATCTCGGTCTACATGATCGGGTCGAACCCCGACGCCACCCTCTATTCGGGCATCGATACCAAACGGGTGCTGATCGGCGTCTACACCCTGTCGTCGCTGCTGTGCTTCATGGCGGCGCTGCTGATGATGGCACGCTTCAACTCGGCCAGTGCGGGCTATGCCCAATCCTACCTGCTGGTGACGATCCTGGCGGCGGTGCTGGGCGGCATCGATCCGTTCGGCGGTTTCGGGCGGATCGGCGGGCTGCTGCTCAGCCTGATGATCCTCCAGGTCATTTCCTCCGGATTCAACCTGCTGGGCCTCAGCCAGCATATCACCCTGGCCTTTTGGGGCCTGACCCTGATCGGCGTCGTCGCGGTCAAGGCCGGCTGGCACGCCCTGCGGGACCGGCGCGGCCTGCGGCGGCCCAAGCACGCAGATTGAGTGCGGCATACACTAGACAGACAGCCCGTCATCTGTTGTGATTACTAACGATTACAAACGATTAGATTTTGTACCGATGGTGACCAAAAAATATTTCGATCCGAACGGATTCCGCGACGCTGGATCTGATCGACGCGGTTGCTAAAGCACAGGACAGGTCCCGTAACTGGTGGATCAACCGGGCCATCGATCAAGCGTTGAGCGCGGAGCGGCAATGGGTCGAACAGATTGAACGCGGGCTGAGAGCGGCCGAGGCGAACGACTTTGCCACCGATGCCGAAGTGGATGCCGTGTTCGAGAGCTTCAACGACCACGCACGGTGAAGGTGCGATGGACTCGGCCGGGTCTACGGGATCTGGCGGAGGTACGGGACCGCATTGCTTCCGACAGTCCCTCAACGGCTCGCCGAGTTGGCCAGGACATCCTGACCATCGTTCAGCGGCTCGGTCAGCACCCAAACCTCCGACCCGGTCGTGTCGTGGGAACGCGTGAGCTTGTGGCTCCGCGCCTGCCGTACATTGTAGCCTATCGGATCACCTCTGAAACCGTCGATATCGTGGCGGTTCGTCATGGCGCGCGGCTGTGGCCTGACGCGCTGCCCTGAACCGGACCTGTCAGCGGAACAGCATCACCGGGATCTTGCACGACCGGATCATCTCGGTCGTCGTCGAGCCGATGATCAGGCTGCGGATGCGCGAATGGCCATAGGCGCCCATGACCAGCAGGTCGATGCCGTCGGCCTCCACCCGCTCGGATATCACCTTGTCGGCCTGGCCCGGTCGAATATCGGTCTGGACCGTGTATCCGGCGTTCTTGAGAGCGCCGGCCGCGGCGTCCAGCCGCGACCGGATATCGGCCGTGTCCGAACCGACCGTCAGCAACCGGCAGTCGAGCCCCGCGAAGACGGGGCTGCCCGCCACATGCTCGACCGCCTTCATGGCGCTGGAGCCGCCGTCGAAGGCAACGAGAAAGCGGTTGATCGGTCTGAACGCGCGCGCGGCGACCAGCACCGGCTTGTGGCTGGAGCGGACCACGCGTTCCAGGTTCGATCCCAGGTGCAGCTTGGCGAAATCGGCGGCCTCGCCGCGCTTGCCGATGACGATCACCGCGGCGTCCGCCTCGAATTCCTGGACGGTCTCGATTAAGTCGCCGTTCCTCAGCTTGACGGAAACGTCGGCGATGCCGGCTTCCATCAGCCGGGCCCTGGCCTCGTCCAGCATCACCCGGCCGCGCTTCTGGCCCAGCTTGGCCTTCTGCGCGTCCAGGCTGGCCAGCTCAGCCAACAGGCTGTCGCGGGCGTCGACGTTGAGGTTGCCGCTGAGATTGACCGGGGCGCTCGACGCGTCGCGGCGGCCCAGGACGTGCAGAACCTCGACCGATCCATCGATGCGCCCGGCCATCCAGGCCGCGTGGTCGCAGACGCTCTGCGAATAGATCGATCCGTCGATCAGCGCCATTATCATGGTCATGGTCGGTCCTCCCACTAATGGCCCATCAGGCGCTCCAAGGCGCCGGGCTTATCGTGAATGGCAAGCCTGTCGACGATGGTCTCGCTTGCCTTGTTCAGACCGACGATGTCGACCTCGGCTCCTTCGCGCCGGAACTTCAGCACCACGGTGTCCAGCGCGGCGACGCTTGAGATATCCCAGATATGCGCGCGGGACACGTCGATCGTCACCTTCTCCAGCGCCTCCTTGAAATCGAACGCGGCCAGGAAATCGTCCACGGAGGCAAAGAACACCTGCCCTTCCACCACATAGGTCCGGGCGGTGCCGTCCTCCGACAGGACCGAGGTCAGACGGAAGATCTGGGCGATCTTCCACGCGAAGAAAATGCCCGACAGCAGCACGCCCACCAGCACGCCGATGGCCAGGTTGTGGGTCGCGACCACCACCACAACGGTGGCCAGCATGACCACCGAGGAACTGCGCGGGTGGATTCTCAGATCCTTGATTGACGACCAGCTGAACGTGCCGACCGAGACCATGATCATGATCGCGACCAGGGCCGCCATCGGGATGCGGCTGACCCAATCGCCGATGCCGACGCACAGGATCAACAGAAAGATGCCGGCGCAGAAGGTCGACAGCCGGCCCCGCCCGCCGGATTTCACGTTGATCACCGACTGGCCGATCATCGCGCACCCCGCCATGCCGCCGATAAAGCCGGTGGCGCAGTTGGCGACGCCCTGCCCGTAGCATTCCCGGGTCTTGTCGCTGGGCGTGTCGGTTAGTTCGTCGACGATGGACGCCGTCATCAGCGACTCGAGCAACCCCACCACCGCGATCGCCGCCGAATAGGGCAGGATGATCCACAGCGTCTCGAGGGTCAGCGGAATGTCTGGAAGCAGGAAAATCGGCAGGGTGGAGGGCAGTTCGCCCATGTCGCCGACGGTCCGCAGATCCAGCTTGAGGATCAGGGCGACGGCGGTCAGCACGACGATGCAGACCAGCGGCGACGGCACCGCCTTGGTGACGTGCGGGAACAGATAGATGATGGCCAGCCCGCCGGCGACCATCACATAGGTCAGCCACGGCACGCCGATCAGTTCCGGCAACTGGGCCATGAAGATCAGGATCGCCAGCGCGTTGACGAAGCCGGTCATCACCGACCGCGAGACGAAGCGCATCACGTAGCTGAGCCGAAGGGCGCCGGCGACGATCTGGAGCACACCGGCCAGAACCGTCGCGGCCAACAGATATTGCAGTCCATGATCCCTGACCAGCGTGACCATCAGAACCGCGGTCGCGGCGGTGGCGGCGGAGATCATGCCGGGCCGCCCGCCGACGAAGGCGGTGATGACGGCGATGGAGAACGAAGCATAGAGCCCGACCTTGGGATCGACGCCGGCGATGATCGAAAAGGCGATCGCCTCGGGGATCAGGGCCAGCGCCACGACCAGCCCGGCCAGCACGTCGCCGCGGATGTTGCCCAGCCATTCGACCCGGAGTTTCGACAGGGAAAGGCGCATTCGACTTGTACTCCGTATGGACGCGGCCGTGGCGACGGCTCACGCAAACGAGATCCATGGATGGTCTGAGGAAAATATCGGCGGTCGCACCGACCAGGGGACCGACGCCGCCCAATGTCTGAATCGCAACATTGGGCGCCCGATGCTGCATCGCAGCATTTGACAAAGGAGTACCGTCAAACCGACCCGAAAACAAGCCTTTTGGCCGGACGGACCGTGGCTGCGGGGCGGTTTGCCGGTACCCGCCGGCGCCCCGCGTGCCTATTCGGCCGGCACCGACGCGGCGACGGGCGCGCTACCCGGCCCCCGATCCCGCGGCAGGGCCAGCGCCGCCAGCCAGGCGATCAGCCCGGCCGCCGACAGCACCATCAACAGCAGCGTGAACGCGCCCGTCCAGCCATAGGTCACGGCGACCAACTGGACCGCCAGCGGCCCGACCCCGAAGGCCAGCACGAACTTGGCGCCATAGGCCAGGCCCCTGTGACGGGCCGGCGTATAGCGCGCCAGCAGCATGTTTTCGGCCGGCATGATGCCGTTGCCGATGAACACGACCAACGTCACCACCAGCAGCAGGGGCGCGTCGGCCAGCGACGCCGCCACCCCCAACAGCACGAACTGCAGCAGCAGGCCGACGGCGTAGGTCTGCTTCAGGGGAAACCGGTCGGCCATGCGGCCGCCGAAATACTGCGACAGCGCGGCGATCAGATAAACCAGGGTGACCAGCCCGCCGATCCCTAGAACGCTGCCGCCGACCAGCCCGGTCATCTGGGCCTCGAACCATTTCGGCATGGCCACCTGGAGGCCGTTGAACAAAAGCCCGCCCACGACCATGGTCACCGACAGGATGACGAAGGTGCGGATCATGGCGCCCCGGCCGCTCGGGCGCGATTCCGCCGGGGCGACATCGCCGTCGGGATCGACGATCCATCCCAGCACCAGGCAGGCGGTCAGCGCCAGGCCGGTGGCGATGGACACCGCGCCGGGAATCAGAAAGGCGGCGCGCCAGTCGATGATGTCGGTCAGGGTCGCGGCGATCACCGCCGCCAGCGCCACGCCGATGCCGCCAAAGATGCCCAGCACGCCGATGGCCGCGCCGCGACGGGTGGCGTGGCGCACCACCCAGGACATGCCGACCGGGTGGAAGATCGAGGCGCCGAGACCCAGCGTGGCAAGACCTATGGTCAGGGATGTCGGCCCGTCAGCCAGACCGGCGCCGACCGCGCCACCGCCGGTGATCAGAAAAAAGGCGACCATCATCCAGCTTTCCCGCCAGCGGTCGCCCAGCCAACCGGCCAGCGGCGCCCCCAGGCCGATCAGCAGGCTGCCGATGGTCCACAGCCGGATCAGGTCCTCGTAGGGCATCTGCCACGCCCGCTCCAAACCCAACACCACGGTCAGGTAAAGGGCGGTAAGCACATGCATGTAGGTATGCCCGGCGCAGGCGAAGCCGATGGCGAGACGGGACGAATGCCGATGCATGTCGGGCGGTATCCAGGCGCAAGGCGGTGGGTGGAAACGTCAGAATGCCACAGACATGCCGGCCCGGGCGACCCTCAATCCGTCTTGGCGCCGTTTTCCCGGAGCACCTGCGCATAGACGTTGACCACCAGGGCCAGCAGCAGGATCAGGCCGCGGATCAGGATCTTGAGGAAGCTGTCGATCTGGATATGGTCCAGGCCGTTGTTCAGCACGCCGAGAACCAGCAGCCCGATGATGGTGTTGCCGATGCCCCCCCGGCCGCCGAACAGGCTGGTTCCGCCGACCACGACGGCGGCGATGGCGTCCAGAAGGAACGTATCGAACTGGTTCTGCTGGGCCGAGCCGAAATAGGCCACGCCCAACATGCCGGCGATCCCCGAGCACATGGCCGAAATGATCAACACGGCGGCGATGATCATCTTGACGTTGACGCCGGAATACTCGGCGGCCTCGCGGTTTCCCCCGACCATGTAGACGTAACGCCCGAAGCGCGTGTAGGTCAGCACGAAATGGGATACCGCCAGGAAGAGCAGGCAGACGATGATCGTCCAGCGGACGCCGAAGATCGACCCCGACCCCAGGAAGGTCACGATGTCGGGGTACGAATAGGCGATCTGGCCGCGCACCAGCAGTGCCGACACGCCGTTGGCGATCTGCATGACGGCCAGTGTCATGATGAAGGACGGAATGCCGATGCGCGTCACGCCAAACGCCGTCAGGGCGCCGAAGGCAAAGGCGCTGGCCAGGGTCAGGACCACGGCCAGGATCCCGTTGAGCGGCAGGTTGGCGATATTCACATAGTCCGGCTGGAGCGTGAAATAGGCCACCGTGATGCCGATCGCGTTGGCGATGGCGGCGACCGAAAGGTCGATCTCGGCCGTCAGGATCACAAAGGTCAGCCCGACCGCGATGATCCCCGTCAGCGACACCTGGGACAGGATGTTCATCGCGTTGCGGAAAGTGAAGAACGACGAACTGGCCATCGAAAAGAAGATGATCAGCACCAGAAGCGTGAAGACCGGCGCGATGTTGCGCAGCTGGTCGGCGAGAAAAGGGCGCAGGCGGCCGCCTGATCTCACGTCTTCGCTGTTATCCACGGCAATCGTTCCTGTTCAGTCGGAAGGTCTCGTTGAACTTTCAAGAGTTTGAAAACAGATCATTTTTGAACCAGCGGCGTGGCCCGCTTCCCTCACGGCCCAACTGGTCCTGGGGATTGTAGAGAGGACACTTGGCAAGCGAGAGGCAGCCGCATCCGATGCAGTGGTTGAGCTGCGTTTGGAGCAGTCTCAAAAGCCGGATGCGTTCTTCCAGGGCATCGCTCCATGACCGCGACATCCGGTCCCACTCCCGCGCCGACAGCTTCTTGTCCTTCGGCAGCGTCGCCAGTGTTCGCTTGATGTCCGCCAGGCTGAGACCGACCGACTGCGCCACTTTTATCACCGCCACGTACCGTAGCATCAGCCGATCGTAGCGCCGGTGATTGGCCGAATTCCGCCAGCCCCGGATCAGACCCTCCGACTCGTAGAAATGAAGCGTCGACACCGGAACGCCCGACCGTTCGGAAAGCTGCCCCACGCTTAACTCCTTGGAGATGCTCACAACCTTTTCCTTGACCTCAAGTTTACTCGAGGTTTTAGCCTAACCGGGATCGGCAATGGCGACAAGATCGGCGAGAACCGAGATGACCGGCATTCACCCAAGGCGACGACCGCTCCCGTTCACGCGCCTCCTCCCCGCATGGTTGGGGGTCCTTCTTTTCGGACGGGCCAGGAAGGACCGACGAAAGGCCTATCCGCCGATCGACTCGCACCTGCTTTCAAGGCACCTGGCACGGGACGTCGGTTTGGCGCGGGACGCCGAACTCCGCCGCGTTCTCGAGGAACGGCGCCGATACCGCGACCTGTAGGGCACCGCCCCACGGATGCTGTCGAACCGTGTGGGGGTTTACGCCGCGGCAAGGAGATCGGACTTCTCAATGCGCCCGGAGGAAAACTCCCGCTTGATGACGCCCTTCTTCATGACCGCCACGCGGTCGGCCAGGGTCAGGATCGTCTCGGGCTCCGTCGAGAGAACAAGGATGGCGACCCCTCGGTCGCGCAGCGATTTGAGGATGCGGATGACATCCTCCTTGGCGCCCACATCCATGCCGCGAGTCGGTTCCGACAGGATGAGGACCTTGGGAAGATGCGTCAGCCACTTCGACAGCGCCACCTTCTGCTGATTTCCGCCGGACAGGGATCCCAGCAGGATGTCGGGCCGGGGTGGACGGATCTGGAGATCGGCGGCGTGGCGCCGGGCGATCTCGCGCTCCTTCGACGGCTTGAGCATCACGCGGTGGATCCGGTCGAGGATGGCGATGGACACGTTCTTGTAGACCGGTTCGGTCCGGAACAGCATCATCCGCCTGTTTTCCGGCAGAAAGGCGATGCCCGCCCGTCGCGCCGCCGCGGTCGACCGCAGCCGCACGGTCCTGCCGTCCAGGGACAGGGTGCCGTGGGTCAGGGGAAGCTTGCCGAACAGCGCCCGCGCCAGTTCCACCTGGCCGCATCCCATAAAGCCGTAGACGCCGGTGATCTCCCCGGCCCGCAGCGCGATGGAAAACCGGTCGCCGGCGCGGCCGAGGCTTGCGTCGTGCACGGCCATGACCACCGGCCGGCTGTCGTCGCCGGTGAGATTGGCGACCTCCCCCATATGCAGTTCGGCGGAGCGCCGGCCGATCATGTGGCCGATCAGGGAATCCTTGTCCAAGTTGGTCACCGACTCGGTGATCACCTTGTGGCCGTTGCGAAACACCGTGACGCGGTCGGACACGGCCAGCACATCGTCGAGAAAATGGGAAATGAAGACGACGCTGCGCCCTTCCTCGCGCAGCTTGCGCAGGACGCCGAACAGCCGCGCCACCTCCGGCGGCGACAGGGCCGAGGTGGGTTCGTCCAGGATCAGGATCCGGGCACCCGAGAACAGCACCCGCGACAGTTCGACAAGCTGCTGCAGGCCGACCGGCAGGGCCCCCATCCGGGTCCGCGGATCGATGTCCAGGCCAAGGCTGGAGATCAGCCGCCGCGCGTCCCTGTTCATCCGCGCCCAATCGATGGTGCCCAGCGGCGTCACCGGATGGGCGCCGAGAAACACATTCTCCGCCACCGTCAGGTCGGACACGACGGACAGTTCCTGATGCACCATGCCCACGCCCTGGTCGAGCGCGTCGCGGGGCGAATGCAGCCGCACCGCGCGCCCGTCGATTCGCATGGTCCCTTCATACTGGGTGTGTACGCCGGCGATGATCTTCATGGTCGTCGACTTGCCGGCGCCGTTCTCGCCCACCAGACCGTGGATCTCGCCCCGGCGCAACGTGAAGTCGACGTCGCGCAACGCCGCCACGCCGCCGAACGATTTCGAGATGCCGACAAGATCGAGCAGGGGCGCTTCCACGCCCCCGCTCGGATCCGGTGTCCCGGTCGTCATGCGCCGACGGTACGAACGCCGACGGTCAGATCAGGAAATGCTTCTGCAGCCACAAATGACCGGGTGCCGTTTCCTGGGTGATGACCGGGCCGTCGGCCAGGATGTAGGCGGGAATGTCGGTCCCCGCCTTCTCGCCCCCGGCCACCGCCGCAACGCCCGCCGCCACGGCCCAGCCGTGGATCCGGCAGGACGGATTGCGCACCGTGGCCAGCATCCGTCCGTCCAGAACCGCATTGACCGCCGGCGGCATGGCATCGACGCCGCCGATGATGATGTCCGTCCGGTTTTTCGACCTCATGACGTTGTGGGCGGCAAGCGCCATGTCGTCATTGTGGAAAAAAGCAGCGGCGATGTCGGCGTTCTGGGTCAGGACCGAATCCCAGATGCGTGCCACCTTGGTCACGTCCCAATCGGCCGGCTGTTCATCGACGACCACGACGTTGGGATAGGACGCCAGAACCTGCTGGAACCCCTTGGCCCGGCCTTGAGCGCCGGAGTGACCGAGCGCGCCCTGGGTCATGACCACGCGGCCCTCGCCGTTGATGGCGCTCATCAACTGCTGGGTGACCACCGACCCCATCATGACATTGTCGGGGGCGATGAAGGTGTGGATGGCGATGGTGCCCGGCGGCGCGATCAACGTGTCCATGGCGATGACCGGGATGCCGGCATCGATCATCCTGTTGACGGGATCCGTCAGCGTGCCAATGCCAAAGCTCTGGATGGCCACGAAATCCCAGTCCTGAGACGCCATGTTGTCGATCGACGCGCGCTGCTTGGTGGACGAAAGCTCGCCGTCGAACCAGGTGACCTCCACATTCATCAGGGCGCCCCAGGCCTCGGCCGCCTGCTTGCCCTGGGCGCACCAGGTGGCCTGAAGCCCCGCGTTGGAGAACGCCGCCCTCAGCGGTCTCTCGGACTTCTTGAGTTCCTGCGCCATCGCGGGATCGAACCCGGCGCTGGCGAAAAGGGCCGCGCCCAGGGCCGTGGCACCCACGGTGCGAAACACATCGCGGCGGGTCGCGCCCTGCGCGGCGATTTCGTTCAGGGCGTCGCTGTTGTTCGTCGGTTTCTGTGTCATCGCGCGCTCACCGTTTCTCAGAAATGGAAACGATAGCGGCGCGGCGGACGCAATACCGTCCTGGCGATCTTAGATCCATAACTACCTCCCACAATGGAATTACTGGGTTATTTCTACCCTTTGTTCTGGTGAGTCAAACGACCACCTAAATCCATTTAAACATCGCCCTCACCGGGGGTCAACGCGGATGTGGGAGCCAAGACCCCGTCCCGCTGTCATCGAATGTTCCTGGAAGCGTCATGGATGTGACCCTGGTCGCCACTAATGCTGGCGTCCTGGCCTTCGCTCCGCCGCGCCCTCGGGCAAGCGGAGTCAAGGCGGGTTGAGCCGCTGCTCAGCACAGTCAACGAGAATGGGGACCATCGACGATGATCAAGCGTATCCTTATGGCCGGCGCCGCCATGGCCGTCACCGCCGGCGCGGCCCATGGCCAAACAGAGACCACCCTGTGGCACGCCATGGGTGGAGCGCTGGGCGAGGCCGTCAACGCCATCGCAACAGACTACAACGCCGCCCAGGATCAGTGCTCCCTGGCGCCGATCTACAAGGGCACCTACGAGGAAACGATGACGGCGGGGATCGCGGCGTTCCGGGCCGGCGAACAGCCGCACATCATCCAGATCTTCGATGCCGGCGCCGCCACCATCATCAATGCCAAGGGCGCGACCTACCCGGTCTCCGATCTGATGCCCGAGCACGGCGTGGCGTTCGACGGGGATGACTATATTTCCGGCGTGCGGAACTTCTACGCCGACCAGAACGGCAACATGATCGGCATGCCGTTCAATTCCTCCACCCCCATCCTGTACTACAACGTCGCCGCCCTCGAGGCCGCCGGTGTCGAGCCGCCGACGACCTGGGAAGAGTTCGAGACCATGGCGCCAAGGCTAAAGGAAGCCGGGTTCGTGCCGCTGGCACAGTCGCACCTGCCCTGGATCTTCTCGGAAAACTTCCATTCCCGGCACAACATTCCCCTGTCCGACGCCAGCAACGGCTTCGAGGGCATGCCGACCCAGATCAACTACAACAACGACGATCTGAAGTTTCATTTCTCCAAGCTTAAGGAATGGAAGGACGACGGGCTGTTCGGGTTCTACGGCACTGCCTGGAGCGATAACGAATCGGCCTTCACCAACGGCGAGGTCGCCATGTGGCTTGGCTCTTCGGGATCCTTCGGCGGTCTCAAACAGACGGCAGATTTCGAATTTTCGACCACCTATCTGCCCTACTGGGAGCAGGTGACGGCCGAACCGACCAACACCTTCATCGGCGGGGCCGCGCTGTTCGCCTTCAACGGCCACGAAGACGCCGACTATGCCTGCGTCGCCAGCTTCTTCGAGCACCTGACCCTGCCCGAGACGCAGGTCAAGTGGCACAAGGATACCGGCTATGTGCCGATCACCCTGGCCGCCTACGAGCTGGCCAGGGAACAGGGTTATTACGAGGAGGAGCCGGCGGCCGAGACCGGCATCCGGCAGCTCAATCTGGACGGCGGCGAATGGTCGAAGGGCTATCGCCTGGGTTTCTACGTCCAGATCCGCGAGATCATGAACCAGCAGTACGAAAAGCTGCTCAACGGCGACGTCTCCGTCGACGAGGCGTTCCAGACCATCGAGACGGAAAGCAACACGCTGCTCGACCGGTTCCGCCGGACGATGGGCGAATCCTGACCCGGCACGGCCCGCTGCCGGGCTTCCGGATTATCGGCACGGGGCCTCGCCCGAGGCCCCGCGCCCCGTCATTCCCGCCGCGAGAATAGCTTCGTCTCCGTGAAACGCGCCCACTTCTCCTCGCCCGCCCTGGCCTATGCGCTGCTGCTGCCGCAGATGGCGATCATCGCCATCTTCTTTTTCTGGCCGGCGGCCCAGGCGATCTATTTCTCCTTCATGCTGGAAGACCCGTTCGGGTTTTCCAGCACCTTCGTCGGGCTGGAAAACTACGCCAGGCTGTTCACCTCCAGCGCCTATCTTCAGTCGGCCCTGTTCACGCTGGTCTTTTCGGCCCTGATCGCGTTCTTCTCACTGGCCATCGCGCTGCTGCTGGCGGTCAAGGCCAACGCGGTGGTCCGCGGGGCCAGCACCTACAAGACGCTGCTCATGTGGGTCTATGCGGTGGCGCCGGCCGTGGCCGGGGCCATGGGCGTGTTCCTGTTCGACCGCAATTTCGGCCCGCTACACGCGTTCTTCAATCAGCTCGGCGGCGGCTTCAACCCGCAGACCGATGCGCTCGACGCCACCCTCATGCTGGCGCTGGTGGCCGTGTGGAAGCAGGTCCCGGTCAATTTCATCTTCTTCCTGTCGGGACTGCAGGGCGTGCCCAAATCGGTGCGCGAGGCCGCGGCGATCGACTGCCGCTCCGACACGCGCCGGTTCTGGACCGTGGTCTTCCCGCTGCTGGCGCCGACCTCGTTCTTCCTGCTGATCATCAACATCACCTACGCCTTTTTCGATACCTTCGGCATCGTCGACACCATGACCAGCGGCCGGCCCGGCGGTGCCACCGCCACCCTGGTCTACAAGGTCTATCAGGACGGGTTCCTGGGCGCCGACCTGGGCGGGTCGTCGGCCCAGTCGGTGGTGCTGATGATCGTCGTGCTGCTGCTGACGATGGTTCAGTTCCGGCTGATCGAAAAACGCATTCACTACAGCTAGGGCAGGACACCATCGTCATGAAGCCGGCCGTTATCGTGAACCATGCGATCCTGATCGCCGGCGCGCTGCTGATGGTCGGGCCCATCGTCGTGGTGTTCCTGTCGTCGACCCATTCCGCCACGACGATCGCGTCCGACGGTCTCCAGTTCACCTGGGGCGACGGGTTCTGGGACACCTATGTGGGGGTGCTGACCGATCGAACCGGCTTCACCGAAACCATCAGCGCCGGACGGATGCTGATCAATTCGACCATCCTGGGGCTGGGGTTTTCCATCGGCAAGATCGTCATCGCCATGATCGCCGCCTATGCCTTGGTCTACTTTCGCATTCCCTTCGGCACGCTGATTTTCTGGCTGATCTTCTCGACCCTGCTGCTGCCGTTGGAAGTGCGCATCATCCCTTCCTACGCGGTGGTGGCGGGCATGGGGATGCTGAACAGCTATATCGGGCTGATCGTGCCGCTGATCGCATCGGCGACCGGCACCTTCTTCTTCCGTCAGTTCTTCAAATCGGTGCCCGACGAACTGCTGGAGGCCGCCCGCATCGACGGGGCCGGACCGTTCCGGTTCTTCATCGACGTTCTGCTGCCGCTGTCGCGCACCATGATCGCGGCGATCTTCATCATCATGTTCGTCTATGGCTGGAACCAGTACCTCTGGCCCCTGCTGATGACCACGGAGGAGAGGTACTACACGATCGTCATGGGTATCAAACAGTCGCTGGGCGGGCTCGAGGTCGGGGGAATCATCCCCGACTACAACAAGTCGTTCGCCCTTTCGATCCTGGCCATGCTGCCGCCGGTGCTGATCGTGGTGTTCTTCCAACGATGGTTCGTCCGGGGCCTGGTCGAAACGGAGAAGTAAACATGGCGCGAATCATCGTCGACAATGTGCGCAAGGTCTATCCCGGCGGCGTCGAAGCGGTCAAAGGCGTCAGCCTGGAGATCGCCGACGGCGAACTGGTGGTCCTGGTCGGCCCGTCCGGCTGCGGAAAATCGACCCTGCTGCGCATGATCGCGGGGCTGGAGGGCATCAGCGACGGCACCGTGCGGATCGGCGACCGCGTGGTCAACGATGTCGAGCCCGCCGACCGCGACATCGCCATGGTGTTTCAGAACTATGCTCTGTATCCGCACATGACCGTGCGCAACAATCTGGCCTACGGCCTGAAAAACCGCCGCACGCCAAGGGCCGAAATCGACCGGCGCGTCAGCGACGCCGCGGCCATCCTGGATATCGAACCGCTGCTGGACCGCAAGCCCCGGGCCCTGTCGGGCGGTCAGCGTCAGCGCGTCGCCATGGGCCGCGCCATCGTCCGCGAGCCGGCGGCTTTCCTGTTCGACGAACCGCTGTCCAACCTGGACGCCAAGCTGCGGGTTCAGATGCGGATCGAAATCCGGCGGCTGCAGCGTCGGCTGCGGACCACCAGCCTCTATGTCACCCACGACCAACTCGAAGCGATGACCCTGGCCCACCGGCTGGTGGTGCTCAACAACGGGCGCATCGAGCAGGTCGGATCCCCGATCGATGTCTATGAGCGCCCCGCTTCGGCCTTTGTCGCCGGGTTTATCGGATCGCCGTCGATGAACCTCCTGCCCGTTCAGGCCCGGGACGGCCGGCTGCGCATGGGCGACGACAGCGACCTGGACGCCCCGGCGCCAAGGCTGAACGGCCATGGCATGCTGGGCGTGCGCCCAGAGGACGTGACCATCGCCGACAACCCCAAGCCAAACGGCGGATTGTCCGCCAGGATCATGGTCGACACGGTCGAACCCGTCGGATCGGAAAGCTTTGTTCACGGGCAGCTGGTGGGTGGCCAGACGCCGCTGATCGTCCGTGTGTCCGGCCGGTCGGAAATCAAGGTCGGCAGCACCCTGGCCCTGACCGCGCCGGCCGAAAAGCTGCACGTCTTCGACGGGTCGTCGGGGCAGCGTGTCGACCCGAATTCTTAGACTTCTCTCTATCGATTAATCGGCGGAGCGTCTGGACCCGGCTAAATCGTTTACATTTTTGAGTGTCTTGACATAATGCCGCAGCCTGGGCATTAACTATTCCGCCTGAAGGCGGCCTGAGTTTGGGGAGGAGGCGTTCGGCATCGCTTGGGACGGCCTATGCCCAACCTGACGATGCCCAAGAATAAGAAAGAAGCGCGGAGAGCGGTACAACCGTCGAAAAATGGCGTTTCGGAGGAGCATCAGCCTAAAATGACCGGCCTTCGCGGCCGGTTTTCTTTTGCCCGGCGATCGCCTATCTTCGGATAAGTCTTCGGCATCCGGGAACCTTTGGACGTGCCGGCCATTTCCTCCCTGCCCCGACGATATGCCGACCTTCCGTTTACCGATGCAACGATAGTCAAGGCAGAGCCGAGGTCCCTCACTCTTACCGCCGCTTTTCGCCCGTGCGCGAACCGCGTCCATGATCGATCTGGTCCTCAATGAGACGCCTCACCGTTACCCACGAAACGATCTATCGCTATGGCCGCCCCGTGTCGTTCGGCGAGCACCGGCTGATGTTCCGACCCCGCGACAGTCACGATCTGCGGCTCGTGGAGTCCGGCCTGGTGATCGATCCGCCAGCCAAGGTCCGCTGGTATCACGACGTCTTCGGCAATTCGATCGCCATCGCGTCCTTCGACCAGAGCGCCACCGAGTTGCGAATCCAGAGCACGATCGTGGTCGATCACTACGGCCTCACCAACCCAGTCTTCCCGATCGAGGAATATGCTCGCAATCTGCCGTTCGGTTATCAGGCCGACGAGGTGCCGGATTTGCGCGCGACGGTGGAGCGAGGCTATCCCGACCCCGGCCGCCGCGTCGATGAGTGGAGCCGGAGCTTCCTCAACGAGACCGGCCCCACCGACACCCAGCTTCTGCTGGCTCACATGACCCAGTCGATAAAGGCGAACTTCACCTATCAGGCCCGCGACCTCATGGGCACGCAGACGCCCGCGGAGACGCTCGAGCGGCGGTCCGGAACATGCCGCGACTACGCGCTCTTGATGATGGAAGCGGCGCGCAGCATCGGACTGGCGGCGCGGTTCGTCAGCGGCTACCTTTACGATCCGGCCCTGGACAACGAGTCGGCGGGATCGGACAGCACGATCGGCGCGGGCGCCACCCACGCCTGGGTGCAGGTCTATCTTCCCGGCGCCGGCTGGGTGGCGTTCGATCCGACCAACGGCGTTGTCGGCGACGCCAATTGCATCCGTGTCGCCGTGGCCCGCGATCCTTCTCAAGCTGTTCCCCTACAGGGATCTTTCACTGGCGATACCGGCGGTTTTGCCGATATGACCATCAACGTCGAGGTGCGCGCCCAATATCCCGCCGGATAACGATGGATCAGCCCATCGCGCCGTCCTATTTCATTAGCCGTCGACCCACGGGAACCCATTATGACCGCTTCCAAATCGATCGTGCAGCCCGGCTCCTCCTATCCGTTGGGCGCCACGTGGGATGGTGCGGGCGTCAATTTCGCCCTGTTTTCGGCCCACGCCCATCGCGTCGAGCTGTGCCTGTTCAGCCCCGACGGCCGGCGGGAAATCGACCGTATCGAGTTGCCCGAGCACACCGACGAGATCTGGCACGGCTATCTGCCGGAGGCCCGGCCGGGCCTGCAGTACGGCTATCGCGTTCACGGCCCCTACGATCCCCAAGTGGGCCATCGGTTCAATCCGCACAAGCTTCTGCTCGATCCCTATGCCCGGTCCCTGACGGGGCCGTTGCGCTGGGCCGACGCCCACTTCGGCTACCGCGTCGGATCGCCTCGGGCGGACCTGTCCATGGACCGGGCGGACAACGCCCGCAGCATGCCGAAATCGACGGTGATCGATACGGCCTATAGCTGGAATGACGACCGGCCGCCCAACGTGCCCTGGGCCGATACCATCATCTACGAAACCCATCTGCGCGGGTTCACCATGCTGCACCCCGCCGTGCCGGCGCCGGTGCGGGGCACCTTCGCCGGCCTAGGGTCGGCGCCGATGGTGGACTACGTCAAGAGCCTGGGCATCACAGCGATCGAGCTTCTGCCCATTCAGGCTTTCTTCAACGACCGGCATCTGCTGCAAAAGGGCCTGGCCAACTATTGGGGCTATAACACCATCGGCTTCTTCGCGCCCGAGCCGCGTTACCTTGTCAACGGCAGCCTGGCCGACATCAAGACGGCGGTGGCGCGGTTTCACAAGGCCGGGATCGAGGTCATCCTGGACGTGGTCTACAATCACACCATGGAGGGCAACCATATGGGGCCGACCCTCTCCTTCCGGGGGATCGACAACGCCTCGTACTACCGGCTGGTGCCCGACCAGAAGCGCTATTACATCGACGAAACCGGCACCGGCAACACCCTAAACCTCTCTCACCCCAGGGTGCTCCAGATGGTTCTGGACAGCTTGCGCTACTGGGTCGAGGAGATGCATGTGGACGGATTCCGGTTCGACCTGAGCTCGACCCTGGGCCGGGAGCCGACCGGATTCACCCAGAACAGCGGCTTTTTCGACGCCGTGCGCCAGGATCCCGTGCTCAACCGGGTCAAGCTGATCGCCGAGCCCTGGGATGTCGGGCCCGGCGGCTATCAGCTTGGCAACCACCCGCCGGGTTGGGCCGAGTGGAACGACAGGTTCCGCGATGACGTGCGACGGTTCTGGCGGGGCGACCAGGCGATGCTGCCGGGATTGGCCGCCCGGCTCACCGGGTCGGCCGATGTGTTCGACCGACGGGGCCGTCGCCCCTGGGCGTCGGTCAATTTCGTGGCCGCCCATGACGGGTTCACCATCAACGACGCGGTGTCCTATAACGAAAAGCACAACGATCAGAATGGCGAGGATGGCCGGGACGGCCATTCGGAGAACCTGAGTTGGAACTGCGGCGTCGAAGGCCCGACCGACGATCCCGAGATCCTGGCCCTGCGGGCCCGCCAGCGTCGCAACCTTCTGGCCACCGTCCTTCTGGCCCAGGGCACGCCGATGATCCTGGCCGGCGACGAGTTCGCGCGCACCCAGGACGGCAACAACAACGCCTATTGCCAGGACAACGAGTTGTCCTGGATCGACTGGCCGGGGATCGGCCCGGACGGCGAGGCGCTGACCGATTTCGTGCGCCGCGTGATTGCCATCCGCCGGTCCCACCGGGTGCTGGGCCGGCCGCGATACATGCATGGCGAGGACCGCGACAACGGCTTGAAGACCGTGACCTGGGTGACCGCCACGGGCGAGGAAAAAACGGCGGAGCAATGGCGGGACGGCAACGCCCGGTCGATTGGTATGCTGCTCGGCGGTCCGGGCGGTCCGGGCGGCAACACCTTGCTGCTGATCTTCAACGCCTATCACGACATGGTTTTGTTCGGTCTTCCCGACGTTCTCGGGGGAGACGGCTGGAGTCGCATCCTGGATACCCAGGACGACGGGCCGACCGACCCGTCCGAACGGTTCCCCGCCGGCAAGGCGTTCGCGGTCGCCGGCCGCTCGGTCGTGGTCTTTTCCACCACGGCCCCGGAACCCGACGATGACGAGGCCGCGGTTGAGGCGGCCGAGGATCGGCCGGCGATGGCGCCGGAACCCGAGCCCACGCCGCCGGCCGAAGCCGTGTCGGCGACCGAGACGGATCCGGCAGCCGAGGCCGACGTTCCCGACCACGAACGGGAGCCCCGAGTCCCGGTGGCGGACCCGTCATGACCGGACCCGCCCGCTTTGCCCACGCCATGCCGTTTGGCGCCGAGGTGCGCGCCGATGGCAGCACAAGGTTTCGCCTTTGGGCGCCGGCGCGGAAGTCCGTCTCCGTGGTTCTCGATGCCGGCGGCGGCGAGCGTGTCGCCGCGATGACGCCGCGCGACGACGGCTGGTTCGAGCATGTCGACGCGGCTCCCGCCGGGACGCGGTACCTGTACCAGTTCGACGACGGCATGCGCGTGGCCGACCCGGCATCGCGGTTTCAGCCCGACGGCGTGCACGGGGCCAGCCAGGTGGTGGACCCCGCCGCCTTTTCGTGGCGCCAGCCGCACTGGAATGGCCGGCCATGGACCGAGACGGTCTTCTACGAGGCGCATGTCGGCACCTTCGATCCCGACGGCACCTATGACGGGGTCCGCCGCCGGCTGGACCATCTGACCGATCTGGGGATCACGGCTCTGGAGCTCATGCCGCTGGCGGCGTTTTCCGGCCAGCGCGGCTGGGGGTATGACGGGGTCCTACCGTTCGCCCCGGCGGCGCCTTATGGATCGCCCGACGCGCTCAAGACCTTGATCGACGAAGCTCACGGGCGCGGTCTGATGGTCTTTCTCGACGTGGTCTACAACCATTTTGGACCGGACGGGAACTATCTGCACGCCTACGCGCCGCAAGTGTTTACCGAGCGGCACCACACGCCGTGGGGCGCGGCGCTCAATTTCGACGGACCGGACAGCCGGCCGGTGCGCGACTTCTTCATCCACAACGCGCTCTACTGGCTGCAGGAATACCGCTTCGACGGGCTGCGGCTGGACGCCGTGCACGCGATCATCGACGACAGCATGCCCGATGTTCTGACCGAACTGGCCGAGACGGTGCACAACGCCCTGGGCCCGAAGCGCCAAGCGCATCTGGTGCTGGAAAACGACGATAACGCCGCGCGCTATCTGGACCGCGCGCCCGGCGGCCAGCGACATCGCTACACGGCCCAGTGGAACGACGACTTTCATCACGTCGCCCATGTGCTGCTGACGGGCGAGACCAACGGCTATTACGGCGACTATGCCGACGACCCGGTCGGCCTGTTCGCCCGGGCGTTGACCGAAGGGTTTGTCTACCAGGGACAGCCGTCCGCGCACCGGGATGGCGCGCCGCGCGGCGAACCCAGCAGCCACCTTCCGCCCACCGCCTTTGTCACCTTCAT
Source organism: Inquilinaceae bacterium (assembly GCA_052168355.1). GTDB lineage: Bacteria > Pseudomonadota > Alphaproteobacteria > DSM-16000 > Inquilinaceae > JBQLZQ01. The sequence goes on from JBQLZQ010000022.1 coordinate 65,074, forward strand.
CCAGAACCACGACCAGGTCGGCAACCGGGCGTTTGGCGACCGGATCGCGGCCCTGGCCGATCCCGCCCCCATGCGCGCGCTGATCGCCGCCTGGCTGCTGGCGCCGACCATACCCATGCTGTTCATGGGCGAGGAGTGGGGATCGCGGCAGCCCTTCCAGTATTTCTGCGATTTCGACGGCGATCTGGCGGCGGCGGTGCGCGACGGGCGACGCCGGGAATTCGCGGGCTTTCCGGAATTCGCGGATCCCGCGGTCCGCGACCGCATTCCCGATCCGAACGCGCCCCAGACGGCCGAACGCTCGAGGCTCGACTGGAAGTCTCTCGAGACGGCCGATCACCGCTCCTGGTTCGATTTCTATGCCGCCCTTCTGGATCTGCGCCAACGCGCCGTGGTGCCCCGTCTGGACTGGGTGGCCGGGGGCAGCGGTCAGCTTCGGCGGTTCGGCGCGACGGCGCTCGAGATCAGATGGCAGCTTCCCGACACCGGGCGGCTTTGCCTGCTGACCAATCTCGGCGACCGGCCGGCCGAACCGATACCCCCGCCGCCCGGCGACGTTCTCTACGCCACCCATGAGGGGCTGGGGGCGGGCGACGACGATATCGCCCTGCCGCCCTGGGCCACCGTCTGGTTCCTGACCGGCGCGGGGTCCCGGCATGAGTGACGCGCCCGGACCGCCCGCCTATCCGCGCGCCACCCTGCGGCTGCAGTTCCATGCGGAGTTCGGTTTCGACGCGGCCGCCGCCATCGTCCCCTACGCCGCCTCCCTGGGCGTCAGCCACATCTATGCCTCGCCGTTTCTCAAGGCACGGGCCGGGTCGACCCATGGCTACGACATCGTCGATCACGGCCAGTTCAATCCGGAAGTCGGAGACGCCGAGTCCTTCGAGCGCTTCGTCGACGCGCTGCACCGTCACGGGCTGGGCCTGATTCTCGACTTCGTGCCCAACCACATGGGAATCGGCAGCGCCGACAACGGCTGGTGGCTGGACGTGCTGGAGTGGGGCGAGCGGTCGCCGTTCGCCAAGTTCTTCGACATCGACTGGGCGCCGGCCGAACCGTCGCTCCATGGCAAGGTGCTGCTTCCCGTCCTTGGCGATCATTACGGCGCGATCCTGGAGAACGGCGACCTGTCGCTGCGCTTCGACGCCGAGGCGGGCACCTTCAGCCTGTGGTACTTCACCCACCGCTTCCCCATCGCCCCCCGCACCTACGCGCCCATCCTGCGCGCCGCCCTTGGCGATCTGAAACCCGACGACCGCGCTATCCTGGAAACCCTGGCGACGGCGTTCACCCGCATCCGGCGGGGCGGCCGGTCGGTCCAGGCTCAGCTAGCCGTGCGGCGGGAAGCCGATGGCCTCAAGACCCAATTGGCCGCCGCGGCGGCGGATCGTCCGGCGGTGCGCGCGGCGCTGGACCGCGCCACAGACACGCTGGACGGCGAACCCGGTCGCCGCGACAGCATGACCGAGCTGCACCGCCTGCTGGAGGCGCAGTCTTACCGCCTGGCCTTCTGGCGGGTGGCCGCCGACGAGATCAACTATCGCCGCTTCTTCGACATCAACGAGCTCGCCGGCCTGCGGATCGAGGAGCCGGAGCTGTTCGAACTGGCCCATCAATTGGTCTTCCGGCTGATCGGTGAAGGCAAGCTTCAGGGGTTGCGGCTGGACCATGTGGACGGGCTGTACGACCCCAAGGCCTATTGCGAGAAGCTGCAGGACCGCGCCGCCTATCTGGCGCTTCAGGCCGGCCGCGCCGCGCCTGCACCGCTGGCCCAGCCGATCTATCTGCTGGTCGAGAAGATCCTGGCGCGGCACGAAAGGTTGCGGGACGACTGGCCGGTGGCCGGAACCACCGGCTATGAGTTCATGAACCTGGTCAACGGCCTGCTTGTCGATCCCGCCGGCGAGCGGCCGATCACCGAGACCTATCAACGTTTCACCGGCACGGTCGAGCCCTACGAGGACATTCAGCTCGAGGCCAAGCGGCTGATCATCCGGCGCAACCTGTCCAGCGAGCTGTTCGTGCTGGCCGGCATGCTCAACCGCCTGGCCAAGCAAAGCTGGGACAGCCGGGACTTCACCCTGACGGGCCTGCGCGAGGCGCTGACCAACATCGTCGCCTTCTTTCCGGTCTATCGCACCTACATCACCCAGGCCGGCACGTCCGACGCGGACCGCCGGGACCTGGACTGGGCCGTTGCCCAGGCGACAAAGGCGGCGGGCCCCGCCGACTCGTCGATCTACCGCTTCATCCATGCGGTGCTGACCACGGACCTCAAGTCCAAGCGCGGTTTTGGCTATCGCCGGGCCGACATCCTGCGCACGGCCATGAAGCTGCAGCAATTTTCCGGGCCGGTCATGGCCAAGGCGGTGGAGGACACGGCCTTCTACCGCTATGTCCGGCTGATCTCGCTCAACGACGTGGGCGACGAGCCGACCCGCTTCGGCGTCTCTCCGACGGCCTTTCATCACGTCAACCAGGACCGGCTGAAGCGGCACCCCTTCTCGATGCTGGCGACCGCCACCCACGACCACAAACGGGGCGAGGACACACGCGCGCGCATCGACGTGCTGAGCGAACGGCCGCGCGACTGGGACCAGCGCCTGCGCCGCTGGGCCAAGCTCAACGGCCGCCGGCGATCGGAGGTCGACGATCGGCCGGCGCCGTCGCGCAACGACGAATATCTGCTGTATCAGACCCTGGTCGGCGCCTGGCCGCTGGACCTGCGCGGCCCCGACTTTCCCGGCATCGACGGCTTTGCCGACCGGATCGCCGCCTACATGACCAAGGCGGTGCGCGAGGCCAAGCTGCGGTCGAGCTGGGCCGCGCCCGACGCCGGCTACGAGCAGGCGGTGGAAGGCTTTGTCCGGGGCATTCTCGACCCCCGTGGCAACCGGCCGTTTCTGGCCGACATGGAAGGCTTCCAGGCCATGATCGCCCCGGCCGGCGCGGTCAACGGTCTGGCCCAGACCTTGTTGAAACTGACCGTGCCCGGCGTCCCCGACCTGTACCAGGGAACCGAGTACTGGGATCTGAGCCTGGTCGACCCCGACAACCGCCGGCCGGTGGATTACGACGCGCGCCGCCGCTCTCTCGATGGCGCGACGAGCGGGACCCATGCGGCCGCGCTGTTGGACGCGTGGACGGATGGTCGGGTGAAGCAGCACGTCATCCGCACCGCGCTGGCCGTCCGCGCCCGCCATCCCGACCTGTTCGCGGCCGGGGATTACGGCGCGCTGGAGCCGACGGGCGCAAAGGCGGCGCATGTCGTGGCCTTCGCCCGGCGGCGGGACGAGGCCTGTCTCGTCGCCGTCGCGCCCCGCCTGACCGCCGCCATGATCGACGGCGACCTGCCCCTGCCCGCGCCGGACTCCTGGGGCGACACCGCCCTGTCGTTGAACGAGGCCGGGCTGTCGGGGACCGTGGTCGACCTGATGACCGGCCGGACGATCCACCTCGGGCCGACGGGCGCCGTTTCGATGACCGACCTTCTCGCGACCTTCCCGGTGGCTCTATTGGCTAACGGTGTGGCGGCTTAGGAGGTGTCTTGTCCGAAGGGGCATCGTCGTCCTCGTCGAACAGGACCCGCTCGGCCGCCCCGTCCAGATCCTCGAACTGGCCGGACCGCAAGGCCCAGAGAAAGGCGACGAGGCCCACAAGTCCGAGGGCCAGGGCGATGGGGATGAGAAGAAGAAGCCCGCTCAACGCCGCCGGCCGCCGGCCAGGCGTAATGCGTTGCCGACCACGATCAAGGACGACCCGGACATCGCCAGGGCGGCGATCAGCGGCGTCACCAGCCCCGCCACCGCCACCGGTATGGCCAATACGTTATAGCCGAAGGCCAGGCGGAAATTCTGGCCGACCAGCGCCTGGGCCCGCCGCGCCACGTGAAGGATTTCGGCCACCGGCGCCAGGCGTTCGCCCTGGAACACGGCGTCGGCGGCGGTCTGGCTGATGTCGGCCGCGGTCGAAGGCGACAGGGACACCGCGGCGGCGGTCAGCGCCGGCGCGTCGTTCAAACCGTCGCCGACCATCAGCACCGACCGTCCGTCCTCGGCCAGGGCGGCCAGCCGCGCACACTTGTCCGCCGGCGTGCATCCGGCCTTCCAGTCCGTGATCCCCAGGGCGTTCGCCACCGGCGCGACGGCGGCCGGCCGGTCGCCCGACAGCAGCACGATGCGATAACCGCGACGGCGCAGCTTCGCCACGATTTCAACGGCATCGGCGCGCAGGGTATCGGCGAAGGCGAAGCGAACGGCCGCCTGACCGGGCCGGCGCAGCCACAGCTCGGGCCCAGGCGCCGCGTCGTCCGCCGCCTCGGCGTCGGTCACCCCGCACCAGGCACGGCTGCCCAAGCGGATCTCGCCCTCGTCGGTTACGAGGCTGAGCCCCTGCCCCGGTTCTTCCCGAACACCGTCGGCCGCGGGGCCCGGCGGCGCGGCTCGCGAAAGAGCCCGGGCCAGCGGGTGGCGGCTGGTCCGGGCCAGCCGGGCCGCCGTCTCCAACGCCTCCGCCGGCCGGGCGGGATCGGGATCAAGCGTCAGACGGCCGGTGGTCAGCGTCCCCGTCTTGTCGAAAACAACGGTGTCGGCGGCGGCCAGCCGTTCCAGCGCCGTCGCCGATTTCAGCACGATGCCCTGGCGCATCAACCGGCCGCTGGCGATGACCTGGACCGCCGGCACGGCCAGGCCCAGGGCGCACGGACAGGTGATGATCAGCACCGCGACGGCGATCAGCAACGCCTCCTGCCAGGGCATCCCGGCGAACAGCACCCAGCCCAGGAACGTGGCCAGGGCCAGCCCGTGAACGACCGGGGCGTAGAGCCGCGCGATCCTGTCCGCCAGACCGACGAACCGCGCCTTGCGCTGCTCGGCCACACTCATCAGGCGGACGATCTCGCCCAGCACGGTACCCTCACCCACCGCCGTGGCGGTGACCCGCAACGGGCCCGTATGATTGACCGTCCCCGCGAACACGGCGTCGCCCGGCGCCACCGCGACCGGCGCGGTCTCGCCGGTGATCAGGCTGGTGTCGATATCCGACCGCCCGGCGGCGATGGTGCCGTCGATGCCGATACGCTCGCCAGCCGCGACCAACACCGTACTGCCCGGCCGGATTTCCGATGGCGCCCGGCGCACCTGGCGTCCGTCGGGCATGACCAGGGTCACGGCGGTCGCCTGCAAGGTCAGCAGGCGCTCCGCCGTCGATCGTGCCTGGCCCCGCGCCCGTCCGTCGAGATAACGGCCGACCAGCAGGAAGAACAGCAGCATGATGGCGGAATCGAAATAGGCGTGCTGGCCGCCCTGGATCGTCTCCGACAGGCTCATCCCGGCCGCCAGCACGACCCCGAGCGAGATCGGCACATCCATGTTGGTGGTCCGGTGGCGCAGCGCCCGCGCCGCCGACCGGAAGAACGGCTGCCCCGCGTAGAGGATGGCCGGCAAGGCGATCAACGCCGAGATCCAGTGGAACAGGTCGCGTGTCGCCGCCCCCATGTCCTGGGCGTGGCCGGCCCAGATCGACACCGACAGCAGCATGACGTTGGCCGCGGCAAAACCTGCGACCGCCATGGACCGCAGCAGGACCCGTTCCTCGGCCTGATGGCTCGATTGCAGCCGCTGCGGATCGAACGGCACCAGCCCATACCCCAGCGCCGACACCGACCCAAGCAGGTCGGTCACCGCTCGTTCCTCGCCGCGCCAGCGCAGCGCCAGACGTCTGGTCGACAGGTTGACACGGGCCGACACGGTCTCCGTCCGCGCCCGCAACGCCCGTTCGATCTTCTGAACGCATGCGCCGCAGTGTAGGCCCTCGACCATCAGGTCCAGCGCGTGAACGCCCTCGGGGTCGGTCCGCACAAAGGCCGCATGATCCCCGGCCGCGACGGGATTGACGTCCGTCGGGCGGTCCTCGACCGGATCGGCCCGTTGGCTCGCGGCGGCGGCCGTCGCCGCGGCGCTGCAGCAAGGCGTACCGAAGGACGCCTCGGTCACCGCATCGCCGACGACGGCCGAAAGGCGTGTCACCGCACGAACACCCGGCGGAGCAGGCGATGCTCCCCACGCTCATGTTCCGCCGTCAGCCGCACATCCCACTGACCCGACAGGGGCGGCACCAGATCGGCGCGGTAAAAGCCGTTTCCCAGCTCCTCGAAGACGATCTCGAAATCCGCGGCCCGGTCGGTCGGGCGGGCGACATGGGCGGTGACCAGCGCATGGGTCAGCGGCGTTCCGTAGCGGTCCTTGAGCGCGACCTCGAGCTGGCCCCTGCCCGCCTCGGCCTGCGAAAAATCCAACTGGACCTGCCATCCCTGGTCGATCTGGGCGTCGGTTGCGGCCAGCCGTTCGTTGTAGGCGAGACCCTGGCGGAAGGCGTCGTCGGTATCCAAACCGGTCCAGGTCTTGACGGCGAAGAACACCATGATGCCGTTGACCACCAGCAGCACCCCGAAAAAGGCAACGAAGCTCCAGGGAATCCACCAGTCGGGGTTGCGCGCGGTGCGGCCAGCCGTCGGGGCGAAGCGTTTCATGGCAGACTCCTCATCGCGCGGGCCCGCGGAAAATCGACTCGTGCCGGGCCGTCTCCCCGGTCTCGGTGTCCGTCAGCACGAAATCGAAGGCCCGGGTGCCGTCGGACAGGGCCTCGGCGGGCATGGTGACAAAGACCTGGTAGGTGGCGACCGAGTCCGGTTCGGCGGTCAACACCGGGTCCACCCCCGGCCCGACCGTCCCTTCGGGAACCCGCAGACCGGCGTCCTCGACACCGGTCAGCGTGAGCGCGAAGTCGCGCGTCTCGCGCCGCTTGTTGAGCACCTTGACCGTGTAGCCGTTGCGGATACCGCCATCGGACAGGGTCACGAACAGCGGGTTGCGGTCGTGCAGCACATTGACCTCGACGCTCGACCGGCCGACCAGGGTCGCCATCATCAGCCCGGCCACGCCCAGGATCAGCACCACATACAAGATGGTGCGCGGCCGGATCAGGCGATAGACCGGCGGCAGTCCCGCCGATCGAAGCTGCTGGTTGCGCTCGGTATCGAAGGTGATGAGCTGCCGGGGCCGCCCGACCTTGTCCATGACGGTGTTGCAGGCATCGACGCACAGCCCGCAGCCGATGCATTCCAGTTGGAACCCGTCGCGGATATCGATGCCGGTGGGACACACCGCCACGCATTGCTTGCAGTCGATGCAGTCGCCCCGGCCGTCCCAGCTTTGGCCCCTCTTGTGCTTGCCCCGGGGTTCGCCGCGCCACGACTGGTAGGTGACGAGCAGGCTGTCCTCGTCGATCAGGCCGCCCTGGATTCGCGGCCAGGGGCACATATAGGTGCACACCTGTTCCCGCGCCATGCCGGCCAGCAGGTAGGTGGTGGCCGTGAACAGGCCGACGAAGAAATAGACCGTCAGGGACGCCTGACCCGTGAAAAACTCCGTGACGACGGTCGGCGCATCGGCGAAATACATGACCCAGGCGCCGCCGGTCAGCAGCGCGATGAACAGCCAGGCACCATGTTTGGCGATCTTCAGACCCGCCTTGGTCATCGTCCACGGGCCCTGGTCCAGTTTGATACGGGCGTTCCGGTCGCCCTCGATCTGGCGTTCGACCCACATGAACAGGTCGGTCCATACCGTCTGCGGGCAGGCATAGCCGCACCACACCCGTCCGGCCAGGCTGGTGGCCAGGAACAGGGCCAACGCCCCAAGGATCAGAATGCCGGTCAGGAAATACACTTCCTGCGGCCAGATCTCGATCCAGAAGAAATAGGCGCGGCGGCCGGGCATGTCGATCAGCACCGCCTGGTCGGGCGCCCCCGGCCCGCGATCCCAGCGCAGCCACGGCACCAGGTAATAGACCGCCAACAGCCCCGCCAGCAGAACCCATTTGATCCGCCGGACAAGACCGGTCACCTTCTTCGGATAGACCTTGACGTGGCCGGCGAACAGCGGCTGTTCCCGCTGCTCGGCCCGCGACAGAACGTCTTCGTTGAGGGACTCATGGCCCGCGGACGCCGGGATCGCGACGGATCCGGCGCTTTCTTCCCGTACGGCGGCCACGGTGTCGGCCAATCGGCTTGCCATCATCTTCCTCTTTGCCGACCGGGGCCGGCGCCGGAACTCCCTGACCGGAGTCTACTCGCCGCCACCCAATCCGTGGACATAGACGGCAAGCATCTTGATCGTCGCAGGGTCGAGCCGCGTTCCCCATGCCGGCATGACCCCCTGAAGCGGGTGGCTGATCTGGGCGATCACCTCGCTGCGCTCGCCGCCATAGAGCCATATTGCATCGTTGAGCGCCGGGGCGCCCAGCGACCGATCGCCTCCCCCCGCCTCGCCATGACAGGCGGCGCATTGGATGGCATAGATTTCCGCCCCCCGGGCCAGCACCTCCGGTGCCGCCTCGCCGCCGGTGAACGACAGCACGTAGTCCGCGACATCCCGGATCTCCTCGCGGCTCAACAGCCCGTCGCGGCCATAGGCCGGCATTTCGGACCATCGCGTGTCCGCATGGTCGTGCCGGATGCCGTACAGCAGCGTCGTGTAGATATCGGTCGGCGTGCCGCCCCAAAGCCAGTCGTCATCGGCCAGACTGGGATACCCGCCCGCCTGACCGGCGCCGCCAAGGCCGTGGCATGGCGCGCAGTTGTCGGCGAAGGCCGCCCGCCCGCCGGCCACCGCGAAGGACCGCAGATCGGCGTCAGCCAGGATCTGATCCACCTCGGCGTCGCGGATGGCGCCGACCATCGCCATCTGGCTTTCCTCGCGTTCGGTCAGCCGTTGCTGCAGCGTGTCGCGCTGGTTGTACCCCAGCAGACCCTCGGTATAGCCGTTGACCCACGGCCAGGCCGGAAAAAGGATCCAGTAGACCACGGCGAACAACACCGTGGCGTAGAACACATACAGCCACCACCGGGGCAACGGGGTGTTCAGTTCGCGGATGCCGTCCCATTCGTAACCGGTGGTTTCGGTTCCGGTGATGGCGTCTTTTTCGACCTTAGTCGGCATCGTCAGATCTCCGGCTTGTCGCGGCCGTCCCGCAGGGGGATTTGGCCGTGATCCTTCATTTTTTCCCGGTTCCGGGGGCGGTAGGCCCAGAACACGATGCCCAGGAAGATGAGCATCAGCCACACCACCCAGAATGTGCGAAAGAAGTCGAACAGGCTTTCCATGGCCCTTCTCCTACTGCCGCAAATCTTCGGGTCCGTAGTCGCTGAAATCGACCAGCGTGCCGAGCATCTGCAGATAGGCGACCACCGCCTCGATCTCGGTGATGCGGCGCGGATCGCCGTCGAAGTCGGCGACCGCGGCGCGCGGATAGCGGGCCAGCAGCCCGTCCGTGTCGGAGAACGGATCGGCCTGGGCCTGAAGATCGGCCAGCGCGTTTTCGATCATCTCGTCGCTGTAGGGCACACCCACGGTGCGGTTGGCGCGCAGATGGTCGGCGATGTCGTCGGTGCGCAGTTCACGCTCGGCCAGGAAGGCATAGGTGGGCATGATCGATTCGGGCACGACGCTGCGCGGATCGATCAGATGGGCGACGTGCCATTCGTTGGAGTACTTGCCGCCGACCCGGGCCAGGTCGGGCCCCGTCCGCTTCGACCCCCATTGAAACGGGTGATCGTACATGCTTTCCGCGGCCAAGCTGTAGTGGCCATAGCGCTCGATCTCGTCCCGGAAGGGCCGGACCATCTGGCTGTGGCAGTTGTAGCAGCCTTCGCGCAGATAGATGCCACGCCCCGCCAGTTCCAGGGGGGAATAGGGTCGAACGCCCTCGACCTCCTCGATCGTGCTTTCGATGGTGTAGAGCGGCACGATCTCGACGATGCCGCCGATCGACACCGTGATCAGCGTCAGCACCAGCAGAAGAAGAGCGTTTTTCTCGATACGGGCATGCCATTTCATGGTCGCTCACTCCGCCGGAGATGCTGCTGTCGCGGCCGGACCGGCCAGTCCGGCTTCCTGCCGGACGTCGCCGCGCACGGTCCGCCACAGGTTGTAGGTCATGATCACCGCGCCCAGCAGGAACAGGATCCCGCCGACGGCCCGGATCAGATAGAAGGGGTGCATCGCCGCCACGGTCTCGACGAACGAGTACTGCAAGAAGCCCTGGGCGTCGTAGGACCGCCACATCAGCCCCTGCATGATGCCGGAAATCCACATCGCGGTGATGTAGAGCACGATACCGAGGGTCGCGATCCAGAAATGGACGCTGACCAGTTTCAGCGAATACAGGCTGGCCCGGTTCCACAGACGCGGTACCAGGAAGTACACCGCCCCGAAGGACACGAAGGCCACCCAGCCCAGCGCGCCGGAATGGACGTGGCCGACGGTCCAGTCGGTATAGTGGCTGAGGGCGTTGACCTGCCGCACCGACATCAGCGGCCCCTCGAACGTGCTCATGCCGTAGAATGCGACGGACACCACCAGGAAGCGCAGCACCGGGTCGGTCCGCAGCTTGTGCCAGGCCCCCGACAGGGTCATCAGGCCGTTGATCATGCCGCCCCAGGACGGCATCCACAGCATGACGGAGAAGGTCATGCCCAGCGTCTGGGCCCAGTCCGGCAGCGCCGTATAGTGCAGATGGTGAGGTCCGGCCCAGATATAGAGAAAGATCAGAGACCAGAAATGGACGATCGAAAGCCGGTAGGAATAGACCGGCCGCTCGGCCTGTTTGGGCACGAAGTAATACATGATGCCCAGGAACCCGGCGGTCAGGAAGAAGCCGACCGCGTTGTGCCCGTACCACCATTGGGTCAGGGCGTCCTGGACGCCGGAGAACGCCGAATAGCTCTTGGTTCCGAAGAACGAGACCGGCACCGCCAGATTGTTGACGATGTGGAGCACGGCGATGGTCACGATGAACGCCAGATAGAACCAGTTGGCGACATAGAGATGCGGTTCCTGCCGGCGCAGGATGGTGCCGAAATAGATGACGAAATAGACGACCCAGACCAGAGTCAGCCACAGATCGACATACCATTCCGGTTCGGCGTACTCCCGCCCCTGGGAGATGCCCAGGACATAGCCGGTGGCCGCCAGCACGATGAACAGCTGATAACCCCAGAACAAAAAGCTTGCCGCCAGCGGCCCGCCGAACAGCGGCGCCCGGCAGGTGCGCTGAACGACGTAGAGCGAGGTTCCAAGCAGGGCGTTGCCGCCAAAGGCGAAGATGGCGGCCGACGTATGCAAGGGCCGCAGCCGGCCGAAGGTGGTCCATTCCAGGCCGAGATTGAGTACCGGGAACGAAAGCTGGAGCGCGATATAGACGCCGACCGTGAAAGCCGCCAGCCCCCAGAACACGGTCGCGATGGTGAACAGCCGGACCACGTCCTCGTTGTAGTCCGCCACACTCCACCGGGCCGGGATGGGCACCTCGTCCGTCGCCGTCGCCGCCACCATGCCGTGCCCTCCTGCGTCGCCTTGAGACCGGTCCTTGTGGACCGGCCTTTACAACAAATGGTTGAATACCACCCACGGCCATCGGTTGCGAGACCTTGGACCACCGGGGCATGCCTAGCCCAGGTCCGGGGACGGAACATTGACATGGCTCAATTCTGCAACCGCCGTCTTATGATAGGCGGAACGTTCAAAAGCCCGGCCACCCGCCGGGACCGACGAGGGGAGAAGTGATGCCATGACCGATGCGACCCACAGCCCGGCGATCCTGCCGCTCGTCCGAACCGTCGATATGGAGCGCCCGTGGGCTTGGCTGCGGGCCGGCTGGCGCGATCTGATGCGCGCGCCCGCCATCGGCCTGACCTATGGTCTTTGCGTCGCCGCGGCCGGCCTGCTGCTGACGGGGCTTCTGTGGCTGACCGATCTGTTTTACCTGATTTTGCCGCTGACAGCCGGGTTCATGTTTCTGGGGCCTCTTCTGGCCGTCGGCATCTACGACGCCAGCCGGCGCATGGCGCGGGGCGAATCGGTCAGGCTGACCGACACGCTGACGGCGTGGCGCGGCAATATCGGGCAGTTCGCCCTGATGGGTCTGTTCCTGATGCTATTCCTGCTGGCCTGGGTGCGGGTCGCGACGCTGCTGTTTGCCCTCTTCTTCAGCGGCGCGCCGCCGGGACCCGAGCCGCTGCTGCTGGTCGAGCGGTTCCTGTCCCCGGCCGGGATACCGTTTCTGGCGGTGGGCACGGCCATAGGCGGCGTGTTGGCCGCCCTGGTCTTCGCGGTCAGTGTGATCTCCATCCCCTTCCTTCTCGACCGGGAGGATTCCCATGTCGCCACCGCCATCGCCACCAGCGTCAACGCCGTGCGCAAGAATTTCTGGACCATGGCCCTGTGGGCCTGGCTGATCGCCCTGTTCATCGGGGCGGGTCTGGTCACCCTGTTCCTGGGCCTGATCGTGACTATGCCCCTGATCGGCCACGCGACATGGCATGCCTATCAGGATATCGTCGGCCCAGATCCGGCATCGCCGGGCGTGGCCTCACCCGCTGGAGGAGCATGAACATGGGCGGCGGAACGTGGATTTTGGGCGGGCTCATGACCGTTCTCGGCTTGCTCGGCCTGCTCATGGCCAGCCGCGCCCAGGACGATGTGTTTCACTTCGTCGGGCTGGTGTTCTTCATCTTCTCGGTGCTGTTCGTGTTCACGCTGATCGGTCGCGGCACCGGCAAGCCGCCCCAGCGCTAGCGGGTTGCTGAAGAAATCTCTCGCTAAGGCTAGAGCGCGGTCGGGCCCGCAAGACCCGCCACCGCGGTCTCGACCGGGCGGCGTGGATGTTCATGCTCACAGCGGCCACCTGCAACCTGGTCAGGTTGCCAAAACCGCTGGCGGGGGCATTGCCATGACGCTGCCAATCAAAGGGCGAGCCAACGCCCGCCGATCCTCGAGCCAGACAGACTGAGCGCAATCACCGCAAAATCGCCTCAGCCAGCGATCTCAATGCCAAAACTGCGACTTCTTCAGTAGCCTGTTAGCGGCGCAAACAAACAGGCCTCTGATGCACTGAACCTATAGTCATTATCCTTAATTTCCCGATGGCCCAATCTCACAACCAAATGAACCACCGCGCGGCAAACAAAAGGCCCACAAGGGGACCGAGCAGCAGCACGGAAACAAATAGCGTTTGAAGTGTCGCGTAAATCGCACGAAACGGCACAGCCTAAAGGCCATAGTCTGCCAGACCGGCCCAAGTGCGAAATGGGGCCGCGCCATACTCTTTGAGCATCCGCGCGACATACATGGCGAACAGCGACAGCACGAGCACAACACTAGCAGTCGTGAGTGCCAATCCTGCGTAGTAAGCCCATATCGTCGCGTTCCAGACTGCCATCACAAGGAACGACGCGAAGGCAACAAGAATCGCGCCGCCGCCAGTATAAGACGCGACATTTTGCACGCGATCATCAAGCACTGAGAAGCGCTTCCACCATTTCCGATAAGCAGCCGTAGACGGCCGCGCATTTATGCGGGCCTGCCGCGCCCTTGCTTGTTCCTGCCGCTTCTTCTCGGCCTCGGTCAGCGGACGAGGTGGTGGAACGTAATATGGTGCTGCTAGGTGAGGTGCGTACGTCGAGGTGGTGCTTGGCGGACGTGAGACTACTGGTGGCTTATAGGGCTGATGATACTGCGCCCCAAGACTGCTGTGGAAGTTGTATCCGACGCCAGTTGCCTGCCCAACAATAAAATCTCCTAGCCCACTGTCCTTAGTGTAAATCGTCGGCATTGATTTACCCCCATCCTGACAACTGGGCACGAACCTATCACAAGCAGGGCATCATGTCCTCCAACACGTCTGGCCGGTTAAAGCGGACTGGTGCGTCGAATCAGATCCTCGCGCGCCAGCACCGCGTCGGTCGGGGCGAGCCCCAGGCCGGGGCCGTCGGGTGGCCGAAAGAAGCCGTCCCGATCGGGACTCGGAACCGCGGTCACCATGTCGGCGTACCAGCCGCGATAGTAGGCGCGGACCGATTCCTGGAAGACCGCGTTGGGCACCGCGAAGGCCAGATGCAGGGCGGCCATATAGACCACCGGCCCGGTGCAGTCATGGGGCGCCACCGGCCGCTGGAAGCTGTCGGCCAACGCCGCGATCTTGCGCGCCTCGGTCAGACCGCCGCACCAGGACACGTCCAGCATGGCATAATCGATGGCGTCGGCCCGCAGATGATCCAGAAACTGCGATCGGGTCGCCAAGGTCTCGCTGGCCATCACCGGCACGTCGATCTGCCGGCGCAGATCGGCCAGGGCCAGGGGGTCCGCCAGGCGGATCGGGTCCTCCATGCAGACTACGTTGAACGGCGTGAGAGCCGCGGCGATGGTCCGCGCCGCCGCCGGTTCCCACAGCCCGTGACATTCGATCAGGATGTCCATGGCATCGCCGACCGAATCGCGGATGGCCCGCACCGGCGCCAGACCCGCCTCCAGGGCCGGGCGGGAAATGAACCCGCCGCCGGTCTCGACGGCCGCCGGATCGAACGGCCAGATCTTCATGGCCTTGATCCCTTCCGCCAGGAGATCCTGCGCAAGGGCGCCGGCGTCGCGGGTAAACGCGACCTGATCGTCGTAACGGGACCGGGGCTGTTCGTCGCTGCCGATGCGCCGCCAGCCGCCCGAGGCGTTATAGCGCGGTCCGGCGCAGGTATTGTAGGTGGGCATACGATCATGGGCCAAGCCGCCCAGCAGGCGCCACACCGGCTCCCCCCTGACCTGACCGAGGAGGTCCCACAGCGCGATGTCCACCGCCGAGGCGGCGCGGATCTCCGCCCCCGACGACCGCGACCCGACATAGAGCCGGGTCATCCTTCGCGACAGACGCTCCACGTCGAACGGGTCGACGTCGCGCAGGCCGGGAGCGATGGTCTCGTGCAGCACCGCCTCGACCGCCGCCGCGCCGCGGAACGTCTCGCCCAGCCCGATCGTCCCGGCATCGGTGTGCAGCCGGACCCAGATGAGGTTTCCGGCCTCGGGAAACCGGATCGTCTCCAGCGCGGTGATCCGCATGCGCCCTCGTCTCGCTGCCGGTCAAAGGCACAGACGGCGGCAACCAACGAAAATTGTCAATTCTCGAATTGCCGCCCAGGCTGTGCCCTCAAACGGCCAAACTTCGATTATCTTATGGAATTCAAATGGATGCGCCGAATTTCCATCGACAAGGCACGGCGCAAAACCTTGCATGATTTGTAATTAATCCTTACAACCAGAGGCATCCGAACAGGAGGCTCCCATGTATCGCGACACCATCACACCCGATCTTCTGGCCCGCTCCGTTCTCGCGGTGCCGCCCCTGGCCCGGACCGCCGATCTGGGCGTCGATCGCGATCAGAACGCGCGGATCGTGACCTGGCTGCGCCAAGGCGGGGTCACCACCTACATGTATGGCGGCAACGCCAACCTCTACCATGCCGGGGTTTCGGACTTCACCGCCCTTCTCGACATGCTGGAGTCCATCGCTCCCGACGATGGCTGGATGATCCCGTCGGTCGGCCCCGATTTCGGCAAGGCCAGGGATCAGCTTGTCCTGATGCGCGGGCGGGACTTTCCCACGGCGATGGTCCTGCCGACCGCCTTTCCAAAAAATCCGGCCGGCGTGGCCGACGGGCTTGGGCGACTGGCCGATGCCTATGGCCGCCCGGTGATCGCCTACGTCAAGGACGACAGTTATGTCGCGGTCCGCGACCTGGCCCGGCTGCTGTCCTCCGGTGCGGTCTGCGCGGTCAAATACGCGGTCGTGCGCGACGACCCGGCGCAGGATCCCTACCTTGCCCGCATTCTGGACGCGGTTGGCACGTCCGAAAGAATCATCAGCGGGATCGGCGAGCGGCCCGTGGTCGAACATCTGGCGGATATCGGGCTGATGGGGTTCACGTCCGGGTCGGTGTGCATCGCCCCCCACCTCTCCATGCAGATCCTGCACGCCCTCAAACGCGGCGACCGGGCAACGGCCGTGCGCGTGCGCGGCGCGTTCCTGGCGCTGGAAACCGTCCGCGACCAGCTGTCGCCCATCGCCGTCCTGCACGAGGCGGTGCGCCTGGCGGGGATCGCCGAAACGGGGCCGATCGGCCCGATGCTCTCCAACATCGCGGACGCCGCCGACCTGGACCGCATCCGCAGCGCCGCCGTCGCCCTCCACGCCAAGTCCGTGAACGCCGGCAATGGCGGAGAGGTCGCGGCAGAGTAGAGCGAAGCGAAGACTTCAAGGAAAGAACCCACGAGCCCCGGCCTCCACGCCTCAACAACAGCCAACGGCGCCATCCCGTAGAGGTCCCGCGTCAAGCGCGGGACTCGTCGTCTGGACCTTCCCGTTGGAGAGATAACGCCACGAGCCCCGGCCTCCGAGCCGGGGCCTGTGCGGGACCGTGACGCCTCAAGAACAGCCAACGGCGCCGTCTCGTAGAGGTCACGCGTCAAACGCGGGACTCGTCGTCTGGACCTTTCCATTGGAGAGATAAGACCACGAGCCCCGGCCTCCGAGCCGGGGCCTGTGCGGGACCGTGACGCCCACGGGTGCCGCCGGCGTGCCTTCTTAGCGGTCGCGGCGCGAATCGCGGACGCGGGCGCGGGCCTGGGTCAGGTGGAAGGCCATGGTCAGCCGCGCCGTTTCGCCGTCACGAGCCTCGATGGCCTCGAGAATCATGGTGTGTTCGCGCAGCACCTGGCGCCGCCGCTCCTCCGATCCCAGCCGGGTCAGGCCCAACGCCGTGCTCATGAACCGGCGCGTCCGGCCGCCGATGGTCTCCAGAAGCTCGCAGAAGATGGCGTTGTCGGTGGCCTCGGCCACGGCGATGTGAAAAGCGAAATCCTCCTCCTCCCCGGGTCTGCCGTCGGCAAAGGCTGCCTTGAGCGCCTTCATGGCGGCGGCGATGGCCGCCATCCGCGCGCGACTGCGGCGCTCGGCGGCCAGGCGGGCGATGTTCGGCTCCAGCGCCAGCCGCGCCTCGAGACTGCGGAAGGTGTCGGCGATATCCGAGGAGCGGGTGAAGTCCGTCAGATGGGCCGACGGTATCCGGGTGACAAAGCTGCCCGCACCCTGGCGGGAATGGATGATGCCGTCGGCGCGCAGCCGGTTGAGGGCTTGGCGGACGACCGGCCGCGAAACGCCGAAGGCCCCCGCGATCTCCGCTTCCGACGGCAGCTTGTCGCCAAGCTTCAGGACACCGGCGGCGAACTGCTCCAGGATCTGGCCATACAGCGTATCGGCCAGTTTCTCCCGCCGCGCCGGCTGGAATTTGAGGTCATGGTCCATCGGTCGGCCCTTGTTGCCCGCCGGGCCGCCCCGGCGGCGTCGCCCCCAAGGACGGGAGCCACTCCCCGCAAATGGGCTCAAGGCCGCAAAAAAGGCAAGACCTCGCGATCAGGACTCCGGCCGCAAACAGTCCGACAAGCTGTCGGCGAGGTTGCGGACAAGCGCGGGATAAAGGCCGGGCCCCGGTTCCAGATCCGCGCCCAGCGGGTCCAGGACGCCGACCGCGACACCGGTTCCCTCGATCACCGCATCGATGACGCGCGGTTCGAACTGCGGCTCGCGGAACACGCACACCACGCCCAAGGTTTCCATCATGGCGCGGATCTCGCGCAGACGCGCCGCCCCGGCCGGGATGTCCGGCGACAGGGTGACGGCGCCGGCGTACGCGGTGCCGAAACGGTTCTCGAAATAGTGGTAGGCATCGTGGAAAACGATGTAGGGGCGATCCTGGACGGTGGCGACAATGGCCGCGACCTCGTCGGTCAGGGCCATGAGCTGCTGGCGCATCCGGTCGGCGTTGGTCCGGTAGGCCGGCCCATGATCGGGATCCTCCGCCGCCAATGTCTCGGCGATCGCCTCGACCATCACCACCGCATTGGCCGGGTCCAGCCAGATATGCGGATCGATGCCGCCCTCGCCATGGTCATGCGCCTCGCCGTGATCCGCTGCCTGATGGTCGTCGGCGCCATGGTCGTGGTCGTGGGCGTCGTGATCGTGGTCGTGGGCGTGGGCGTCGTGATCGTGGTCGTGATCGTGGTCGTGGTCGTGATCGTGGGAGCGCATGTCGAGCAGCGTCAGGCCGTCCAGCGCCATCAGTTCGACCACCGTCGCGTCGTCGCCCAAGGCATCGATCGGGCGCCGCAGCGCGCTTTCCAGGGACGGGCCGATCCAGAAGACGACATCGGCGCCGTTCAGGGCCCGTGCCTCGGACGGCCGCAGGGCATAGACGTGCGGCGAAGCGCCACCGGCGATGATCAGATCAGGTGCCCCGACCCCCTCCATGACACCGGCCACCAGGGAATGAACCGGGCCGATGCTGGCCACGACCGACGGACCGTCCGCCGCCGCTCCCGCCGGCCAGCCGCCGAGCACTGCCAGGGCCGCGATAAGGCGAAGGGATTTGGGTATCATGGCTCTATGCTCCAGCATTGTCATGGCCGAACCGAGAAAAGTGTACATTTGCGGGGACTGGCGAACAGGAATGTTATAGTATAGCATTTCCTAAACGAGAAGACACAAACTGACCCCCATGTCTGTTCCCCCTGTTCCCGCCGCCCCGCACCCCGGCGACAGCGATCCCCTGATCGCTGCTCGCGGCCTGACGGTGCATCTGGGCGGCCGCCCTGTCCTGGACAGGATCGATCTGTCCATCTCCGGCGGCGAGATCGTGACCCTGATCGGCCCCAACGGAGCCGGCAAGACGACGCTGGTCCGAACCCTGCTCGGCGTGATCCCGGCGACCGCCGGCAGCGTGACCAGCCGGCCCCGCCTGCAGATCGGATACGTGCCCCAGCGGGTCGCCATCGACCCGGTGTTGCCGCTGACCGTGCGGCGGCTGATGACCCTGACGGCGCGGGCACCCGACGCCGACATAGCCGCGCGGCTGGACGAGGTGGGCATCGGATCGCTGATCGACCGACAGGTCCACGACCTGTCCGGTGGCGAGGTGCAGCGGGTGCTGCTGGCCCGCGCTCTCCTGCGCCGTCCGGACCTCCTGGTGCTGGACGAGCCGACCCAGAATGTCGATATCTCCGGCCAGGTGGCGCTGTACCGGCTGATCCGGTCGATCCGCGATCAGCGGGGCTGCGCGGTGCTGATGGTGTCGCACGATCTGCATGTGGTGATGTCGGCGACCGACCGGGTTCTTTGCATCAATGGCCATGTGTGCTGCGCCGGCACGCCCGATGCGGTCGCCCTGCATCCGGAGTATGCGCGGCTGTTCGGAGAAGCGGCGGCGCCCGAGCTGGCGGTCTACGACCATCACGATCACTACGACCACCGTCACGATCACGACGCCCATGCCGTTCCGCCGCCGCCGGGATCGGCCCCATGATCGACCCGTTTCTGGCGCGCGCGCTGGTGGGCGGCGTCGCGGTAGCCATGATCGCCGCCCCCCTGGGCTGTTTCGTGGTGTGGCGGCGGATGGCCTATTTCGGCGATACCCTGGCCCATTCGGCTCTGTTGGGCGTGGCCCTGGGACTGCTGCTGTCGATCGATCCGGTGATCGGCGTGCTGGGCACCTGCGGCTTTCTGGCCGTGGCCATCGTGCTGCTCCAGGAACAGCGCGGCTATGCCACCGATACGCTGCTGGGTATCCTGTCCCACTCCGCCCTGGCGCTCGGCATCGTCGCGATCAGCCTGTCCGACCGGATCCGCATCGATCTGATGGGCTATCTGTTCGGCGACATCCTGGCCGTCAGCGACAGCGATCTTCTGTGGATCGCGGCGGGCGGCGCCGTGGCCCTCATCGGCATTGCCGTCATGTGGCGGCGGCTGCTGGCCGTCACCGTCAGCGAGGAACTGGCCCGCGCCGAGGGGATCGATCCGCGCCTCGTCCGGCTAGGCTTTACCTTGCTGCTGGCCGTGGTCATCGCCGTCTCCATGCGTCTGGTGGGAATCCTGCTGATCACCTCGCTGCTGATCATCCCGGCGGCAACGGCCCGGCGTTTTGCCGATACGCCGGAACGCATGGCCGTATTCGCCGCCCTGACCGGCGCCGCCGCGGTCGCCGGCGGGCTGTGGCTGTCCCTGGCCCTGGATACCCCGTCGGGTCCGTCGGTGGTGGTCGCCGCGCTGATCCTGTTTATGACCGCCCAGATCATCGGTCTCGCCGCCCTGCTGCGGCGTTGACAGAGATTGCCGGCCGTGTCAGGCCGGGCTTGACCGCGTGTATCAAACCCCATCGACAATAAATTTTATGTTTTTTCTAATGACCGCATGAATGGAATTACCTTCAGCGCTTTATTCGGTATTTACCATCTGGTTTGTGAAGTAATTGACCGGCAGTTCGGGAGGTCGATGGTGCGCATCATGAGCTTGATCCCGGTATTGGCCGTCAGCGCCTGTGCCAGCGGCGATCGATTCCGGGCCATGCGACCGGACCCGGATACGGAACGTGGGAAATGTGTTTACCGGGGGACCGCGCCTGCTGCTCAGTATGGTCACGGGCATTCTCTGCGAATCCCGCATTCCCGCCAACTCCGCCGAGCGGCGCGCCTTCGTCACAGATCCGATGCCCGACCTTGATCGCGGCGGTGACGGCCGGCAAGCCCTGACCGAACCGGTCCATCCGGGAGGCTCTGAACCGCCAGCCGCGCGCCGTCCCGCTGCGCATATCAGGCGCCGATCACCAGCATCGCGATCAGCACAATGACAGCCCCCGCCATGGCGACCACGGCCAGCCCCGTCAACAGCCGGCTGGCCCGACCGGCGCCGAGCATTCCGCTACCGATCCTCAGCCCGAGGGCGGCCAGCGCCAGGGCGAAAATCAGACGCGAATCGCCGTCGAAGCCGTCAAGCATGGCCGGCGTCGCCAGGATATGATCTTGGATCGCATCCGACCGGGTTTTCGGTCTTTCGCTGATTTTGCTTTGGCTGATTTTGCAAAGAATGGTCGGAGCGGCGGGATTCGAACCCACGACCCCTTGTCCCCCAGACAAGTGCGCTACCGGGCTGCGCTACGCTCCGACGGGGCCGGACTATACGCGGCGGCCAACCGCGAGGCAATGCGGGACCGACGCCCTGGACGCTATTCGCCACGCCTGTAGAGAAGCGCCCGGAGGGCCTTCAGCTCGGCGAGGAGCGTCTCCAGCTCCGCCTCCAGGGTCGGCGGCAAAACGCCATCCGACGCTTTAGCCGCCGAGGCCTCGGGGGACGGTTGCGGCTCAGGCCGGTCGGGAGCCGATGGCGCCAACGGTTCGGCCGCCGTCTTTTCAGGATCGACCTTGAGCGCCGCGCGTCCTTCCTTGAGCAGGCGTTGGACGCCCTTGATGGTGTAACCGTCGCGATAGAGGAGTGCCTGGATGCGACGCAGCAGATCGACATCTTCCGGCCGGTAATAGCGTCGCCCGCCTCCTCGTTTCAGGGGGCGGACCTGCGTGAACTTCGTCTCCCAGAACCGCAGCACGTGCTGCGGCACGTCGAGTTCGTCGGAAACCTCGCTAATGGTCCGGTAGGCGGTGGACGATTTTCCGCCGCCCCGCCCCCGGTCGCCGTTCGCACTATCGGCCTGGG
>JBQLZQ010000023.1:0-76889 GCA_052168355.1 Inquilinaceae bacterium
ACCGGGAACTTCTTGCCGTGGCGCCGGATCCTCACCCGAGAACGGCGAAGGGCGGACCCCCCACCGGCGGTCCGCCCTTTTCGATGCCCGGTGACGTGTTGGCAGTACTACTGGAGCAGACGCAACAGGGTCTGCGGCAACTCGTTGGCCTGGGACAAGGCCGAGACCGAGGCCTGAACCATGACCTGGGACGACACCAGCCGGGCCTGCTCGGCCGCCAGATCGACGTCCATGATGGCCGACTTGGCCGCTTCCAGATTCTCGGTCGAGGTGGCGATCTGCTGGCCCCGGAACTCGAACCGGGAGATCAAAGCACCGACATTGGCCCGCGCCTCGGAGATATTGTTGATCGCCGTGTCGACCGCACCCATCGCGGTCGTGGCCAGCGCCGCGGTCGAGACCGCCCCCAGGCTCATCGTGCCGGCGGTGAAGTTGGCGAGCGGGCTCATCGCACTCATGTCAATGACGATGTTGTCGCCCACCTCGGACCCGACGAAGAAGTTAACCGGGGTCGAGAACTGGCCGGTGCCGTCCAGCAGCGACTCACCGTTGAAGCGGGTGGTGTTGGCGATGCCGGTGATTTCCCCGATCAGCGCCTGATACTCCGCATCGATGAACCCGCGCTCGGTATCCGTCGGCACGCCCGACAGCGACTGGGCGGCCAGGGACTTCAACCGCTGCAGCACGTCGGAGATGCGGGCCAGGCCGCCATCGGCCACCTGCAGAACCGAAGCACCCTGGGCCGCGTTGACCCCGGACTGCTGCAGCACCTTGGCATCGGCGGAAAGCCGGGTGCCGACGGCCAGACCCGCGGCGTCGTCCGACGCCTTCACGATGCGCGACCCGCTGGCCAGCTTCGCGACCGAGCTGCCGGACTGGGCCGAGTTGTAGTTCAAGAACCGCAGAGCCGTGTTCGCGGCCGTGTTCGTCGTTACCGTAGGCATTGTGTTTCTCCTCCTGCCTCTGGATGGCCGCGTCGATGGACGCCGCGCGAAAACTGTCTCGGGCCCATTTATGCAGGGGGCGTGCCAAGCGGTTGGCGACCCTATTTCATGTTATATTTCAATTAGTTATGGAAGTCCATATCGGCCCAAACAACGGTTTTCGGCAAGCTTTTCCCGGTGGGAACCGGAAAGAACCGCCGCGTTCGGGAAAAATGTACCGGGTTAAGCTTAATCGGACCGGCGCACAGGCATGCCAGGAACGCCGCCCTATAGATTCATAAGGCAACCGACCGACGCCTCTCCGGCCATCGGCAAAATCGTCCGTCGCGACCATCGCGACCCGGCAATTCCGACCCTACCGGCGATCGGACGCACCCTCAAGCTATTGATCTTTATACCAGTTCCGGGACGCCAAAAGTTGGCCCAGCGCTTGCTTACCAAGGGCCACAACCGATCACCGGATATGGCGTGTCATGACCATTGCTTCCTTCGACATTGTAGACCGCACCTCACCGCCCGTCTTCGACCGACCCCGCTCGGCCGATGGCGAGCGGGACAACAGCTTTTATGACATGCTGCGGCAAGAAGAGCGGACGACCCAGTCCAAGTCCGAGCCGCGGTCGGGGGACCGGGCCGCCGACAGGGCTGACGACGGGCGGCCCCGGCACGAGCCATCGCCGGCCGCCGGCCGCCAGGACGTCGCCGACGCATCCCGCACCGAGACGAACCCGCCGGCCGAAGCCCAGGACGCGGACCGTCAGGATACAGCCGCGCCGGAGGATCGGTCCTCGCCAATGCCGGCGACCGACACCGCCGACGCTGCCGAAACCGCTCCAGCCACGTCCCAGCCGGCGGCGACGCCCGACCAGGTCCAGATCCAGGTTCCCACGGTCCCGACCGTTGTCGTCGCGGCCGAGGGCCAGGCATCCGCCGATCCGACAGGCACCGCCGCCGCCGTGACCGCGGTGGCTGCCACGGACGACGCGGCGGGCCAGACCAAGACACCGTCCCAGCAGGCCACGGCGGCGGTCCAGCCGTCCGTGGCGCCGGCCGTCGACGGGCGGTCCCCGGCGCAGACGGTTGCGGCCCAGACCACGCCGCCCGTGCCCGCATCCCCGGTACCGGCATCCTCCGTATCGGCATCCTCCGTATCGGCATCGTCCGGGGCCGTGGACGCGACCAATGCCGACGGTGCCAACGATACCGTGGCCGATCAGCTTCTCTTGGCCGACATGCCCGGCGAGGGCGCCGATCACGATCTGCATCAACGCCGGGACGGCCGGCTGCCGTCCACCTTGGAAAGCCTGATGAAGGCCGATGTCACGGGGCGGACCGGTGGCACGGCCGACACGACCGCCCCGCAGGCGCAGGCCGGCACAGCCGCCACAACGGCGGCCGGCAACGTGCAGGCCACATCCTCGGCGACCAGCATGGTCAGCGGCCAGGCTGCCACACCGATGGTCGCCGCCAACACCGGCGAAGCGGTCATCGCCAATGGCCCGCCGACCACACAACCGGACCTGGCCGCCCCCTCGTCCACCCCATCATCCGTGGGTGCCGTCCAGCCGGCGCCCGGCAACCCGTCCGCTCAGGCCCTGGCGACGATGGCCGCCGTGAACCGGGCCGCGCAGGCCGGGCCGCCGGTCCATGAGCAGGTCTCGATCCGGCTGCAGAAGGCCGCCGGCGACGGGATCGACCGGTTCACCATGCAGCTTCGCCCCGCCGATCTCGGCCGGGTCGACATCGCCATGGAGGTCGGCCACGACGGCCGGGTCCAGGCCATCGTGTCGGCCGATCGGCCGGAAACCCTGCATCTCCTTCAGCGCGATGCCCGCGCCCTGGAACAGGCGTTGCAGAATGCAGGGCTTCACACCGACGGCGGCAGCCTGAGCTTCGACCTTCGCGGCGGCGAGGGCCAGACACACGACGACACCGAATCTGGCGCAGGCAGTGCCGATCCCAACCACCTGTCGCCTTCCGACATCGACGCGATGCCGGCCAGCGCCCTAACGCCATCGGAGCTCCGGGTGAGCCTCGGCGGCGTGGACCTCAGGGTTTAGGAGAGCATAATGGAGATATCCAACACATCGGCGACCGCGCAAGGCAGTTCGACAGCCAACGCCCGGACCCAGATCAGCGAGACGTACGACAGCTTTCTGACCCTGCTGACGACGCAACTGCAATACCAGGATCCGACGTCCCCGCTGGACACCAACGAGTTTACCAACCAGCTTGTCCAGTTTACCCAGGTCGAACAGCAGATCCAAGGCAACGAACAGCTTGAAACCCTGGTCGCGCTCCAGGGCGCCAGCCAGATTTCGCTGGCGGCTTCGCTGGTCGGCAAGGATGTCGAGGTGGAAGGCAATGCCCTGGACTATACCGGGGACGGCGACCTGACCTTCGGTTATGACCTGGAGCGCCAGGCCGATTCGGCGACCATCAACATTCTGGATGAAGGCGGCACCATCGTCTACTCGACCACGGGCAATACCCTGGCCGGCGAGCACGACTTTGTCTGGAACGGCCTGGACGGCAATGGCGACACGGTGCCCAACGGCACGTACAGGGCCCAGATCGTCGCGACCGATAGCGAGGGCGAGCCCGTAGCGGCCTTCCCGACCGTCGCCGTCAAGGTGACCGGCGTGGAGCTGGCTGACGGCGGCGTACGCCTGGAGGTCGGCAAGTACACCATCGGTCTGAACGACGTCCTATCCATCCGTGACGGCGGCGCCGCCATCTAGGCACCGCCCACCCCTTAGATCGCCCCTCGGGCGACCCTCAAGATGACGACCGCGTGCGGTAAAGGAGAAGAACGATGAGTATTTACGGTGCCATGTTCTCGGGCGTGTCGGGCCTCGCGGCGCAGAGCCGGTCCCTCGGCATGATCTCGGACAACATCTCGAACGTGAACACGATCGGGTACAAGGGCAGCAAGGCCCAGTTCTCCACGCTGGTCACCCAGGGGGCCACCCGGACGAGCTACACGCCGGGCGGCGTCCAGACCCGGACACAGCAGATGGTCGACCGTCAGGGGCTGCTCCAAGCTTCCGATTCGGCCACCGACGTCGCCGTGTCCGGCAACGGGTTCTTTGTCGTCAACGATTCGGCGGCGCCCACGTTCGGCGCCGGATACCAGTTCACCCGCGCCGGGTCGTTCGCGCCCGACAGCGAGGGACGGTTGCGGAACACGGCCGGCTTCTACCTGCAGGGCTGGCGCCTCAACCCCGACGGCACCTACGTCAATGGCGGCGGTGGCACCGGCAGCGTGCTGACCGATCTCGAGACCGTCGATGTCAACGTGGCCACCGGCAGCGTCAAGTCGACCGAAAGCATCACCGTCGCCGCCAACCTGCCGGGCGCCGCCAACGTCATCGCGCCGGCCGCGACCACCACCATCACCCAGTCCGGGACCATCGGCCGGTCCGCCACGCTGCCCAACAGCACCAGCCAGACCGTCACCATCTATGACGATACCGGCGCTCCCTACACCGTAACCCTGTCCTATACCCAGACCGCGGTCGGCGCTTCGGCCACACCGGGCCCGGCAGTGGCGGTCGGCTGGGACGCCCAGGTCACGGCCATCACCGATGCCACGGGCGCCAATGCCCTGACCGCCGCCCACACGGCCATTCCGCTGACCTACGATTTCGACAGCGGCGCGCTGACCTCCGCCGCGAGCGTCAACATCGACTTCAACGCCCTGACCACGGGCCCCAGCTTCAACGCCGGCGGCAACATCGCCATGAGCATGGCCGGCACCGTGTCGACGGCGAGCAGCACCAATGTCGCCGCCGCGGTCGACGGGTCCGCCAGCCTCGCCTATTCGGCCCTTGGCGACACCTCGCCGATGACGGTTCAGATCTTCGACAGTCTGGGTGTCGCCTATAACGTCACCCTGCGCTATGTCAAAAGCGGCGTGACGACGGGGTCCCCACAGACCGCGACCTGGGACATCTACGTCCAGAACGTGACCGAGGTTTCGACGGGCAACTCCCTGCCCGGTTCGCCGTCGAACCCCTCCAACCCCGGCACCTGGGGCGCCCCCATCGGCAACGTGACCTTCAATGAGGTCGGGCAGATGGTGTCGACCAGCGACCAGGGCGCACCGGCGGCCGGCGATCCGCTGACGGTGACCATGGACATGACGCCTTTTACGCTGTCCAACGGCGCCACTTGGGTCAATACCGGCACCAACGCCATGACCATCAATGTCGGTAACGCCCAGAGCCTGGGTGGACTGACCCAGTTCTCATCGGAATACATCGTGAACAAGATCGACCAGGACGGTGTCCAGTTCGGCGCCTTTGCCGGGGTCGAGATCGATGAGCTGGGCTTCGTGACCGCGCTCTTCACCAACGGCCGGCAGCTTCGCGTCTACCAGGTGCCCCTGGCCACCTTCCCCAACGCCAACGGCCTGAAGGGTGGCACCGGCAACGTCTATCAGCAGACCGATGAATCCGGCGCCTACTTCCTGAGAGAATCCAGCCAGGGCGGCGCGGGCAACATCATCGCCAGCGCCCTGGAATCGTCGACGGTGGATCTGGCCACCGAGTTCACCGCGATGATCGTCACCCAGAGGGCCTATTCGGCCAGCGCCAAGATCATCACGACGTCCGACGAAATGCTGGACGAACTGATCCGCATCAAGCGGTAGGCGTAACCCTCTTGCCGGTCCCGGATAACCCTTAATCCCAGGGTTTCCGGGACATCGGGGCCCCGATCTTGCCACATCGTTAACCCCGTTCTTTAGGCGTTTCTTAAAGCCCTTAGGGTACGGTCACGGAACTATGAACACGAACGACGGATATCAGAAGAGGCAGCGGTCATGACCTGGCAGGACAGTAGCCCTCGCCGCAGCGTCATTGGGCCGGCAGGACGGCCCTTGACCCTCGAAGACCTACCGCCGCCGACCACCAAGCGGTGGGTCAGCCGGCGCAAAGCCGAAGTTGTGGCGGCCGTAAGATGCGGTCTCTTGAGCCTGGAAGACGCGTGCCGCCGGTACAACCTTTCGGTCGAGGAGTTCCTGTCCTGGCAGCGGCTGATCGACGGCCATGGCGTCGCCGGCCTCCGCGCCACGCGGCTGCAGGACTACCGCCCCACGGTCAGGTAGCCAAGGGCCCGACACCGATCTCCCACACGTCAAAAAAAGGCGCCGCCCGACAGCACTCAGGCGGCGCCTTCCGCATGCCTTTCCAGACCCGTCCGCTGGTCTCAAGCCAAACAATCGAATTCAAAAATTTATGTTTCGTTTCTGTAGCTTAACATTAATCAATTAGCTTTCTACGCCTTAGGGAAGGGCGGCAATTTTTGCCGGGATGTTAACGTTCTTTTCATGCCGCAACCGCTAACGTTTGCCACGGTCAAAAGACCTGGCCCCTCCGCCCACGACATGCAGGCAGGCAGTGAACGCTTTCGCTCAAACCATGCGAAACCTGGGACCCATGCGGCTTGCCGCCATGGGTGCGGTTGCGGCTGGCCTGATCGGCTTTTTCATCTTTATCACCACCCAGCTTTCGTCGGCCAACATGTCGTTGCTCTACAGCGACCTGGAGCTGAGTGACAGCAGCCAGATCGCCGCCCAGCTGGACACCCTTGGCGTGCCGTTCGAATTGCGGGCCGACGGGGCCACCATCATGGTCCCCGCCGATCAGGTCGACCGCCTGCGCCTGGTCATGGCCCAGGACGGCCTGCCCAAGGGCGGCTCGCTCGGCTACGAGATCTTCGACCGGTCCGACGGATTCGGAACCACCAACTTTATGCAGAATATCAATCGCTTGCGCGCCCTGGAGGGCGAGCTTGCGCGGACCATCATGACCATCGATCGGGTGCG
The DNA here is from genome assembly GCA_052168355.1 of Inquilinaceae bacterium. Classification (GTDB taxonomy): domain Bacteria; phylum Pseudomonadota; class Alphaproteobacteria; order DSM-16000; family Inquilinaceae; genus JBQLZQ01. Next base: position 6,775 of record JBQLZQ010000023.1, read on the forward strand.
CCAGGCGCGCGTCCATCTGGTCATGCCCGAACGCCAGCTGTTCAGCCGGGAACGGGACGAACCGACCGCCTCGGTCTTTCTGCGGGTCGGGGGCGGCGAACTCGGGTCGGTGCAGATCGCCGCCATTCAACATCTGGTGGCCTCCGCCGTGCCGCGGCTGCAACCGCAGAACATTTCCGTCGTCGACGATCGGGGCAATCTTCTGGCCAGGGGTCCCGGCGGCGACGCCGACGATTTGCGGCTTGCCACCGCCGAGGAGATGCGGCGCAGCTATGAAAAACGCCTGACCCGTACCATCGAGGATCTTCTGGCCCAGACCATCGGTCCGGGCCGGGTCAGGGCCGAGGTGTCCGCGGACATGGATTTCGACCGCATCACGACCAGTTCGGAGACCTTCGACCCCAACAGCCAGGTGGCCAGGTCCACCCAACTGGTGGAGGAGAGCGCCGAGGCCAACGAGGGTGACGGGTTCGACCCGGTCACCGTTGCCGACAATCTGCCCGAACCCGACGGGCTGGACGCCGGCGGCGGTGCCTCGGCGACCAATAAGACCAACAGGCTGGAAGAAACCGTCAATTACGAGATCAGCAAAACCGTTCAGAGTTCCGTCCGCGAGGTCGGGTCGGTCAAGCGCCTGTCGGTCGCGGTTCTGGTCGACGGCACCTACACCACCGACGCCGAGGGCGTGACCACCTACGAACCCCGCCCCCAGGAGGCGTTGGACCGTATCGCGACCCTGGTCCGCTCGGCCGTCGGTTTCGACGAGGCCCGCGGCGATGTGCTGGAAGTCATCACCATGCCCTTCGTCCCGGTCGACGATCCGTTTCTGGAGGAGGAGACGGGCGGACCGTTCGGGATCGGCAAGGATGACCTGCTTCGACTGGCCGAGATCGTGGTGCTGGGCATCGTCGCCATCCTGGTTCTCCTGCTGGTCGTCCGTCCCGTTCTGGGCCGGATCCTTGATGCCGGTGGGGTACGCGAGGACGAGGGCGGCGACCTTCTGGCCGGGCCCAACGGCCTGCAGCTGGCCGGTCCCGGGAGCATGGCGGGCGTTCCGGGATTGCCTGGCCCCGCCGGCCTTCCGACGGCGGAAGGCGGCCCCACCGCCGAGGAAGAAATCGACGCCCTGATCGACGTCAACCAGGTCGATGGTCGGGTCCGGGCGTCGGCATTGCGGAAGGTCGGCGACATCATCGAGAAGCACCCTGAAGAAGCCGCCAACATCATCCGAAACTGGATGTTCCAAGAAACCTAACCACGCCGGTTAGACCACACTGCTTGTTACGAGGCCAAGATGGCGCAGGTTCGCGTTCGCGAAGACTACAGGGGGCTTACGGGCCCCGAAAAAGCGGCAGTTCTCATGCTCTCTCTGGGCGAGGAGCATGCTGCGCGCCTGTTCGTCTTCATGGACGAGGAGGAGATCAAGGAGCTGTCGCAGACGATGGCCAACCTTGGGACCATCAGCGCGTCGCTGGTCGAGCGGCTGTGCGTCGAGTTCGCCGAGCAGATTTCGTCGACCGGCTCCCTGACCGGCACGTTCGATAGCACCGAACGTCTGCTGATGAAGGTGATGGACCGCGAAAAGGTCGACTCCATCATGGAGGAGATCCGCGGACCGGCCGGCCGCACGATGTGGGAGAAGCTGGCCAACGTTAACGAAACGGTGCTGGCCAACTATCTGAAGAACGAATACCCGCAGACCGTCGCGGTGGTCCTCTCGAAGGTGAAATCGGACCACGCCGCGCGGGTCCTCGGTCTTCTTCCCGAAAGCTTCGCCATGGAAGTGGTGATGCGGATGCTGCGCATGGAGGCCGTCCAGAAGGACGTTCTCGACGACGTCGAGCGGACCCTTAGGACGGAGTTCATGTCGAACCTGGCGAAGACCAACCGCCGTGACGCCCATGAAATGATGGCCGAGATCTTTAACAACCTCGACCGCCAGACCGAGAGCAAGTTCATCGCCGCCCTGGAGGAACGCAATCGCGACAGCGCCGAGCGGATCAAGGCGCTGATGTTCACGTTCGAGGACCTCAACAGGCTCGACCCGTCGGGGGTCCAGACCCTGTTGCGGGCCGTCGAAAAGGACAAGCTGGCTACGGCGCTCAAAGGCGCGTCGCAGGTCCTGCAGGATCTCTTCTTTTCGAACATGTCGGAACGCGCAGGCAAGATCATGCGCGAAGACATGGCGGCCATGGGTCCCGTGCGCCTCAAGGACGTCGACGAAGCCCAGATCTACATGGTGACCCTTGCCAAGGATCTGGCCGGCAAGGGTGAAATCATCATTGCGGAAGGCAAGGGCGACGATGAGCTTGTGTATTAGCACCGCCATGGATCAAGGCACCCCCCAGGCCCGCCCCTTCGGCTTCGACCGCTCCTTCGACGTCAATGACACGGGCGCGCGCCCGATGGCTGAAGCAAAGGTCGAGACGGCGGCGAAGAAGGCGCCGCCACCGCCACCGCCGCCGACCTTCAGCGCGGAGGATGTGGAGGCGGCCCGGCGCGATGGCTACAACAAGGGACGGACAACGGCCACGGCCGAAGCGGAAGCGTCTTTAGACAGCAAGCTTGTCCAAATGCTTGAGAAGATTGACGGTGAGACCAAGCGGCTCCTGGACGAGCAAGCCGCCATGGATGCGGCCTTGACCGACGAGGCGATACGGATCGCCGTGGCGCTGATCGGCAAGCTGTTGCCGGGTCTCGCCGAACGGCACGGGCTGGACGAGGCGGAGCATCTCGTCCGCGCCTGTCTCGCCGACATGATCGAGGAGCCGCGTATCGTGGTGCGTGTTGCCGACACGATGCTGGATCCGATGCGCGATCGCCTCGCGGCGATCCCCGGAGAGGCTGGGTTCACCGGTAAGGTCATCCTGCTCAGCGACGACGCCCTGACCGTCGGCGACTGTCGCGTGGAGTGGGCCGACGGCGGCGCCGAACGGATCTCGGCGACCTTGTGGCAAGACATCGAAGAAATCGCAGGCCGGGTGCTGCGCGCAAAACCGGCGGAGACGACCCCTTCGGAGCCAGAGCCGGACGGTTCGCAAACCCCCGGCGCCCCACCCCCTTCTTCCCCCGCCGTCGATAGCGGCGAGGATACCCCCGACATCGCCACCAGGAGAGCAGGATGACCGACGACACCATCGACTTCGACGAGCTGGAAACGGACGACATCGAAGAAGCGCCGCCCGAGAACCTTCCGGCCGCCCAGGTCACCAAGGAACTGGAGGCGATCTATGACATTCCGGTCCAGATTTCCGCCGTTCTCGGCAAGACGACCATGCAGGTCAATCAGCTGTTGAAGCTGGGGCGCGGCGCGGTTGTCGAATTGGACCGCCGGGTCGGCGAAGCCATCGACATCTACGTCAACAACCGGCTCGTCGCGCGCGGCGAGGTGGTGGTCGTGGACGATCGGCTGGGTGTGACCATGACCGAGATCATCAAGTCGGATCGGAACTGAACGGGCCTGAAAGGTCGAACACCGGCGTGTCACTGCCGCGCCGGGCTTTAACTGAGGTTTGGAAGCATGCGTTTGCTGATTGTCGGAACCCTTGCCGGGCACATCACCGCCGCCGGTAAAATCGCCATGGACCGGGGCGCCAAGGTGGCGTTCACGGAGAGCATCGACGGTGGCCTTGCCGCGCTGCGCGGTGGCCAGGGCGCCGATCTGGTGATGATCGACATCACCCTCGATATCGCCGAGATGTGCCGGCGGCTCAAGTCCGAGCGGATCCACGTGCCGGTGGTGGCATGCGGTATCGGGACGGATGCCCAGGCGGCGGTCCGCGCCATCCGCGCCGGGGCCAAGGAATACGTGCCGCTGCCGCCCGACGCCGAGCTGATCGCCGCGGTGCTGGAGGCCGTTGCCGACGACAGTCACGCCATCATCAGCCATGACCCGGTCATGACCAAGGTGCTCAAGCTGGTGGACCAGATCGCCCCGTCCGACGCCTCGGTGCTCATCACCGGCGAAAGCGGCGCGGGCAAGGAACTGATGGCCCGCCAGATCCACCGCAAGAGCCGCCGCGCCGACCACAAGTTCATCTCGGTCAACTGCGCCGCGATTCCCGAAAATCTCCTGGAGTCCGAGCTGTTCGGCCATGAAAAGGGCGCCTTCACCGGCGCCGTGGCGCGCCGGATCGGCAAGTTCGAGGAAGCCGAGGGCGGCACCCTGCTGCTCGACGAAATCAGCGAGATGCATCCGCACCTGCAGGCCAAGCTGCTGCGCGCGGTGCAGGAACGCGAGATCGACCGGGTCGGTGGAACCCAGCCGATCAAGGTCAACCTCAGGCTTCTGGCCACCTCCAACCGCGACCTAGAGGACGAGGTGCGCGCCGGGCGGTTCCGCGAGGATCTTTTCTTCCGTCTCAATGTCGTTTCCGTCCGGGTGCCGTCGCTGCGGGAGCGGCCCGGCGATATCGCCGTCCTGGCCGAGCATTTCATCCAGAAATTCTCCGAGGCGAACGATCTGGGTCCCCGCAAGCTGACGGAAGAAAGCGTTCGGATGCTGTTGGCGCACCCCTGGCGGGGCAATGTCCGGGAGCTGGAGAACACCATGCACCGGGCCGTTCTGATGGCTGACGGCGAGGAGATCGGTCCCGAGGCCCTGGCCCTGACGGGCCAGACGCTGGGCTCAAGCACGGCAACCGTCAGCCACGACGGCCAGCCGCGCGAAACCGCCACGGTGTTGCCCGGCGGCAGCCTGGTGGGGCGGACCGTGGCCGAGGTCGAGCGCGATCTGATCCTGGAGACCCTGAACCATACGCTGGGCAACCGTACCCATGCGGCCACCATCCTGGGGATCTCGATCCGAACCCTGCGCAACAAGCTCAAACTCTACAGCGACGACGGCGTGCCGGTTCTGGCTGCTGGCGACGTCGAACGGGTTTCGGTGTAACCCCCGCCGACGGCCCGGAGCAGCCCCCGCACCGCCATGACCGATCAGACAGCCAGCGCGCCGGCCAAGGACTTCCCTGGGCTCAAGGCGCTCAAGAGCCTGTCCCAGCGGGGCGATCTTGCCCTCGCCCTGGGTGTCGTCGCCATCCTGGTCGTGCTCATCCTGCCGATGCCGAGCTGGCTGCTCGACATCAGCCTGGCGATCTCGATCACGTTCTCGGTGCTGATCCTGATGAACGTGCTGTTCATCAGCAAACCCCTGGAGTTCAGTTCCTTTCCGACCATCCTGCTGATCGCCACCCTGCTTCGCCTGTCGCTCAACCTTGCCTCGACACGGCTCATCCTGGCCGATGGCCATGAGGGTCCCGCCGCCGCCGGCAAGGTCATCGAGGCTTTCGGCAGCTTCGTCATGGGCGGCAACTTCGTCATCGGGATCATCGTCTTCGGCATTCTGGTCATCGTGAATTTCATCGTGATCACAAAGGGTTCGGGGCGCATCGCCGAGGTCGGCGCCCGGTTCAGCCTGGACGCCATGCCCGGCAAGCAGATGGCGATCGATGCCGACCTGTCGGCTGGGTTGATCGACGAAACCCAGGCCCGCACGCGACGCAAGGAGCTGGAGGACGAAAGCAACTTCTACGGCGCCATGGACGGTGCCGCCAAGTTCGTGCGCGGCGACGCGGTGGCCGGTCTGCTGATCACCTTCATCAACGTCATCGGCGGCATCATCATCGGCACGGCCCAGATGGGCCTGACCATGAGCGAGGCGGCCGAAACCTACACCATTCTCACCGTCGGCGACGGGCTGGTCAGTCAGATCCCGGCCCTGATCGTATCGGTCGGCGCCGGCATGCTGGTGTCCAAGGCCGGCGTCAGCATGACCGCCGACAAGGCCGTGTTCGGTCAGCTTGGCAGCTATCCCAAGGCCCTTGGCCTGGCTGCCGTGCTGATGGGCTGTCTGGCGATCCTGCCGGGCATTCCCATGATCCCGTTTCTGGGCCTGGCCCTGGCCGCCGGCGGCACCGCGTGGTGGCTGACCCGACAGCGCCTCACCGTAGAGGCCGAGCGCACCGCCGAGGAGGCCAAGCAGAGCGCCGTGGCCCCCGTCGCCGAAGAGCCGATCGCCACGGCCCTGCAGATCGACCAGATCCGGCTCGAGCTTGGGTACGGCCTGCTGCCGTTGATCAACAACGACAGCGGCACCCGCCTGACCGATCAGATCAAGGGGCTGCGTCGCCAACTGGCCGGCGACATCGGCTTTGTCATGCCGTCGGTCCGCATCCAGGACAACCTTCAGCTGCCACCCAACACCTATGTGGTTCGGGCCAAGGAGATCGAGGCCGGTCGCGGCGAGGTCCGGCCGAACATGCTGCTGATCATGGATCCGCGCGGCGAACCCATCACCATGCCCGGCGAGGCGACGACGGAGCCGACCTTCGGCCTGCCGGCCATGTGGATCGATTCCGCCCACCGCGAAGAGGCGACGTTCAAGGGCTACACCATCGTCGATGCCCAGACGGTGGTGACCACCCATCTGACCGAGATCATCAAGGATCAGATGCCCGAGCTTCTGTCCTATGTCGAAACCCAGAAGCTGCTGGACGAGCTGGACAAGGAGCACCAGAAGCTGGTCGGCGACGTGGTGCCGGCCCAGATTTCCGTCGGCGGTCTGCAGCGCATTCTTCAGAACCTGCTGGCCGAGCGGGTGTCCGTCCGCGACCTGCCGACGATCCTGGAGGGCGTGGCGGAGGCGTGTGGGTACACCCGCAACGTCAACGCCATCACCGAGCATGTTCGGTCGCGGTTGGCCCGGCAGATCAGTGGCAGCGCCACCAACGAACAGGGGTTCATCCCGCTGGTCACCCTGTCCCCCGGCTGGGAACAGGCGTTCGCCGAGGCGATCGTCGGCGAAGGCGACGACCGCCAGTTGGCCATGGCGCCAAGCCGTCTCCAGGAATTCATCTCGACCGTCCGCGAGACGTTCGAGCGCCATGCCATGATGGGCGAGGCGCCGGTGCTGCTGACAAGCCCGGGGATCCGCGCCTATGTCCGCTCCATCGTCGAGCGGTTCCGTCCGTCGACGGTGGTCATGTCGCAGAACGAGATCCACCCCAAGGCCAAGATCAGAACCCTTGGCCAGATATAAAGAAGCCCTGCCGTGCGCCTGAAATCCTATACATCCCAAACCATCGCGGGCGCCATGGCGCAGATCCGCGAGGAATTGGGCGATGACGCGATCATCGTCGCCAGCCGCGGCGACGGCGAGGGTGGCGTGCGGGTCACGGCGGCGATCGACGAAGCGGTGTTGGCCGAACGGGCCCGCCTGCGCGCCGCCCGGGACGCCATCGACAAGGCGGCGTCCATCGAGCCGACCATCGATGTCGCCTATCGCGCCATGAAGGACAATGGCGTGCCGGTGGCCATCGGCGAGGCGATCCTGGATCTGATCGCCGGGTTCGAGACCACCGACCCGGTGCGCGCGCTGGCGGCGGCGCTGCGCCAGACCTTCCGCTTCGACCCGCTCGACGAGATGACCCAGAAAACCCCGCTGATGCTGGTCGGGCCACCGGGGGCCGGCAAGACCCAGACGGCCGTCAAGCTGGCGGCGCGGGCCATGGTCGAAAACCACACCGTCGCCCTGATGAGCTGCGATACCGGACGGGCCGGCGGACTGTTGCCGCTGGCGGCCTTCGCCCATGCCCTCAAAATGGAGGTCGTCGCGGTTTCCGACCCCTCGGCCTTGGCGGCGGGCCTGCGCGACGCCGCCGACCGCGATCTGACCGTCATCGACGGACCGGGCCGAAACCACCTGAACACCAGGGAGATGGTCGAGCTGGGCCGCTACATCGTCGCCGGCCGGGTGGAGCCCCTCCTGATCCTGCCGGCGGGTCTGGATCCGATCGGGGCGGCCGATATCGCCGGCAGCTACGCCGATGTCGGCGCCCGTCGGATGATCGTGACGCGCATCGACCTCACCAGGCGCCTGGGCAGTGTGCTGGCCGCCGCCTTTGCCGCCGGCATCGCGTTTGCCGAGACCAGCGACACCAACGCCATCAGGGACGGCCTGATGCCGGCGACGCCGATGAATCTGGCGCGGCTGCTTCTGCCGGGCCGGATCCCGGCCCCCGAAAACGCGCTGGCCACGGCCCGGCAATGAAGCGCTTGGCGCCCGCCATGCCCTTGACGGCGACCGTCCGGTGAGCGGGCCGCCGCCGGTCTCGGGGCTTCCAGCGGGCGCCGCGGGCGCGCCGTCGGTCGCCGCGACAGCCGCGGACGTCGTCGTTTCGGCGACCCTCAGATCGGCGTCCGACACCCTGCTCCAGCGCCTCGCCGCGCTGCCCCGGGCCATCGTGATCACCGGCACCGTACTGGCGCAGTCGGCCGATGGGACGGCCCGGCTGCGGACCCAGTTCGGCGAAGTGGGCGTGCGGCTGCCCGTTCTGCTGGTCCCCGATCGGCCGGTCACCATTCAGGTCCCGGCCCAGTCGGCGCCCAGCTCCACCGCCGCCATACGCCTGCCGCTGGATGTCCGCGCCGTTCTTCCCCCCGGCACCGTGTTGACGCCCGAGGCCCCGTCACAGCCGGCGGTCGCCACCCGCACCACGCCACAGGCTCCTCCGGCGCCGCTGCGGGGTGCTCCGCCCTCGCCGGCATCCGGGGGGCCCCCCGGCGCGGCCCCACCGCCGGCGCCCGCCCTGGCGGCCGCGACGGCGCCCCTGCCCGGCCCGGGATCCGGTCTGGCCAGCGTCGTGGCCGGCCAGCCCGCCGCGCCGTCCGTCGCCCCGGCGGCGACCGCCGCTCCGTCGAGCCCCGGTGGGCCAACGGCCCCGGCCCAGGGCGGCGGCGCCCCAACCGCCCCCTCCCTAGCGCCGGCCGCGGCGGGACCGGTGGCCGCCGCCCGCACCGTGCCGCCGCCGGCCGTGCCGGCCAGCCCCGCCGCGCCAACGGCGCCGGCCAGCCCCGCGGTGAAGGGAATCCCGTCCGCCGGCGCTCCACCCGGTCCCCCCGCGCCCGCCGCGGGATCGGGACCGGTGTCGGTATTGGCCAGGGAGGTGGCCACCGCAATGGCCGGCGCCGCCGAACGCGGCCTCGCCGTCGCCCGGCCGATACCGGCCCCCCTGCCGCCGCTGGACGCAGGACCGTCTGCGCTGCCGGCCCTGCGGGAGGTTCTGACCACCCTGGCGGCCATGGATTCCGCCCTGTCCCGCCACCTGACCCAATCCGTCCTGCCCCAGCCCGGCCCGCAGATGTCTCCGGGTGTTCTGTTCTTCCTGTCGGCCGTGCGCGGCGGCGATCTTCGCACCTGGTTGGGCGACCGCGCGTCGCGCCTGCTGGAGACCGCGGGAAAGGGCGATCTCATCGCCCGGGCCGGCGCCGAGCTCGGCCAGACGGGCCGCGCCGGGCCCGAGCCGATGGCCGGCGAATGGCGCAGCCACACTGTGCCGGTGCTGCATGACGGGCGTCTGACCCCCATGCACATCCATATCCAGCGCTCGATCGACGGCCGTGGCCAGACACCGGGCCAAAGCCGCGACGCCGAGCAGAGGTTCGTTCTGGATCTGGATTTGAGCCGCCTAGGCGCCGTCCAGGTCGACGGCCGGCTGCGGCGGACCCGGTTCGACCTGATCCTACGCAGCCAGCGGGCCTTGCCGCCAGAGATGCGGAGCGAAGTGTCGTCCCTGTTCGGTTCGGTATGCGAAGCCAGCGGCCTGACCGGGCACCTGGCCTGCCAGGCCGGCGGCCACGACTGGATGAGACTGCGGCGGTCGTAGAGCTCGGTCGACCGGTACCGGCCGGCGGCGCTTTCTTCCTCCCCCCTACTCCGCCTCCATCGCCGACCGGCGGCGTTCGAACTGGGTGGCGGCGACCTCATCCAGGGTCAGGCGTTCCTGGCGTTCGAGGCGGCGCGTTTCGGCCCGCATCCGTTCTTCCTGAGCCAGCTCGTATCGCTTGAGCTCCCGAAAGGACTCCGTGATCGCGTCGTGGGCGGCGGCGATCTGCCGGCCGATCTCATCGAGGGTCTGTGTCAGATGGCGTTCGCGGGCCAGGATCGACTGGATATAAGGACCGATGCCCAAGGCCGGACCGTCGGTCCGGCTCGCGGCCTCGCGCTCGCGCGTCAGATCGGCCTGAAGCCGGCCGATCTCGCCCTTGATGCGATCGGCCAGGGCCTGGAGCTCCGCCTGCGTCCGGCGCTTTTCGTCAAGCTGCCAGCGGTGCAGGCGGATCAGGCTCTCGAGCTGTTTCACGCCGTGTCCTCGTTCTCGGCGTTATCCGGAGCCGCGCCAACGGTCCCCGGAGCCGGCATGTCCAAGATATCAGCCAGCCGGGCATAGCCGTCGGCAAGCGTCGTCCGGTCGTTCTTGTCCTGGTTGAGGAACGCCTCCAGCGCCGGGGCGTGGTCGATGGCCTCGTCGACCTTCTCGTCGCTGCCCTTGCGGTAGGCGCCCAGACGGATCATCTCGGCCATGTCCTCATAGGTCGACAGCAGGCTCCGCGCCCGGGCGACCAGGGCGTTTTCGTCGTCGGTATTGCAATTGGGCATGGTCCGCGACACCGACCGCAGCACGTTGATGGCCGGGTAACGGCCGCGTTCGGCGATGGCCCGTTCCAGGACGATATGCCCGTCGACGATGCCCCGGACCGCGTCGGCGATGGGTTCGTTGTGATCGTCGCCTTCGACCAGGACCGTGAACAGCGCCGTGATGGTGCCCTCGTCCGTCCCCGGCCCGGCCCGCTCCAGCAACCGCGGCAGCTCGCCGAAGGTCGAGGGCGGGTATCCCTTGGTGGTCGGCGGCTCGCCCGCCGACAGGCCGATCTCCCGCTGGGCCATGGCAAACCGGGTCAGGCTGTCCATCATGCACAGCACATGGCGCCCCTGGTCGCGGAAATACTCTGCCACCGCCAGGGTCGTATAGGCGGCCTGCCGGCGCATCAGGGGCGGTTCATCCGACGTGGCCACGACGATGACGCTGCGGGCCAGCCCTTCGGGACCCAGATCGTCCTCGATGAACTCCTGAACCTCGCGGCCGCGCTCGCCGATCAGCCCGATGACATTGATGTCGGCTTCGGTGTACTTGGCCAGCATGGACATCAGGACCGATTTGCCGACGCCCGAGCCGGCGAAGATGCCCATTCGCTGGCCCCGACAGCAGGAAACGAAGGTGTTCAGGGTGCGTACGCCCAGATCCACCTTACCGCCGACCCGGCCTCGCGTATGAGCCATGGGCGGCTTGTTGCGCAGGGGCGCCGCCGTCCGGCCCGGCAGCAGCGGTCCCTTGCCGTCGATCGGTTCACCCAGGGCATTGATCACCCGCCCCAGCCAGGTACTGGCCGGGAATATCGCCGGTTCGGCGGCCGCCACCTCGGCCCGGCAGCCCAGGCCGATCCCCTCCACCGGCCCCAGCGGCATCAGCAGGGCCCGCCCGGCCCGGAATCCGACCACTTCGCAGGGAACCCGACGGTTGGCCCGGGTGCGGATGATACAGCGCCCCCCGACGCTGAGATGACGCTCCACGCCGCCGACCTCCACCAGCAGCCCCAGAACCGCGGTCACGCGGCCGTAATGGGTCACGGGCTGGATCGTATCGACGAGATCGGACATGGCGGCGAGCGGCGACAGCACGGAAAAGGGCATCCATCTCATCTTTAAGGGGGCACGGAAGGCCGCCATCGGCCGCCGAAAAATCGGCTAACAATCGCAGGGCCGGCGTTAAGGCTACGTAAAATCAAAAAAGAATTGATGTTCGGCTTTACCTTTCGTTAATCAATGGGCATTAACCTTTATTAAGCGCCTTGAAAGGGCTGCGGTGCCGAACCGGTGAGCGGAGCGCACGGTAAACCGGGGCGACGAAACGCGTCATTCGACGGATTGAAAAAGAGGACGATGGGCATGCGGGTTTTACTGGTTGAGGACGACAGCACGGTCGCCAAGAGCATTGAGTTGATGCTTCAGTCGGACGGTTTCATCGTCGACACGACCGATCTTGGCGAAGACGGCCTGGAAATCGGGAAGCTCTACGATTACGATATTATCATCCTGGATCTGATGCTGCCGGACATCGACGGCTACGAAGTGTTGCGGCGGTTCCGATCGGCGCGGGTCGAGACACCCATCCTGATCCTGTCCGGTCTCAACGAGCTGGACCACAAGATCAAGGGCCTGGGCGTCGGCGCCGACGACTACCTGACCAAGCCGTTCGACAAGCGGGAACTGGTGGCGCGCATCCACGCCATCGTCCGCCGCTCCAAGGGCCATCCGGACAACATCATCCGCACGGGCCGCCTGACCGTCAATCTGGATACCCGTACGGTCGAGGTCGACTCCCAGCCCCTGCACCTGACGGGCAAGGAATACGGCATCCTGGAGCTTCTGTCCCTGCGCAAGGGCACGACCCTGACCAAGGAGATGTTCCTGAACCATCTCTATGGCGGCATGGACGAGCCGGAACTCAAGATCATCGACGTCTTTGTGTGCAAGCTGCGCAAGAAGCTGTCGGCCGCGACCACCGGCGAGAACTATATCGAGACGGTCTGGGGCCGCGGCTACGTGCTGCGCGACCCGAACACGGTCGAAGACCGTCAGGCCAAGCAGGCCGTCACCGCCTGATACCGCCCGCGGCAGGGTCGGGCTCCCGCGGGAGCCCCCCCGGCGCCGCGGTTCGCGGCTTCACGCGCCGCGTCGGGCCTGAAGTTCCGACAGGATCTCGGCGAGGATATCCATTCCCGATCCCCAGCCGCGATCGAGCCCGGCCATCGCGGCGGCAAAGCAGGCTTTTTCGGCCTCGGTGGCCTCATGCGGCGTCCAGGTCAGGCGCAGCGCGGTCCGATCGCCCGCATCGTCGAACGTCACCGTGGTCAGCAGAACCCGGGGCCAGTCGGCCATCATCGGGTTGGCGATGATGAGCCAATCTGCATCGGTCGTCGCATGCCGCCAAGCCAGCCGTTCGGGCGGCGACACCTCGGTGAAGTCCATCCGTTCAAAACTGGACCGGCCACCCCATCGCATCTCGTTCAGCCACACCCCGCCGGGTCTCACGTCCAGCGTGTGGACGACGGTCTGCACGTGCGGCCCATACCAGCGCGCCACCAGGGCCGGATCGGTCCATGCCCTCCAGACCAGCGCGCGGGGGGCGTCAAAGGTCCGCTCCAGCACATAGGTCGGCGCCTCACTCACGATGGGTCCTTTTCGGGGTCGGCGGCCCTCAGTTCCGTCAGCAGGGTGTCCAGCCGATCGAAACGCAACGACCAGAATTGCCTGAAGTCCTCGAGCCAGGCCACGGCGGCCCGCATCGGTTCGGCCCGCAGGCGCGCGGGCCGGCGCGGCCCATCGATGTCTCGCCGGATCAGTCCGGCGCGCTCGAGCACCTTCAAGTGCTTGGACACGGCCGGCTGGCTGATCTGGAAGGGGGCCGCGATTTCGCCGACCGAGGCCTCGCCCGAAGCCAGCCGCGACAATATCTTCCGGCGGGTGGGGTCCGCCAGCGCCGCGAACACCGCATCGAGTTCCGGCTGGGATGTTTTATAACCGAGTCGTTCCATAACTTTATGGTTATCGATCTGGTCGCCGCTGTCAACCCCCGACCGGCGACGGCATCGTCGCTCGGCGGCCTGTGGCGCTGCATCCCTGCCAGCCCTACTACGATGAAGACGTTGTTCTGATGCTAAAGAACGTTGAGGGAGCCGCTGCCGGATCACCCGTTCAGAGACCTTAGAGCGCGATCGTCATTGGTGGAAGCGGATCCGCTTCCACCAATGACGTGAATCGCTCTCTAACTCTATGAATAGAGTAGGATTCACGCCTTGGGCGGGATCGCCGAAGCGATTCCGCCCAAGGCGATCCTGCTCTAGAGACCGGCTTGATCGAGCGCAGCGGCACTGAGCGCCTGCCGGATCGGTCGAAACCGGCGCCGGTAGTCGGACGGAGCGATACCGACCTTGCGGCGGAACAGTCTTCGGAAAAAGCTCGCATCCTCGTAGCCGACCTCCACGGCGATGGACTCGACCGGATCGCTCGTGGTCTCAAGCATCTGCTTGGCCTCTTCCAGGCGCAGCGTGTGGACGTAGTCGAGCGGTGCCATCCCGGTGGCCTGGGTGAACCGCCGCTTGAACGTGCGCTCGGTGAGCCCGCTGCGCGCGACCATCGCCGATACCGCCTGCGGCACGGCGTAATTGTCGGCCAGCCAAGCCTGGCTCACCGAGATCGACGCATCGTTAACCTGCCGGGCGGTGGCCAGCGCCGTGAAGGGAAGTTGGCCCATCGAGTGCCAGTTGAGCAGGTAGATGCGGGCGATCCGCATCGCTTCCTCCTGGCCGAAGAACCGCGCCACCAGAAACAGCGCCATGTCCTGCCACGACGTACCGCCACCCGAGGTCAGAATGCGCTGTCCCTCGCCGGAGGCGACGAGCACCCGCGTGCCGTTCACGGCAATGTCGGGATAGGCCTTTTCCAGGGCGTCGCAATAGGCCCAGTGCGTGGTTGCCTCGCAGCCCGCGAGCAGCCCGGACTCGGCAAGCAGCAAGCCCCCCGAACATGCCGCGGCGATGGTCGCCCCTGATTCATGAACAGCGCGCAGCCAGGCGACGGCATCGGGAAAGCGCCCCCCGAGGTCGTCACCGGGCGCGACGAACAGGTCAGGGATACAGACGATATCCGGTCCCGCGCACTCGGGAAACGCAAGATCGGGTCGTATGAATATGCCGTTCGCCGCTCGAAATCCATCGCGCGACGGCCCGACCAACAGGGGCTCCATCAATGGCGTCCCGGGGGTTCCGGTGGTCACGAAGGACCAGTCGCGCCCGACCGACGCAAAAATGTCGTACATCCCGAAAATGGTCGACGCGGTACTCTCCGGCAGTGCGAGCAGCGCGGCCGTCAGCGGTCTGTTCCGTGTGTCCATGACGCAATAGTGCCCGCTCCGGCCGGCACATCACCAGCACAAACTGAGCCATGGCGAGTCTTGACCGCAAATGTCCTGTTTCGAATGGTCCGGGGCACGACAGAGCCATGGAAAAGGCCGGATACCCAGAGGTATCCGGCCTTTTTCAACTTCTTCGCCGGTGATGCTGAACCGGCGCGAGCCGAACCCCTTACACCGCGTGCTGAAGCCCTGGCCGGGTCGGCGATGCGGCGGCCGGCTTTGCCCCGGCCCCTGTTCTGGCCTTGTCGGCAAGCTCGTAAATGCCGCGCTGCCCCGCCGTTGCCTTGAAGCGGTCCGTGATACCTAGGACCGTTTCCGCGCCGCCCAGATACAGAACACCGTCATCGGGCATCAACCGGCTTATGGAATCGAGCACCCGGGCCTTGGTCGGCTGATCGAAATAGATCAGGACGTTCCGGCAGAACACGATGTCGAAGCGACCCAGGGCCTTCATATCGTTGAGCAGATTGAACTCCTTGAACGATACCATCTTCTTCAAGTCCTCGCTGATCTGCCACTTATCCCCGACCTGGGTAAAGTACTTGACCAGCAGGGTGATCGGCAGACCGCGCTGTACCTCGAACTGCGTGTAGAGACCGGCACGCGCCTTATCCAGGATTTCCCTGGAAAGATCGGTCCCGATGATTTCGATGGTCCATCCCTGCAACTTGGTCTTGTGCTCCTGCAGCAGCATGGCCAGGGAATAGGCTTCCTGGCCGCTGGAACACGCAGCACTCCAGATCCGGATCCGCCGGGCGCTGGCACGGCTCTTCAACATTTGCGGCAGGACCGTGTCGCGAAACTGATCGAACGGCCGGGTATCGCGGAAGAACGAGGACTCGTTGGTGGTCATCGCTTCCGTGATATCGTGGATGAGCTTCTCGTCCTTCTTAAGCCGGACGACGGAAGCGACCTCCTCAAGCCCTTTCAAGCTCCATTTCCGCGCCACCGGCATGAGACGGCTCTCAAGCAGGTACGCCTTGTCCTCCGACAGAATGAGCCCCGACCGATCCTTGACCAGGTTCTGGAACAGTGCGAAATCTTCGGCCTTCATGACTGGGTCCCTTTCCTTAGGCCGCTGCGCGCAGGGCAAGCCTACGGATCGCCGGGCCGATCTCGGCGATCGGCATGATTGCGTTACAGACCCCGGCATGGGCCACCGCTCCCGGCATACCCCAAACCACACTGGTCGCTTCGTCTTGAGCCAACACGACGCCATTGACACCGGCAACTTTTTGGCAACCCAACATCCCGTCCTGCCCCATGCCGGTCAGGATCGCGACCAGCACATTGCGGCCGAACAGGGCGACCGCCGAACGCAACATCGGGTCGACCGCCGGGCGGCAGAAACTCTCGCGCGGCCCCTTGGACAGACGGATCACGTTCCCCGTGCCCTTGCGCTCCACGGTCATGTGAAAGTCGCCTGGCGCGACATAGCAGCGGCCGCCGACAAGCGGTTCGCCATCGATGCCTTCGGACGTCGGCACACCGCATTGCTTGCTGATATGTTCCGCCAGGATCGTGGTGAAGGTCGGCGGCATATGCTGGGTGACGATGATCGGCTGCCGAAGCCCTGGCCCGATCAGTCTCATCACATCAAGCAGCGCCTTGGGCCCGCCAGTCGAACTGCCGATGGCGATGATTTCGGGGTTGAACACGGTCGGCATGGGACGGGTTCGGATCGGTCCCGTTCCGACAACCATGGACTGACGCTGGGGCGCGGCGGCCACCACTGGCACCGTCGGCCCCCTGCCCCGCGCCACGGCGCCCAGCGCCTTGACCTTGGCGGTCAGCTCGGCCTTGAAGTCGTTGCCGCTGTTGATTTCCTGGTTGGTCGAAGGCTTACTGACATAGTCGGCGGCACCGGCCGCCAACGCCGCGAGGCTGACCTCGGCGTTCTTCTTGGTCAAGGTGGACGCCATGATGATCTTGGTCCGGGGCGATGCGGCGATCAGCTTGGGCAACGCCGTCAGGCCGTCCATGACCGGCATTTCGATATCGAGAACCACGACATCGACCGCGTGACGCGCGATGGCGCCGATCGCCAGTTCGCCGTTGCTGACGGACGTTACGACTCGGATGGCCGGGTCCTCCTCAAGCGTGCGGGAGATGAGGCCTCGTATCACCGCGCTGTCGTCCACCACCATGACCTGGATTGGACCCGACGCGCCTGCGCCCGCCGCCTTCATGCCGGCTGCCATGGCACCGCTGCTCATGCTGCTGTGTCCTTAAACTAAATCAAGCCAACCTGGCTGAACTTCGTCTGAATGATATCGCTGTCGAAGGGCTTCATGATGTATTCGTTGGCGCCGGCGCTCAGCGCTTCTTTAATGTGAGCGACATCGTTCTCGGTGGTGCAGAACACCACTTTGGGATCCTGGCCGCCGGTCATCTTGCGCAGTTGACGCAGAAACTCGATCCCGTTCATCACCGGCATGTTCCAATCCAGCAGGATGACATCGGGCATAAGCTTGGCACAGGCGTCGATAGCCTGCTTGCCGTCTTCGGCTTCGTTGCAGGCGAAGCTCAACTCCTCGACGATCTTGCGAGCGACCTTGCGAACCACCCGGGAGTCATCGACCACGAGACAGTTTTTCATAATGCTGGTTCCTGCGGAAATGGGGACCGGGTCGGCCCTCGCTGCCGGGCGGTCATGCCGCTTCGCTGACCGCGGTGGTCAAGAGGTGCGGCACGTCGAGCACGATCAGAAGCTGCTCCTCAAGCCGGTAAATGCCCGTCGACACCTCCCGCCAGCGCGGATCCAGCGTGGCGGGGCTGCGTTCGAAGCTGGAGGAAGACACGCTGAGCACCTCGCCCACGGCGTCGACCATCAGGCTGTACAGCTCGCCATCATGATCGACGACGATGCTCATCTCCTGGCCCGCCTTCTCGCGCCGCGTCAGCCCCAGGCGGATGCGTACGTCGATGGCCGTGACGATCCGGCCACGCAGATTGAGCGAACCGGCGATTTCCGGCGGCGCCAACGGTATGCGCGTGATCCGCTGGGGTCCCAGAACGTCCTGGACCTGCAGCACCGGAATGCCAAACAGCTGATCGGCGATCATCATGGTCACATAGTCGACGGTCCGCCTGTTCGACGAAACCTCGGCTTCCCGGGCCTTGCGGCCCTTCGACTTCTTTTCCTTGGACTGGCTCATGCGGCACCTCTGGCATCAGCAAGGGTTTGCGACAGAGACGACAAGAGAGCGTCGCGATCCATCTTGGCGACATAGTCGGTGAAGCCGACCTTCCGGCCGCGATCCAGGTCGCGCGGCGTCGCGTGAGAGGACAGCGCCACGATCGGCGTGTTCTGCCACTTGCCGCCGTTGCGGACGTGCTCGGCGAAGTCGAAACCGTTCATGCCCGGCATCTCGATATCGCTGACGATGATGTCGAAGCTTTCGCCGGCCTCGCACAGGGCGAGAGCCTCGCTGGCGCTCTCGACCGTCGTGACCTCGTACCCGGCGACGCTGAGCAGCGGTGTCAGCATGTTGCGGAAGAACGGGCTGTCATCGACCAGAAGAATACGGTTGGTCTGATCCTCGCCCAGCGCCTCGCTGTGCTTGCCGAACCAGTCCTTGTTGGCCAGGGTCAGGTAGTAGCCAGCATCGATGACGTCGGTCGCCTGGCCGGCGATGATGGCGGTACCCAGCACCTGGCCGTCATCGCCGGCCAGCTCCACATCCATGCGCTGCTCGACGATGTCGACGATCTCGTCGACGATCAGGCCCATGGAGTGGTCGTTGTCGGTGAAGACCAGGACCGGCCGGCGCGTCTCGGTCTCGCGCGCCGCCTCGAGCGAGAACGACCGGTCATAGGCCAGCAGGGGCATCAGCTTGCCGCGATACTGCACGACATGCTGGTTGTTCGACGACTCCACGGTATCGAGCGCGATGTCCTCCAGCCGCGCGATCAGCGCCAGCGGCACCGCCTTGGGGGCGCCGCCGCCGGCCCGGAAGACCAGCAGCGCCACGGGCTGGTCGCTGTCGGCGCCGCGACTGGCATCATCCGTCATGTCCGCCCCGTCGGCGACACTGATCTCACCGGTCGCCGAAGCGATGCCGTTGGGATCGAGGATCATGATGACGGCGCCGTCGCCCAGGATGGTGTTGCCCGAGAAGATATCGAGATGACGCATGATCGGCGACACCGGCTTGACCACGATCTCCTCGGTGTCGAACACGCGATCGACGATGATGCCGAAGATGTAGGTGCCGACCTGGGTGACGACGATGTAGGTATCGTCTTCGCGCACCGCGCCTACCGCGTTCCCGGCCTCGGCCTGCGCTTCGGTGTCGATCTCGACATCGGTCTTCGGCACGACCTTGCCGTCACCCGCCTCAAGCTTGAGCAACTTGGGCAGGCTGACCAGGGGCAGCAGCCGATCGCGCAGTCGCAGCACCGGCGTACCGTTGAGGAGTTCGACCGTGTGCTCGCTGTTGTTACCGGCCCGAACCAGTTCGATGACGCTGATCTGCGGCACCGCGAAACGCTCGCCGCCGGCTTCCACGATGAGGGCGGACACGATGGCCAGGGTCAGCGGGATCTTGATCATGAAGGTCGACCCGCGCCCTTCGATGGACTTGAGTTCGACTGTGCCGCCGATCTTTTCGATGTTTGTCTTGACCACATCCATGCCGACGCCACGACCCGAGACACTGGTGACCTTCTCGGCGGTGGAGAAGCCGGCCTTGAACACGAACTGCTGAATCTGCTGGTCCGACAGGCCTTCCAGTTCGCTTTCGGTTGCCAGCCCGTTGGCAACGGCCTTGGCCTTGATCTTGCCCAACGCCAGGCCACGACCGTCATCGGTTATCTCGATAATGATGTGGCCGCCCTCGTGATAGGCGTTCAGCCGCACCGTTCCGGTTTCCGGCTTGCCGACCTTGATCCGATCAGCCCGCGGCTCGATCCCGTGGTCGGCGGAGTTACGCACCATATGGGTCAGCGGATCCTTGATCAGCTCCAGCACCTGGCGATCGAGCTCGGTATCGGCGCCCAGCATCTGGAGGTCGATCTTCTTGTCGAGTTCCTGCGACAGGTCGCGGATCAGCCGGGGCAGCTTGGCCCAGGCGTTGCCGATCGGCTGCATCCGGGTCTTCATCACCCCTTCCTGCAACTCGGAGGTGACGTGGTTGAGACGCTGCAGCGGCGCGGTGAACTCACTGTCCTTGTTGCTGCGCATGATCTGCAGCAGCTGATTGCGGGTGAGCACCAGTTCCGAGACCATGGTCATCAGGTTTTCCAGAAGATCGACGTGAACGCGGATCGACTGGCTGGCAACGGCGGATTCCTTCGCCTCCACCTTTTCCGCCGGGGGAGCCGCCGCGGCCTTGGCCGCGGGCTGGCGGGCCGGCGCCTCGGCGACGGCTTCTACCGGGACCTCGGCAGGCGATTCGGCAGCACGCTCGGGTTCGGCGGTTGGCTCTTCGTCACTTTCGGCAACCGCGTCGGGGGCGGCCGCCGGCTCGGCGGCCATCTGGGCCTCGAGAGCGGCCGCCGACATCGGCGTGAAGCCGAATTCGTCTTCTTCCACGGCGATTTCTTCTTCCACGGCGACCTCTTCGACCGGCGCGGGATCCGGTTCCGCGACAGCCTCGACCGCCGGCGCCTCCGGCGTGGCCTCGACGGGGGCCGCGCTTGGCGTCGGCGCGGTCTCGCCGTCGGCCATGGCGTTCAACCGCCCGATGAGTTCGCTGTCCTCGCCCTCCGGCTCGGTTTCCGTTGCCTCCAAAGTGGCAACCAGTTCCTTGATTCGATCCAGCGCGGCGAGGATGAGCGAAACGGCTTCCGGCGTTACTTCCAGTTCGCCATCCCGGAATTTGCCGAGGATGTTTTCACCGGCATGGGCCACCGCCTCAAGCCGCGGCAGGCCCAAGAACCCGCACGTCCCCTTGATCGTATGGACCAGTCGGAAGATGTTCCCCAGAAGACTTGGATCGTTGGGGTTCTGTTCGAGCCTCACCAGCTCGACATCGAGAACCGCAAGGTTTTCCGAGGTTTCGGTCAGAAATTCGCTGAGCAGATCATCCATAAGGTCTATCCATTCCAATCGAGCAATGTCGCGGATCGGTCGATGAATGGACCATCCGGGGCGCCTTCGCGCGCCACTCTCGCTTGATCCGAATGTGACCAGAACAGTTTAAAAACCGGTAAAGTTAAAATCGCACCTCCCTTTGGTTCCAAAGCGTTAGGAGCGGATACGAGATCCAGGCGGTCCCGATGGCTAGCGGGAAAAGGGCGGATTCAGGCGTAGAGTCAAGGCTCCGGGCACTTCCGTGGCGACCAGGCCAACCCCATAATAACGGGCAAACATGCCGGTCACATAAGCCTGAACCTCCCGGGTGGTCAGGCTGTCCACGTCGCCCTGGCCGGCCAGGGCGCTGTTCTGCGCGTCGGACAGGCCCGCGCTGCGGCCCTCTGCCGTCACCGTCAGCTGTCGAGACGTGCCGGCCACCGCCACGCTGCCGCCGAAGGCCAGGGCTTCCTCGGCCGCCAGAAGAACGTTGAGCACCACCTTGCCGGTACCGGCCGGCAGCGCCACCGGCTCGGCGGCGCTGTCCTCCCATCTCAGGGCGACCTTGCCGTCGGCGAAATAGTCGCGGGCCGTATTGCGGATATCCGGCAGGCCGAACTGTCCCCGCCCGCCGCCGGCCCCATAGGCGATCCGGAAGCATTGAAGACGCCGCGAGGCCTTGCGGGCACTTTCGCCGATCAGGGCCATGGCCTCGGTGATCATGTCCGGCCCCAGCTCCTGCATCAGCTCGACGCCGTTGTTGATGGCGCCGACCGGGCTCACCAAATCATGACACAGGCGCGACGACAGAAGTTCCAGGAGACGGACATCAAGGGTGGCGGCATTCATGGCGGGCTCCTGGGAGGGACAAGACGTCGGATTGACGAACCGGGTCGCGACGGACGTCCGGCCCACAATGATGCTTGTCGCAAGTCGTCGCGAAGCGCAACCTTGCCGTTCCTTGGGATTGCGATAGCTTATGCTTTACACCTTCAGTCCGGGTGCCGTCGTGGCTCATCCGGACCACCCTGAATGGGGTTTGGGTCAGGTTCAGTCGGTGATCGGGGACCGCATTACCGTTAATTTCGTGCACCAGGGCAAAATGGTGATCAACGGCGCAGTCATAACCCTCGACCTTGTGGCGGGCCCTGGGGCGTCCCCTTCGGACGACGCGATCTGAATCATGGACCTTTGCCGGGGTGGTTCGATGACGGGAGGGGCGTTGGGCCGGGTTGGCCAGGGCCTTTTGCGGGCCGCCGGCGCGTTGCCGTTGGGTTTGGGCCTTGTCGCGACGATGCTCACCGTGGCCTGCAGCGGCCCATCCGGCGGCGCCGGGCAACCGGTGACGCCCATCGTCGAACTTTCCAACCGGATCCTGCTCGACGCCGCCCGGCAGGGACGCGCCGAAGTGGTCCAGTTCGCCCTCGACCGCGGCGCCGCCTTGGAAGCCCGCGAGGCGGGCCAGGGGCGTACCGCCCTGGCCCTGGCCGCCGAAGGCGATCATATCGACACCATGGCTCTGTTGCTGGCCAGGGGCGCCGATCCCGGCGCGCGGTCCGCGAACGATTGGACGCCCCTCTTCCACGCCGCAGCCCATGACCGGGCCGCGGCCGCCCGCCTCCTGTTGGCCGCCGGGGCCGAGATCGATGAATCCGACCGGCAATACGGCTATACGCCGGTGATGGTGGCGGCGCTTCTGGGCCATGTCGACACCATGACCGTCCTGCTGAACCTCGGCGCCGACCTTGAGGAACAGGACCGCCAGCAGGGCGAAACCCTCTTGAGCCTGGCCGCGAGCGGTCCGTCCGACAAGGCCGTCCTCGCCGTCGCCGAGCTTCTGGTCCGCGGGCTGGACATCGACGGGCGCCGTCGAGACGGCGCAACCCCGCTGATGGCGGCCGTGGATGCCGGCAACGATCGGGTCGTCCGACTTCTTCTAGACGAAGGGGCGGCCGTCGACGCCGTGGCCGACGATGGGACGACCGCGCTGACGAGGGCGGCCGGACGGGGAGACCCGAATACGGTCCACCGGTTGCTTCAGGCGGGCGCGCGCCCTACCGAAGCGGCCCGCGGAGCCGCTCTTGGCGGCGGCCACAGTGCCGTTGCCCGCATTCTGGCCGAAGCGATGTGAAGGGTCTTGCGGACCCCGCATATCGACGATGGCGTTTATACCCGTTCTTTGATATGCGAAACGCAAGGCGATCCATGGATATCTGCCGGGTCGGCCGGGCAAACGACCACGTCTTTAACATAGGATGCTAAGCAGCACGGTCGACCGGATTAGGATGCGCGTCCTTTATCCCAATGTCATTGTCAAAAAATGTCCAGTTTTTCGGCAGAACCGGAGGTCATTCAAACCTCCATCAGGAAGAGAGTTGTCACCACTCTTGATCGGGTTCTAGAGGGGCCGCGCCTCGTCTATACGATCGGCGTCATGGCCGTGATCATCACGGTTATTCTGTTTTTGGCCTTCGCCAGGCGTGACTATGAACAAACCCGCGCCGGTGTCGTCTTTCAGGGGCAGAACTTGGCTCGGCTGCTGAGCGAGCATACCGCCAGCCTTTTCAATTCCAGCGATCTGGTTCTCCGCAGTGCGATGCGCCTGGCCCAGTCCGAGGCCGCCGGGGGGTCCGTCACGCCGACCTACCAGACCCATCGCGCGCTGGTGGGCTTGGCCGAGACGGCCCAGCATGTCGGCGATATCTGGATCGGCAATGCCGACGGTGACGCCATCGTCACCTCGGCGGCCTACCCCGCCCCTGGATTGAGCGCTGTCGGCCGATCCTATTTCGAAGCGCAAAGAACCGAGGATGTCGGTCTATACATCGCCTCCCTACCCTCGTCCCAGTTCGACCAACGATCTTGGATCGTCATGTCCAGGCGCCTGCCCTCGGCGGATGGTACATTCGAAGGCTTTGCCACGGTTACGGTGTCGCCCCACACCCTCTATTCCTTCTTCGGCAACCTCGACGTCGCCGACGGTACCGTCATCAATCTGTTTACCGCGGATCAGGACGTTCTGGTACGGCGCGATGCAAGCACCGACACCATAACCCTCGGCGCCAAAATAGGCGATGCGTTCGCCTTTGCCGAAGGAGGCGCGCCACCGTCCGAAGTGACCACTGTCTCGTCCGACGGTGTGGAACGATTGTATCTTGTCGATCGCGTGGGCACCCGCGACGTTTTCGTCAGTGTCGGCATACCGACCCAGTCGATCCAGACGACCGTGGTCGACCGCCTGGCCTATCTGGCGGTCTATGGCGCCGCCGCCCTGTTCGCGATTCTGGCGTTGTGTTCGATCGCTTTGGGACGGGCCCGACAAGCCGACGCCGCACGCAAGGCCCTCAAAACAGCCAATGCCA
Source organism: Inquilinaceae bacterium (assembly GCA_052168355.1). GTDB lineage: Bacteria > Pseudomonadota > Alphaproteobacteria > DSM-16000 > Inquilinaceae > JBQLZQ01. The sequence continues at coordinate 30,963 of JBQLZQ010000023.1, forward strand.
CGTTGGAGGAGCGCGTGGCCGACCGGACCGCCAGTCTGGAGATCACCAATGCCCGCCTCCAAGAGGCCCTGGGGGCCAAAAACGCGATGCTGGGCGAGGTCAATCATCGGGTGAAGAACAGCCTTCAACTCATTTCGAGCCTGCTCAATATGCAGGCTCACACCGTCAACGATCCGAAAGTCCAGGAACATCTGACCGAAGCCCACCACCGCGTCCTGACGATCGCCCGGGTTCACGAGCGCCTGTATCAGACCGACAACGTCGACTCGGTGGAATTCGGACAGTATTTGAGAGATCTTTGCGCCGCGCTCGCCAACTCGCTGACCTCCGACGCGCGCTACTGCGATATCGCGGTCGAGGCCGACACCGTCCAGTTGGCGACGGACCGCGTGATCCCCGCGGCGTTGATCGTCAACGAACTGCTGACCAACGGTTTCAAGTATTCAGGCATCGGCGGAACGGCCACGCATCTGGCCGTTACGTCCAAGCTTGTCGATAACGGCCAGACCCTGCAGGTGTCCGTTGTGGACGACGGCCCCGGCCTTCCGCCCGACTTCGCCCTTGACGGCACCAGCCGAGGGGGATTTGGAAGCCGAATGATGCCGGCGTTGGCTCGTCAGCTTCACGGCGAACTCCAGGTCATCCGGCACGGCGGCTCGGATGGCGGCAGCGAGATCGCCCTGATCCTTCCCGTCAAGGCCTGACGGTCATGCCGCTCCAAGCCGCCACCGTCACGCCGGAACGCTCGTCAACGCGATCCGGTGCAAAACGGCGTTAATCCCAGGCCGGGTCGCCCAGATTGACATCGTCCTCGTCGGTCAGAGCCCCCGCGCCGGCGCCGATGGCCCCGCCCAAGACAGCACCTCCAACAACACTGCCACCCGTCAAGGCGCCCGCGGCCGCGCCGACACCGGCTCCGATGCCGCCGCCACTCAAGGCGCGGTCGGACGTCGAACTGCCGCACGCGGCGAGCAGAAACACCGCAAGGGTCAAGGGGACAATCCGGACAATCATCGTTTCTCTCCTCCGCTAGGGCCCTGGATCGGGCATGTCTCGAAGGTAGAAACGCTTTGGGTCCGATCTTGGTTCCGCCCGGGGCGAAGATGTGACAATTGCAAGGTTCTCAAAGACCGTCTTGAAACAGACCACGTGCTGTTTCAAGACGCGTTCTCAGACCACTGTTTCGGGCATCGTTTCGATCGACAACGCCTGTCCGATGGCCGTTCTCAAGGTCTCCGGCTCGAACGGCTTGGTCACCACATAGGTCGGTTCCAGCCCCTCGCCCGTCAACAAGCGTTGGGGGTAGCCGGTGACAAAGATCACCGGGACCTCGATCGACTTCAGAATATCCTTTACGGTGTCGACGCCGTCGTCGCCATCCTCGAGTTGGATGTCCGCCAGCACCAGGTCCGGCTTGGTCCCCAACGCCAGGGCCAAAGCCTCGGCATGACGGGACGCGGTTCCCACCACCCGATGACCAATTTCCGTCACGATGTCGGCGATGTTCATGGCGATGATGGCATCATCTTCGATGATCATCACATCGGCCACGGTCTGGCGTCGTATTTCGGCCCGCGCCTGATCCACCAGAACCCGAACCTCTTCGGGACTCACGCTCAAGATCTCACCCGCCTGGGCCATGCTGAACCGTTCCAGCGCCACCAGCAGAATGGCCTGACGCGAACGCGAGGGTAACCGCGTCACGCTTTTGCGCAACGCCTCCGCTCCCCGCTGTTCGGCGTCTTCATCGTCTTTCGTGACGATGTCCATCACATTCCATACGGCGTGAAAGGTCTTGAACAACTGGACCCTTACATCGCCGTTGTTGTTGATCCGCGACGGCTCCGCCAGGAGGGTTTCCAGACATATGCGCACATATTGATCGCCTCGGGTCTGTGATCCTGTCAAGGCACGCGCGTATCGCCTCAGATAGGGGACATGGGACACCAAGTCTTCTGTGGATACGGTCATTGAGCGGTCCATCCTGCCGGTCGCCGAGACGGTTTCCAGCCCAGGGGTTGAGCCAACCTTATTAGACAGGTTCTAACAGGACTACTCGTCGTCCGCAACGTCGCCATCCGAATCGGTGACGGGATCTAGGTTCTGGGCCCTAATCCGCAGCGCGGCCGCCAGGGCTTCAAGATCGAGGGGCAGAGGCTCCTGGACCACCTTGTCGTAGGCGGCGCGTAGACGGTCATCGATCGCATCTTTTCCCTCGGGCAGTCCTGCCTTCGTCGATCGAGCCGTCATAACACGATCTCCACTTGGTCACATGATTGAACACCACGTAAAGGAACCCCGAGGTCAGCCCAAGGTTCCGATTGGTTCTGCCCGATCGGTAAATGCCGTATTCCCAAGCCGCATTTATCGTTAATACTAGTTGGGAACTGTCGTGCGCGTTGGCGTAGATCGCGCGACAGGATCTCAAAATGGCCAAAAGGTCAGGCATGCCCACCCACAGTGACCGCTTTGTGAAATGCACAGACTGCAAACTGCGCAGGGTTCCCATTTTTCGACCGTTCACCGATGAGGAGTTGATCTTTGTGGAGGGCTTCAAGGCCCAACACACCTATGTCCCAGCCGGTCGCGACATCATCCTGCCTGGAGCGACAGATACGCAGCTGTTCACGCTGTTCAGCGGATGGGCCTTTCGCTACAAGATCATGAGCGACGGGCGGCGTCAGATCTTGAATTTTCTGCTGCCTGGCGATTTCATCGGCCTTCAGTCATCGGTATTCGAGGCCATGGATCACGGCGTCGAAACCCTGTCGGACGTTGAACTGTGCGTGTTCCCAAGGGCCAGGCTGTTCGACCTATTCCAGAGTTGGCCGGCGCTCGCGTTCGATGTCACCTGGCTGGCGTCCCACGAGGAAAGCCTTGTCGACGAGCAGTTGACAAGCGTTGGTCAGCGATCCGCCCTGGAACGGGTGAGCTATCTTCTGATCCATCTTTTCCGGCGCAAGGAAGCGCTGCGGGAGACCAAGGACAATAGCTGCGATTTTCCGCTGACCCAGCAGCACCTCGCCGACTCCCTGGGGCTGTCCCTGGTCCATGCCAACCGAACGATCCGCAAGCTGGTGACCCGCAAGCTGATCACGCTCGCGCGGCGCCGGCTGACGATCCATGACCCCGACGAACTCGCCCGCATCGCCGACCACCGCGATTTGGCCCCGGTGGTGAGGCCGATCATCTAGCGGCCCAAGACTCCCGTCTCGAAACAGGGCATGGTCCGCAGCGACCCTACGGGCCGATCGGGAGCGCCGGCATGGGACCCGCCTGGAAACGGCCAACATCGCCTGGCCGCAAGGAGGCGCGCTCACACGCCTCCCTCACCCGCTTCGCGACCTTACCGTAGACGGCGTATTCGATCTGACGGATGCGTTCACGGCTTACCCCGTGGTGATCGCTCAACTCCTGCAGCGTCATCACCGGATCGGTCAGCCGGCGGGCGGTGAAGATGTGCCGCTCGCGATCGGTAAGACCGGTCATCGCCTGCCCCAGGAAATCGCGCCGGCGATCGAATTCGTCCCGCTCGGCGAGGCGCATCTCCTGGTTCTGTGTCTCGTCGACCAGCAGATCGCCGAACTCGACGCCGCCATCCGGACCGACCAGCTGGTTCAAGGAATGGTCCGGCGCCGCCAGCCGGCCATTCATATAGATGACATCGTGTTCCGACACAGCCAGACGAGCGGCGATCACGGCGACCATCTCAGGGCTCAATTCGCCGCCGCCGACAATACCCAGCTTCGCCTTCACATGGTTGAGATTGTAGAAAAGCCGCTTGCGCGACTGGGACGTTCCCATTTTGACCATGGACCGTGACGCGTGCACATACTCCTGGATGGTCGAGCGGATCCACCACGCCGCATATTGCGCGAACCGCGAGCCCCGGGTGGGATCGAACCGATCGACGGCCTTGAGCAACCCTACATTGCCCTCCGCCACCAATTCCTCGCGCGGCAAACTGTACCGCCGATAGCGAAGCGCGATGGTCGTGACAAAGCGGAGATGACTGTTGACCAGCCGATGCGCGGCATCGATGTCGCGATGATCGCGCCACCGCTTGGCCAGATCGATCTCTTCATCTTCGTCGAGCATGGGATAGCGGTGGACGGCACGGACATAGCGCGTCCACGACGATCCAGATGCTTCGGCACGATGCGACAATGCTGACATGCCCGTCATCCCAACCCCTCTTGTTATCCGTCACCGCCGGGCCACCGCCGCTCGGCGCGACGTTTTTCCAGGGCTCGTTATCGGAAGTAAGGGGAGAAGCGGGCGAAAGGTTCCCAGGCTTTTGAACCGGGTGGCCGATCAGTCCGGCGAGGCGGTGCGCGCGCCGGGCGGTCTGCGGGATGTCTCATCGGCGGCGACGGCGGGAGGGGCATTGACCCGACGCTCCAATTCCGCCCGGGCTCGGGACAGCCGGCTCTTTACGGTGCCGACCGCGCAGCCGCAGATCACGGCCGCGTCCTCGTGGCTCATCCCACCCGCGGCCACCAGGATCAAAACCTCCTTGTGTTCTTCGCTCATCCCCTCGAGGGCGGCGGCCACTTCCGCGAATTCGAGCATGGATGTCTGGGTGGCGGGCACGGAGCAATGCTGGCGTTCGGCCGTTTCCATCGATTCGAAGCGCACGCGCTGTAACTTGCGCAACCCGTCCAGCCGGCAATTGCGCATGATCGTAAACAGCCACGCCTTCAGATTGGTACCGGGCGTGAACTGGGTCGACGCCGCCAGCGCCCGCACCAACGTTTCTTGCACGAGGTCATCAGCCGTGTCCGCCGCGCCGGTCAGCATGCGCGCAAAGGCGCGCAGATGCGGCAGGGTTTCTGCCAGTTGATCGCCAAAGGCCTGGGGCAATACGGAGTCCTATCGATCGGGAAAAAGACCGGCCGGCGACCTGTCACCTTTCATGGGCATCGATCAGAACACCGACACCCAACCGGCCCATGGCGCGCGAGACCTTAAGGTTTACTATGTTTGTTGATAAGGTCCATCAATTCAGGTGGGACGGGCTCCTTGACCACCGAATCATACATGTCGTGCAGCTTGTGCTCCAACCATGCATCGAAGGGCGCGTCATCCTTGGTCCGCTGGTGCTCAGTCCGCTGGTCTTCACGACCGGTCTGACCATCATCCAACTCAACCCGTGTTTTACCCATGTTCCTGTTTTTTTGCTTAGATTCCAGGGCTTTGTCATCTGACGACATCGGCAACTGTTCCTGTTCGGCTTCGGCGGCGGAGCCCGACCGGTCGACACCCGGGCCATGGACCAAAAGGAAACGCGCCGACCTAAGCGAACTCCCTCCCCAACGGCACTAGCCCGATATTTTGGCCTAAACATTATGATTTTCCAGGAGAATCATTAACCATTGATAAAATCAAGCCGGGAGGGGACCGGTGGGTTCACGACATGGATGGAACGTTTCCGGCAATGTGGCGTTACCACCGGCGTCGATCATGGGCCCCGAACGCCGTCGATGAGATCGTGTGACGGGGCTCCTTCTGTCGGGAGATTTCATATGCTCTACTGGGCTCTTCTGTTCTTCGTAGTTGCCGTTGTTGCCGGTCTGTTCGGATTCGGAGGCATTGCGTCCGCCGGCGCCGGTATCGCACAAATTCTATTCTTTATCTTCATTGTCATCTTTGTCATTTCTCTTGTGCTGGGCCTGATGCGTTCGAGACGCTGACGGGTCATTCCGGGGACGGGAAACGGCGGAGACCGCACAGCCCCGAGCCCCTTCCAGGTCAACGGTGACCGCATCGAAAGACAAGTTCGGCGATGGCCATGGGGCGACGGGACACAGGAGCACGAATTTCGACCGGGCCCACCATTCTGGGCCGGATGCTGCCCGATACGCCAAGCGCCACCTCAGTGGCCGCAATCGGCCTTTTCGTTCTGGCCGTTTTCTGCGTGCTGTATTTCGCCCGCGGCCTGATCATGCCGATCGTCCTGGCCATCCTTCTCAGTATTGTTTTACGCCCCCTGGTGCGGATGCTCGAAAAGATACGGGTGCCCTCGCATCTGGGAGCCGCCATTGTCCTTATCGCCTTGGTCGCCATCGTCGTTGCAGGCGCCTACAGGCTGTCTGAACCGGCTTACGACTGGGTCCAGCGTGGGCCGACGGTCATGCGCGGTTTGGAAGACAAACTCAGCGGTGTCCGGGAGTCCCTTGAGGAGGCCCAGGAGGTCACCCAGCAACTGGAGGACGTGGCTGCGGTCGGCGCCGACACGGACACCACCGTTGTCGTTGCCGGACCAAGCCTTTCGCGCCAGATCTTCGATCAAGCCCAGACCGCGTTTGGCGGCATTTTTCTGATCCTGGTTCTCCTCTACTTTCTGTTGGCTCAGGGGTCCGACTGGTTGCGGGGCATGGTCGACTCCATCCAGGATCCGCGCCGGCGCAAGGAAACCGCCGAGGCGATGGCCAATGTCGAGACAGAGATCAGCGCCTATCTGCGCACCGTCGCGGTGATCAATTTCTGTCTGGGGATGGTGACGGCCGCGGCCATGTTCGCCCTTGGCATGCCGAACCCGCTGCTGTGGGGGGTGATGGTGGCCACGTTGAATTTCATTCCCTATCTGGGCGCCATCATATCACTGGGCATCATCACCCTGGTGTCGATCATGACCTTCGACACGCCGCTGCAGATCCTGCTCCCGCCCTTGGTGTTCCTCGGCCTGACCTCGCTCGAGGGACATTTCATCACGCCCACGGTGGTCGGTCGCCGTCTGACCCTGAGCCCCATCCTGGTGTTTTTTACCGTTCTGTTGTGGGGCTGGCTCTGGGGTATTCCCGGTGCTCTCCTGGCGGTCCCCATTTTGGCCACGTTCAAGGTTCTAGCTGACCATGTCAGTTGGTTGAGGCCGATGCGGCCGCTGTTCAGCCTTCGCCAAAGCATCGCGCGGACACGGACCCCCGACCCCTCCCCCATCCCGGAGGAACCCGTCACAAAGGGATAAGGCTTTTGACGACTTCAGCCGATCGCGCCATTCAGCGTCGCGCACGTTTCGCCGCGCCCCTCGCCGTCGCTCTGGCCGCCATGGTCGGCGCGGCACAGTCGTTCGCGGCGACGGCGGAGGATGATCGGTTCATCGCCGGCTACGCATCGGCCATTCTCGAGAGGGAATTCGATCTGCCCGGCGTGACCGTATCGGTCGAGGGCGGCGCGATCACCATCACCGGCGACGATATCGAGGAGCGGACCTTGCTGCGGTTGGACGAGGCGCTGCGCTCGATACCTGGCGTGGCCGCCGTCACCGTCCGTCAGGATCCAGCAGCACCGGCGCCGGGTGTCGTGGCGCAACGGACCCCGCCCGCAGCCACGCGGCCCGCTACGCCGACCATCGAGGCGGGCCCCGCGGAGGGACCGGTGACCGTACAGACCGACGACGCCCCCGATGCCGCCGACGGGCCACAGATCCTGCCGCGTTCGGTGCTGTTCGACCCCCTGCTGGCCGATCCCAGATGGCCCCATTTCTCGGCGTCCTACCGCTACTTCCGAGACGATCCGGATGTCGAACATGCCGGCGCCGTGGGGTTTGGCGATACGTTTTCATTGTATCGGGATCAGGCCTTCGGCGGCCGGTGGGAAGTCGGCTTCCAGGCCGGCGTCTTCGCCCTGTTCGACCTCGACAGCGATAGCAAGGATCTGCTCAACGCCGACTATTGGGTCGGCATACCGCTAAGCTTCCGCAAGGGCGATTTTTCCGCGACGACGCGGATCTATCATCAAAGTTCTCACCTGGGTGACGAGTTCCTGTTGCGCGGCACCACCGATCAGACCGATCGCGTCAATTTGAGCTACGAGGCCGTCGACCTTCTGCTGTCCTACGACATCGACGAGACGCTGCGGGTTTATGGCGGTGGCGGCTATCTGTTTCACCGCGAGCCCGAGGATCTGGACCCGTGGATCGCCCAAACGGGGGTGGAGTATCTCCACGATCGATCCTGGGCCGGCGTCATGCGGCCGGTCGCGGCGCTGGATATTCAGGTCCGGGAGGAAAGCGGCTGGTCGCCCGATTTCTCCGCTCGGGCCGGCGTGCAGATCGAAAACCCCAGACTGATCAGCGAAACGGTCCAGATCACCGCCGAATACTACAACGGTCGCAATCCCAACGGTCAGTTCTACGATCGGGACCTTGAGTATATCGGCCTGGGAATCCACGTCTTTTTGAACGAGTAGGGATCCCGTCGGCGGCGCCTGTCCCGGCGGAACCATTCTTCAAGCTCGACGTTTCTGAGGCGGCACGGTGCCGGGCTATAGCCGGGCGGCCATCACAGACGGAGCGAGGGAAATGGGTATAGAAGTTGGCTCGATCTTTGGACTGCTAATATTGATAGCCGATATCTGGGCGATCATAAATGTTGTCCAAAGCTCAGCGTCCACCGGCGGAAAGGTTCTCTGGGTTCTGCTTATCCTCCTCTTGCCTGTGATAGGCCTCCTTCTGTGGCTTTTCATGGGGCCACGGGGAAACCGGTCGGCCACCATCAACTAATTTCTATCAGGAGCACTACAATGCAGTCAAAAGCCGTGAAGACACTCGCCATGATCCTTCTTTTCCTCGGGATCGGGTCCATGGTCACCGCCTGCGACAACACGATCCGCGGCATCGGCCAGGATGTGGAAGATACGGGCGACGCCATCGAAGATTCGGCCAGCTGACACCTCACGCCTCTCACCGATCCGACCGGCGCCTTTTCGGTGCCGGTCGAATCGGTCGGGACGCCGCGATCATTCACGCCCCGACCAGGGCTTTCTTATCGATCAAGGGGACGAGGGGATGAATAAGCATACGGGCAACCAAGGCGAAGGAAACCGGTCGGCCGACGAGGCGTACCGCGAGGACACCAAAAAGTTTGTGGAGTCCGGAAAGGTCGATGAAAGCGCTAAAAAGGCCAAGACGGCTCTTGAAGGCGAGGAACGCGAAGAGTTGGAAAGAGCCGAGCGGGAGGGCAAGAAGCCGCTTCACAAGTAGAGGCACCGGGCCCGCCCGTGATCCAAATCACCAACGGAAAAAAGCCCCGCGCCTGAACAGGACGCGGGGCTTTTCATTAGGCCGCAGGCTACATCGTGGAGGGCGCCAGCTGGGACTCGTAAACCGCCAAGGCGGCTTCCACGTCGCTGTTCAAGCAACCGCTGGTCGTCACCTTCATGCTCATCGACCTCTTGGCGTCCTGGATCAAGCCAAGCTTGGTTCCTGCGCCGAGATTCTCACCGGCCAGTTCCATAGCCCGATCGTCGACCTGCTCGGCTTCGGCCTGGGTCAGCTTGGTGTCGTTGCAGCGCTCATAGGCGATGACGGCGCGCCACAGGTCGTAATAAGCCTCTTCCCCTGGAGACATGTCCGCTGCCGTGCTGACGCCGGCGACCCCGGCGGTCATGACAAAAGCGGCGGAAGCCACGAGCGTACGAACGGAATTCATTGTGTACCTCATTGTATGATGCGGTGCGTTCCCTAATGGGGACGGACAAGCGAAACGGGCCAGACCACCTATCGTTCCCCAATAGCCGGCAGAAATCAACTTATCACCTGTCCGAAGTCTATTTTACCGACACTAAAAACCTTAAGAACATGGCGGTTTCAAGGCTTTTCCGCCGGATTGGGGTGGAACGTCTCTGACCCGGCAACGTTAATTGCGCAAGAACACCGGAGATCGTCAGGCGTCACGGCTCGATCAAAGCGATTCGGCCACATCGTCGCCCGACATAACGGTGTCCGTTCGTCACCTCGCCCAATCTCCCGGCTTGGAAGGGCTTTCATGGCCACCGCCGTCTTCCGCGCGCTGCTGCTCGAGACGATCCCGCATTTGCGTGCGTTTGCGCGCGTCCTGACCCGAGACCGGGATACGGCCGACGATCTGGTTCAGGACGCGGTGACGCGGGCGCTGACCGCTTCCGATCAGTTTACGGAAGGGACCAATTTCAAGGCCTGGATGTTCACGATCTTGCGCAATGCACACGTTAACAATCTGCGCCGGAACAAATACCGATTCGAGCCTCTGGATGAAGCGGCCTTATCAAAAGCCAGTACCCCCGCCACCCAAGACACAAACGTGGAATTCACGCAATTTGTCGAAATTTTCGGAAGACTGAGACCGGAGTATCGCGAAGTTCTGATCCTCGTCGGCGCCACCGGCCTGAGCTACGAGGAGGCGGCCGCCATCTGCGGTTGTGCCGTGGGGACCATAAAGAGCCGCTTGTCCCGTGCACGGCGCGACCTGGCCAGCCGGGTCGGCGAGGCGGATGGGCATCTCGATAAGACCGTTCAGCCGGACGTCGCCGACGAGCCGGCCGGGCCGGCGGCCTTAAAGGGCTATTCCGTCGGATAGCAGGCCTTATCGGGGCTCACGAGCGTCGGCAATGTCCAGGGGATAGCTGTGCCCGTTGACGACGGCGATCCAGCGACCCGGATCGTCGGGCCCGCCGACGCATCGAAAGCGGTAGGCGAAGGTCGATCGCCGCGCCGCGCGCGCCCGCTCTGTGCCCGCGATCAACGCCGCCTGGTCGGCGCACCGTTGCGAACTGGCATAAAGGCTGGGCGACGTAATCCAGGTGCAATCGGCGGCGTTCAGCCCCACACACGCGACCAGCATCATCACGAACATCGCAAATTGCCCCTTTAAGCCGCCCCGACCGGCGGATCGGGGCACGTGGGTTGATGGTTTATCGTCGGCCCGGCGCGTGAAGTTATGGTTAACGGCAAGCAATGCCGATGATGACCCGTCAGGATCGCTCCGCTCGATCGGGGGGTAGAAGGACGGCAGGAAGCGGGAACCAAATCACCGTGGCGGTGTTTTCATCCTCATCCCTGCCGCGATGACGGCAGGTACTGAGAAAATGGAACCTTATTAGGAGCGAGAGATGTACAAGCTAATTCTGGCCACGACTTCTGCCATGGCGCTGATGACCACGGCTGCCGTTGCCCAGAACGATCAGCCGGTTGCTGAAGAATGCATCGCCAATCTTCAGGCCTTCGATCAGGAGCTTGGAGAGAACGCGCCGGGCGTGGGCATGGTCGAGGCCAGCTATGGCCGCGATATGCGCCAACTTCGCGAGGCGGCCATGGTGTTTGCCCGCAACGGCAACCAGGACGGTTGCGAGATGGTCTTGAGCGAGATGCGCGACACCATCGAAATGCGCCGGGAACGGATGGCCGAAACCGAGATCGATACCGATCAGATGCGGCTGGACTTCGAGGAGTCACTTGCCGCGGCGGTCGGTGTCGAGGAGCGCCCCGGCCTGATGCGCAGCGAAAACATCGTCGGCGCCAACCTCGTCAACATGCAAAACGAGGACTTGGGCGACATCGAAAGCGTGGTCCTGGACCCGGCCAAAGGCGACATCGCCTATGTGCTGGTCTCCAGCGGCGGGTTCCTGGGCATGGGCGAAGATTATGTGCCGGTTCCCTGGAGCGGCCTGAAGGTCACCCCGGACGGCGATACCTTCGTCCTCGACATGTCCGAGGAGCAGTTTGACGACGCGCCGACCATCAACACCGAACTGCTGGACACGGACCAGGCCGGTGAATGGCGTACCCAGGTGGAAGGATACTGGACCGCAAGTCGCGGCTGATTTTGTTCTCTCCGAAGGACACGGGGCGGCACCTTCGGGTGCCGCCTTTTTTCGTGCCGGCGCCGACGCACCGGGTCCGCCTTCAAACGTCGCCGTCCCGCCGCTTCCCAGACGGGCGGGCAAACCGTTCCTCGAGCAGGTTCATTACGGTGAGGATGAAGATGTTGAACAGGAAGGCAATGCCGGCGATGACATAGTAGCCGCCGCCGCAGGCCAGGCCGATGATCCCGGCCAGCCAGATGTTGGCCGCCGACGTCAGCCCGTGCACCGCGCCGCGGGCCTGAATAATGGCGCCGGCGCCCAGGAACCCGATGGCCGCGACCACGGCCTCGATGACGCGCAGGGGATCGGTTCGGACCCGGTCATCGTCGGGCACGGCGGTGGCGGCAATCAGTTCCAAGGCGATCAGGGTGGTGGTGGCGGCACCCAGGCAGATGAGCATATGGGTGCGCAGGCCGGCGGACTTGCCGCGAATCTCCCGGTCCAGACCGATAAAGAGCCCGAAGATGCAGGCAAGCCCCAGCCGTATCGCGATCTCGCCGATCGGCGTATGTGGGACGATCCCCCATCCCTCCAGCACCTCATTTCTCCCCTTCGTCGCTCCGCCGCTTGTTCCCACCCATCGGCTGTGGCGGTCAGGAACCACGCCACTTGCCATGCGTGGCGCACATTGCTGCACCGCAATATGTCCGGGTTTCCAGCTATTTGAGAGATGATATTGAGTCCCACATTGATTGTCGAAGGCAATGATAGGCCTTCGCACCAATGGAGATAAGGTTATGAACAGCACCGCGTTTAACCCCGCCACGTCCCGCGACACCGACCTGGGGGCGGTCAAGCACTCCGTTCTCGCCCGGATCCAGAACTGGCGGGCCAAGCGTCGGGAATATACCCGCATCTATGACGAACTGACCCGCATGGGCGCCCGCGAGATGGACGAGCTGGGTATTTCCCCGGCCGATTTCCACAGCATCGCCAACGGCACGTTCCATCGCGACTGACCGGATACGGCCCTTCGGCCGGGACCGTTGGTCCCGGCCGGCCGCCCTTTCGCCAGCCCTTTCGAAGGCCTTGGGAAGGCCTTGGGAAGAACAGCGATAACCCCACGCCGACAATGGGTGAATTATCGCCTTCATCCCCGTATGCTCGGTCCCATATAGATGAGCGTCAACGCCAAGGACCGACGGGGGAGGCTGACGATGGATACCTATTTGCCGGATGTAGCGGACCGCGCCGCCGCGCCCCTGATCGATCCGTTCGGACGGGCGATCAGCTATCTCCGGGTCTCCGTCACCGATCGATGTGATTTCCGCTGCGTCTACTGCATGTCGGAGGCGATGACCTTTTTGCCGAAGGCCGAGCTTCTGACGCTGGAGGAACTCGACCGGGTCTGCACCGCCTTTATCGGCCTGGGTGTGCGAAAGCTTCGCCTGACCGGCGGCGAACCTCTGGTCCGGCGCAACATCATGGAGCTGATCCGCGGCCTTGGCCGCCATCTGGACAGCGGCGCGCTGGACGAACTGACCCTGACCACCAACGGCAGTCAGCTGGCCAAATACGCCCAGGATCTCTATGCGTGCGGTGTCCGGCGGGTCAACGTATCGCTGGACACGCTGGATCCTGACAAGTTTTTGGCCATCACCCGCTGGGGAAAGTACGACCGCGTGATGGACGGTCTGGCCGCCGCCGATAAGGCCGGTTTGGCGGTCAAGATCAACATGGTGGCGCTGAAGGGCGTCAACGAGGACGAAATCGACTCGATGGTCGCCTGGTGCGGCCAGCAGGGATTCGATATGACCCTGATCGAAGTGATGCCGATGGGCGATATCGGCGGCGAGACCAGAGTGGATCAGTATCTTCCCCTGTCATTGGTTCGATCCCGCCTGCGCGAACGCTGGACCCTGACCGACCTCGACTACTCCAGCGGAGGCCCGGCCCGCTATGTCCGGGTCGAGGAAACGGGCCGCAAGATCGGCTTCATCACGCCCCTCACCCACAATTTCTGCGAAAGCTGCAACCGGGTCCGCCTGACCTGCACGGGCACCCTTTACATGTGCCTGGGTCAGGACGACGCCGCGGACCTGCGAACGCCCTTGCGGGCGGACCCTGGCAACGGCGTCCTGATCGACGCCATCGAAGAGGCCATCGGGCGCAAGCCCAAAGGCCATGACTTCGTCATCGACCGGCGCCACAAGACACCCGCCGTGGCCCGCCACATGAGCGTCACCGGGGGTTAGCACCAGCCTGACGCCGCTTCAGGGCGTCGGTCAGGTCCTTGACGTACTGTTGGGCGATCCGCGACGCCTCGCTCCGGCCCGCCTCGACCGATGGCAGGGTGCCGGCCGGCGGCGACGTATCCAACGGCAGCGCGGACCGGAACGGGCCAGCCGAGCCGGTAGGACGCTCGAGGCGCCGGACCTCCCACGCCCGCTGTCCCAGCTCCCGGCGCTCCAGAACATTGCCGACCCGCCGCTGATCCAGGGCCCGGGCCTGAACCGCCGATCTCGCTCCGCCGATAGCGTTGAGACGGCGGCGCTCCAATTCGAGCAGCGCCCGATCCCGGCTGGCGCGTTCCAGCCGCCAACCGCTGTCGTCGGCCTGGGCGGCGACCGGGATGCCCGCCCCCAGGCAGATCAGCATCACGCCCGTCAGGGCGGCAACGAGGCCGACAGGTTTCATCATCAATATCTTGGGGGCGGATTGTCGTTCCGCCAGAGCCGCGCGGCCCCTTGAGTCAAAAAAAACTTTCGTCAATAAGCTCAAGACTCATCGATTGCCTCTATCAACATTCGACTTAAAAATATATGATGTGATGCAGGTTTAATCTTTGATTTTTAATGAGAATAGCTGACTTTTCTCTTTAACCATCAAGGTGACGGAGACCAACAGCATCCCGTAATTTAGATATTTAAACAAAAATGAATCTAAACAGGAAGCGATTGTTGTCTAGGCTGGGAATTTCGCCCAGGGGGAGGCGCGGGCCCTCCGATCGGGACGCTGTGCCGGCTCCCAGCGAGGATCTCTCCCACTATCGGAACCTCATCGCCAAGTCGCCGGACGCCATCGCGGTCATTCAAGATGGCTTCGTCCGGTTCGTCAACGACCGCGCCATCTCGATGTTTCGCGCATCGTCGGCCGCCGACATGATCGGCCGGCAGGCCATCGATATGGTCGAACCGTCGTTCCATGCCGTGATTGCCGACCGCATGCAACGGGTGGTGGGCGATGTGCAGCCCACGACGCCGCTGGAAATGCGGCTGTTGCGCTTGGATGGCGCAAGCTTTGACGCCGAGGTCCAAAGCGGCCCGGTCCTGCTCGATGGCCGCCCGGCCATCCAGACCATCATGCGCGACATCGGCCGCCGGAAGCGGGCGGAGATGGAATTGCTCAAGCTGTCCCAAGTGGTGAAGCAGAGCCCCTCGTCGGTCATGATCACGGATACGGATGGACGGATCGAATACGTCAACCCGCGGTTTGAAACCCTGACCGGCTACACGTTCGATGAGCTGATCGGGCAACGGCCGGACTTTCTGCTGACCCGTCACACGCCGCGCCGGACCTTTGCCGATCTGCGCCGGGCCATGCGCAACGGCCTGCCGTGGCGGGGCGAGCTGCGCGGCCGCCGCAAGTGGGGCGAACCGACCTGGGAATATGTCGTGATTTCACCCATCCGGGGAACCAACGGAACCATCACCAACTACATCGTGACCAGCGAACACATCGACATTCAAAAGGATTACGAGGAAAAGCTGGCGCGGCACACTAACTACGACGATCTCACCGGACTGCCGCGCATGACTCTGGGCTCCGATCGGCTGACCCAGGCGCTCAGCGCGGCCGATGGGCGCGCGGTCGCCGTCGGGTTCGTGGACATCGACAATCTGAAGCGGGTCAACGAAACCATGGGCCACGCGGCCGGCGACCGGGTGCTGGTGGAAACCGCCCATCGGCTGCGAAAGGCGCTGCCGCCAAGGGCCACGGTGGCGCGCTACAGCGGCGGTGAGTTCATGGTCGTTCTGCCGGATCTGCGCCGTGGCGAGGATTCCGAGCCCTCGGCGCGCGCCCTTCTCGATGTCTTCGCCACGCCTTTCACGATTGAACGGACCAGCTTTCCCATCACCGCCGGGGTGGGGTTCAGCATCTTTCCCGGCGACGGCCGGGATGCCGACATCCTGATCCGTAACGCCAATGCGGCCCTCCATCAGGCGAAGAAGGCCGGACCCGGATCCTATCGCTATTTCGAGCCGTCGATGAATGCCAAGGCTGTACAACGCCTGCGGGTCGAGACAGCCCTGCGGGCCGGGCTGCTGCGCGACGAATTCTCGGTGCAGTTCCAACCGCTGGTCGACTGCCGCACCGGTCAGGTCAGGGGTGCCGAAGCCCTGGTCCGCTGGCACAGCGCCGATTTGGGCGACATGCCGCCCGACCGGTTTATCCCGCTGGCCGAGGAAACGGGCCTGATCCTGCCGATCGGGGCCAGCGTCTTGGCCGATGCGTGCCGGGAGGCCCGGCGCTGGCGCGATGCGGGCCATTGCGATCTGTTCATTGCCGTCAACACCGCCGCCAAGCAGTTTCGCGCCGGCAACCTGATCGAGGTGGTGGATCGGGCCCTGGCCGAGGCCGGATTGCCAGCCCACTGCCTGGAGCTGGAAATCACCGAGAGCGCCCTGATGGACGACCTGGATGCGGTGCTGCCCACCTTGCGCGGTCTGCGGGACCGGGGCGTGGGCATTTCCATCGACGATTTCGGCACCGGGTATTCGTCGCTCGGCTACCTTCGGCAGTTCCCCCTCGACACGCTCAAGATCGACCGAACCTTCCTGGCCGACGCCGGCGAACCCAACGGCGGCGCCATTGCCCGCGCCATCATCGCGATGGCCCGCAGCGTCGGTCTGCGGACCGTCGGCGAAGGGGTGGAGACCCCGGCGCAACACAGACTTCTGACCGACGAGGGTTGTGATCTGGCGCAGGGCTTCCTGTTCGGCGCCCCCCTGCCGGGCGCCGAGTTCCTCGCATCCCTCGACGCTAGCCGGCCTTGAGGCAGATCCCATGCGCGCCGGCGACGCCGCGAGACACGGCAACGGCGCCGTCCTTCAAGGACCCCGGCGCGAAGGCGGGGGATCGCGTCTTTTCGTGTGCGGCGTCTCCACCCGAAACCTCTCTCGAACGAACCCGCAACGGACGCGGAGCCGCCGTCACTCGATCGCGAACTGATGGGAGTAGGTCTGGCCGTCGCTGATGGTCAGTTGGCGGAACCCCAGCAGTTTTAGGAGATCGAGGAAGGTGTAATGGTCCTCGACCTCGTTCTGGATGAAGATCGGGCTGGCCCGCGCCACGGAGGTGAGCTGCGCCAGCATGGCGCGGGCCTGGTACAGGGTCACCAGCGCATCGCGGTCGAGCGTCACGATGATCATCTTCTCGGCATCGGTCCCCTTGGGAAACATGGCCCATCGCGGCGGATAGGCCTGGCCAAGCTGTTCCTTGGTCACTCCCACCACGAACCCGATCCGGCGCAGCCGGTCGCTGCCCGGCAGCACCCCGGCCGGCGAGGGATAGGTCTCCGACGACGTGACCTTCGGATAGTAGTAATCGTCATGCCGGTCCCCCTCGTCCTGGGCCAGGGCCGGTCCGGCCACGCAGGCGGCGGCGACCAGCAGGGCGGCGGCGATCGACCGGACCGGATTGGAAGCAGGCGGGCGGATGGGCAGGCCGGCGGGTGTCGTCATGGGCGGGCTCCTTCGATTCGTTGCCTGGGCCCATGGACGGGCCTGCCCTATCGTGGCACAACCGCGCCTGGATCGGAATTCGATGTCACGCCAAATCTCGCCGATAATGTCCCAGACAGATCCCGCCTCGATGAAAATCGGGTTTGTCGCCGCCGAGACGGCGGAGGCCCGGTCGGCGCGCGCGCGACTGGTCGAACGCTATGGCGAAGCGCCGCTGGAGGACGCCGACCGCATCGTGGCGCTGGGCGGCGACGGGCTGATGCTGGAAACCCTGCACCGCGCCCTGGACCGGAGCACGCCGATCTTCGGCATGAATTGCGGTTCGGTCGGCTTTCTTCTCAACGACTACCGGGAAGACGATCTGCCGTCCCGCCTGTACCGCGCCCAGGCCGTCACCCTGCACCCGTTGCGGATGACCGCGACCTGTGTGGACGGCGCGGTGACGGAGGCCTTGGCCATCAACGAGGTGTCGCTGCTGCGCGAAACCCGTCAGGCGGCCAAGCTTAAGATCAGCATCGACGGCGTGGTGCGCCTGCCCGAACTGATCTGCGACGGCGCCCTGGTGTCGACCCCGGCCGGCAGCACGGCCTATAATCTGTCGGCCCATGGCCCCATCATCCCGCTGGGCGCAGCGGTGATGGCCCTGACCCCCATCAGCGCCTTCCGCCCGCGCCGCTGGCGCGGGGCCTTGCTGCCGCATGGGGCGGTGATCGGGTTCGAAGTGCTGGAGGCGCACAAGCGCCCGGTCAGCGCCGTCGCCGATTTCACCGAGGTGCGCGACATCGCCGGCGTGGAGGTGCGCGAGGACCGCGGCGTCGCCCTGACGCTGCTGTTCGACCCCGAGCAGAACCTGGAGGAGCGCATTCTCAAGGAACAGTTCGAGCCGTAATGATGCAGGCCCCGGCCTGGAAGCGCCGCCGCCCTTGGGCCATAATGGCAAAGCGCCTGTCTTGGCCCTTCCCTTCTTCGCTTGAGAGCATGCATGGATCCCAACACCTATCCGATCGAGCTTGACGCCCCCGACATCGAGCCCTATCGGGCCGGGAACACCGGTGTGCCCTACTACACCACCTTCGACAGCGGCCGGCCGGGACCGCATCTGCTGATCAACGCCCTGATCCACGGCAACGAATTGTGCGGTGCCATCGCCCTCGATTTTCTGTTCCGGAACGAGGTCCGGCCGCTATTGGGCCGCCTGACGCTGGGCTTTGCCAACGTTGTCGCCTATCGGGCCTTCGATCCGGCGCGGCCGATGGCGTCGCGCTATCTCGATGAGGATATGAACCGCGTCTGGGACCCGTCGACCCTGGACGGCGACCGGCGGTCGCGGGAGCTGGATCGGGCGCGGGAGATCCGGCCGCTGATCGACCGGGTCGATCATCTGTTCGACATCCATTCGATGCAGCACCGTACCCCGCCCCTGATGCTGGCCGGCCCGCTGGCCAAGGGCCGGTCCCTGGCCCATGCCCTGGGCTTTCCCGCCGACGTGGTCTGCGATGGCGGCCATTCGGCCGGGCGGCGCCTGCGCGATTACGGCCCCTTTGGGGATTCCGACGCGCCGAACACCGCCCTGCTGATCGAATGCGGCCAGCATTGGGAAGCCGCCGCCGCCGGGGTCGCCATCGAGAGCGTGATGCGATTCCTTCTGCATTACGGCGTCATCGATCCGGCCATCGCCGCCCCGCATTTGACCGCGACCTTGCCGCCCCAGCGCACCATCGAGGTGACCCAGGCGGTGACCGTCGGTTCCGACCGGTTCATCTTCGCGCAGCCGTTCACGGGCATGGAGGTGCTGCCCCATGCCGGCGATGCGATTGCCGACGATGACGGCCACCCGGTCGTCGCGCCCTACGACAATTGCGTTCTGATCATGCCGTCGCGCCGGCTGTCACCGGGCCAGACGGCGGTCCGGCTCGGTCGCGTTGTCGCCTGACCGCAGTGCTGCGCCGCGCCGCCGGGACCCTCAAGACCGTCAGTCTCCGTTTTCGCAGCGTCGACTATCGGCGGCTGGTTCTGGCGCTGGTCATCGGCACCGCCGGGGGCGCCCTGCTGGCCCACTATCAGCTGCCGTTGGCATGGATGATCGGGGCCATGCTGTTCACCAGCATCGCCGCCCTGTCGCGGCTGCCGGTCGCCGTGCCCGCGCCGCTGCGCGCCGGCATGATCATGATCCTGGGGATCATGCTGGGCGGAGCCTTCCGGCCCGAGATCCTGGGCCAGCTGGGTGAATGGTCGCTCAGCCTGGCCGGGCTGATCGCCTATATCCTGGTGTCCATCGTCGTCGGCCTTGTCTTTCTTCGTCGGGTCGCGGGCTACGACCCCGTCACCGCCTTCTTTACCGCCACGCCGGGCGGCTTCAACGAAATGGTGCTGATCGGTGGGGCCATGGGCGGCAACGACCGTGTGATCGCGCTGAGCCACAGCGCCCGTGTCATGCTGGTGGTGTTTACCATTCCGTTCTGGTTCCGGTTCGCGGTCGGCATCGAGACCAGCGACCGTGGGCCGCTGGGGCCGTCATTGGGGGACATCCCGCCGCTCGACGTGGCCTTGCTGGCGGCCTGCGTTGTCGGCGTTCCGATCGCCCGCCGGCTGCGGCTGCCGGCGCCGGCCCTGGTCGGTCCCATGATCCTGAGCGCCGTCATCCATCTGGCCGGCCTGACCGCCAGCTCTCCCCCCGGCGTCCTGATCGCCGCGGCGCAGGTGGTGGTCGGATCGGCCATCGGCTGCCGGTTCGCGGGCACTCCGCTGCGGGTGCTTGGACACGCGCTTCTCATCGCTTTCGGCCTGACCGCCCTGCTGCTGGGGGTCACGACCGCCTTTGCCTTTGCCGTCCACCACCTGACCGGGATCGGGCTGATCGACCTGGTCCTGGCTTATGCCCCCGGCGGCCTGGCGGAAATGAGCCTGGTGGCCCTGGCGCTGGGCGCCGACGCGGCCTTTGTGGCCACCCACCATGTCGCCAGGGTCATCCTGATCATCCTGTTCGCGCCGCTGATCTTCACCCTGGGAAAACGCCTGTTGGTGCCGGTTTCCGGGGCGGCGTCGGGTGCGGAGGCAAAAAAAATATCCGAAAAAGACAAAAAAGAACTGGACAGGCGTGGTTAAAGTCCTCATTTGAGCGGCCGAAAAGAAGGCCAAGCACGGCGGCTCAGCACGGCGGTGGCATTTCTGATCGTCCTCGGGACCGAAGGGTCCCTCGAACCTTCAATGGTTGGGAGATCCGCCATGAGCCTGCCATATCGCTCCGCAGCGCACGCTGCGGAGGTGCTGCGCCCCGCCGATCCGATTTTCTGCCTGCGCCCCCACCTGCTGCGCCAGACGTCCAAGCGCTTTGTCGAGGCCTTCCCCGGCGATGTGCTCTATGCCGTCAAATGCAACGACGACGACCGCTTCCTGCGCCCGCTCTACGAGGGCGGGATCCGGCATTTCGACACCGCGTCGATCGCCGAGATCCGGACCATTCGCCGGCTATTCCCCGATGCCGTCTGCCATTTCATGCATCCGGTCAAGGGGCCGGAAGCCATCGCCGAGGCCTACCACGTCCACGGCGTCCGTGCCTTCGTCCTGGATCATGCCGACGAGCTGGCCAAGATTCTCGCGGCGACCGGCAACGCACCCGACCTGACCCTGGCGGTCCGGCTGGAGATGCCGCGTCAGCAGGCGCTGCTGGATCTGGGCGGCAAGTTCGGCGCCACCATGGACGAGACGGTCCATCTGCTGCGCGCCGCCGCCGCGGTAGCGCCGCGGGTCGGCCTCACCTTCCATGTCGGATCGCAGTGCGTCGCCCCGTCTGCCTATCGCGGTGCCGTCGCCTTGGCCGGAGAGACCATCGAACGGGCCGGCGTGGCCATCGACATGCTGGATGTCGGCGGCGGCTTTCCGGCCCTTTACGAAGGCACCGAACCGGACTTCGAGGTTTTTATCGACGCCATCGTCGAGGCGGTCGGGGCGCTGGACTTGCCCGATACGTGCCGGCTTCAGTGCGAGCCCGGCCGGGCGCTTGTGGCCGAGGGCGCGTCGGCGCTGCTGCGCGTCGAGTTGCGCCGGGATCACGCCCTGCACCTCAATGACGGCGTCTATGGCAGCCTGTCCGAGGTCAAGACCCTGGGCCCGTGCTTCCCCATCCGGGTCATCCGGCCCGGAGGACAGGCAACGGCGCCGGTGGAAGGCTTCGGCCTGTTCGGCCCGACCTGCGATTCCCTGGACGCTTTACCCGGACCGCATTTGATCTCGGGTGATGTGCGCACCGGCGACTGGCTCGAGATCGGCCACATGGGCGCCTACTCGACGGCGCTGTGCACCGGTTTCAACGGCTTTGGGTCGGTCGAGGCGGTGGACGTCAAGGACGGCACTTTCCATCGCGAAGCGCCGATCCTGCCATTCACGAAGACCGCCGCCTTCGCCTGACCGGCAGCGGCGTCGCGGCTCAAAGGTCCAGCGTTTCGACGGCGTCGTCTTCGGCGCCGCGCGGGCCGGGGCGCGGCGGCACCGGCGGCGATGGCGGAGTCGGCAGCCGGGGAATGAGGATGTCGCCGTCCTCGGTCATCTCCGGCAGACCGAAGCGGGGTATCTGACCCAGAATCGCGTCGAGATCGCGCACCATGCGCTCGATCTCCTCCAGGGCCCGCTGGGCCTCGGCGCTCAGCGGCGATTCGTCCGTCGGTCCGGGTGGCGGGTCGTCGGACGGCGGGTCGTCGGCCGCGGCCGGCGAAGCCATCGCTACGATCGCCGCCAACGCCATGCCCGTCCGCCATAGTCTCGCACGCTTCGCCATCGCCCTCATCCAATCGCCTGAACAAACGCTGTGGACAGGTTTCGAACCATTGGCGACGAATGTGTCACCGCAACGGCAGATGCGTCGTCGACGCCCCAGTCATTGCCTGGCAAGGGCGGGGGACTGTGGTAGGGTTCGCCTGTCCCTGCCCCCGGCCATCGATTCGCATCCATGACATCCTCCGACCCCGCTTCCGATCGCGGCCCCATTCTGGTCACCGGCGTCGCCGGCTTTATCGGCTTTCACCTGGCCCGCCGGCTGGTGGAGGAAGGTTGGCAGGTGATCGGGACCGACAACATCAACACCTATTACGACGTATCGCTGAAGCGGGCCCGTCTGGCCCAGTTCGACGGCCGGTCCAACTTTCGGTTCGTGCGGATCGACGTGGCCGACCAGGGCGGCATGGCGGCCCTGTTCGCCGAGGTCCGGCCGCGCATCGTCGTCCATCTGGCGGCCCAGGCGGGCGTGCGCTATTCGATCGACCATCCCGAAGCCTATGTCGACAGCAATCTGGTGGGGTTCCTCAACGTCCTGGAGGGGGCCCGGAAGTCGAATGTCGACCATCTGATCTTCGCCTCGAGCAGCGCCGTCTATGGCGCCAATACCAAGTCCCCCTTCTCGGTCCATGACCCCGTCGACCACCCGCTCAGCCTTTATGCCGCGTCGAAGAAGGCCAACGAGCTGATGGCCCACAGCTACAGCCACATGCACGGGATGCGCTGCACGGGCCTGCGCTTCTTCACCGTCTATGGCCCCTGGGGCCGGCCGGACATGGCGCTCTACCTGTTCACCGACGCCATCCTCGCCGGCCGGCCGATCGAGGTCTTCAACAACGGCAAGATGTTCCGGGATTTCACCTATATCGACGATATCGTCGCCGGCATCCGCAACGCCATCGACCGGCCGCCGCAACCCAATCCGGATTGGAACAGCGACGCGCCCGACCCGGCCACCAGCTATCTGCCCTATCGCATCTACAATCTGGGCAACAACCGCACGGTCGAGCTCAGCGACATGATCGATCTGCTGGAAGCCTGCCTGGGACGCAAGGCCGAGCGGACCCTGCTGCCGATGCAGCCGGGCGACGTGCCGGCCACCCACGCCGACATCGAAGAGACACGCCGCGAACTCGATTTCGAACCGGCCACCCCCATCGAGGTCGGCATCCCCAAATTCGTCGAGTGGTACAAACGGTACAACCGGATTGAGTGAGCGACGCCGCCCCTCACCGCTGATCGATCCCGTAGCGGATCATGATGGCGCGGTTGTCGGAGGGCGGAAAGGTCGGACAGATGATGCCCGATCCGCTCAGAAGAACGGTCTCGCGCCTGGTGAAGAACTCGAACCCGTCGCGCATCAGGACATACGTTCCGGCGGAACTTCGGTCACGGAGCTCGACCTTGCCATGGCGCACGGTGATAATGGCATGCCGTCGGGACACCCACGGCTGGGCCACGAAGATGTCGCACGCCGTCGACCGCCCGATGGACAGGCTGGTTCCCGCTTCACAGGTTAGCGACCGGGATCCGTAGCGGACGGTCGTGAGCAGCGAACCGCGGCGCTTGAGACCATCCAACCGGACCGGGCTCCAAAGGTCCACCGGATTGACCCCGTCAATCATCGTGGCGTCGTCGTCGAGCAGCGAATAGATCTCGGTCGATACGCTCTTGCCCTTGAGGGTGATGGTGTCGAGCATCCGCAACGATTTGCTGTCTTCATCCGGCAGCCGGTTGACGAAACTCTGACTCAGCAGGATTTCCCCCGGGTTGGCCAGGGCGGCAAGCCGGGCGGTCAGGTTAACGGCGTCCCCGAACACGTCGTCCCTGGCATGGACGATAGAGCCGAAATGCGCCCCCGCATGGATGGCCAGGGCGCCCGGGCGGTGCGGTGACAGCATTCGCCGTCCCGCGCGCAACGCGATGCCCGCCTCCGGAAAGATGCTCAAAATGTCATCGCCTTTGGAATGCACGAAGGTGCCCTGCTCCTCCAGCACGATCTCACGCAGATGATCGAGACAATCGCCGATCATCCGCATCGCCGCGATATCGCCTTCCTCCTCGAACAACGGCGTACTACCGGTGATATCAGCCAACAGGATGGCCGCCTCGGAACCGGTTATCGACATGATCAGTCATTGCTCCCGTTCGAAACGGATAGGATTTTACCAAAATATGAGCAATTATAGCACCACCTTGAAGTGATGGCGGGCGAATTGCCCGTGCCGATCGGCGGCGCCCGGCAAAGGAGCCGTCGCCGGGGATGCCGGCTCGGCGGCGTCGGCCACAGCTTCATCGACAGAATGTCGCAGGCGCGCTAGAAATTCTCACGATCCATTCTTGCTGTGCCGGCAATGCGGCGTTCGGGCTTGAAGGAGTTCGTCACATGAATCACTCGGTATTTTTCAGACCAACCTTGCTGGTCGGCGCGCCGGTTGCCGCCCTGGCCACCATGATTGTCCTTTTGACCGCGTCGTCGGGCTGGGCGCAGGATCTGCCCAATGCCTGCCCGGTGGACGGGTGCACGGTAACGATCATCGATGTCGCCAAGGATAGCGAGGAATTGCTGTTGACCTTCGACGCCAACTTCGCGCCAAGCGTGGCCAAGAACCACATCCACGTATGGTGGGGCGACCTGTATACCGTTGAACAGGTGAGCAACAACGCCGAGACGGTTCATGGCGTCGTGCAGGGCGACTGGCACCCGACCGAGGCCTATCCCGTCTATGTGACGCAGAGCGGCGCCTCGACGAGCTTGAGGGAGGGGTCCACCGCCCTGTGCGTGAGCGCGGCCGATCGCAATCACGACATCCTCGACGTTTCCGCCTTTCACTGCGTGGATGTCAGCGGCCACTTCTAGCCGGTCGACGCGGGAATGACCTCGCCGTCGTTCGTGGGTCGGTACGAGATCCGTACAGAAGTCGCCAGAGGCGGGTTCGCGACGGTTCTGGAGGGCTGGGACGAGGAGCTGCAATCGTCCGTCGCGATCAAGGTTCTGCATCCCCAGCTTGCCGACGATGATCAACTGCGCAGCCGTTTTTTGGATGAAGCGCGGCTGCTGCGACGGATCCGGTCCCCCTCCGTTGTCACGGTCCATGATGTCGGACGGCTGGGAGACGGCCGCCCCTACTTCGTCATGGATTTCGCCGACAGGGGCACGCTGGCGCCACGCCTCGACCGGCGCCCGCCGAACGTGCCGCGCGATTCCCCGGGCATCACGGCCCTGGTCGACGCCCTGGCCGACGGCCTCTCGGCCATCCATGAGGCCGGCGTGGTGCATCGCGACATCAAGCCCGCCAACATTCTTCTCCAGCGAACGCGCCGGGGCCGGGCGGCGGGCGTCGATGGCCCGGCCCCCGCGGGATCCGGCCTCGTAGCCCTGGACGAGCGGATCCTGGTCGGTGACTTGGGTATCGCCAAAGACCTCGTTCGGGGTGGCGGTCTTGCCACCATCATGGCCGGCACTCCGCTCTACCAGGCGCCCGAACAAGCCGTTCCCGACACCGACCTGTCGCCGGCGACCGATATCTATTCGGCCACCGCCTTGTTGTGGCAGGCGCTGACCGGCAGACGCCCGGAACCGGGCGCGGACGCGATCAGCGCCTGCGCCGCGCTGCCGGAGATCTGGCACACGGTTTTCGGAACCGGCCTTGCGGCCGATCCGGCGGATCGCTTCGCCACCATCGAGACCTGGCGCGCGGCGGTCTACGATGCCCTGGCGCAAGATGGCGGCGGGGCCCAAGACGACCAGCAGACGCAGATCGTCGCGATGGAGGCGACGTGTCCATACAAGGGTCTGGCCGCCTATCAGGCCGAGGACGCCCAGGCCTTTTTCGGTCGCGAGGCCTTGATCGCCGATCTGATCCGACGCCTCCAGTTCCAAAACGTCCTGGTCATCGGCGGTTCGTCGGGCAGCGGAAAATCGTCGCTGCTGCGGGCGGGCCTGGTCCCGGCACTGAAGGATGGGGCGTTGCGAGACAGCGAAACCTGGAGGATCGCGCTGTTCACGCCCGGTCCCGCACCGATGACCGAACTCCATTTCCAGGTGACGCAGGCGCGGGGATCGTCCGAGCCGTCTGTTTCCGTCGACACGCTGATTCAGCACCCGACGCTGGCCCGGCATCTGGGCGGCGCCGATGGCGACGGTTCGCCCTTGGTGCTGTGCATCGATCAGTTCGAGGAGCTGTTCACCATGGCACCGGCGGCCCAGCAGGCCGGCTTTATCACCGCCCTGTCCGCCATGACCGATCCCGCACACAGCCGTGTCCGGGTGATCATCGCCGTACGGGCGGATTTCTACGCCGCATGCGCCCAGATCCCCTGGTTGGCGGAACGCATCACGGCCAATCAGGTGCTGGTCGGACCGATGACGCCGTCGGAGTTGCGCCGGGCCATCGCGGAACCGGCCCGTCGGGCCGGTCTCTATCTCGAGCGCAGCCTAATCGAGACGATCATCGACGAGGCGGGCGGAGAAGCGGGAGCCCTGCCGCTTGTTGCCCACGCCCTGGTCGAAACCTGGATGCGTCGCGAGGGCAATGCGCTGACCGTGGAGGGCTTCCGCGCGGCGGGTGGCGTGGCCGGCGCCATCAGCCAGACCGCCGACGCGACATTCGAGCAGCGTTTCGACCGGGTCGAGCAGGCCGCGGCAAAACGGCTGTTCCTGCGCCTGGTGACACCCGGAGAGAACACGCCTGACACCAGACGCGCCCTGCCCTGGTCTGAGATCGAGCGCGATTGGGAACTTCAGGCGGTGCGCCGCGTGGTCAAGTCCCTCACCGAGGCGCGGCTGCTGACCGTCGACGACAGGACCATCCAGATCGCCCACGAGGCGCTGCTGCGGACGTGGCCCCGTCTGCGCGCCTGGATCGACGAGTCCCGTGACGATCTGCGCACCCGCCAGAGGATCAGTCACGCGGCCGCCGAATGGGATGGCCAGGATCGTGATCCGGATCTGCTCTATCGCGGCACGCCCTTGCTCTCCGCGCTCGAATGGCAGGCGTCGGATCCCGGCCAGCTTGGGGCGCTGGAACAGGTGTTCCTGGAAACCTCGGCCTCGGTACAGGCCCAGGCCGAGGCGGCGTCTGCCGAGCGGGCGCGGCGGACCCGGCGGTTGCGGCGGTCCGCGGTCGCGGCACTGGCGGTCCTTGCCGTCGGAGCCACCGTCGCGTCGGGTGTCGCCTATGACGCATTCCTGCGCGCTCAACGCAACGAGGAACGCGCCCGACAGGCAACCGACGAGTCACGCCAGCGATTTTCCGGCGCCTTGGGGGCGGCGGCCCATGGGATGGTGGAAGACGACCCTCTGCTGGCCCTGGTGCTGGCCGCGGAATCGATCGCGCGTGCGGGAACAGGGCCGCCGGTTTACGACGCCCGCGCGACGCTGATCGAGGCGCGCAGGCTCCTGGCCGGGCGCGGTCCGTTTCCGGTCGGCAGCCCCATCCCGGCGGGTGACGCGCTGACCATCGCCCTGCGTCCGGACGGAGCACTCCTTGCCGTTGGCTATCGCGACGGCCGGATAGAACTCGTCGATACGATCACCCGGAGCCCCAGCGGACCCGCCTTGACGGCCCATGAGGGAGGCATCGAGGATCTCGATTTCTCACCGGATGGCCGCGTTCTCGCGTCGGTCGGCGACGATGGGACGATCCGCGTCTGGGCTGTCGACGACGGACTGCCCGGCCCGCCGCGCACGGTCGGCGAGATCGGCGACGTCGTATGGGATGTCGACTTCAGCCCTGACGGTTCGCTTCTTGCGACGGCCAGCGAGGACGGCACCGTAAGGCTGTGGAGGGTCGCGACCGGGGAAGCCGTCGGCGAACCGCTGGCCCGCCGCACCGGCGACTTTCTCAACGTCGCGTTCAGCCCCGACGGCACCGGACTGGTGGCCGGCAACGGCAATGGCGAAATTCATGGCTGGACCCTGCCATCGGGCACCTCCCTGTTCGATCCGATCCAGGTTCACAGCAGCGATATCTGGGAGCTGGTTTTCAGCCCCGACGGCGCCCGGCTGGCCACCGCCAGCAGCGACGGAACATCCGTAGCCCTGGCCTATCCTTCCGGCACCGTGGTGGGATCGGTCTTCGACGCCGCGGTGCCGACCGATGGGGTCGCGTTTCTGCCGCACGGGGACATCTTGGTCGGCGGCGGCGCGGACGGGATCCTGCGACTGTGGGACATGGCGCGGCAGAGCCTCGCCGGGCGGGGCGTCCGCGGGCACTCTCAACCGATCATCGGCACGCAGGTCAGCGCCGACGGCCGCGTCCTGGCAACGCTTGGCAGGGATCAACTGGTCCGTATGTGGACCTTGGACAACCCGCATCCGCCGACCGAAGTCCGGCGGGTCGCGGGGCCATCGGCCAAGGGTTTGGCATTCCGGCCCGACGGCAGTCTGCTGGCGGCCGGCGACGACACGGGCGCGGTGCAGGTGTGGGACTTGGGAACGGGAGAAAGACACGGCCCGACGATCCTCCATCGCCACGACCATCAGGTATGGGCCCTGGCCTTCTCGCCGGACGGATCTGTTCTGGCGACCGGCGATCGCGCCGGCCTTGTCCGCCTGACGGATCCAGACACCGGTGTTCGACGCGACGCCATAGAGGCTCACGACACGGCCATCTGGTCCATCGCCTTCCTTTCCGGAGGGCAACGGATCATGACGGCGGCCGAAACGGGCGTACGCCTGTGGGAGGTTGGCGACGGCAGCATGGTCGCCGACATTCCTTTCGACGGCCACGGATTGACCCGCGCGGCCCTATCTCCGGACGGCGAGCTTCTGGCGCTGGCTTCCACGGACGGCGCCGTTCAAATCTGGGACGTGCCAAATCATCGGATGATAAGAACGATCGCGGCGGACGACGACATCGTCTGGAGTGTCGCCTTCAGCCCGGACGGCCGCTCTCTGGCCACAGCTTCGAGCGACGAAATGGTCACCCTCTGGGACGTCGCGACGGGAACGGCAACCTCATCCTTTACCGGGCAGGTCGGCGGGGCGACGGACGTCGTCTTCATGGCGGACGGTGTTACCCTGGTCGCAACGGACCGGAGCGGTCAGGTCCATTTCCTGGACGTTCTGACCGGGCGGGCCCTATCTCAGCCGCTCGACGCCCACGCCGGACCATCATGGCGTGTCGCGGTGCACCCGGACGGCCGGCGCGTGGCGACGGCGGGTGACGACGGACGGGTGCTGATGTGGGACGTGCTCAGCGTGACCGCGGCCTGCGCGATCGGGGAACAGACATTCGATTCGACCCGGCGCCGACAATATCTCGGCGAGGGCCAGTCGCTGATCGCCTGTGGCCCGGATCCTTGAGAGCCCGATCCGGACAAGCGATGGCCGCGGCTACAGCACCCAGACCTCGTGCTCGGGCGCCAGGGTCAGATGAGTCCACATGCCCTTGATGTCGGCCACCAGTGCCCGGGGACCGAGCAGCCGGGCCAGCATGTCGGCGGTGAAGGCCCGATAGTCGCGATGCGCGACCGCCCCGACCACGCAGTCATAGTCCTGAGCGCCGGTCAGGGTGGGCAGCAGGTCCATCCCCAACAGGGCCTTGGCTTCCCCGGGATCGGCCACGGGATCGTGGACGTCGACCGTATCGCCGGTCGCGGCCAGATGCATGGCCAGATCGACCGCCCGACTGTTGCGCAGATCGGGCACGTTCTCCTTGAACGTCGCCCCCAACACCAGAATGCGCCTGGGCCCGTGGCCTTGGCGATCGGGAAGCCGCGTCTTCAGCCGGCGGGATATGGCATCGGCCAGAAAGTCGGCCATGGTGTCGTTCATCCGGCGGCCGGCCAGGATCACCTCGGGCTGGATACCGACCTGCCGGGCCGCAAAGGCCAGATAGTACGGATCGACGCCGATGCAGTGCCCGCCGACCAGACCGGGCGTGAAAGGGAGAAAGTTCCACTTGGTTCCGGCCGCCTCGAGCACCTGGTAGGTCGACAGGTCCATCGCCTGGCAGATCCGCGCCACCTCGTTGACAAAGGCGATGTTGATGTCGCGTTGGGCGTTTTCGATCACCTTGGACGCCTCCGCCGTCCTGATGTCGGCGGCGCGGTGGATGGCACCGCCGTTCAGCGCCCCGTACATCCCGACCAACGTCTCGACCACATCGGGCGTCTGTCCGGCGACCACTTTGACGATATGGTCCAGGCCGTGCTCGCTGTCGCCGGGGTTGATCCTCTCGGGCGAATAGCCGAGCCAGAAATCCCGGCCGGCGGCGAGGCCCGACTCTGCTTCCAGCACCGGCGCGCATACCTGTTCGGTGCAGCCGGGATAGACGGTGCTTTCGAAGACGACGATGGCGCCGCTGCGAATCGCCTGCCCCGCGGTCCGGCACGCCGCCAGCAGCAGCGTCAGATCGGGGCGGTTGTCGCGATCGACCGGGGTCGGGACGGCGACGATCAGGATGTCCGCCCCGGCGATATCGCCGGCTGCGTTGGTCAGTTTCATGGTCGTCGTGCGCAGCGTTTCGGCGCTGACCTCACGCGTGCGATCCTCACCTCTGCTCAGATCTGTAATTCTTTTTAAATCAATATCATAACCGATAACGCTAAAGTGCCGACTAAGCGCAACAGCGAGCGGCAGGCCAACATAGCCGAGGCCGATCACGGCAATCGAGGGGGATTTGGTCATGGAGTTGCATCCGCTGGAACAGCCCACGGTCTTCAACCAAAGACGCCCGCCTGTCAACGCACGGCCGCAGGGGACGCGCATTGCCGGAGGCCGGCGACCTGGACCATAGTCCGCCTCGCCACACCTGACTCCTCATCCGAGAGGCTATGACAAACGCGGTCTGGACCCCTTTCCTCGTGCTCGGCCTCAGCATTGCCGCCGCCGCCCTGGCGACGGGACTGGCGCTGCGCTGGCTCAAGGCCCGTGCCTTCCTCGACCGCCCGAACCACCGCAGCAGCCATACCGTCGCCACACCACGCGGCGGTGGCTTGGCGGTGGTGCCGGTGGTTCTGGCGATCTGGGTCGCCCTTGGATTTGCCGGCGAGGCCGTTCCGGCCGGGTGGCCGGTCATCGTGACCGCCGCGGCCGCGTTGGCCATCCTGTCGTGGCACGACGATCGCCGTGGCTTGTCGCCAGCCGTGCGTCTGGCAATCCAGGCCCTTGCCGTGGCCACCGGGCTGGCCGTCATGCCGTCATCGTCCATGATTTTTCAAGGCGCCCTGCCCCTGCCGATCGACCGGATCCTCGCCTTTCTGCTGTGGCTCTGGTTCGTCAACCTGGTGAACTTCATGGATGGCATCGACGGCATCACCGGCGCCGAGCTGGCCTGCGTAGGGTTGGGCCTCGCGCTGACCGCTTGGATCGCCGGGCTTGCCGCCGACACGATCCTTCCCGCGGTGGCGCTGACCGGCGCGTCGCTTGGGTTTCTGGTCTGGAACTGGGCGCCGGCACGGGTGTTTCTGGGCGATGTGGGCAGCGTCCCGCTGGGCTATGTCACCGGCTGGCTTTTGCTGCAGGTCGCGCTGTCGGGGCTGTGGGTGGCCGCTCTGATCGTGCCGCTCTATTATCTCGCCGACAGCACATGGACCCTGGCCACGCGCCTCGTGCGCGGCGAAAAAGTGTGGCAGGCCCATCGCCAGCACTTCTATCAGCGCGCGACCCAGGCCGGCAGGGACCATGGGAGCATCGTGCGACGGATCCTTTTGGCCAATGCGATCCTGATCGGCTGCGCCGCCGCCAGCGTCTGGATCGGCGCCTGGGCGTTGGTCCCGGCCGCTGTCACGGTTGCCATCCTGCTGATCCATCTGGGCGCCGGCACCGCGCGGGGCGGGGCTTGAGCCGCGTTTTGGTCACCGGGGGGACCGGGTTCGTCGGCCCGCATCTGGTGACTGCCCTTATGGCCGCCGGGCACCAGGTCCGGCTGGCGGTACGCTCCACCGCCGATACCGCGCGCTCCAACGTAGATGTCGAGCGCGTTGCCGTCGGCGCCATCGGGCGGGAAACCGACTGGACCGGCGCCTTGGACGGCATCGATGCCGTGGTCCATGCCGCCGCCCGCGCCCATGTGATGACCGAGACCGCGCCCGACCCCGATGCCCTCTATCGCAGCGTCAATTTGGAGGGCACGCGCTCTCTGGCAACCGCCGCGGCCGGGGCCGGGGTCGAACGGATCGTGTTCTTGAGCACCGTCAAGGTGTTGGGCGAAACCAGTCCCGGCCGGCGGTTCGCGGCGACCGATCCGCCGCGCCCGGCCGATCCCTACGCCCGCTCCAAATGGCTGGCGGAGCAGGCTCTCGCCGAGGTGGCGGCCCAGGGCGGCCCCGCCGTCACGGTTTTGAGGCCGCCCCTGGTTCATGGTCCGGGCGTCAAGGGCAACCTTTGGCGTCTTCTGGCGTTATGCAGCCGACCGATCCCGGTGCCGCTGCCCCTTGGCGCGGTGGACAACCGCCGCAGCCTGATAGGGGCTGTCAACCTGGCCCATGCCACAGCCCTTGCGGTGACGGCGCCGGGCCTGGAGGGCGGAACGTTCCTGATCCGCGACGGGGAAGACATCTCGACCCCGGATCTGGTGCGGCGTCTGGCCGGGCTGCTGGGCCGCCCCACCCTGCTGGTGCCGGTCCCGACCGGTCTGATGCGTCGGACCGCGGCGATGGCGGGAAAGGAGGCGGCATGGAGCCGGTTGGCCGGCGATCTGACGGTGGACGATTCGCCGTTCCGGGACACTACGGGCTGGCGGCCGCCATTAACCCTGGATCAGGGTTTGGACGACATGGTCCAGCGATATTGCGAAGCTCGGTGATTGGGCGCACCACTATTGACGGCGCGGGAACAATTAATTTGTTTTGGCTGATGAGTTCTTCTATCAACACTGATGAACGCTCCTGGCCGTTGCCGTCCGTTATACTTTTGTTTGTATCGAATTTGTCCCTGAGAGCCGCGTTGCGACCCGATACCCACGCAGCCGGCCCTTGCCCGACCAGAGATGAGGACAGGTGATGTCGCTTTCGCTCAATCGACCGGCGCTGGCGTTCATCCACGACCTCATCATGGCCGGCACGTCGTTCGGACTGGCGCTTTACCTGCGGTGGGGCAACCAGATGTTCCAGCAGGACATGCAGGTTCTGGTCTATGGCGTGCCGCTGTTCATCGTCATCGCCGGGCTATCCTTCCAGTTCTTCGGCATGTACCGGGGCGTGTGGCGGTACGCGTCGATGCCCGACCTTCTGGCCATCGGCAAGGCGGTCTCGCTGGCCATCCTGATCTTTCTTCCGGCCCTGTTCCTGCTCAACCGCCTGGACCCCATTCCACGGTCGGTCCCGGTAATCCAATGGTGCCTGCTGATGATCATGCTGGGCGGTCCCCGCGCCGTCTACCGCCTCATCCGGGATCAGCGGCTGGCCCGCCATCTCGGGGCGGAGGTGAGGATACGCATCCCCGTTCTTCTGGTCGGCATGGGACCGGGAACCGAGATTTTCATCCGGGCGATGCGCAACAACCGCGACGCCGACTATCGCGTGGTCGGCATCCTGAGCGTGGACGACAACCAGACCGGCCGGGCCATTCACGGCGTTCCGGTGCTGGGGCATGTGGACGAGATCGAGGACGCGGTAGCGGGCCTGTCGGAGCGCGAACGGCCGCAACGGGTGATCCTGACAAAGGCAAAGGGGAACATCGACGGCGACATGGTCCGCCGATTGATCGTCCGCGCCGAACGGCTGGGTCTGACGTTGGCCCGGCTGCCCAGCCTGACCGAATTCAAGTCCGCCGTCGATGACGGGCCCATCGGGCTGCGGCCGATCGCGCTGGAAGACCTTCTGGGACGACCTCAGGTCGTGCACGACAAAACGCCGGTCGAAAAGCTCATTACCGGACGCCGGGTCCTGATCACCGGCGCCGGCGGCACCATCGGCGCTGAACTGACCCGCCAGGTCGCGGTCTTTCGCCCGGCCTGCCTGATCCTGGCCGACAACAGCGAATTCAACCTCTACAACATCCACCTCGACCTGCAGGAAAATCATCCCGAAATCGATTGCCGCCCCCTGCTCTGCGACATCCGCGATCGCGACTACATCCACGCCGAAATGCAGCGCCAGTCGCCGGAGATCGTCTTCCACGC
The DNA here is from genome assembly GCA_052168355.1 of Inquilinaceae bacterium. Taxonomy (GTDB): domain Bacteria; phylum Pseudomonadota; class Alphaproteobacteria; order DSM-16000; family Inquilinaceae; genus JBQLZQ01. Next base: position 65,110 of record JBQLZQ010000023.1, read on the forward strand.
GGCCGCCCTCAAGCATGTGCCGATGGTCGAGGCCAACCCGCTCCAGGGCGCCCTGACCAATGCCGTGGGGACCCGTAACGTGGCCGACGCGGCGCGCGCCTGCTGCGCCATCGCCATGATCCAGATTTCCACGGACAAGGCGGTCAGTCCGACCAGCGTCATGGGCGCCAGCAAACGGCTGGCCGAAAGCTACTGTCAGGCGCTCGATGTCGCCGCCCGCGAAACCGATCCGGCCGTATCGACACCGGGCACGCGGTTCCTGACCGTGCGCTTTGGCAACGTGCTGGGATCGAGCGGATCGGTCATTCCGCTGTTCCAGCGCCAGCTTGCCCGCGGCGGCCCCCTGACGGTGACCGACCCGGATATCACCCGCTATTTCATGACGGTCCGCGAAGCGGTTGAACTGGTGCTTCAGGCATCGGCGCACGGCCTGACCGACCATGGCGAAAAGGGCCGCATCTTCGTGCTCGACATGGGCCGGCCGATCAAGATCGCCGACATCGCCCGCCAGCTGATCCGTCTGGCCGGACTGGAACCCGATGTCGACGTGACCTTGGAGTTCACCGGGCTGCGGCCGGGCGAAAAGCTGTTCGAGGAATTGTACGATCCCAACGGCGAAACCCCGGTATCAACGTCCACCAACGGCGTTTTCGCGGTGACGCCAAGCCGGATGGAGTTGGGCGTTCTCAACCGGGTCCTCGACGATCTGGTCGCCCTGGAGCCGTTGTCCGACGGCAACGGGGTGCGAAGGGTCCTGGCGGCCGCCGTCCCCGGCTTCTGGCAGCAACCGACGGTCCCCGGCGTCAAAGCCCCCGATGTGAAAGCCAATGTTGTCGCCCTGAAACGTCTGACGCGGTGAACACGCCTTCGGATCGGCCCAGCCGCGTCCTGATCCTGGGCGCTGGCAAGATCGGATCGGCGATCATGGAGATGTTGTCGGGCACGGACGATTACGACGTCACCGTCGGCGACCGGAGTGCCGCCGCCTTGGACCGTTTGACCGGCACGCGGTTCACCAGGTCCCAGATCGACGTCACCGACGGTGCCGCCCTGCGCGCCGCGCTTGACGACATGGATATGGTTCTGAGCGCCGGACCCTTTACCTTGACCCCGGCCATTGCCGAGGCGGCCCGCGACAGCGGCACGCACTATTTCGATTTGACGGAGGACGTGGCCGGGACGCGCCACGTAAAGGGACTGGCCGAGGGGTCGCGGACGGCGTTCATGCCGCAATGCGGGCTGGCACCCGGTTTCATATCGGTCGTCGCGTACGACGTGACAAAGCGGTTCGACACGCTGGAAGATGTCCATATGCGGGTCGGCGCATTGCCGGTCTATCCGTCGAACGCGCTGAAATACAATCTGACCTGGAGCACCGACGGGCTGATCAATGAATACTGCAACCCGTGCGAGGCAATCCATGACGGTGAACTGCGGGAGGTGCTGCCGCTGGAAGGCGACGAGGCATTCGCCCTCGACGGCACCGAGTATGAGGCCTTCAACACCTCGGGCGGTCTTGGCACCCTGGGCGAAACCCTGGCCGGCCGGGTGCGCAACCTCAATTACAAGACGGTGCGTTATCCCGGTCACCGGAGCGTGGTACGGCTGTTGATCCATGAGCTGAAGCTGGGTGAACGGCGCCACGTCCTGAAGGACATTCTGGAGACGGCTATCCCCATCACCCTGCAGGATGTCGTCCTCATCTTCGTCACCGTCAGCGGCTGGCAGAACGGGCGGCTGACCCAGGAAAGCTATGCCAAGAAGATCTACAGCCGCGAGATCGGCGGCCGGGTCTGGAGTGCCATTCAGATCACCACGGCGGCCGGGATCTGCGCCATGGTCGACCTGATGCGCCAAGGCAAGCTGCCGAACGCGGGCTTTGTCCGGCAGGAACAGGCGGTTCTGGACGATCTTCTCGCCAATCGCTTCGGCCGCTATTACGCCTGACCTGAAGGGAGCGCGCGAAAGCCCGAGGGAACAAACGCCGCCACCGGTCGTTTATGAAAACGGGGGACTGACGACATGCCGCCATCGAGAACTTGCCGGAATGAAGCCATGCCTGCGCAACCATTGTCACGACTGGCACGGCTCCTGGGACCGGCCTGCGTCCTTATCTTGGCGACCGCATGCGTGACCCCAACGGCCGAACGCCCCACCGCCGAAACGGCGGCCGTGACACTGACGGGCCTGAGCACCAGCCAGATCAACGGCTGCGCGGGACGGCCCGCCGAAAGCATTGTCAACATCGAAAGCGGCAGTCGGACGCTGGTCTATCACTCCACGGATCCGGAACGCGCCGACCCGGCGCTCTATTGCCGGACCTTGCTGGACGTTCGGGGGGAAACCATCACCGCTGTCCGCTTCCGCAATGCCGACGGTTCCCCGCGTCAGGACATCGGGCAATGCGCGCCCGTGGTTCCGGCATGTCTGTAGAATCGCCCCGGTTGTGAGCGCCGTCAAAACAGCGGTCGCCACGGTGGCGGCGCTGGCCGCGGGCGTGATCGGTTTTGTCGTCCTGGGCGCTGCGGTCTTGGTGTTCGTGTGGGACTGGAACCATTTCAGGGGTATCGTCAACGACCGCGGCAGCGCCGCGACCGGGCGTGACTTCGCCGTCGAGGGCGATATCGATGTCGATCTGACCTGGCCGCCCCGGGTCACGCTGAACGACATTCGGCTGGGCAACCCCGACTGGGCCAGCGACCCCAATATGGCCGAAATCGAGATGCTCACCTTTACCATCGAAGTCCTCGATCTTCTGGTTGGCCGCGCCAACCTTCCCGAGTTGACGATCGCGGCACCGCGCCTGTGGTTGGAGCAGACCGCCGACGGAACCGCCAACTGGACGTTCACGCCCCTCGACGCTGCGGCGCCGGAAGACCGCGACAGCTTCCCCATCATCGGGCGGCTGCGTATCGACGACGGATTCCTGCGCTACCGGGACGCCGTCCGGAACATCGATCTGGAATCGCGATTGGCCACCGTGCGCGGCGACGGCGGCGACGGCGACGACCGTATCGAACTAACGGGTACCGGGACCCTGGAAGGCCGTGCCTTCGAGTTGTCGCTTCTGGCCGGCGCGTTGCTGACCCTGCGGGACGAAGACGTTCCCTACCCGGTCGACGCGGATCTGACCGTCGGCCCCACCCGCGCCCAGGCCAGCGGCACGTTGACCGCGCCGCTGCAGCTGACGGGGATGGATATGGAACTGACCCTGTCCGGTCAGAACGCCGGCGACCTTTTCCCGATCTTTGGCGTGCCCGTGCCCGACACCCCGCCCTACGATGTCTCGGGCCGTCTGAGCCGAGACGGCGCGGTGTGGTCGTTTTCGGACTTTGCCGGAAAGGTCGGCGACAGCGACCTGGCCGGGACCTTGTCCTTCGACACGTCGGCGGAACGCCTGTTCATTTCCGGCGACCTGACATCCAGCGTTCTGGATTTCGACGATCTGGGGCCGATCGTCGGCGCGCCGGTGGCCACCGGCGAAGGCGAGACCGCCTCCGATACCCAGAGGGAAATTGCGGCCGCCTATGCCGAACGGGAACGGCTTCTGCCCGATGCGCCTATCGACTTCGCGCGTGTCCGCAGCGTCGATGCGGAGATCGCGTTCAGGGGCGAGTCCATCATCGCTCCGGGGCTGCCCCTGGATACCGTGGACTTGCAGCTCGACCTTGAGAACGGAGTCTTGAAATTGGAGCCCGTGACCGTCGGCGTCGCCGGTGGCCAAGTGACCGCGGATATCGAGATCAATGCGCAAAAGGACGAGGTCGCCTCCTGGTACAACGCGCGCTTAAGCGGTTTTCGTTTGGAAAGCTTTATTCCCGATGGCCACGCCGTCGGCGAAATCGTCGGTCGGGCGCAGCTTCAAGCCCTGGGCAACTCCGTCGCGGAGGCGGCGGCCAACGCCGACGGAGAAGTCTCGGTCATCCTCGAAGATGGCGAGATCAGCAATCTCGCGGTTGAACTGATCGGTCTGGATATCATGGAATCTCTGGGGATTTTGGCCGCCGAGGACAGCGGCCGGGCGCCCATCCGCTGCGCCATCGCCTCGTTCTCCCTCGAGCAGGGCGTGGGCACCGCGCAAGCGCTGGTCATAGACACGGCCGATTCGACCGTCACCGGCGAAGGGACTTTCGATCTGGGCACCGAGACCGTCGATCTGGAACTGCTGGCCCACCCCAAGGACCCCAGCCTGTTCAGCGCCCGCGCGCCGATCCATGTCGAAGGATCGTTCAGCGCGGTGTCCGTCACACCGGACGCGGCGGCCCTGGCCGTGCGCATTCTGGCGGCGGCGGCCCTGGGTGTCGTTCTGACTCCGGTGGCCAGCGCCCTGGCCTTTGTCGAGCCCGGCTTTGGCGAGGACAGCAACTGCCAAGCCTTGACGCGGCAGGCCGAGCAATAGGGCAACACCGTCGCGGTTGAACGCCGGGCACGGGGCGGGCATGGTGGCCGCCGGTCTAACGACACAGGCGGTGAGCCCATCATGACAACGGCGCCGGCGGTGATTGCCGTCGATTGGGGATCCACAAACCTGCGCGCGTCGCTGTGCCGCGACGGCGTGGCCGTCGCCCACACGGAGGGCGCGTGGGGGCTGAAGGCCGCGCGGGACCAAGGCTTCGACATCGTGTTCGCCGAAAGCTGCGGCGACTGGCTGGCCGAGGCGCCCGAAGCAATCGTCATCCTGAGCGGCATGGTCGGCAGTCGCGGCGGTTGGCGCGAAGCGGGCTATGTCGACTGCCCGGCCGGTCTCGACGCTTTGGCCGGCGCCTTGACACCGGTCGATGCCGCCGGCCGCACCCTATGGATCGCGCCGGGCCTGCGCCATCGGTCGGCGGCCGGGCATTGGGACGTGATGCGGGGCGAGGAAACCCAGACCCTGGGGGCGCTGTCCCTGCTCGACCCCGCCGACACCGACGCCACCCTGTTCTGCCTGCCCGGCACCCATTCCAAATGGGTGCTGTGCCAGGGACGCCGCATTGAACAATTTTCCACCTTCGTCACCGGCGAGACCTTCGCCGTGCTCGACCGCCACAGCCTGCTGGGGCCGGGCGACGAAGCCGCCGACGCTCCGCCCGACTGGACCGCCTTCGATCGCGGGATCGACCGCAGCGCCCAGCCCGGCGGGCTGTTGCACCATCTGTTTTCCGCCCGTACCGAGCGGCTGTTCGAGACCGTCGACGCGGCGGGGCAGCGCGATCTTCTCTCCGGCCTGCTCATCGGCCACGAACTGCGCGCGGCGCTGGCCCTATTCGGCCATGCCGTCCGCGACCGGCCGGTGCGGATCGTCGCCAGCACCGTCCTGACGGCCCGCTACGATCGGGCCTGTACCGCCCTGGATCTGATCACCGAACCGCCCCCGGACGGCGCACAGGTGGCCGGGGCCTGCCTGCTCGCCGACCGGGTTCCTCGCTGACGGCTGACACTTCCGTCATCGGTCCAGCCCGATGTCCCGCCGCAAATACGGGGGCAGTCTGCCGATATCGGGCCGCGGCCGCGCCCGATCGCGGCCCTGACGACCGAACGGATGCAACAGCCGGAACACACGGCCGATGGACAGCCGGATCCCGAAGCGCGCTCTGAACATTTCAAAAAACATGATATTCTCGCTTAGGTTGTGCCGAAGCCATAGCGTCTCCGACGGCGGACCGGGCTGGTCCGTCGGGTTATGACAAATTGCGATGGCGCGGGAGCCTGGCTCGGCAGGACGGACGCGCCGATGGTCTGGGGAGACGGCCGCTCGACCACGATGCATGCCCGCCGAGAACGCGGGTTGAGTGCATCGAACGGCACCGGACGAAATGCCGGTGGCGAAAACTTCGGTTGTCAGGGTCTCGGGAGAAGACCCACCAAGCGGTCTACGGCGTCTGTCTTACCAGGCCGAGAGGGGGCGACAGGTCATAAGCATGCATCGGCCCTCCGCAAATGGTGAATCAAGATTTTCTATTTAACGGATCGGGATCGCGTCGGCAAGACAAAATTGGAGAAACAACGCGAGACCGGAATCTCCGTGCATCATACCGGTTCCAGGGGGCGATGCGGTTCCGGTGGCAGCGCCACGATGACGGCGTCGCCCGGGCGCACCGCGCCGCCCGCCAATACGATCCCCATGATCCCGGCCTTGCGGATCAGGGCACCGTCGGTCGCGCGGTCCAGGACGGCGGCCATCAGCCCCGGCGCGAACCGGTCCAGCTGGACGCACGGATTGCGAAGCCCCGTGACTTCGACCACCGCCGCGTCGCCCAGATGCAGCCGCGCCCCGCGCGGCAGGGCCAGCAGATCGACGCCGCTCGTGGTGATGTTCTCGCCCATGTCGCCGGCGGCGACGGCAAACCCCGCCGCCCGCAAGGCCTCGTGCAGCTCGGCGTGGATCAGATGGACCTGCCGCAGGTTCGGCTGCGTGGGATCGCGCGCCACCCGCGATCGGTGCTTGACCGTCCGGCCGCTGTGGGCGTCGCCGTCCACCCCAAGCCCCGCGACCAGCCGGATGCCGTCGAGCACCGGCTTGCTGAAATTGTGCGTGCCGTCCCGGCCGACAGCAACGACGATACCGGTCATGGGTCTCCGTTCCGCCTCGCGCGCCGGTACGAAGTCAGAGGAAGGCGCGGTAATCCTCCGCCAGATCGGTGACCGCCGCCTCGTAGAGCTGCCGTCCGGCATCCGGCGTGGCCAGGGACGGATCGGACCCGATGCGACCGTCGGGAAACTGGCGGCGATAGTCGAAGGCATCGTTGATGGTGCCGCCCGGCGCCACCTTGGGGGTCATGGTCGCGGTCTTGATCGACTCCGGAAACAGGTACTGGGTCACAGCCACCTCCGACGGCGTGGCATGGCTACCCTCCGAGGCGCCGTAGAGGGACCGGGACAGGCGCCCGACGCCCGCGGCGTCCCACCAGTTGCGCAGCCGGCAGCGGACGCCGGAGCCGTTGCCCTCCTCCCGGTTGAAGCTGGTCTCGGCGTAGATCTCCGAGAAGGCGGCGGTGACCGTGGCGACATTCCCGCCATGGCCGTTGATGAAATAGAACCGGTCGAACCCATGGCGGCCGAGCGACCGGACCATGTCCCGTACCACCGCGATCAGTGTCGACGGGCGCAGGGTCATGGTCCCGGAAAAGGCCAGATGGTGCTGGGCCATGCCCACGGCGATGGTCGGCGCCACCAGGGCATCGACCTTTTCGCCGACACCCCTTGCGATGCCTTCGGCGCACAGGGCGTCGGTCCCCATCAGCCCGTTTGGCCCATGCTGCTCGGTCGATCCGATCGGCACGATAATACCGGTCGTGCGCTTCAGCCGATCTTCGACTTCCTGCCAGGTGCACAAATGCAAAAGCATGGTTAACGGTCCTTTAAGGATTGGAGGGGGTCGGTTTTGCGGGCGCGATTAACCGGCGGTCAACCTGCTTCCCATACCATCGGGACCAGCACCGAACCATCCCAAACATGCCGGAGTTTTCCACCATGGCAGAACGCACCGCACCGTCCTTGCGCCTTGGTCGCCGCCGGTTTCTGGCCACGACGGTGGCTGGCTTGGCGATGGCGCCGACCCTGGCCCGGGCCTCGACCGGGCTGGACGGATCACGGTCGCTGTCCATGGTCAACGTGCACAATGGCGAGCGAATCGATGTCGAGTATTTCCGCGACGGCTGGCAAGATCCCGACGCCCTGCTCCGCCTGAACCACTTTCTGCGCGACTGGCGGACCGGAGAGGTCATCGACATGGATGTCGGGACATTCGACATCCTCTATCAGGTCCGCCGCTCGCTGGGCACGCGCGAGCCGTTCCGGATCATCAGCGGTTACCGCTCGCCAAGGACCAACGCCCGGCTGGCCGCCGCCGGACGCGGCGTGGCCAAGCGCAGCTATCACATGAAGGGCCAGGCCATCGACATCGCCCTGCCGGGCACCCGCCTTGAGGGCCTCCGCGATTGCGCGATGTCTCTGCGGGCCGGCGGCGTCGGCTACTATCCCCGCAGCGGTTTTGTGCATGTCGATACCGGACCGTCCCGGACCTGGGCCGGATCCTGATCGGGTTTTAGGGCGTTGCGGGCTCCGCGGCCGGCGTTTCCGGTGCCCGCGTCGAGGCCCAATGGTCGGCCGCGACGGCCGCCGTCGCCACGGCGAATGCCAGGATCACGATCAGCCGGTTGACGCCGCTCACGGCATAACCCTCAGCGCGCCAGGCCGAAGCGCGGGCGCACGCGGACGCCCAGGGCGGACCCGGCAAAGGCGGCCCCGAACCACAGCCATCCATGGACGCTGCCCGAGGCGATGCCGCTGAACATCGCGCCGATGTTGCAGCCGAACCCAAGCCGCGCGCCGTAGCCCATGAGCAGGCCGCCTGTCACCGCCGCCAACGCCGATTTGAGCGGCAGCCGGGCGGACGGCGCGAAACGGCCAGCCGCCGCGGCGGCCAGGGCCGCGCCCAGAACCAGGCCGAAATTCATCACCGAAACGGTGTTGGCCAGAACGCTTTCCCGCATCGCCGGCGACCCTGTCCAGGCGGCGATTTCGATGCCCAGCGCCGCCGAAATCTTGGCCCCCCACAATGCGAAGGCGGAGGTGATGGACCAGGGATGGCCGGCCACGATCAGGGTCACGACATTGAGCAGGGCCAGCGCCACGCCCCCCCAGATCAGCGGCCACGGACCGCGCCACAGGCGCGCCGGCATGGGTACGGCCGGCGCCGCCGGTTCGGGCATGGCGGCCCGCCGGGGGCCACGGCGGCGCCATTCCCACGCCGTGACGGCCCCGGCGACCAGCGCCAGCAGCACCAGCTGAAACGCCAGCGCCGGCCAGGGGCCATAGGTGTGCCCCAGCGAAATGGCGCCGAAAGACGGCAGATCCAGCCACCAGGACAGATGGGCGGACCCGATCACCGATCCGACGATGAAGAAGGCCAGCGTGACCAGCATCCGCACACTGCCGCCGCCGACGGTGAACAGCGTGCCCGACCCGCAGCCGCCGCCCAGCTGCATCCCAAGGCCGAACAGGAAAGCGCCGACAAAGACCGACACGCCGACCGGCCCATAGGTGCCGCCGACCGGCTGGCCGAAGGCGCTTCCCTGGACCACCAGCGGCAGGAAGAAGACCGACGCCAGCGCGATCATCAGCATCTGGGCGCGCAGGCCCGTGCCGTCGCCGTCGCGCAGAAAGGCCCGCCAGGCGCCGGTGAAGCCAAAGGCCGCGTGGAACAGCACGGCTCCCAGGGCGCCGCCGATCAGAAACAGCGCCGCCTGCCGGCCGTCGATGGCCTGGGCGACGAAGGCCGCGCCAAGCAGAAGCCCAAGCCCGGCCATGGTCAGGGCCCATCGGTCGGCCGGCGGCTGGCCAAGCGGGCCAGCAGCCCGCCGGCCGCCGATCGCATCGGAGAGAACGGTCATGATCGTACCGCCGCCTGAGGGGACGCCGAGGCCGCGTCAGTTGACGGCGGCAACGCCCTCGCCGGTCTGGACCGGACGGTCGGCGTCGGCGGTCCATTCCACCATCGAGCCGTCATAGAGGCGTACATCCTTCTTCCCCGCGACCTCGCTTAAGGCAAACCAGCCGACAGCGGCCCAATGGCCGGTGTTGCAGAAGGCGATCTGCTCGCCCTCGCCGTCGGCGCCTATCTTGGCCAGCAGCGCGTCCAGCGATGTGCCATCCACGACGTCCCGCCCGTCCTGCAGCACCAACGTGCTGTGCGGCAGGTTGACCGCACCCGGCAGCGTGCCGGCCTGGCTCGCCTTTGGATGGGCCGCTGCGCCGATATACTGGTCGTTCGGCCGGGCGTCGACAAGCGTCACCTGCCCGCTGTCGATCGCGGCCTGGACCTGGTCGGTCGTGGCCAGCAGTTGCGGCCGGAAATCGGCGACGAACTGTGTCGGCTCGGCCGTCGCGGCGCCGGTGTCGACCGGCGCGTCGGCATCGGCCGCCCACGCGGCGTATCCGCCCTCCAGGATCGAGACCGCGTCGTGACCCAGCACCTTGAAGGTCCAGTAAACCCTGGCCGCGCTGCCGAAATCGGTCGAGCTGACGCCCCCCGGCACGATCACGACATGCTCGTCATTGTCGATGCCCAGACCGCCGATCAGCGTCTCCAGATCGGCCACGGGCGGCAGCTTGCCGACGATATCGTCGACCGTCGTCCGCCATCCGTCCTGGCCATAGTCGCTGTAGACGGAACCGGGAATATGCCCCTGCGCGAAGGTCTCGGCCGACCCGCCGTCAATCTGATTGCGGATGTCGAGAACGACCAGATCCGGCCGATCGAGGTTGGCCTGCAGCCAATCCACGTCGACCAAGGGTGTGTCCGCCGAGGCGGGCGCCGTGCTCCCCAAAATCGTGGCCGTCGCCAGAAGGGCCGCACCGAACAGAGCATGCTTCATCGCCGATCTCCCAATGTTCATTCGCGACAAGGCGCCGCGTTTCCTTATCCCTATATATTTCACACTTTCATTGTATCAAACTAAATAAAATAACAAAAAATTTTTGTTATATATGAGTCGCCCTCGCCTCGCGTGCGGATTTCGCTCGAGAAATTTTCTTACCCGAACGATGCTCCCGGCGGTGCGCGATGGCCCCAACGGATGCCCGGCCGCATTGATTGCTGCGAATATCGCCACACGGCGATCGTGGAATTGAACCCTTAACCAAGCCTCCCGATACTTGACTCAACGATCTCGCTGACCTGGGAGGGAAGCACCAATGGCAGTTTTCGACCGAGCCGATTTCGACGGCCACGCGCTGGTCGTGCATGCGGCGGACGCCGCCACCGGCCTGCGCGCCATCATCGCCGTCCACGATTTGACCCGCGGCCCCGCCCTGGGCGGATGCCGCATGTGGGCCTATCCGAGCGCGGCGGACGCCGAGCGCGACGCGCTGCGCCTGTCCCGCGGCATGACGTACAAGGCGGCGTTGGCCGACCTGCCCCTGGGCGGCGGCAAGTCGGTCATCATCGGCGACGCCGGCCGCGACAAGACACCGGCGCTGATGCGCGCCATGGGTCGCGCGGTCGACGCGCTGGGCGGCCGTTATATCGTGGCCGAGGATGTCGGCATGACCGTCGCCGACATGGGCGAAATGCGGCGGACCACCCGCTATGTGTCCGGCCTTTCGCCTCAGCAGGGCGGCAGCGGCGACCCTTCGGGCGCCACCGCCCGCGGCGTCTTCGTGGGTCTGAGGGCGGCGCTGGCCCATCGCGGCCGCGAGGTCGGCGGCAGCGTGGTCGCCGTCCAGGGGCTGGGACATGTGGGCATGGCGCTGTGCCGGCTGCTGGCCGACCACGGCGCGCGGCTGATCGTGGCCGACACGCGGCCCGAAGCGGTGACCCGCGCGGTGGAGGCGTTCGATGCCGTTGCCATGGCACCGGACACGATCCTGGAGGCCGAGGCCGACGTCTTTGCGCCCTGCGCGCTGGGGGCCGTGATCGACGACGACACCCTGCCCCGCCTCAAGGCCGGCATCATTGCCGGGTCGGCCAACAACCAGCTTGCCGAGGATCGGCACGGCGAAGCCCTGCGGCGCCGCGGCATTCTCTACGCCCCCGACTACGCCATCAATGCCGGCGGGCTGATGCGGGTGGCGGCGGAGTGGCTGGGCACCGACGACGGGGCCGTGGCCGCTCGGGTCGAGGGCATCGCCCGGACCATGACCGATATCTACGAGGCGTCGGACCGCCAGGAGCTGCCGACTAACATCGTTGCCGACCGGCTGGCCGAGGCGCGGCTCAAGCCGGGGGGAACCTTGCACCGGCTGGCGGGCTAGAGCGCGATCGTCATTGGTGGAAGCGGACCCGCTTCCACCAATGA
>JBQLZQ010000024.1:0-52304 GCA_052168355.1 Inquilinaceae bacterium
TCACGCCTTGGGTGGGATCGCCGAAGCGATTCCACCCAAGGCGATCCTGCTCTAGACGTCGCCGCGCGCCCGGGCGCCATGGGCCCCGACCAGGGTGCGCGGGCTTTCGGATCGGCCGGCCACGTCGCCGGCCGCCTGACGCGTGCCGTGTCAACGTGACAGGCCAAGCACCGTGATCGCCACATCCGCTCGCCGCAACGAACCCACCAGGCCCCGCCACGGCGCCCAACCCGTACGCCGCGTCGAAAGCCTCCCATCAATGCGACCGCAGGACGCGGCCGCCATTGTCGTCCGTGCGTTGGCCGTCAAACATGCTGAAAACGCCGTTGACGAGAACATGGGCGATGCCGGTCGCATAACGGCGCGGCTGCGTGACGTCGCAATGGCTTTCGATCTGGTCGGCGTCGAAGACCGCGATATCGGCCCATGCGCCCTTTTTTAGGATGCCGCGGTCGGAAACGCCGAGCCGCTCGGCCGGAAGCGACGAGAGGCGGCGCAGACCTTCGGCGAGGCTCAACACGCCATGATCGCGCACATAGTGCTGCAGGAAGCGTGCCGCCCAGCCGTAGCCGCTGAGCGAGCCGATGTGGTGCTTCATGCATCCCTCCGGCGCCAGCGCCAGAGTGTCGGAGATGATCGCGCAATCGGGCTGGGAAATCGCCAGCCTGATGTCCGCCTCGGAGAAACTCTGCGACGTCCACATCAGATGCGCCATGTGCTCGCCTTCCTCGACCAGCAGATCGAGCGCCGCATCATAGGGATCTGCCCTTCGCCTTGCGCCGATCTCTTCGAATGTCATGCCGACGAGGTCGGGATTCCGGTTCGACTGCATGAGAACGATCTTGTTCCAGTGACGGTCCTTGACCAAGCGCCACATGGGGCGGCGATTGCCCTTGATGCGCTCGCGGATCGATCGGTCGCCGAGCCGTTCGAGGACCGCGTCGACGCCACCCTCCTGGGCCCATTGCGGGAGGATCGAAAGAACGCGCGTATGCGACCAGTCGTGCGGAATGACATCGTACGCCACGTCGACGCCGTGGCCATGCGCCTCTTCGACCATCCGGACGGCATGTTCCATGGCGTAGGAAGGCGCGCCGTATTTCGGCTGGATATGGGATATCTGCAGCCTTGCGCCGGCGGCCCGGGCCGTGGAGATCGCCTCGCCGAACCCGATGTCGTAGAACAGGTCGCGATTTCGCACGTGGGTCGCGTAGAGAACGCCGCGCTTGGCGGCGACTGCGGCCATTTCGGTCAACTGGTCGGGCGTTGCGAGATTGCCGGGCCAGTATTCGAGCCCGCTGGAAAATCCGTACGCTCCGCCGTCGATGCTGTCTTCGAGGAGCCTTTTCATCTCATCCATTTCCGCATCGTCGGCGGGGCGAAGCGCATCGCCCAGCACGGCCCGGTGGATCGTGCCGTGGCCGACAAAGGCGGCAACATTCACGCCCAGCGGCACACGGGCAAGATGGTCGAGATACTCGCCGAACGTGCGCCAGTCCACATCGACCATTCCGCTGGTGAACCCCGGCGCCATGATCTCCACGTCGCGGGCGGTGCGAACGGGCGCGCAGGAATAGCCGCATTGGCCGATGACTTCGGTGGTGACGCCCTGATGCACTTGGCTTTGCGCGCGGCCATCGGCCATCAGGGTGAAGTCGGAATGGGTGTGCAGATCGATGAACCCGGGCGAGACGGCAAGGCCCTTCAGGTCCACGCGCCGTGCCGCCCGAACGCCCGAAAGATCGCCGATTTCAGCAATGCGGCCGGCACTGACGCCGACATCGGCACGCACAGGTTCCGACCCCGTTCCGTCATGGACAAGGCCGCCGGCGAGGATGGTATCCAGCATGGGATGCTCCGTTGGTTCTGTCCTAGAGCGCGATCGTCATTGGTGGAAGCGGACCCGCTTCCACCAATGACGTGAATCGCTCTCTAACTCTATGAATAGAGTAGGATTCACGCCTTGGGCGGGATCGCCGAAGCGATTCCACCCAAGGCGATCCTGCTCTAGCGCGGGGGGCCGTAAACGTAATTCGGTAGCCATAGCGAAAGGTCGGGAAAGAAGATCAGCAGCAAAAGACCCAGACAGTAGGCGATGATGAAGGGCAGAACGGCAACCGAGACCTGCTCGATCGTGATGCCGGAAATCCGCGCGGCGACGTTGAGATTGCCGCCAAGCGGGGGTGTCAGAAAACCGATCTCGCAGGTGATCACGGTGAACACGCCGAACAGCACGGGGTCGATGCCCAAATGGGTCACCAGCGGCAGGAATACGGCCGTGAAGAGAATGATCTGCGCCAGCGACTCCATGAAGGTGCCGATGATGATGTAGAAGATTCCGATCAGGATCATCACCAGGATCGGACTGGTCGTGATGCTGGTGATCATCGTCTCAACCGCCGCCGGGACGTCGTAAAAGGCGGAGAGCTGGCCGAAGGCAAGCGTCGGGGCCAGCAGTATGAGCAGACCCGTCATCAGGGCGGTGAAGCGCAGGCTGTCGATCACCTTTGCCGGCGTCAGTTCGCGATAGATGACCAACCCCACGAAAAGCGCGTAGAAAACGGCAACGGACGCGGCTTCGGTGGGGGTGAAGGCCCCGCTATAGATCCCGCCGAGGATGAGCGCCGGCGCGCCGACCGCCCATTTGCCGTCCCAGAGTGCGCGCCGGGCCGGAGCCCAGGAGAACGGTTCGCCGGACCCGCCGTAGCCCCGCCGGCGGGCAATGATGTATACCGTGATCATCAGGAACCCGGTGACGATGAAGCCCGGTATGATGCCCGCGAGGAATAGCCGCGGGATCGAGGTTTCCGAAACGAGACCATAGATGATCATCAGGTTGGATGGCGGGATCAGGCTGCCGAGCGCGCCTGCCGCGGCGGCGATCGCCGCCGCAAACGGCGTTTTGTAACCCTCTCGCTGCATCGCCGGCACGGTGATCGAACCGATTGCAGCGGTTGTCGCCGGACCGGATCCGGACAGGGCCGCGAAAAGCATGCAGGCAAAGACCGTGACGAGGCCGAGGCTGCCGCGATAGGAACCGACCAGGCTGGTCGCGATCGAGATGAGACGCTGGCCCATGCCGCCCAGTTCCATCAGCCGGCCGGCCAGCACGAACAGCGGTATCGTGAGAAGGGGAAACGGCGCCAGGCTGGTGTAGCCGACCTGGGCCATGAGCGTGTAGGGGATGTCGATCAGGAACAGCGCCAGAAAGGTGGTCAGCCCGACCGCGGCGAAGAGCGGCGCTCCCATCGCGGTCAGGACCGTGAAGACGATCGCGAGGAGCAGGAGTTCGTTCATGGCTTCGTCCAGGTTTCATGCTCGCTGCGCATGCCCGGAAGCCCGGTTCCGCCGTCACGGAGCCATACAACATAGATCTGCAGCAGTCGGAGCAGGATCAGCGCGTAGCCGATGAACAAAACCGATTGCGGATAGAACTCGTCTATTCCGAGGCTTGGCGTGCGCGACGTGAAGCGCAGCAGGACGCCCAGATAGTCGACCGCGACGATCAGCATGAAGACGCAGTAGGCGGCCGCGAACAGGTCGGCCAGCAGGACCAGCACCTTGGTGATCCGCCGCGGAAAAAGCATGACGCCGGCCATGATGCGAATGTGGAACCGCTCGCGAACGCACAGAGAGGCGCCCATGTAGACGGCCCAGACCATGGCCATCGCGGCCACTTCCTCGCTCCACTGCAGGGCGGAGTTGAAGACGTAGCGCATGACCACCTGAAGGAAGACGCAGCTTGCCATCAGGGCGAGGGCAATACAGCAGACCACTTCTTCGAGGTGCCGTTCCAGGAGATGGATGAAGCGGGGCATCTGGCGTCACCCGGCCGGTTTTCGACCGCAACCGGCCGCCACGCAGCGTTCGTAGCGCCGCATGGCGGCCCGCGCGGTCCGGGACGATCGGCCTAGTTGGCGGCGGCGCGGATCTGGTCCAGAAGGGCCCTGAATTCGTCGCCGCGCTCGCTGGCCACCTGATGTTGGACCGTTTGAGCGGCCTCGATGAACTCCGCCCTGTCGGGCCGCGATATCTGCATCCCGCCCTCGGTCGAAAGCCAGGTTCGCACGCTTTCGATCTTCTTGATCATGTATTCGGTGTGAAACTGACCGGCTTCGAGCGCCGCACGGTCGACCGCCTCCTGCTGCATGCCGTCGAGCTTCGACATGAACCGGTCGGAGGCAAACAGCGGGCTGAATCCGGCAAAGTGATCGAGCACGGTAAGGTAGGGCGCGAATTCGTAGAACTTCATTTCCTGGATGACGTTGGTTCCGTTATCGCCTCCGTCGATGGTGCCGGTCTGCAAGGCGGTCGGCGTTTCCGACCATGCGAGCGGAACGGGCTCGGCGCCGAAGGCCTCAAAGGTGGCCAGCATCACGTTGTTTTTCGGAACGCGAATCTTGAGCCCGTTCATGTCGGACATCGCGTTGATCAGCAGTTTGGAATTGAAGAAGTCGCGATAGCTCGGCCCGCCGAAGGTCAGGAGATGAACGCCGGTGTCCTGCGCGATCCGATCCTCGATCTCCTGGCCGACATCGCCTTCAGCGACGGCGACGAGATGTTCGGTGTCGTTGAAGACATAGGGCAGCACGAAAACGTCCATCAGCGGCCAGTGGGGCGAGACGTTGTTCTGCGAGACGAAATAGGCGTCGACGGTGCCGAGCTGCATCGCCTTGAAGGCATCGTCTTCCGATGCGATCTGCCCGCAGCAGCGCAGCTTCACCTCGATGGTGTTGTCGCTGTAGGTCTCGACAAGCTCCTTGAACTTCGTCGCGAGTACGCCGTAGTCGGAATCGAGCGGCGTCGACCACCCGATATTCATCGTCAGGTTTTCGGCCTGGGCAGCGCCCGCGCCCGCGACAAGCGCTCCCAAGGCCAGTCCGAACAAGGCGTAGCGGGGTTTTGTGAACATTATTTGCCTCCCGGTTGATGGACCTTTACCCAACGGTATCCCCGCTTGCTTAGTTTGGATAATGTAAAGTTCTGAGCTTATTGATGCCTAATGTGCATCATTCGAAAGGGAGGCTGCGAAGCCGACATGGAAACCGGACTGCGCCGCCTGCGCTATTTCAGCGTTCTGGCCACCGAACTGAACTTCAGGAGAACCGCCGACAAGCTGAACATCACGCAGCCAGCGCTCAGCCGCGCGATCGTGCAATTGGAAGACGAGGTCGGGGTGCGGCTTTTGGAGCGTAGCAACAGGCAGGTCCGCCTCACCCACGCGGGCGAGAGCTTCGCGGCCGGTTGCAAGCGCGTTCTCGATTCGCTTGTCGCGACAATCGATCAGACCCAAAAGGTCGCGCGCGGATATGCCGGTGCGCTTACCATAGGCTACACGGACACCGCGATCGCCGGAACTCTTCCCGACCTGATCAAGTCGTTTCTCGGCGAAGCACCGGAGGTGCATATCCGCCTCGTGCAGGTCTATTCGGAACGCCAGCTTGTGATGCTCCGCGACGGATCGATCGATATCGCCATCATGACCGGGCCCGTTGCCGACGACGAACTTGAGGCCATCGACATGCAGCTGGACCGGTTTGTGGCGCTGGTGCCGCACGACAATCCGCTCGCTTCGGCGTCTCGGGTATCGCTCGGCGATCTGGCCCACTATCCGTTCGTGCTGGGCGACCCGGAGGCGTGGGCCATGTACAATGCTCTGCTGTTTGCGCATTGCGAAAAAGTCGGCATTCGACCGCGAATCCTGCAAACCGCGCCGGAGTCGCGCGCGATAGTCGGCCTTGTCGCCTGCGGTCTCGGCGTATCCGTGATGCCGGAATGCGTCGCGCGAACCGTCGATAGGCGCATTGCCGTTCGCCCGATCCACGATGTCGACGATCGCATGCGGACGCAGGCGGTATGGCCCAAACGCGCAAGCAAACCGGCCCTGGCGCGCTTCGTGAAGCATGTATCGGACACCGCCGAGCCGCAGACACAATCCCTTTGATGCGACCGCAATCGCGGGACCGACCCGCGGCATGCACCGAAGGCGATCCCCGCGTCCGGGTCCCGGCGTCGGGCGCGGCAGACCCGCGAACGGCGGCGCACAGCCCCGCACCCGCGCGGTCGGGGCCACCGCCGAGGCGACAGGCCCGCCACCGGTTCGCAACCGGCGGAAGGCGCCGCCCGGACCGCGCGCTCGATGGTCGCGCGCGCGGCCGGGACCGCCGGTCCTCAGGCCCGGTTCATGCGGCTTTCGACCAGATCGCCGACCACGCCGGGGTCGGCCAGGGTGGAGGTGTCCCCCAGGGCGTCGTGTTCGTTGGCCGCGATCTTGCGCAGGATGCGGCGCATGATCTTGCCGGACCGGGTCTTGGGCAGACCCGGCGCCCACTGGATGAGATCCGGCGTGGCGATCGGGCCGATCTCCTTGCGCACCCATTGGGCCAGTTCGCGCCGCAGCTCGTCGCTGGGCGATTCGCCGGCATTGAGGGTGACATAGGCGTAGATGCCCTGGCCCTTGATGTCGTGGGGGTAGCCGACCACCGCCGCCTCCGCCACCTTGGCGTGGGCCACCAGGGCGCTTTCGACCTCGGCCGTGCCCATGCGGTGACCCGACACGTTGATGACGTCGTCGACCCGGCCGGTGATCCAATAGTACCCGTCCTCGTCGCGGCGGCAGCCGTCGCCGGTGAAGTACATGCCCGGGAAGGTCGAGAAATAGGTCTGCACAAAGCGGTCATGATCGCCGAAGACGGTGCGCATCTGCCCCGGCCAGCTGTCGGCGATGCACAGATTGCCCTCGGTCGCGCCTTCCAGGTGGTTGCCGTCATTGTCGACCAGCACCGGCTTGACGCCGAAGAAGGGCCGGGTCGCCGACCCGGGCTTGAGCGTCGTCGCGCCGGGCAGCGGCGTGATCAGGATGCCGCCGGTTTCCGTCTGCCACCAGGTATCGACGATGGGACAGCGCCCGTCGCCGACCGTGTTGTGATACCACAGCCACGCCTCCGGGTTGATCGGTTCGCCGACCGACCCCAGCAGGCGCAGGCTTTTGCGGCTGGCCTTTTTCACTGGCCCCTCGCCTTCGCGCATCAGGGCGCGGATGGCGGTGGGGGCGGTGTAGAAGATGGTGACCTTGTGCTTGTCCACCACCTGCCAGAAGCGCGACGCGTCGGGGTAGTTGGGCACCCCCTCGAACATCAGGGTCGTGGCGCCGTTGGCCAGCGGGCCGTAGACGATATAGCTGTGGCCCGTGACCCAGCCGACATCGGCCGTGCACCAATAGACGTCGCCGTCGTGATAATCGAACACGTACTGATGGGTCATGGAGGCATAGACCAGATAGCCGCCGGTGCTGTGCAGCACCCCCTTGGGCTTGCCGGTCGATCCCGAGGTATAGAGGATGAACAGCGGATCCTCGGCCGACATTTCCTCGCAGGGGCAGTCGGACGAAACCTTGGCGCATTCCTCGTCGTACCAGAGGTCGCGGCCGTCGGCCCATTTGACCGAGCCGCCGGTGCGGCGTACCACGATGGTGGTGTGAACGTCCGGGCAGTGCGCCAGGGCGGCGTCGGCATTGGCCTTGAGCGGGACCTTGCGGCCGCCGCGCAGCCCTTCGTCGGCGGTGATCAGGCAGACGCTGCCGCAGTCCTGAATGCGGTCCTTCAAACTGTCGGGTGAAAACCCGCCGAACACCACCGAATGGACCGCGCCGATTCGGGCGCAGGCCAGCATCGCGTACGCCGCTTCCGGAATCATCGGCAGGTATAGGGTGACGATATCGCCCTTCTTGACCCCTCGCGCCTTCAGGACGTTGGCCAGCCGGGCGACGTTCTGATGGATCTCCGAATAACTGATGTGCTTGTGGTCCTGGGGGCTGTCGCCTTCCCAGATGATGGCCGTCTGGTCGGCTCGTGTCGCCAGGTGCCGGTCGACGCAGTTGTAGCAGACGTTGAGCGTCCCGTCCTCGAACCAGCGGATGCGCGCCTGATCCGTGAAGTCGACGTTCTTGACCCGGTCGTAGGGCTTCATCCAGGTCAGACGCTTGCCGTGCTCGGCCCAGAACCCGTCGGGATCGGCGATCGACCGATCGTACATCTTCTGATATCCGGCGGCGTCCACCCAGGCCGACGCGGACCATGCCTCGGGCACCGGAAAACGGGTGGTGTCGGTCATCGCTTTAGATCCTCCCAAAAACGTTGCGGCGTCACGCGCGCCTTCATTTTTCGGTGCGACCGGGCGCGTTGGTGGTGTTCCCACGGGGGAGTATCGCCGGAACCGCGGCCGGGCTCAACTGCATCGCACAATGGCGGGCGGTATCGGACGCCCCGACGGCCCCTTTTCAGCGTTTACGCGACCTTAAGAGGTTAAGGCGCATGGTTGGCCTTGGCGGACGACTTTCTGTCCGACCGACATTCGAGGAAGAGGCCATGTCCGACAACACCCACGGCATTCCCGCCAACGATTCGCAGACCGGTTCGGCGCAGGAAGACGTTTCCGAGATCGTCCAGCGGCTGGCCGAAGTGAGCCAGCGAACCAGTCTTGGCACGCTCGACGGGCTGTTGAATTCGGTGCCCGCCGATGGCGATCCCGGCTATACCGACGCCGCCGCCACGGCCAAGGCCCTGGCCCGCCGCATCGGCCGCAGCGCCGCCGATCTGCAGCTCCAGCTCACCCACATCTGAGCGCCGCAGCGGGCGGAAACCCGCATCGGCCCCGGAGGCGCGCGCCCCGGCCGGCGGTTCAGTCCGGGTCGGTTTCCCCCATCGCACAGACCAGACGCCACTGCGCATCCGTCACCGGCTGCACCGACAGCCGGCTGTTGCGGACCAGCGCCATGTCGGCCAGGCGCGGCTCCGCCTTGATCCGGGCCAGCGTGACCGGTGTGACAAAGGGGCGCACCGCCCGGAAGTCCGGACAGAACCAGGATCCGGTGGCGTCGGTGCTGTCGGGATGGGCCTCGGCCGCGACCTCGACGATGCCCACGATCTCCCTGTCCGCCCCCGAATGGTAGAAAAAGGCGCGCTCGCCCGCCTTCATCGCCACCAGGTTGTTCTTGGCCTGGTGGTTGCGCACGCCGTCCCATTCCTGGACGCCGGCGGCGACCTGCCGGTCCCAGGACCAGGTGTCCGGCTCGGACTTGATCAGCCAATAGGCCATGGCACTTTCCCCTAAAGCGGCAGAACCCGTTTCCCGCGCCCGACGGTAACGCTGTCGAACAAACCGGCCCTGGTGTAAAGATCCCGCGCGCGGAACGCCAGGGGGCGCACCACTCCCCTCACCGTTCGGCCTTCAGGGGCCGGTCGAGCAGGGCGCGGACGGTCGCGTCGATGTCGGCGCCGCCCGACAGCACGGCGTCGACGGCGCCGGAGATCGGCATGTCGATGCCGTGGGTCCGGGCCAGCCGCACCACCGCGCCGGCCGTATGGACGCCTTCGCTGACCGACCGGCGCCCGGCCAGGATATCGGCCAGCGTCCGGCCCTGGCCCAGCGCCATGCCCAGGGAGGTGTTGCGCGACGCGGGGCTGGTCGCGGTCAGCACCAAGTCGCCCAGGCCCGACAGGCCCATCAGCGTTTCCGGCCGGGCGCCCATCGCCGCGCCCAGGCGCATCATTTCGGCCAGGCCGCGGGTGATCAGCGCGGCCCGCGCGTTTTCGCCAAGGCCACGACCCATGACGGCGCCGGCGGCGATGGCCAGGACATTCTTGACCGCGCCGCCGATCTCCACGCCCGTCACATCGTCCGTCCAATAGGGCCGGAAGGCGCCGCCGCCCAGGGCCCGGGACAGGGCCTCGCCCAACGCCGGGTCGGCGGAGGCCAGGGTGACCGCCGTCGGCCGCCCCCGCGCCACCTCGTGGGCGAAGCTGGGGCCGGACAGCACCGCCAGGCGGGCGTTGGGACGGACCTCGCCCACCGCCTGGGTCATGGTGGCGCCGGTGGCTGTCTCGAACCCCTTGGCGCACAGCACCAGCGGCGCATCGGTCGCCGTCAGGGCGGCGGCCAGGGTACGCGTATGCTGCGCCGGCGCGGCCAGCAGCACCGCATCGGCGCCGGACAGCGCGTCCTCCAGATCGGCCGTGGCGCGGATGGCCGGATCCAGCGGGATGCCCGGCAGATAGGTCGGGTTTTCCCGCGTCCGCGCGATCGTGTCGATCAGGGCCGCGTCCCGGGCCCACAGGGTCACGGCCCGGCCGGCGCGGATGGCGGCCTGGGCGAGCGCCGTGCCCCAGGCGCCGCCGCCGAGGACCGCGATTCGGTGGACGTCCGTCACGGGATCGCCCCGGTCATGCCTTGACCCCGGCGCCGACGGACGGCGGCGCGTCGGGATCCAGCGGCCAGCGCGGCCGCGGCGCGACGTCCAGCCCGTCGGCGAGACCGAGACGGCGACGCTCCACCCCGGCCCAGGCGATCATCGCCGCGTTGTCGGTGCACAACGCCGCGGGCGGCGCGATGAACGGCAGTCCGCCGTTCGCCGCCACGCTATCCAGGCGGGTCCTGACCGTCCGGTTGGCGGCCACGCCCCCCGCCACCACCAGGGCGCCGCCACGCGGATGCGCGGCGCGGAACGTGTCGATGGCGTGGGCGGCGCGGTCGGCCAGGCAGTCGGCGGCCGCGTCCTGGAACGACGCCGCCAGATCGGCCACGTCCCGCTGCCTCAAGGGTCCGTCGGGCAACGCCGCGACCCGCTGACGCAATGCCGTCTTGAGCCCGGAGAAGGAAAAATCGCAGCCCGGCCGGCCGGCCATCGGCCGGGGCAGATCGAACCGCCCGGGGTCGCCCCCCGCCGCCGCGCGCTCGACCGCCGGGCCGCCGGGATAGCCCAGACCCAGCAGCTTGGCCGCCTTGTCGAAGGCCTCGCCCACCGCGTCGTCGATGGTCGTGCCCAGCCGGCGATAACGGCCGACACCCTCGACCGTCAAAAGCTGGCAGTGACCGCCCGACACCAGCAGCAGCAGGTAGGGAAAATCCAGTCCATGGGTCAACCGCGCCGTCAGCGCGTGTCCCTCCAGATGATTGACGGCCACGAACGGCAGGCCCAGGGCGGCGGCGATGCCCTTGGCGGTCATCATCCCCACCAGCACGCCGCCGATCAGCCCCGGTCCGCCGGTGGCGGCGACGGCGTCGATGCCGGAAAAATCGGTCTTCGCCTCGGCCAGCGCCCTTCGGATCAGCCCGTTCAGGTGCGCCAGATGGCTGCGGGCCGCGATCTCGGGCACCACGCCGCCATAGGGACGGTGTTCGTCGAGCTGGGACAGCACGACGCTGGACAGGATCTCCCCACCGTCCGACACGATCGCGGCCGCTGTTTCATCGCAGGACGTTTCGATGCCCAGAACGCGCACGTCCGTTCTCATACCCCATGGTCCGGTCTCGCTTCACGCGCAGTGATAGCAGGCCGGCCGGAAACGGGACACCGGGATGTCCGGGGCAGCGCAATGGCGGAGCCCGCGCCGCCGCGCCCAACCGCCGACCCCCGACTCGACATTGACGCCCCTCCGGCCCGTCGCCACGATGCCGGCCATGAAACCGCTCCTTCGCATCGGCACCCGCCGCAGCCCCCTGGCCATGGCCCAGGCCCGGGCGGTCCGGGCCCGGCTGGCCGGCGCCGACCCGGCGCTGGCCGCCCCGGACGCCATCGAGATCGTGCCCCTGCAGACCACCGGCGATTCGGTCCGCGACCGGCCCCTGGCCGATATCGGCGGCAAGGGACTGTTCACCAAGGAGATCGAGGAAGCGCTGATCGAAGGGTCGGTCGACGTGGCCGTCCATTCGATGAAGGACGTGGCCACCTGGCTGCCGCCCGGTCTGGTGATCGACTGCGTGCTGCCGCGCGAAAACCCCCTGGATGCCTTTTTCGCCCGCGACGGCGCGACGCTGGACACGCTGGCGCCCGGATCGCGGGTGGGCACCAGCGCCCTGCGCCGTCAGGCCCTGATCCTGGCGCGGCGGCCGGACGTGACCGTCGTGCCCCTGCGCGGCAATGTCGAGACGCGTCTGCGCAAGCTTGAGGACGGCACGGTCGACGCGACCCTGCTGGCGGTGGCCGGGCTCAACCGGCTGGGCAAGTCCGACATCATCGATCAGGTGCTGGACCCGGCGGTGATGCTGCCGGCCGTCGCCCAGGGCGCCATCGCGGTGGAGCGGCGGATCGACGACCCGACCGTGGCCGCCTGGCTGGCGGCGATCGACTGCCGCCGCAGCCGCCAGCGCGTGACCGCCGAACGGGCGATGCTCAAGATCCTGGACGGGTCCTGCCGCACGCCCATCGCCGCCCTGGCCACCATCGACGACGATGGCGGGCTGCGGCTGGACGGGTTGGTCGCCCTGCCCGACGGCAGCCGCGTCCATCGGGTCAGCGAGCGCGGCGCGGCGGTCGATGCGGTGGCCATCGGCGAAGCTGCCGGCCACGCCCTGGCCGGCCTGGCCGGACCGGGCTTCCTGGCGGCGCTGTCCGCCCCGGCCGTCTGACCATGGCGCCCTAGGCGATGGCCCGGTTTCTGGTCACCCGACCGGCGGAGGACGCCGCCGTCACAATCGCCCTGCTGGCGGAAAAGGGGCATGAGGGCATCGCCGCGCCGCTGCTGCGAATCGAGCCCGTCGCGGACGCCGCCGCCGACCTGGCCGACTCCCTGGCCGACGCCCAGGCCCTGATGTTCACCAGCGCCAACGGCGTTCGCGCCTTTGCCGCCCTGTCGCCGCGCCGCGACCTGCCCGTCTTGACGGTCGGCGCCGCGTCCGCCGCCGCCGCGCGGGCGGTGGGGTTCGCCAGGGTCGAAAGCGCGGACGGGGCGATCGACGATCTGGTCCGCCTGGCACGCAGCCGTTGCGACCCGGCGGCGGGGGTGCTGGTCCATGGTGGCGGCGCCCATGTGGCGGGCGATCTGGGCCGGGCGTTGGCCGCCGACGGCTTTGCCGTGCGCCGCGCCATTCTCTACCGCGCGGTGGCCGTCGACCGGCTGCCGGACCCGGCGGCGACGGCCCTGGCCGACGGCGGACTGGACGGCATCCTGTTTTTCTCTCCCCGAACGGCGGAGGTGTTTGCTAGGCTGGCCCGGTCGGCACATTTGGCGGGCCGGCTGAGCAGCGTGCGCGCCTTGTGCATCAGCGACGCGGTCATACCGCATCTGGACACGTTGGGCTGGGCAAGGATCGAGGTGGCCGCACGGCCGGACGCCGGCGCGCTCGTTGCTTTGACCGACACGCCTGCGACCGACACGCCGTCGGCATCGCCGCCTCCACGACCTGGGACAACGCCCGAACCGATCATGGCCTCCGATCCGCACCCACCGAACGACCCGACCGCGCGGGAGTCCGCCGCCGCGCGGATCATCGCGCGGTTCGGCGGCATCCGGCCCATGGCGACCAAGCTGGGCGCGCCGGTGACCACGGTGCAGGGCTGGAAAAAACGAGGCTCCATCCCCGCCGGCCGCCACGCCGAGATCCGCACCGCCGCCCAGGCCCACGGCGTGGTGATTGACGAGACGGAACTTTTGGCCGCCGATTCCCTTTCCAACCAGTCTCAACCGCAGGACCCGCCCGTGACCGACAATACCGCCACCCCGGCCCCGCCGCCGTCCTCCGCCGGAGGGAGCGTGCCGACGTCCGGCAAGATCCAGGGCGGCAAGACTCAGGGCGACAAGATCCAGGACGGGAAGACCCAGGACGGGAAGACCCAGGGCGACAAGGTCCAGGGCGGCGATGCCCCGAGCGGCCGCGCGGAGCCCGCGCGGACGGAACCGACCAGAAGCGCCGAAAAGGCGGAGCCCAAGCCGGCCCCGCCGCCCCCGCCGTCGAACCGGGACCGCGGCAAAGGCGGATCGGGGGCGGCCATCGCGTGGCTGGCGCTGGTGATCGCCGTGCTGGGCACGGCGGCGGCGCTGACCCGGCCCTATTGGGCGACGGAATATCTCGGCAGCCCGTCCCTGATCGCCCTCACCGATCGCGTGGTCGCGCTGGAAAACGCCCAGCCCGGCGACGACACGGCCATTCTGAACCGGATGGACCAGGTGGCGGACTCGATCGACGGCCTGAACGGGCAGGTCGAAACCCTGGCCGCGCGGGTCGAAACCCTGGAGGCGGCGCCGGGCGCCGGCGCCGGGGAGGCCGCCTTGACGCAGCGGCTGGACGCGCTGGAAGCCGACATCGCCGACCTGCCGCGCCTGACGCAGGCGGATGTCGCGGCGGGCATCGCGGCGGAAATCCGGCCCCTGGCCGACCGGATCGACGCCCTGGCGGCGATGACGGACGAGATCGACCGGCTGCAAACGGCGCTGAACCAGGCCACCGGGCGGCTGGACACCCTGGCGGCGTCGGTGGACGCGGCGCGGAGCGATCTGGATGAGACGCGGGACGGATTGGAGCGGACCCAGGCCGGCCTGGCCCGGCTGCAGTCGAGCACCGTGGCGTCGGAAGCGCTGGTGCTGGCCGTCGGCCAGCTGCGTCTGGCCGTCGCCGACGGCGCCCCCTACGGCCCGGCCCTCGATGTCGTCCGCAGCCTGATCGACGGCGACCCGGCGCTGGCCGACGCGGTCGAGTCCCTGGCCGCGGTGTCGGAGCGGGGCGTGCCCAGCCGGGCCACCCTGCGCGCCCGCTTTCCCGCGATGGCCCGCGCCGTGCGCGCCGCCGCGGTGCCGGAGGATGCCGATTGGGTCGACCGGACATTGAGTTCGGTGCAGGGCCTGGTCAGCGTGCGCCCGACCGCCGGCGAGGTCGAGGGCACGGGCATCGACGCCATCCTGGCCCGCGCCGAATTCCGCCTCGGCAACGCCGACCTGACCGGCGCGGTCACCGCGCTGGACGATCTGGACGGCCCCGCCGCCGCGGCCGCCGGCCCCTGGCTGAGCGACGCGCGGGCGCGGCTGACCGTCGACGGGTCGGTCGACCGGCTGAGCACCGCCGCCATCGCCGCGCTGGCCGGGGAGTCCCGGCAGGAACCGGCGCCGGACGCCGGCGGCGACGGGGCCGCCGGACCTGACGACGCGGCGGCCGGGACCGAAGGCACGACCCCATGAGACGCGCCCTTTTCTTTATCACCAAGCTGGCGATCCTGATCGCCGCCGCGGTGTGGCTGGCCAACCGGCCCGGGCGGGTGGTCCTGGACTGGCAGGGCTACACGGTGGAGACATCGGCCGGCATCCTGGTGCTGGCGGCCCTGGCGCTGATGGTGGCGGCGGCGCTGGCCTACCGGCTGCTGCGCGGGATCTTCCGCATTCCCAAGGCCATCGGACGGCACCGCGCGGGGTCGCGGCGCGAGCAGGGCTACCGCGCCCTGACCCAAGGCATGGTCGCCGTCGCGGCCGGCGACGCGGCGGAGGCGGCGCGCTATTCGCGCAAGGCCGACACTCTGCTCAACGAACCGCCTCTGACCATGCTGCTGTCGGCCCAGGCGGCCCAGCTCAACGGCGACGAGGCGGCGGCGCGGCGCTATTTCGACGCCATGCTCAAGCGGCGGGAGACGGAGTTTCTGGGCGTGCGCGGCCTGCTGACCCAGGCGCTCAAGCGCAACGACCGGGTCGAGGCCCTGGCCCTGGCCGACCGGGCGCGGACGCTCAAGCCCCACACCCCCTGGGTGCTGACCACCAGCCTGGACCTGCAGGTTCAGGCGCGCAAATGGACCGAGGCCCTGGCCACGCTCAACCGGATGACCACCGACCGGCTGATCGACCCGGCCGAGGCCAGGCGCCACAAGACCGCCATCCTGATCGAGCGCAGCCGCGAGCTGGAGGCCGCCGGCGATCCGGCCGAGGCGCAGCGCGCGGCCCATGGCGCGGTCAATCTGAGCCCGGATTTCGCCCCCGCCGTGCTGCGCGAGGCCGCCCTGCTGGCCCGCGCCGGCCGCGACCGCCAGGCCGCCCGCCTGATCGAGAAGAGCTGGGGCCGGGCGCCCCACCGCGAACTGGCGGAGGCCTTTGCCGCCCTGGGACCGGACGGCGAGGCGAAGCTGGCCCGGGTCAAGCGGCTGGAAAAGCTGCACAAGGCCCATCCCGACGAGCCCGAGGGGCTGATCGCGCTGAGCGAGGCGGAACTGGACGCCGAACTGTGGGGCGCGGCGCGCAGCCACCTGATGCGGGCCGAGCTGAAACAGCCCAGCCGCCGCGTCTACCGCCTGCTGGCCCGCCTGGAGACGGCGGAAAAGAACGACCAGGACGCGGCCCGAAGCTGGCTGGCCAAGGCCGACGCGACGGAGCTGGACCCCGTCTGGGTGTGCCGGAACTGCGGCATCGCCGCCACCGTGTGGGGCGCCCTGTGCGAGAACTGCCACGCCTTCGACAGTTTGGAATGGCGGCGCCCGACCTCGGCCGTCCCCCTGCCCGCCCCGCCGGACCGCGCGCCCGGCATCCTGCTGGCCCCCGCCGGGGCCACGCCCGCCGCGCCGGCGGCCCCGCCGCCGCCGCCGGCCGCCTCGGCCTTCGCCCCGCCGTAACAAGGGCGGCAAAAGAACCCGAGGCCGCCGCCCCGAAACGCCAATTGACGACCGCGCCGCCCCGGCGCTAGGGTGCGCCCCACCCGCCGCCGGCCCCACCCACGGCCCGCCCGGCGCCGCCTTAGCTCAGTCGGTAGAGCATCGCATTCGTAATGCGGGGGTCGTAGGTTCGAGTCCTACAGGCGGCACCATTTTTCAGATGTCCATGGCCTTGTTCCGCCGCGTGCGGGCGCGCTTCACAAGGCCATGCCGGTCGAGCACCGCATGGACGGTGCTCTTGGCCGGGATCCGCACGTCGCCAGCCAGCCGTCGGACAAAGAGTTCCTGGGTCTTACGCGCGCCCCAGTGAGGCTTCTCGCGTTTGGTGTCAACGATTAGACGCTCCACCCGGACCGGCAGCTGGTTGGCATAGCGCACCGGCCCTTCCTGCTTATATCGATTGTAGATCTTGTAGCCAGTCTTGCGGGAGATCCCGAACTCCCGGCACACATCCGTCATCGCCTCGCCCTCCAAAAGGCGGGCGACAAAGCGTAGGCGTTCCTACATAACCGAACGCTTTCTCCACGGCATCAACGCCTCCGCCAAAATGGCGAAAAGTGTTACCCGTGTGTCCGGTACATTCCGTCACCCGTGTCTCCGGTCGGGGACATTTGTAGACGAACGCCCTTGCCGAGCCGGCTTCACGGACTCACATGCAAGGAAGAGTCAAGCATTTTTCGATATGAGGTGCAGTTACCGCTGGCTTCACGAATCTGCCTTGGTTACAAGGATTCCGGGAGAGATTTCATGCGGCGACCTGACCACCTGCCTGACTTTACAGACCCGCCTCTGGATGAGGTGGTCCTTGGCGTGCAGTTCGCGCCTGTGCCGGGATACGCGTCAGTCCACTCGATGAAGGTGTGGGACCTGTTCAAGGCAGAGTTTCTGAAGGTTCAAGAATGGCCCGTTCTCGAACCGCAGTTCGAAACATTCGGCGGCGTGAACGTCCAAGCTGGTCTGCGCATCCAAGTGGGCGCTTCCCCGGTCGGTAGCCGACTTTGGTTCCTGTCCGACGACGAAAATCACCTAATTCAGTTTCAGCCAGATCGCTTCATCACAAACTGGAGACGCGAACCCAATACAAAACCGTATCCGCGCTTCGAAGGACTCGCGGAAGCTTTCGAAGTGAACCTCAGGAAACTTGCTGATCATCTCGAGTCTGATTTTGGCTATCGAGTGAACATCAACCAAGCTGAGGTCGCATACATCAACATCATTCCGGTCAAAAACTTTTCAGAGGCAGGCGATTGGTTCGAATTGTGGAATGGCGGGGCGTTCGAGGTTGAGGCTTTGAACACAAGTTTCAACGAGGTGATTAGAGGTGCGGATGGCAAGCCATTTGCTCGACTCAGTCACCAGATTCAGTCGGTCCTTGCGGCGGACGGCAAGCAGCCTGCCTTCCGACTGTCTCTGACATTCAAAGGCAAGCCAGCTGGAAGTGATATTGAATCCGCGATGGCGTTTCTCGTAACTGGAAGGGATGCCGTCGTAACGCGCTTTGGCGAGATTACGACCAAGGAAGCCCAGACGAAATGGGGGAGAGTCGAATGAACACACAACCTGATTTCACGACTGCATTCCAAGACGAAATTCCCAATTATCGAGCGGTTACAGACGGGATTTCGTCTTTGAGCGCACGCAGGACGCGC
This sequence comes from Inquilinaceae bacterium, assembly GCA_052168355.1. Classification (GTDB taxonomy): domain Bacteria; phylum Pseudomonadota; class Alphaproteobacteria; order DSM-16000; family Inquilinaceae; genus JBQLZQ01. The sequence goes on from JBQLZQ010000024.1 coordinate 18,049, forward strand.
GTTCGAGTTGCGCATCCGAGATCGGCATGGGTCGACGAACTTGAGGAACGCTTTGACGTGTTGACCTCGCTTCGCAGGGGCTGGGATGGCTATGCCGGTCTTCCTGTTTCGTTCACTTGCGCCCAATTTGCGGCCAATCTCATCGAACGGCTTTACATTGGCTCGATTCCCGCACCCCAGTTGGTGCCTATGCCAAATGGCACCATGCGCCTTGAATGGCACATGAACAAGTTCGATGTCGAAGTCGACGTTTTGGGTCCTTACGATGTGGTCGCATACCGAGCTGACCTTTTGAACGACAGCGAAGACGAGATCGAAATCCAGACGGACTTTACTGAACTCTCGGGATGGATCGCTGATTTGGCGGCCGAGCGTGCCCAACGCCAGTAACTAGCTGGGGGCTGATATTCTTTGGCGGTGCAACCCTACGACGAAGCAGAAATAGGCGACGAAGACACGATTATCCGGCGCGTTCCAGCGCACCAGCTTGTGTGGGATGACAATGGGGACCAACGCCGCCGTCGGATTTCATCGGCACTTTATGCCAAATCGACCGGCCCGCAGGAAGGCATGTCGGTCGACATCGAGGCACTCATGCTCAAAGACGGTGTCGAACCGGCAGACTACGTTACTTCCGAGGAGTTCCCCGGTGCGGTAGCATTCTCGGCGGCAGAAATTCGCGCTCTGGACTTGACCGTCGGTTACGATCCGATCAAGGACGATCCCGTGCTTCCTGACAATCCCTATCACGGGGAGGTTTGGAGTAAGACCGAAGCCCGACGGTTCACGGGTGCCCAGAAAAACGGGCTGCGCGATGCCGCCAAGTGGTACGTCGAAGTCGAGGGCGTCGAGTTGAAATGAGCGATGGCGTCGGCCCATGATCCGGATCGTATGCGTGTTGCAACATCCTCGAAACCGCCGTCGGTGACTATGGAAATCGCTTAGTTTTCTATGAGAGTCGGGCGTCCGACCCGTCATCTTGGCTGGTCCAACCCCATGAAATTCATCAACCCCATCCCCTTCGTGCGCGACGTCGCGGTGTCGAAGGCGTTCTACCGCGACGTTCTGGGCCTGGCGGTCAGGGAGGATCATGGGGCCTTCGTGCTGTTCGAGGGGGGCTTCGCCATCCATGGCGCGGCCGAGCTGACCGACACCGTCTGGAAGGGCGACAGGCGGGTGGCCGACGGGCCGCTGGGGCGGGACAATCTGCTGCTCTATTTCGAGGAGGGGGACATCGACGCGGCGTTCGCGCGGATCGCGGGCCGGGTCGCCCTGATCCATGCGGTGGAGCGTCAGGCCTGGGGGCAGCGGGTGTTCCGGTTTTACGACCCCGACGGCCACGTCATCGACGTCGGCGAGCCGATGGCCGGCGGCGCCGGTTAGGATCGGGACCGGCCCCGCCCCTACCCCGCCCCGGGCACCGCGACCCGGATCTCCACGCCCGGGTCGGCCGGCCGGACGGTCAGGTCGGCGTCGATCTGGCGGGCCATGCCCGATGCCAGGGTCAGGCCGAACCGGTCGGCGCGGGCGGCGTCGAAACCGGGCGGAAGACCGACGCCGCCGTCAACGACGGTCAGGACCGCGCCGCCATCGTCGGCCGGCGCGCAGCCCACGACGATGGAGCCGGGGCCGGATCCGTCGCCGCAACCGCCATCGCCATCGCTGGCGGGATAGGCGTGGCGCAGGGCGTTGGTCACCGTCTCGTGGACGATCAGGGCCAGGGCCACGGCGGTGTCGGTGGGCAGGGTCGTCGGCTCCGCCCGGACGGTGACAGCGCCCCGCGGCCGGCCGGCCGCTTCGGCCAGGTCGGCGCACAGATCGCCGAGCAGGGCGTCGAACGCGACGGCGTCTCCCGATACCGCGGCGTCGTAGCGGAGTTCGTGAACGCGGGCGATGGCCACAACGCGCGAGACCGCGTCGTCGAAAAGCCTGGTGTCGTCGACGCCGGCGCCGATGGCCGCCCGGCTTTGCAGCACAAGCAGGCTGGACACGACCTGCAGCATGTTCTTGACGCGGTGACTGGCGCCGTATCGCACCGCGTCCCTTTCGGCCGTCACCCGGGCGAGCATGGCCCGGGTCTGCGTCAGGGCCTGTTCGACGATGGCCAGGCGCAGGCCCGACGCGGCGCGGCTGTCGCGTTCCGTCCAGGCCGGCGGGCTCCGCGTTTCGGCGTCGCGGAACCACAGGATCCAGTCTCCGGGCCCGCGCGGCAACGGGACGGCCAGCATGTCGCCCAGGATCTGCGCCTGACCGCCGGATGCCGCGGGGGCCAGCGTCTTGGCGCGGCTTTGGACGATGTCCCGCGGCGGCGTGCGCCCCAAAGGATGAACCTGGCGGTCCGCGACCACGGCCACGCCATCGGCCGCCACCAGGTCGAGCGCGTTGGGGCGCCCCTTGAGCAGGGCCGTGGCAATATCCGGCTCGTCGGCCAGATTGCGAACCAGGCGTTCGAGAATGCCGTCGGAAGGGTCGCCGGGCGGCGCGTGGAAGTCGGAGGTCGACATCAACGCGGGCCCGCAGGCCAGGAAGCGTCCGCGGCGGCGCCCGGACCCGGTGAAAGAACGATCATGCGAACCTGACAATGGTCTCAAAGCTTTTGCAACGAAGTTATCAACGGTTTCATCGCGCGCCGGTTCCCGCCCCCGGCCCGTCCCCCGCGCCCACCGACGGCCACGGCCGCCGGCCGCGATCAACCGCGCCATTGACCTGGCCGCCGCCGCTGGGCATTGTGATGCCATGATCGGCGACAGTGCATGGGCGCTTCCGGCGCGACTTATCCACCCGGCGTCCTGAGAGGCGCCGGGACCGACGCGCCCCCGGCGGCCCCGCCCCGCCCCCGGGCCCGCCCACCGCACGGATAGTTTTCGAGCCATGACCCGCCTGTTCCGCCCTTGCCTTTCACGTCCTTGCCCCGGCGTTCGTCCGCCGCTTTGCGCGCGCAGGGATCGCCGGCGACTTAGGATCGCCCGCCGGGCCTAGCCATCGACGCGGACCCGGCGGCGCCAGACCGCCCGCCGACCCGAACCCACATTCGTCCATCGAGGAAACCGGCGCGGCCCCCGTCCCCTGGGGCGCCCGGAGGAGGAACCGTCCATGTCATCCGTACCGTCCATTCCCACCGACAAGTACCGACCGTTCCCGCCCGTCGACCTGCCCGATCGTCAATGGCCGGGGCGGGTGCTGGACCGCGCGCCCATATGGTGCAGCGTCGATTTGCGCGACGGCAACCAGGCGCTGATCGAGCCCATGGGCACCGAGCGCAAGAGCCGGATGTTCCGGCATCTGGTGGCCCTGGGGTTCAAGGAGATCGAGGTCGGGTTCCCCAGCGCCTCGCAGACCGATTTCGATTTCACGCGCCTGCTGATTGAGCAGGACATGATCCCCGACGACGTCACCATCCAGGTGCTGACCCAGTCGCGCGAACCGCTGATCCGCCGGACGTTCGAGGCGATCCGCGGCGCCCGCCGGGCGATCGTCCATCTCTACAACTCCACCTCCACCCTGCAGCGGCGGGTGGTGTTCGGGCTGGACCGGGCCGGCATCGTCGATATCGCGGTGCAGGGCGCGCGGCTGATCCGCGACCTGGCGGATACCGCGCCGGGGACGGAGATCGTCACCCAGTATTCGCCGGAAAGCTTTACCGGCACCGAGCTGGATTTCGCCGTGGAGATCTGCGAGGCGGTGATGGATGTCTGGCGGCCGACCCCGGACAACCGGACCATCCTCAACCTGCCGGCGACGGTGGAAATGTCGACGCCGAACGTCCATGCCGACCAGATCGAATGGTTCTGCCGCACCATCCGCGACCGCGACAGCGTGATCGTCAGCCTGCACCCGCACAACGACCGCGGCACCGCCGTGGCGGCGACGGAACTGGGGCTGATGGCCGGGGCCGAGCGGGTGGAGGGCACGCTGTTCGGCAATGGCGAGCGGACCGGCAATGTCGATCTGATCACCCTGGGTTTGAACCTGATGACCCAGGGCGTCGACCCGCGTCTCAACCTGCGCGACATCGACGAGACCGTACGTCTGTCGGAATACTGTACGCGCCTGCCCGTCCATCCGCGCCATCCCTATGCCGGCGAACTGGTCTTCACCGCCTTTTCGGGATCGCACCAGGACGCGATCAAGAAAGGGTTCGCCGCCATGCGCGGCAGCAACTCCGGCGAATGGGCGGTGCCGTATCTGCCGATCGATCCGGCCGACCTCGGCCGTACCTACGAGGCGGTGATCCGCATCAACAGCCAGTCGGGCAAGGGCGGCGTGGCCTTTGTCATGGAAAAGGATTTCGGGCTGTTGTTGCCGCGCCGCCTGCAGGTGGAATTCAGCGCGCTGGTCAAGGACGCCACCGACAAGTCCGAGGAGGAACTGCCCCCGGACGCCATCTGGACCCTGTTCGAATCCACCTATCTGGCGCCCGAGGCGCCGCTGTTGGCCCTGGTGGAGGCGATCGCCGTGCCCAGCCCCCACGCCAGCGAGCTCAGCGACGTGACCGCCACGGTGCGCGAACGGGGCGCCGAACGCACCGTCACCGGTCGCGGCAACGGGCCCATCGACGGGTTCGTGGCGGCGCTGAACCACGCCTTCGGGCTGCAGCTTCGGGTGCTGGACTACCACGAACACGCCGTGGGCGCCGGCGCCAATGCGGCGGCCGTGGCCTATGTGGAGATGGCCGATGGCACGGGCGCGCCGCTGTTCGGGGTCGGGCGCCACCGCAGCATCGTCACCGCGTCCCTGCGCGCCGTGACCAGCGCCGCCAACCGGCTGATGTCCCTTCGGGCCGGCCCGTAGCGGCGGGACGCAGGACGGCATCGCCAGGGGATCCCGCCTTTGTCGCGCATTTTGTTTTCCCGGCATCTTCGACTAACGTTGAGTGTCAGAGTCGCGATCGCATAACCGGGTGCGCTGAACAATGGTCGCCTTTCCCATCATCGACAGCCACGTTCATATCTACGATCCCTCCGCGTTGGATTATCCGTGGATGGCCGGCGTTCCGGCCCTGGACCGCCCCCATCTGATCGCCGACTTCGACGCCGCGACCGCCGGCGTGGCCGTGGACCGCATGATCTTCGTGGAAGTCGACGTGGAGCCGCGGCAGCGCCGCGCCGAGGTGCGGTGGGTGGCCGGGCAGGCGGAGGCCGACCCCCGGATGGAGGCCATCGTCGCAGCCGCGCCCTTGGAAAAGGGCGCGGCCGTGCGGGAGGATCTGGAGGCGATGTCGGCGGAAGGCCGGCTGCGCGGCATCCGCCGGCTGATCCAGGACGAGAAGGATCCCCGTTTCTGCACCACCGCCGCCTTCGTCGAGGGTGTCAATCTGTTGCCGGAGTTCGGCCTCAGTTTCGACATCTGCGTCCGCCACCATCAGCTTCCTGCGGTGATCACGCTGGTCGAACGGTGCCCCGACGTGCGGTTCGTGCTGGATCATATCGGCAAGCCGGCGATCCGCGACGGGCTGTTCCAACCCTGGGCGGACCGGATCGACGACCTGGCCGGGATGCCCAATGTCCATTGCAAGATTTCCGGCGTGGCGACGGAGGCCGATCCGGCCGCCTGGACGCGCGAACAGCTCAAACCCTATCTGGACCATGTGGTCGAGGCCTTCGGGTTCGATCGGGTCCTGTTCGGCGGCGACTGGCCCGTGTCGACCCTGGCCACCGATTATCGCCGCTGGGTGGAAACGGTGGAATGGGCGGTGTCAGGGTGTTCGGATGACGAGTTGCGCAAGCTTTTCCGCGAAAACGCCCGCACGTTCTATCGCCTGGCGTGAGCGGTCGAGGGCGCGGATCCCGATGGTCAGGACCGTCGTCCTGGCCGGTCTGATCCTGTCGGCCGCGGCCTGCCGCCAGGCCCCCGAACCGCCGGTCGTCGAATCGCCGGCCCCCGCGCCGGCCGTTCCCGCCGTGGACGCGCCCGCCCCCGCGGCCGCGCCGGCGCTGGCCGGCATCCTGGGCGCCGACGACCGGACGACGATCGATTCGCAGGCCTGGCCGTGGGCCGCCATCGGGCGGGTCAACCTGACCACCGGCGGGTTCTGCACCGGCACCCTGATCGCCCCGGACCGGGCCCTGACGGCCGCCCATTGCCTGTTCGACCGAAGCGAAAACAGGTGGCTGGATCCCAGCGAGGTGCATTTCGTCGCCGGCTACAGCCGCGATACCTACGTCGCCGAGGCCGCGGTGCGCGATATCGTGGTGCCGCGCCGCTATCACCCCTATGACGGGCCACGGGGCGGCAACACCGTGGACAATTGGGCCGTTCTGGTTCTGGAACGGCCCATGGCGGTCCGCCCGATCCCGATCGGGGTGCCGCGACCGGCCGGCGAGGGGGCCGGGGACCTTCTGACCCAGGCCGGCTACGGCCAGGATTTCGCCCATGTGCTGACGACCCATCGGGGCTGCGCCCTGATCGACGCGGACGAACCCGGCGGCCTGCTTCTGCACGGCTGCGACGCGGTGCGGGGCGGTGCCGGATCGCCGCTTCTGGCCCTGGACGCGGACGGGCGGACGACCGTGGCGGCCATGCATGTGGCGTTGCGGACGAACGGTCTGCAGCAGGTGGGCATGGCGGTGCCGGCGCGGGCTTTCCTCAACGCCGCCGAGGCGCGGTGACCGGGGTGCTGCGGCGACGGCGCCGGGTCATCCCGATCGCTGGCCTGCTGACCGCCGCCGCGGCGCTCGCCGGATGGTCGCCGCCGGCCCGGGCGGCGGAACCGTGCGCCCCGCCGCGCCCCCCGACCGTGACCGTGGACACCACGTTCGATCCCGTCACCTATCATCTGGACCGGCCGATCGACGAGATCGAGGTTCTGGCCACGCGCGGCGGTGTCGCGGTGGACGGGCCCGACCGGCACGGTCTGGGGCTGACCACCGGCTTCCTGGGGTCGTCGTTCAGGACCGAGGCCCAGGTCCGGACGATGGAGAACGGCGATGTGTGCCTGAACCCCGTGCTGATCGATATCGAGGTCGGCTTTCGCGACACCGCGGTCTACGTGGCGCGGGAGCTTGAGCGGGGCGGGTGCGGTCATCGGATGGTTCTGGCCCACGAGGAACAGCATGTCGCCATCGAACGCGACGTGCTGCGGACCCACGCGCCGCGCGTGGCCGAGGCGATGCGCCGCGCCCTGGCCGACCTGACCGCGGTGCGCGGCCCGACGGAAAAGGCGGCGTGGGCGGTGCTGCAGGACCGGATCGGCGGCCGCCTGCAGACGGCGCTCGACCCGATGAAGGAAGATCTGGCCGCCCGGCACGCCGCGCTCGACACCGGCGACGAATACGCCCGCATCAACCGCGAATGCGCCAGCGAGATGCGCCGGCTGTTCCCGGGATGAGCGGAAGAGGGAAGGGAGCCGACCTCGACATGGGACTGACCGCCGGCCAGCGCCGACTCTTCGACCGTGACGGCTTTCTGATCCTCGACGATTTTGTCGGCAGGGCCGCGTGTGAGCGGCTTCGGCAACGCGCGCTGGAACTGATCGGCGGCTTCGATCCGGACTCCGCGCGGTCGGTGTTCTCGACCACCCGGCAGACCGATACGACGGACGCCTATTTTCTGGAGTCGGGCGGCGCCGTGCGCTTTTTCTTCGAGGAAGGGGCGTTCGACGAAACGGGCGCGCTGGTCGGGGACAAGGCGCTGTCGATCAACAAGATCGGTCACGCGCTGCACGACCGCGACCCGGTGTTCGACGCCTTTTCAAGGACGCCGGACCTGGCCGCCGTGGTTCGCGACCTGGGGGTCGCCGCACCGCTTCTGATCCAGTCCATGTACATCTTCAAGCAGCCGCGAATCGGCGGCGAGGTGTCGTGCCACCAGGATGCCACCTTCCTCTATACGGACCCACTCAGCGTCGTCGGGCTGTGGTTCGCGCTGGAAGACGCGACCCGGGACAATGGCTGCCTGTTTGCCTTGCCGGGCGGCCACCGGTCCGCGCTTCGCCAGCGGTTCCGCCGCGACGGCGACGGCGGCGTGGCCATGGACGTGCTGAACCCGGTCCCCTGGCCGGACGAGGGCTATGTGCCGCTGGAGGCCAAGGCCGGGTCGCTGGTTCTGCTGCACGGGCTGTTGCCCCATCGCAGCGGCCCGAACCGGTCGGCCGCATCGCGCCATGCCTATACCCTGCATGTGATCGACGCTACGGCGGCCTATCCGGCCGACAACTGGCTTCAACGTGCCGGGGACGATCCGCCGCGCGGCTTCTGAACCGTTGCGGCGGGCAGGGTGTGGCGGCGCGTTACCGCCGCCGCGCCGGCCGCCATCTCCCGGATCGGCCGGTAGTCCGCCATGGTCGCCGCCCGGTGCCCGGCGATCAGCAGGGCGGCGCGCGCGTCGGCGAGGGCCGGGTCTTCCATCGCCGCGGCCAGACCGGCCTTGAGCCGCCCGACCAGATCCGGATGGGCATCGGACCGTGTCACATAGGGCAGGGCGGGCGCGGCGTCCGTCCACGCGACGCGGACCAGCCCGGCGACGGCGGCCGGGCGGTGCCGGGCCAGAAGGGCAAGGGTCACGCAATCGACGGCCGCGATATCGGCCACCCCCTCGGTCAACGCGGCCAGGCTGGCGGCGTGGCTGCCGGTGACCCTGACCGCGCCGAAAAAGGCGCCGCTGGCGTCGGCCAGCGGCGACACAAGGGCGGCCAGCGCATTCCATCCCGACTGGGACTCGAACCCGTTGACCGCCGCCACGGCGCCGCGAAAACCGCCAATCGTTCGATCCGGCCGATCCGCCCGGGCCACCACGGCGCTGCGATAGAGCGGGCCGTCGCAGCCGGGCGCGGCATGGCACGGCGTCGCCAACGGCGTCAGCCGCCCGGCGAAGGCATGAGTCAGGGGAAAGCCGCAGGTCTGGCTGAACAGCAGGTCGGGATCGCCCCAATCGTCCTGCGGATCGGGGGAGCGGGTCAAACGGTCGGGAACCGCATCGACGCCGGCCCGGCGAAATTCGGTCGCCAGCCCCGCCCACCACGCGTCCGTCGCGGCGCGCAGTTCCGGCAGATCGTACATGGGCAGGCTGGCCAGCGGCACAGGAGACCCTCTGTCTAAGCCGCGCGGCGATCCTGCGTCCGGTCCGGCACGGGCGCGGCCAGGTCGGGGTGGACCGGGTGGGCGATCGGGCGGAACAGGTGGCGCCGCGCGATCTGACCGTAGCCACGATAGAGCCCGGCGCCGTCGACGGCCAGCATCGCCCCGTTGACCAGGCGGTGAAGCCGCGGCAGGCGGTACCAGGCCACGCCGGGGCGGGCATGGTGGGCGGTGTGAAGATTGTTGTTGAGAAACAGCAGTCCGAAGATCCCGGCCCGTTCGACCGACGCGGTCCGGCCGGACGCGCCGTCCACGGCGCGGTGCTCGGCAAAGGACCGCAGAAGGCCAAGCGCGACGGCAGGATAGCAGAGCAGGCCGACATAGATCAGCGGCGACAGGCCGCACACCGCCACCACCCATGTCATCACCAGGGTCACGCCGATCAGGTGGCGCGTCCACAACGCCCGTCGCCCGGGATGGCCTGACAGGACCAGCCGCCCCTCGTGGGCCCAGAGCTGTCCGACGATCAGCGCCGGGCCGATGGTCATGCGCCCCGCCAGGGTCTGGTTGGCCAGCCGCAGGGCCCGCCCCATCGGCCCCATGCGGGCCCAGGCGGCTTCGGTCACATAGAAGCTTTCGGGATCGCGGTCGGGGCAGGTCAGGCCGCCGTCCCGATGGTGGGCCAGATGCGCCGCCCGATAGAGCCGATAGGGCAGCCACAGGGAGAGGGGCGGCGCGCCCAGCGCCGCGTTGAGGCTGGCGTTGCGGGTCGGGTGGCCGTGAATGGTCTCGTGCTGCAGCGAACTGTGCAGCGCCAGCAGGCAGGCCCCCGCCGGCGCCAACAGCCAGAGGGGCAGCGCGGCATGGAACCAGGTGACGGCAGCCCAGCCGCCATAGACCACGGCGATCACCAGCCAGGTCGGTGCCTCGAACCGCGATCGACGGAGGGTGGCGGAAACGGCGGGGCGGGGGGCGGTGCGCGCTTTTGCGATCGATTGACGTGTCATGGACCCAGGGTGACCCGGACGGTACCGGCGTCGCAACGGGCCAATGCGCACAATCCGTGACAATAGGCACGGTATCTCTCATATTGATGCGAGTTCACCATAGTTTATGCGCTAGCACTTCGAAAAGTTGAGATATCATGGATCGTCGGGATTTCCTGGATCAGTTCCGCGACCGCCTGGCTCAGGTGATCGCCGAGTCGGGTTTGTCGCGCAGCGCCTTCGCCAGGTCGGTGCGGATGGACCGGTCGACCCTGTCGCAGCTTCTCTCGTCATCGAACGACCGGCTGCCGCGGGTCGAAACGCTGGCCGCCATCGGCGCCGCCCATCAGGCCAGCATCGACTGGCTGCTGGGCCTCAGCCAGCACGGGCACCTGGGCGCCGACATCATGCCGGAGGATTTGAGCGTCGAACGGCACGCCCTGTCGGATGCCGACGAGAGTCTGATCGGCTGGCATACCGAGGCCGTCGGCTACAAGATCCGCTATGTCCCGGCGACCCTGCCGGACATCCTCAAAAGCGAGGAGATCATCCGCTTCGAGCTGGACCATTTCGCCGCCAAGCGGCCGGAACAGCTGATCGAGACGGCGGCGGCCCGGCTGGACTATCAGCGCCGTCCCGAAACCGACATGGAGGCCTGCAACTCGGTCCAGGCGGTCGAAGGCTTCGCCCGCGGGGAAGGCATCTGGGGCGGGACGGAACGCGCGGTGCGCATGCGCCAGCTGGACCTGATGATCGAGCTGGTGGAGGAGCTGTACCCGACCTTCCGCTGGTTCCTGTACGACGGACGCCAGCGCTTTTCGGTTCCGGTCACGGTGTTCGGACCGCTGCGGGCGGTGATCTATGTGGGCCAGATGTACTTCGTGTTCCGGTCGACCGAGCATATCCGGTCCCTGACCCAGCATTTCGACGACCTGATCCGGGCCGCGATCGTACCGCCGACGGAGGTGCCGGACATGCTGCGCCGGCTGCGGCGGGAGCTGGTATCGGGCGCGGCGCGATAACCCGGCCGCCTCCCTGGCCAGGGGCGATCCCGGTCGATTAGGATGCCATCATCAACAGGGGAGGGACGTCCATGCGGCTGCGGGAGAAGATCGCCATCGTCACCGGCGCGGGATCGGGGTTCGGCGCCGGCATCGCCCGGCGGTTCGCGGACGAGGGCGCGCGCGTGGTGGTCGCCGACCTGGATGCCGACGCCGGCCGGCGGGTGACCGGGGAGATCGCGCGGCACCATCCCGACTCGGTCCGCTTCGTACGGGCCGACGTCAGCCGCGACGAGGACGCGGCGGCCATGATCGCCGATGCGGTGGATGGCTTCGGCGGCCTCGACATCCTGGTCAACAATGCCGGGTTTTCCCATCGCAACAAGCCGATGGAGACCGTGACGGAGGAGGAGTTCGACCGCGTCTTCGCGGTCAACGTCAAGGCCGTGTTCCTGGCCACGCGCCATGCCCTGCCGCATCTGCGGGCCCGGGGCGGCGGGGTCATCCTCAACACCGCCTCGACGGCCGGCCTCCGCCCCCGGCCGGGCCTGACCTGGTACAACAGTTCGAAAGGGGCGGTGATCACCGCCAGCAAGTCGATGGCGACGGAGCTGGCGCCCGACCGGATCCGGGTCAACGCCCTGTGCCCGGTGATCGGGGACACCGGCATGACCGCCACCTTCCTGGGCGACGACACGCCCGAGCGGCGGGCCACGTTCGCCGCGACCATCCCCCTGGGCCGGTTCTCCACGCCCGACGACATGGCGGCGGCCGCCCTCTACCTCGCCTCCGACGAGGCCGCCTTTATCACCGGCGTGGCGCTCGAGGTGGATGGCGGGCGCTGCGTGTGACGCAACCGCCGCCGCTGACGGCATCTCAAAGAAAAACCGCCCGGCGGTTGCTGCCGGGCGGTTTCTGGAAGGCACCGCGAAGATGTGGGCTGCTATTCGCGGTTGCCGAGGAACATCAGCAGGAACTGGAAGAGGTTGAGGAACGAGATGTACAGCACCAGGGCGCCCCAAACCGCGCTCTTGGTCTGGTCGTCGTTGGTCATCCCGCTGACATACTCTTCCTTCAGCCGCTGCGTGTCGTAGGCGATCAGGCCCGAGAAGATCAGCACGCCCGCCGCCGAGATGACGAACTGGAGCATGGAGCTGGCCAGGAACATGTTCACCACCACGGCGATGATCAGACCGATCAGGCCCATCATCAGGAAGCTGCCCATGCCCGACAGGCTCTTCTTCGTGGTGTAGCCGAACAGGCTGAGCCCCGCGAAGGCGCCGGCCGTGATGAAGAAGGTGCGGACCACGCTTTCGCCCGTATAGACCTGCAGCAGCAGCGCCAGGCCGACGCCCTGAAGGGCCACGAAGACCCAATAGAAGGCCTGCATCGCAGGCGCGCTGGCGCGCCGCATGCTGAACATGGCGATGAACAGCATGGCCAGCGGCGCGAACATGGCGATCATGCCAAGGCCGGTCATGCCGACGACCCGACCCTGCTCGACCTGATAAAACAGGGAGTTCAGGGCCGGCATGTTGGCGATGCCCCAGGCGACAAGGCCGCTGACGGCCAGACCCGTCGCCATATAGTTGTACACCTGCAGCATGTACTGCCGCAGACCAACATCGATCGCCGCCTGATCGATGGTCCGGCCGTGGGAGAGTGTCGCGTACCGGTTGTCGGGTTGAAGCGCCATTGCGTTCCTCGCTGTCCAAAATGGGCACGCCCCAGAGGCGTTGCTCACCGAGGAACTATATTGGGCCGGGGCCGCGCTGTTCAAGCCGGTACGGGTTCGAATCGTTCCAAAAAATGACGTTAACCGCTTAATATTACCACTAATTTTTGTGTTATTCGTTCCGCAGCAGGGGGGCTGCCTTCTGACCCATGGCGCGCCAGGTGCCGACAAAACCGAACGCCACGGTGATCGCCGTCGCCGCCACCGCCGTCACCACCACCGAAGCCGGCAGGAAAACCCAGTCCAGATCCATGACATGGCGGACCACGCCCCAGGCCGCCGCGGTGCCGATGAGGGCCGCAAGCGCCGCCGTCACCAGGCCCAGCAGGCCGTATTCCAACAGAAAGACGCGCAACACATCGCCGCGCGTGGCGCCCAGCACCTTCAGGACCACGCTGTCATAGACGCGCCGCCGGTGACCGGCGGCGACCGCGCCGGCCAGGACCAGCACGCCGGCCACCAGGGTGACCAGCGCCGTGCTGCGCACCGCCGTGCCGATCTTGCGCAGGATATCGTTGACGGTGTCCAGCGCGTCGCGCACCCGCACCACGGTGACGTTCGGAAAGCCTTGCGTCACGGCCCGCTGAACGACCGGTTCCGCCGCCTCCGTCGCCTCGACCGTGGCGATGACCGTATAGGGCGCGGCGTTCAGCGGGGCCGGCGAAAAGACCAGGGTGAAATTGATGTTGAGCGTGCCGAAATCGATGGATCTGAGGGTGGCGATTTCCGCGTCGATGTCCCGGCCCAGCACGTTGACGGTCAGCCGGTCGCCGACGCCGATGTCAAAGGCATGGGCGATGTCCTCGTAGATCGAGACCAGGGGCGGTCCGGCATAATCGGCCGGCCACCAGTCGCCGTCGATGACCTGGTGGTCCTCGCTCTGATTGGCGGAAAAGGTCACGCCGCGATCGCCCTCCAGGATCCAGGCGTGATCCCGGTTGACCAGGGCCTGTTCGGCCGGAACGCCGTTGACCGCGACGATGCGGCCACGCAGCGACGGCACCTGGCGCAGGGCGCCGACCCCGTCGATGGCCCGCACCTGGTCGGCGAAGGATGGCGCCTGGGCCGCCTGGACATCGACGAAGAAAAAGGCCGGGGCCTGGCTTGGCAGGCTTTCCTGCACCTGGCGGGACATGTTGCCCTGGATCAGCGCGATGGCGACCAGAACGGTCAGACCCAGCCCGACCGACAGCATGACGGAAGCGGTCGGGGCGCCGGGCCGGTGCAGGTTGGCCAGCGCCAGGCGCAAGGTCGGCCGCCGCGGCCGCCCCATGCGGCGGGACGCGGCGATCACCCCGGCGGCGGCCAGCCGGAAGGCGGCGATGGCGGCGGCCACCCCGGCCACGAAATAGAGGGCCAGCATCCGGTCGGCGGCGGTGACCACGGCCAGACCGGCGAGCAGCAGCGCCACCACGATCGTCGCCGCCAGAATGGCCGGGCCGGGGCGCCCGGGGGCCGGCGCCACCAGGCTGCGGAACAGGGTGGCGGCCGGGATATCCCCGGCCCGGGCCAACGGCCACAGGGTGAACAGAAGAGCGGTCAACAGGCCGAAGGCCGCCGCCACCGCAAGGGCGCCGGGATAAAAGCCGACCGTCACGGAAACCGGCAGCAGACTGCCGAACAGACCGGCCAGCAGGCCCGGCGCCGCGGCGCCGACGATCAGCCCCAGCACGATCCCGACCACGGACAGGACCATGATCTGGGCCATATAGGTCGCGAACACCAGGCGTCGCTGAGCGCCCACGCATTTGAAGGTGGCGATGGTCGCCACCTTGCCGTCGAGATAGGCCTTGACCGCGTTGCCCACGCCGACGCCGCCGACGACCAGCGCCGTCAGCCCGACCAGGGTCAGGAATAGGGTCAGGCGGCCGATCATCTCCTCCAGCCGCGGCGCGGCGTTGGTGAAGTCGCGTATTCGCCAAACCGCGTCGGGAAAACGCTCACGCAAATCCGCCACGTACCCCGCGGGCGTCCCGCCGGGCGGCAGCCGCACCCGGTAGGTGTGGTAGATCATGCTGCCCGGCTGGACGAGCGCGGTGTCGGCCAGGGCGTCCATGGCGATCATCAGGCGCGGCCCCAGGCTGAACCCGCCGCCGCCGGCGCGGTCCGGCTCGCTCTCGATGACCGCCCGCACCTCCAGCACGGCCTCGCCGACGGCGACCCGGTCACCCACGACCAGGCCCAGCCGGCCCAGCACCGTGTCCTCGACCACCGCCCCCCAAATGCCGTCGCGCCGTTCCAGGGCGGTTTCCAGATCGCCGCCCCCGGCCAGCTCCATCCGCCCGTACAGGGGGTAGAGATCGTCGACCGCCTTCAGTTCGACCAGCGTGCTGGACCCGCCGTCGCCCCCGCTATCGACGGTGCGGGCCATGGACCGCATTTCCACCCCTTCCGACAGCGCCGCCGTCGCCTCGAGATATTGGCGCTGGTCGTCGCCGGCGGGCCGGTAGAGCTGCCGCAGCAGGACGTCGCCGCCGAGGATGGACCGCCCGTCGTCGCGCAGGCTTTGATAGATGCCGCTGGACACCGACTGGACGGTGGCGATCGCCGCCACCCCCAGGGTCAGACAGGCCAGAAAGATTCGGAACCCGGCCAGACCGCCGCGCAGCTCGCGCCGGGCCAACCGCAGGGGGAGAAGAAGGTTCATGCGACCGGCCGGCGCTATCCGGCGACCCGGACCGGGGTTCCCTGCCGTCGATCGTCGACGATCCTGCCGTCGACCAGCTGCACCACGCGATCGCAGCGCCCGGCCAGATCGGGATCGTGGGTGATCAGGACCAGCGTCGCCCCCCGGTCCCGCGACAGTCCGAACATCAGGTCGATGACCTGACGCCCGGTGTCCCCGTCCAGGTTGCCGGTCGGCTCGTCGGCCAGGATCAGATCCGGTTCCGCGGCGAAGGCGCGGGCCAGGGCCACCCGCTGCTGTTCGCCGCCGGAAAGCTGGCCCGGATAGTGGCCCAGGCGGTGGCCCAGCCCGACCGCCTTCAGCCCTTCTCCGGCCCGGTCGAAAGCATCGCCGCGGCCGCCGAATTCCAGCGGGATGGCCACGTTCTCCAGCGCCGTCATGGTCGGCACCAGATGGAAATTCTGGAACACGATGCCCACATGGTCGCGCCGGAACAGGGCCAGGTCATCCTCGGACAGCCGGCCCAGATCCTTGCCGGACACGGTCACGGTACCGGTGGTGGCCCGTTCCAGGCCGCCGACGATCATCATCATCGAGGACTTTCCGGAGCCCGAGGGACCGACGACGCCAAGCGCCTGGCCCGCCGGGACCGCCAGGTCTATTCCTCGCAGGATGTTGACGGGGCCGGCCGCACCGGCCAACTGTAGGTGAACGCCGGCCAGAGAAACCACGGGCCGATCCCCTTCAACCGCTTTCGGATGATCCATGACCGGCCTTCGGAACGTTTCGACACTCTGGCAACATGGCGCGCGCGCGAGCCTTTTCAACGCCGGTGTTGCCGCCGTCCTCACCCTTGGGTGGGTCGCCGGCCCCGCCAAAGCGGCGGAACTGCGCCTTCTGGCGCTGGGCGACAGCCTGACGGCCGGGTACGGGCTGGCCGCGGCGGACGGCTTTACGGCCCAGCTTGAGCGGGCGCTGGCGGACCGCGGCTACGAAATCGACGTCATCAATGCCGGGGTGTCCGGCGATACCGCGGCCGGCGGCCTGGCCCGCCTGGACTGGGCCCTGGCGGACGAGCCCGACCTGGCCCTGGTCGAACTGGGCGCCAATGACGGGCTGCGCGGGCTGGATCCCGCCGAAACGCGCCGCAACCTGGCCGCCATACTGGAAACTCTGACCGCCCGCGACATCCCGACCCTGCTGGCCGGCATGTATGCCCCGCCCAATCTGGGCGCCGACTACGGCACCGAATTTAACGGTCTGTATCCCGATCTGGCCGAGCAGTTCGATGTGCCGCTGTATCCGTTTTTCCTGGACGGCGTGGCCACCGATCCGGCGCTCAACCAGGACGACGGCATCCACCCCAACGCGGACGGCGTGGCGGTGATCGTCGAGCGGCTGACCCCTTACGTGATCGACCTGATCGAGTCGGCGGGCCCGGCCGCGCCCGCCGGCGGATAGGACCGCCGATGGCCGATCGACAGCCGCCACGCATCCACGACCCCGACGCCCGCTTTCGCGCGGCCTGGGCCCAAGGCGAGGCGTGGGGACCAGTGGTCAAGACCTGCCTGGACTCCCTGGGCGACGTGTCGGACGCGTCCCTGGGCATTCTTTATGTCAGCGACCGCCTGGCCGACGAGGCCAGCTCTATCCTGACCACCGTCCGGCACATCACCGGCGTGCCCCATTGGATCGGCACGGTGGCGATGGGGGTGTGCGCGGAATCGGAGGAACTGTTCGACGTGCCGGCCATCGCGGTCATGACCGCGTCCCTGGATCCCGATTCCTACCTGCCGTTCAGGGTCGCCGACGGCGGCGGCGCCAACCAGGGGCTGGACCCCGAGGCGCGGCGCTGGATCGACCGGCGGCACCCGCCCTTCGGCCTGATCCACGCCGATCCGCGCACGCCGCACGTGGCGGCCACCATCGCCGGGCTGGCCGACGACACCGGTGCTTTTTTGGTGGGCGGGCTGACCTCTAGCCGCGGCGACAACATCCAGTTCTTCGGCGACGAAAGCATCGAAGGGGCGGTCGCGGGCGCGCTGTTCGGCCCCGAGGTGGAGGTCATGACGGCGGTTAGCCAGGGCTGCATGCCGATCGGCCCGGCACGGCAGATCACCGAGGCGGACGGCAACGTCATCCGGACGATCGACGACCGGCCGGCGCTGGAGGTCTTCAAGGAGGATATCGGCGAGCTGCTGACCCGCGATCTTCGCCGCATCGCCGGCTACATCTTCGCGGCCCTGCCGGTGGCCGGTTCGGACACCGGCGACTACGTGATCCGCAACATGATCGGCATCGACATCACCGACGGGTCCCTGGCCATCGGCGAAACGGTGGAGACCGGCCGGTCGATCCAGTTCGCCCGGCGCGACCGCGACGGGGCCGAGGCCGATATGGACCGGATGCTGGCGGGCCTGCGGCGGCGCCTGGACGGCCGCGTGCCGCGCGCCGCCCTTTATGTCAGCTGCCTGGGCCGGGGGCCCAACCTGTTCGGCGACGGGGGCGGGGAGTTGAGCCGCATCCGGACCCTGACCGGCGACGCGCCGCTGATCGGGTTTTTCGCCAATGGCGAAGTTTCAAGCGACCGCCTTTACGGCTACACAGGGGTCCTGACCCTGTTCTTGTAGCGTCCCTCCGCCGATCTCCCTGTCTCCTTGCGACGAAAGACCGATGACCATGGAATACCGCCGTCTTGGCCGTACGGATATCCGCGTGAGCGCCCTGTGCCTGGGCACCATGACCTGGGGCCACCAGAACAGCGAGGCCGACGCCCATGCCCAGCTCGATTTCGCCCTCGACCAGGGCATCAATTTCATCGACACGGCCGAGATGTACGCGGTGCCGCCCAGCGCCGAACGCTATGGCAAAACCGAGCAATATATCGGCACCTGGCTGAAGGACCGGTCCGACCGGGACCGGATCGTGCTGGCGACCAAGGTGGCGGGCCCCAACGACCGGCCTTTCGTGCGCGGCGGCCGGAACCGGCTGGACGCCAAGAACATCACGGCGGCGCTGGAGGCCAGCCTGAAACGGCTGCGGACCGACTATGTCGACCTTTACCAGCTTCACTGGCCGGACCGGTCCGTCAACAGCTTCGGCAAGCTTGGCTTCGTCTGGGACCCCGACGAGACCATGACGCCGCCGGAGGAAACGCTGGAGGTTCTGGACGGCCTGGTCAAGGCGGGGAAAGTCCGCCATGTGGGGCTGTCCAACGAGACGCCGTGGGGCGTCATGCGGTTCCTGCACCTGGCCGAAACGCGCCGCCTGCCGCGGATGCAGTCGATCCAGAACCCCTACAGCCTGCTCAACCGCAGTTTCGAGGTGGGGCTGGCCGAATGCGCGATCCGGGAAGAGATCGGCCTGCTGGCCTACGCGCCGCTGGCCGCCGGCGTGCTGACCGGCAAATATCTCGGCGGGGCCAAGCCTCCGGGAAGCCGCTGGACCGTGTTCAATCAGAAAAGCCGCTATGCCGGCCCCCGGTCCGACGCCGCCGTCGCCCGCTATGTCGGTATCGCCAAGGAACACGGGCTGGACCCGGCCCAGATGGCCATCGCCTATGTCCTGTCGCGGCCGTTCGTGACCGCCGCCATCCTGGGGGCGACCGGCATCGACCAGTTGCGCACCGACATCGCCAGCCAGGACGTCGCGCTGTCCGACGACGTGCTGCGGGCGCTGGACGCGGTCCAGGCGGACAATCCCAACCCCTGCCCGTGACCGCGGCGGGGGACGGGGAGGGGAGAGAGCCATGCTGCGCCTGTTCGTCGCCCTGCCGGTGCCCGAACCGATCCGGCGCCATTTGGCCCTGCTCGAGGGCGGGGTTCCCGGCGCCCGCTGGATCGAGGCCGACAACCTGCACGTCACGCTGCGGTTTCTGGGCGAGATCGGGGAGGACCGCGCCGCGGACCTGGATGCTGCCCTGGCCCGGATCGCGGCCCCTCCGGTGGCGTTGACCGTCGCCGGCGTCGGCCTGTTCGGCACCCCCCGCCGGGCCCGGATGCTGTGGGCGGGGATCGAGCGCACGGACCCGCTGCGGGCCTTGCACGACCGGGTCGACCGGGCGGCGGTGGCCGCCGGCCTGCCCCCCGACGACCGCAAGTTCATGCCCCACATCACCCTGGCCCGGCTGCGCCAGGCGCCGATGGAACGGGTCGGCCGGTGGCTGGCCGACCACGCCCTGGCGGCCGCCGGGGCGGTGACCGTCGACCGGTTCGTGCTGTACCGCAGCCATCTGGGCGGCGAGGGCGCGTTCTACGAACCGCTGCGCACCTATCCGCTGAAACCGCCACGGGGGCGATAGAGTCCGCTTCGAATGAAATGACCTGTCAGGCGAGGATGTTGCCGAGAGGCCCGCTTGATCTTGCCTACCCCCGATCGGCCAGCATCTGCAGATCGGTCGCCTCCGGCACGGCACCTGCCGCCGTCAGCATCGCGTGGACCTGACCACGGTGGTGGGTCTGGTGGTTGACCATGTGGACGAGGTTGAACCCGCAGCCCGTCGTCATCGCCTGGTCCCCCCGCATCCAGGGGACGGCGCGCGCGAGGTCGGCCTCCGTCACCGTGTCGGCCCAGTCGACGATCTCGTCATCGAGCGCGGCGCGGTCGCGCATGTAGTCGGGCCAGTCCCGCGGCGTGTCGGTGTAGGGATGGCGCGCGCCGATCTCCGATGCCGTCGCCTCATCGCCCCGTAAGCGGGCGAGCCAGATGCGATCGTCCCAAAGGATGTGGTTCAGCGTCTCGGCGATGGAGCGGAAGAACGCCCCCCGGTCCCGCCAACGATCCTTGTCGGTCAACCGGTCCGCCGCCGCGACGAGAGATCGGTTCTGCCAGCGGTTGTAGCGGGTCATTGTCCGCGCGAATTCGGGAGTGATCATGAACGTTCCTCTCCCCATCCATCGCCTCTGGCCGGCCGGCTTTTAAAGCGTCTCGCCTCTTATCAGGCGGGGGACGGGGCCGACCACGCCCATGGCGTGGCGCATGAAGAAGCGCTTGACCGGCGGCAGGCGCCCCACCGCGGCGAGGCCGAAATCGCGGGCCAGCCGGACCGGCGGGATGGCGTTCGAGAACAGCCGGTTGAGCCCGTCGGTGACCGCCAGCAGGGCGATGTTGTCGCGGCGGCGCCAGCGTTCGTAGCGGGTCAGCAGCGCCGGGTCGCCGACATCCAGGCCCAGGCGGGCCGCATCGGCCGTCAGCTCCGCCAGGGCCGCCACGTCGCGCAGCCCCATGTTCAGCCCCTGTCCGGCGATCGGGTGGATGGCGTGGGCGGCTTCCCCGATCAGGGCCATGCGGGGGCCGACATAGCGGTCGGCGTGCAGCACCCCCAGCGGATAGCTGAAGCGCTGGCCCAGGGCGCGCACCGCCCCTCGGTGATCGCCCACCCGCCGCTGCAGCTCGGCGTCGAAGGCGGCATCGCCCAGGCGCAGATAGGCCGCCGCCAGATCGCGGCGTTCGGACCACACGATGGACGACCGGTGGACGCCGTCGTCGGTATCGCGCATGGGCAGCACGGCGAACGGCCCGCCGGTCATGAAATGCTCCACCGCCAGCCCGTGATGGGGTTCGTCGTGGGCGATGACGCAGACGATCGCGGTCTGATTGTACCGCCACTGCATGGTCGCGATGCCGGCGTCGCGGCGGACGAACGACCCGCGCCCGTCCGCCCCCACCACCAGGTCGGCGCGGATCGTTTGCCCGGTGTCCAGCGTCGCCGCGACGCCGGCGGCCGAACGGTCGAGCGCGACGACCAGGGCCGGCGCCAGATGGGTCACCGGTTCCAGCGTGTCCAGCCGGTCGAACTGGCCCTGGCGCAGCCGGGCATTCTCGAAGATGGCGCCGAAGGGATCGTCGCCGACCTCCCGGTGGTCGTAGTGCAGAAAGACCGGCGCCGTTCCGTCGGCGATGCGGATGTCCAGGATCGGCTCGCCGTGAGCGGCGATGTGCGGCCACACGCCGGTGCCCTCCATCACCTGGCGCGACCCGTGGGCGATGGCCGTGGTGCGGCCGTCGAAGCCGGCGGCGGTGCGCGCCGCGGCGCTTTCCTTGTCGACGATGATGGTGTCGATGCCGGCGCCGCCCAGACCGGCGGCCAGGGTCAGCCCGGCCATGCCGCCGCCGACGATCAGCACCTGGGTGCGAAGGGCCGGGGGGGAAGGGGCCCGGGTCTTCGATGGGGAGGAGGATGAGCGTGCCATGGACCGACTGTCGAACCGGACGCGCCCTTTGTCCAGAGCCTGCGACGCCATGCCCTGCCACGGCGCCCACACGGCAGGCAGATTCCCTAATCTGCCTAAAGATTGTGCAGTTGCGAAACCGGCGCGGCACCGACCATCGGGGCGGAATCGGCCGAAGCCGGGGCGAGGGAACGGTTTGAGGGGCACCCGAACCGGTTCGGCACGGTTATTGAAACGGCCCCCCTGTTCCCTTTGAGGAACGACCACGAAACGGACCCGGCCGGCGACCGATCAGCGCCGGGACGGGTGACCGGAATGTTGCGGAAGGGGACGGCATGAAACTGGTTATGGCCATCATCAAACCCTTCAAGCTCGACGAGGTGCGCGAGGCGCTCACCGCGCTTGGGCTTCAGGGACTAACCGTCAGCGAGGTCAAGGGCTTCGGACGGCAGAAGGGGCAAACCGAGATTTATCGGGGCGCGGAATATTCGGTCAACTTCTTGCCGAAGGTGAAGATCGAGGTCGTCGTGCCGGACACCTTGCTGGACGGGGTGGTCGAGGCGATCCAGAAGGCCGCCAACACCGGCCGGATCGGCGACGGCAAGATCTTTGTCCTGGATATCGCCCAGGCGGTGCGGATCCGCACCGGCGAGACCAACGCGGAGGCTTTATAATCATGACGGCGATCAACCGATCGACACTGCTGGCGCTGGTTGCCGGCGCCGCCGGGCTGGCCTGGGCCGGCCCCTCGCTGGCCCAGGACGCGGCCGCGGTCACCGAGGCCGTGGCCGAAACGGCCGCGGCGGGCGTTACGGCGGAAACCCAGTTCGTCTTCAACACCCTGTCCTTCTTCATCCACGGCGCCTTTGTCATGTGGATGGCGGCCGGCTTTGCGATGCTGGAATCGGGGCTGGTGCGGTCCAAGAACACCGCCACCATCTGCCTGAAGAACATCGCGCTCTACAGCGTCGCCGGCATCATGTACTACATCATCGGCTACAACCTGATGTATGCCAACGTCGACGGCGGCTTCATCGGCAGCTTCCTGCCCTTCTGGTCGGCCGACGATACGGCGGCGGCGGCCGGGGACTTCGATTCCCAGACCTATGCGGCGACATCCGACTGGTTCTTCCAGATGGTGTTCGTGGCGACCGCCGCGTCGATCGTGTCGGGCACCCTGGCCGAGCGGATCAAGCTGTGGCCGTTCCTGCTGTTCACCGTCATCCTGACCGGGTTCATCTATCCCATCCAGGGGTCCTGGCAGTGGGGCGGCGGCTGGCTCTACGAACGGGGCTTCAGCGATTTCGCCGGCTCCACCCTGGTCCATTCGGTGGGCGGCTGGGCGGCCCTGACCGGCGCCATCATCCTGGGCGCGCGCAAGGGCAAGTACAACGCCGACGGGTCGGTCAACGCCATGCCGGGCGCCAACCTGCCGCTGGCCACCCTGGGCACCTTCATCCTGTGGCTGGGCTGGTTCGGGTTCAACGGCGGGTCGCAGCTGGCCCTGGGCACGGCGGCCGACGCCATCGCCATCGCCAACATCTACGCCAACACCAACATGGCGGCGGCCGGCGGCGTGGTGGCGGCGATGATCGTCAGCCAGATCCTCTACAAGAAGGTCGACCTGACCATGGCGCTGAACGGCGCCATCGCCGGCCTGGTGTCGATCACCGCCGGGCCGGACACGCCCGGCCTGGGGGCCGCCATCCTGATCGGCGGCGTCGGCGGCGTGCTGGTGGTGTTCGCCGTGCCGCTGCTCGACAAGCTGAAGATCGACGATGTCGTCGGCGCCATCTCGGCCCATCTGGTGGCCGGCATCTGGGGCACCCTGGCGGTGCCGCTGACCAACGACGCGGCCTCGTTCGGCACCCAGGCGCTGGGCGTGATCGCGATCGGCGCGTTCGTGGTCATCGTCAGCGCCGCCTTCTGGTTCCTGATCAAGGTCACGGTCGGCATCCGGGTGTCGGACGAGGACGAGGTCAACGGGCTGGACCGGAGCGAGCTGGGCATGGAGGCCTATCCGGAATTCGGCCAGGGATCGATGCGCATGTAGCGCAACAGGGCCGCGACACCGGCCCGCGTGAAGAGCCCCGGAGGCTTCGCCGCCTCCGGGGTTCTTTTATCCGCCTCAACAAGTCGACGAGACATTTCTAAAAAGCCATTGGATTTAGGGACTCTTTGATCGATCGCCGTTCTTGCCGGAGGGCCGGCCCGCCGATATAGTCGGCACGATGACCCCTGCGATTCACCGGCCGGCATGATCCCGTCATGATCAACGACGCCCTTCAGCGGCTGACCGAATATCCGTTCCCGCGCCTCGCCGGTCTGCTCGACGGCATCGCGCCGCCGCCGGGAACCCGGCCGGTGATCCTGTCGATCGGCGATCCCCAGCATCCCGCGCCGGACGTCATCGGCGCCGTGCTTCACGCCAATGCCCATCTGTGGAACCGCTACCCGCCGCTGGACGGCACGCCGGAATTTCGCGAGGCCGCGTGCGGCTGGCTGCGCCGCCGGTTCGCCGTCGCCGACGGTCTGATCGACCCGGACCGCGCCATCCTGCCCCTGTCGGGCACGCGCGAGGGGCTGTTCCTGTCGGCCCTGCTGACCGTGCCGGCGCGCAAGGGCGGCGCCACGCCGGCCGTGTGCATGCCCAACCCGTTCTACGCCCCGTACGAGGGGGCCGCCCGCATGGCGGGGGCGGAACCGGTGTTCCTGCACACCGATGCCGGCACCGGGTTCCTGCCGGACCTCGACGCGCTGACGCCTTCGTTGCTGGACCGTACGGCCCTGTTCTACCTGTGCAGCCCCGGCAACCCGCAAGGGGCGGCGGCGCCGCGCGCCTATCTGGAGCGGCTGATCGGGCTGGCCCGCCGCCACGGTTTCGTGCTGGCGCTGGATGAGTGCTACACCGAGATCTATGGCGGCGAACCGCCGGCCGGCGGGCTGGAAGCGGCCGGCGGGGCGTTGGATAATCTGCTGCTGTTCCAGTCCCTGTCCAAGCGGTCGAACGCCGCCGGCCTGCGCGCCGGCTTTACGGTGGGGGATCCCCGTCTGATCGCGTCGTTCCGGCGCTTGCGCGGGTACGCCGCCGCCGGCATGCCCCTGCCCATCCAGGCCGCCGCCGCCGCCCTGTGGCGCGACGACGCCCATGTCGAGACCAACCGCGCCCTCTACCGCGCCAAGTTCGACGCCGCCGAACGGGCCCTGGCGGGACGGTTGCCGTTCCGGCGCCCCGACGGCGGGTTCTTCCTGTGGCTGGAGGTCGGCGACGGAGAGGCGGCCGCCCGCCGCCTGTGGGGCGAAGCCGGGATCAAGGTTCTGCCCGGCGCCTATCTGGCCCAGCCGGACGCCGACGGCATCAACCGCGCCGACTCCTACATTAGGGTGGCGCTGGTGCACGACGAGCCGGTCGTGCGCGACGCCCTGGAGCGTCTTGCCGACATCCTCAGCCCCGCGCGGCCCCGGGCCGTCGGCGCCGCCTGATATCAAGTTTCATCGATTCGGATACGATCATGGCGACCACCACCTCACGCTCCGCCCGGCGACGCAATACCGCCCGCGCGACGCTGCTGCCCGAAGGGGCCGGCGACTTCCTGCGCCGCCGCCTGGCGGAAGCCGCCGGCGCCACCATCCTGGTCGCGGGCACGGCGTTGCTGCTGGCCCTGATCAGCTATGTCCCCGCCGATCCGTCCTGGAACACGGCCGGGGACGGCGCCACCGTGCGCAACCTGATGGGCGTGCCGGGCGCCTATGCCGCGGACCTGTTCATCCAGACGCTGGGCGCCATGGCGTTCGTCGCCGCCCTGGTGCCGATGATCTGGGGCTGGCGCCGGCTGCGGCATCAGCATCTGGGGCGGCTGTGGCTGCGGGTGGTGGCCCTTCTGGTCTGCCTGTTGCTGGGCGCGGCCGCGCTGGCGCCGTTCGACGCCCCGTCCGCGTGGTCCACCCATGCGGTCCTGGGCGGCGCCGTCGGCCGGCTGCTGCTCTTTCAGCTGGGGGACGCCGCGCTGATGGGGCTGGGCCTGACAGACCTCATATGGACGGCGCTGGCCTGCGGTGTGGTCGCGCTGCTTCTGGTGCCCGTGGCCCTGGGCCTGTCGGCGGAGGAATGGCGCGGGGCGGCCGGGCGGGGCGGTCGTGGCCTGGGATGGGTGTTCCGGGGCGCGTCCCTGACCGGGCGCAGCGGCCTGCGCGCGTCGGTCGCCGCCGCCCAGGGATTGGCGCGGCGGGCCGAGGCGGTCACCGCCCGCAAGGACCCGGTTCTGGGCGCCCGGGCAACCGGCCGGCGGGCGCCCGAAGGGCTGGCCCCGCGCCCGGAGGACGCCGACGACGAACCGGTCGTGGAGGTGGTGTCCCACGCCAGGTCGGCGACCCTGGTCGGCCCCAGGCCGACGCCGGTGCCGGCCGGCCGCCGGGCGGCGAGCGAACGCCAGCCCAAGCTGGATCTGGAGGCGAACGACGATTACGAGCTGCCGCCCCTGGACCTGTTGCGCCCGCCCGACCCCAACCAGCGCCCGGTCCGCCTGAACGAGGAGGCGCTGCGCCGCAATGCCGAGATCCTGATCGGCGTGCTTGGCGATTTCGGCGTCAAGGGCGAGATCGTGCGCGTCAACCCGGGCCCGGTGGTGACGCTGTACGAGCTCGAG
The DNA here is from genome assembly GCA_052168355.1 of Inquilinaceae bacterium. Taxonomy (GTDB): domain Bacteria; phylum Pseudomonadota; class Alphaproteobacteria; order DSM-16000; family Inquilinaceae; genus JBQLZQ01. The sequence goes on from JBQLZQ010000024.1 coordinate 44,227, forward strand.
CCCGCGCCCGGCACCAAGTCCAGCCGGGTCATCGGTCTGGCCGACGACATCGCCCGGTCGATGAGCGCGATTTCCGTCCGCGTCGCGGTGGTGCCGGGGCGCAACGCCATCGGCATCGAGCTGCCCAACGCCAAGCGCGAGATGGTGCTGCTGCGCGAGATGCTGGCCGCCGACGCCTACGACCGGTCCGCCGCCAAGCTGGCGCTGGTGCTGGGCAAGGACATCGGCGGCGCGCCGATGATCACCGATCTGGCGCGCATGCCCCACCTGCTGGTCGCCGGCACCACCGGGTCGGGCAAGTCGGTGGCCATCAACACCATGATCCTGTCGCTGCTGTACCGGCTGACGCCGGAGAAGGTGCGGTTCATCATGGTCGACCCCAAGATGCTGGAACTCAGCGTCTATGACGGCATCCCGCACCTGCTGTCGCCGGTGGTGACCGAGCCGAAGCTGGCGGTGGTGGCCATGAAGTGGACGGTGCGGGAGATGGAGGACCGCTACCGGTCCATGTCGCGCCTCGGCGTGCGCAACATCGAGGGCTACAACCAGCGCCTGCGCGAGGCCAAGGCCAAGGGCGAGGTGCTGACCCGGCGGGTGCAGACCGGGTTCGACGCCGACACCGGCAAGCCGGTGTTCGAGGACCAGCCCTTCGACCTGACCGAACTGCCCTACATCGTGGTGGTGGTCGACGAGATGGCCGACCTGATGATGGTCGCCGGCAAGGAAATCGAAGCCGCCATCCAGCGCCTGGCGCAGATGGCGCGGGCCGCCGGCATCCACCTGATCATGGCCACCCAGCGGCCGTCCGTCGACGTCATCACCGGCACCATCAAGGCCAACTTCCCGACCCGCATCAGCTTTCAGGTGACCAGCAAGATCGACAGCCGCACCATCCTGCAGGAAGGCGGGGCCGAACAGCTTCTGGGCCAGGGTGACATGCTGTACATGGCCGGCGGCGGGCGCATCACCCGGGTTCACGGGCCCTTCGTCGACGACCGGGAAGTGGAAATGGTGGTACGCCACCTGAAAGCCCAGGGCGAACCCGACTACAACGACCAGATCCTCGAGGACGAAGAGGAGAACGCCGCCTTCGACGCCCTGGCCGGCGGCGGCGAGGGCGGCGGCACCGGCGACGACCTGTACGACCGGGCGGTGGCCCTGGTGGCGCGGGAGGGCAAGGCCTCGACGTCGTTCGTCCAGCGCCACCTGCAGATCGGCTACAACCGCGCCGCCCGGATCATCGAGAAGATGGAAAGCGAGGGCGTGGTCAGCAAGGCCAACCATGTCGGCAAGCGCGAGGTCCTGGTCGGCGACCACGGCGGCTGAGGACCCGCCGCCGGAAATCGCGGGTGGAGTTTTGGACGGGGAAGGCCCCCCGAAACAAGCCGTGAGAGTTTTTAGGAACTGAAGTCTCCAAGAAACACGCCGCGAGCCCCGGCCCCCGAGCCGGGGCCTGTGCAGGACGGCGACGCCCAGAGAAATGCAAGCGGCACCGGTTCGCACAGGTCCCGGATCAAGTCCGGGACTCGCGGAGACTGGTTTTCAGGTGGAGAAATCCCAAGAAACAAGCCGCGAGCCCCGGACACCGATCCGGGGCCCATGCACGACGGCGACGCCCGGAGACTCGCCAACGGCACCAATCCGCACAGGTCCCGGATCAAGTCCGGGACTCGCGGAGACTGGTTTTGGGTAGAGAAATCCTAAGGTAAGAAACCGCGAGCCCCGGCCCCCGAGCCGGGGCCTGTGCAGGACGGCGACGCCCAAAGAAACGCAAACGGAACCGGTCCGCACAGGTCCCGCATCACGTGCGGGACTCGCGGAGACGATTTTCGGGTAGGGAAATCCCGCCGGAAAGAAACCGCGAGCCCCGGCCCCCGGGCCGGGGCCCGTGCACGGCGGCGCCGTGGGCACGCTTGACAGAACCGCCCGTGCCATCGATGTGTCCCCGAACCGCCCGACTTCCGACACACCAGGCTGGCACCGTCCGTCCCATGATGATGATCACCGCCACGACCGACACCGCCTTGTCGCCCCTGACGCGCCGCGCCGCGCTGATCGCCGCCGCCTTCGCCCTGCTGCTGGGCGCGGCGGCCGCGCCCGCCTGGCCCCAGACGGCGCTGAGCGTGGAGGACAGGGCGGACCTGGCCCGCGTCGAGGCCTATCTCAACGGTCTGGACACCGTTCAGGCGCGTTTCGTCCAGGTCAGTCAGAACGCCGGCATCAGCCAGGGAACCTTTTATCTGGAGCGGCCGGGCCGCATGCGGATCGAGTACGACCCGCCGATCCCCTATCTGTATGTCGCCGACGGCGTGTGGCTGACCTTCTGGGACGGAGAGCTGGAGCAGCGCAGCGACGTACCGCTGGGGTCGACCCTGGCCGATTTCATCACCCGCGCCGATATTCGGCTCGGCGGGTCGGTGACCCCCACGGCCGTGCGCCGCGGCGGCGGCATCCTCGAGGTCGACGTGGTCCAGACGGAGGACCCCGGCGCCGGGCTGCTGACCCTGGTGTTCACGGACGATCCGCTGGAGCTGATGCGCTGGATGGTGGTCGACGCCCAGGGCCTGACCACCGAGGTCACGCTGGTCGAGCCGCGCTTTGGCGGCACGCTGGACCGCGACCTGTTCCGGGCGCCGCGCCCGCCGCGACGCCGCAACTGACCGCCGGGCGCGATCAGGAGTCCCGGCGCCGGAAGGGCCGGAGCAGCAGGCCGGACAGCGGCCGTTCGTCCAGCCGTTCCACCCCGATCTTCATGTCCATCGTGCGCCTTGTGCGGCTGCGGGTCCGGAACAGCGGGTCCCACAGGCTGAGCACCGTGGCGTAATTGCTGTCGGTGTCGGCGCGGCGCGCGTGATGATGCACCCAGTGGATCGACGGCGTCACGACCACCCGCGACAGGGCCCGTTCCACCCGGCCCGGCAGCCGCACATTGGAATGGTGAAACAGGGCGGCGGCCAGGACCACGGCCTCGAACACCAGGACCGAAACCAGCGGGATGTCCAGGGCCACGATGATCGCGGCCCGGACCAGGGCGCTCAACAGCACCTCGCCGAAATGGAACCGCACGGCGCTGGTGGTATCGAGGAAATGGTCGAGATGGTGGACCTCGTGGAACCGCCACAGAAACGGCCATTCGTGGTTGGCCCGGTGCCACCAGTAGATCCACAAATCGAGCAGCAGCAGGTCCAGCAGCAGGCCCGGCCAGCCGCCCCACCAGTCGGGGCGCCAGCCCGGCGCCGCCAGCGCCGCCCAGGCCGACACCGGCACCACGATCAGCGGCGACAGCGCGACGTTGACCAGCCACAGCCCCGCGTTGCGGCCCAGCCGGCGCCAGCCGAACCGCCCGTCGCCGGGCGGCGGCGCGGCGGCCGGCACCAGCCGTTCCGCCGCGAACAGCAGGGCCAGCCACAGGGCGATGGCCGCGCCCTTGAGGGCCAGCGGCGCTTGGACTATGTCTTCAACCATCCGAAAGGATAACATGGGATGCTGGGGTCGGATGCCCAGTCACGGCGTGGTGACCGGCTCTTCCCCTTGAGAAGGAACCAGCGATGAACGGACCCGGACTGCCCCCCTTGGTCGGCATTCCCTGCTGCGCCCGCCACATCGACCCGCACCCGTTCCACATCGTCGGCGACAAGTATATCCGGGCGGTGGCCGATGGCGCCGGCGCCCTGCCGCTGCTGATCCCGGCGCTGGGCGAAGCCCTGGATCCGGCGGTCACCCTGCCCCGGCTGGATGGGCTGCTGATCACCGGCAGCCCGTCCAACGTGCATCCCGACCGGTACGGCGGGCCGGCCAGCGAGCCGGGAACGCAGCACGATCCGGCGCGCGACGCCACCACCCTGCCGCTGATCCGCGCCGCCGTCGCCGCCGGCGTGCCGGTGCTGGCCATCTGCCGCGGCCTGCAGGAGCTCAACGTGGCCCTGGGCGGCACCCTGCACCAGAAGGTGCACGAGGTGCCGGGGCGGCACGACCACCGGGCCGACGAAAGCCGGCCCATCGACATCCAGTACGGCCCCGCCCACCCCGTTTTTCTGACCCGGGGCGGCTATCTGGCCGGGCTGTTCGGGACGGAGGAGATCACCGTCAATTCGATCCACCATCAGGGCATCGACCGGCTGGCCGAGGGGCTGACGGTGGAGGCGGTGGCGGCCGATGGGCAGATCGAGGCGGTGCGGGCGCCCGAATCGGCCTTCGCCGTCGCCGTGCAGTGGCACCCGGAGTGGCGGTTCGCCGACAATCCCCAGTCCGTCAAGCTGTTCGCCGCCTTCGGCGAGGCCGTGCGCCGCCACGCCGCCCGCCCCCCGGCCCGCGCCGCCGCGGAGTGATCGCAGCCGGCGACGCCTGAGAAACGCGAACGGCACCGCCGCGCACCGACTCCGGCTCGAGGGCCGGGGATCGCGGAATCCTTCTTCGAGTCGATGAGGGGCGGCCAAGGCGCCGCGAACCCACACCGGTGCGGCGGACCACGGCCCCACGGTCCCAAGATGGCTCATTCGACCTGTTTGTGTCCTGTCCGCATCTGACGGCCGGGCCCCGGCGGGTGCGACAAGGCGGCCCGGATATCGCCGAACAACCAAAGGAACCCACCATGCCAAACGCAACCCGACGCAGCCTGATGGGCGCGTCCGTGATCGATGTCGGCGCGATGCTGAATGGCCTTGGCCGTCCGGCCCGCGCCACAACCGCGCCGGACGGCACCGTCACGCTGGACACCTCGAAAACCTTGCCGCACGGTCTGATCGAGGCGGCGCGCTTTCCGCTGATCGAGGCCATTCACGGCCGCCGGTCCCGCCGGTTCGCCAAGGGCGCGACCATCCCGGGCGGGCCGCTGGCCTATAGGTCGACCAAGGCCCCCGCGCCGTTGAGCGCCCTGGAGCAGATGCTGTTGCTGACCACGGTCGCCGGCAATACCGGCTGGGCCAACCTGATCCCCTACAACCGGTCCTACCTGCCGCACATCCCCAACTACGCCGGCGCGGCCGGCGGGCGCAGCTTTCCCTCCGCCGCCGGGTTTCACACCACCGAGATCTTCTACACCGACGATGACGGCGTCTATTTCCTGCCGACGCGGGACATGAAGGCCGCCGTCGCGCCGGGGGAGGATGCGGACCTGCACGCCTATCTCGACCTTCACCGGGAGAGGGTCGTGAAGCTGGCCGACGGGCGGCTGAACACGCCGCGCACGCCCCAGCACATGGAGATGCACAACGAATGGTGCGCCAACGTGCCCGGATCGACGCTGATCGTCCCGGTCGCCGACCTGGCCCAGCACATGGTGCTGGTGCTCTGCTACCTGGTACAGAACGGGGCCTGCCTCTTTGACGACGTGCACGGCCGGACCATCCCGGGCATGGAGCCCTTCAAGGACCTGGTGGATGTCGAGAACCCGTATCCCCTGTCCTATGTCGAACAGGTCGGCCTGACCGAAGTGACCGTGGAGACGTCGACCGCCTGCTATGCCGGCGCGCTGATGCTGCAGGCGATGGGGCTGGGCGGCTGGATGTATGACGGGATCAACCCGTTCAGCGTGCTCGGCGCCAGCGGCGATCCCGACGTGCCGGGCCTCGGCTTTCGGTTCGACATGCCCGAAGGCGCCATGCTGCCGCACGTGACCGGTTTGACCGGTGTCTTCGAGGGTCACTGCCCGCCGCACTTTCCCGACATGCGCGCCGCCGTCCTGTCGGTGGTGGAGCGCAAATTCGGACCGGCGGGCCCGTTCAATACCGGCGTCGGCGGCCCCTACAAGGCCAACGCGGCGGTGCGCGGGGCCGGCGCCCCGATCGACGACCGCTTCGTCGACTGCGTCACCGCCATGGCCCAGTACGTGTTCGATGAATTCGGGCGGTTCCCGGCCACCGTTCCGGCGATCTTCGCGCTGATGTATCTGCAGGCCCATCAGCTCGACACCGGGTTCTACGACACCCATTTCGCCGCCGGCGGCTATCTGGGCACCCACGCCGCCCATGACCGGAACTGGGGCTGAGACGGGGAGAGGGGCACGGGGCGGGGGTACCGGCGGGTTCGCCCGCCCCCTTGCCGGGCCGGCCGCCGTCCGGCTATGGTCCCGCAGCCGATCCACCGCACCAGGACCCCATTCCCATGGCCTATGCCATCGAGGCGCCGCCGCGCCCCAGCCTGGCCATCGCCGGCAGCGCCGATCTGTTCCCGGTGCGGCGGGTCTATTGCGTGGGTCGCAACTACGCCGCCCACGCGCGGGAGATGGGGTTCGACCCGGACCGCGAAGCGCCGTTCTTTTTTCAGAAGCCGGCCGACGCCCTGGTCGCCGACGGCGGCACCGTGCCGTACCCGCCGGCCACGCGCGACCTGCATCACGAGGTCGAGCTGGTCGTCGCCATCGGCACCGGCGGCCGCGCCATCCCGCAGGCCGAGGCGCTGGACCACGTGTTCGGCTATGCCGTCGGCATCGACCTGACCCGGCGGGACCTGCAGGGCGAGGCCAAGAGGGCCGGCCGGCCGTGGGAGATGGGCAAGGCGTTCGACCATTCCGCCCCGTGCGGCGCGGTGGTGCCGGCGGCCGGCATCGGCCACCCGTCGACCGGCGCCATCCGGCTGGCGGTCAACGGCGCGACGCGGCAGGAAGGCGATCTGGCGGAACTGATCTGGTCGGTCCCCGAAACCATCGAACATTTGTCGGGGCTGGTCGAACTGTTCCCCGGCGATCTGATCTTCACCGGCACCCCCGAAGGGGTGGGGCCGGTGGTCGCCGGCGACCGCCTGGACGCCGAGATCGATGGGGTCGGCCGCCTGTCCGTGACCATCGCCTGATCCGCCGCCCTGTCCCAAAACCGAACGGTCAACGCCCGTGCGCATCGTCACCTGGAACATCAATTCGGTTCGGTTGCGGATCGATCTGGTCATGCGGCTGATCGACGAAACCGCGCCGGACGTCATCTGCCTGCAGGAAACCAAGGTCCAGGACGAGCAGTTCCCGCTCAAGCCGTTCATCGCCAAGGGGTACGAGCACATCGCCCTGTCGGGCATGAAAAGCTACAACGGCGTCGCGATCCTGTCGCGGTTGCCCATGGCCTCGTGGGAGGCCCAGCACTGGTGCGACCGGGAAGACGCCCGCCATGTCGTCGCCCGGCTGCCCGACGCGGTCGAGGTGCATTGCCTGTACGTGCCGTCCGGCGGCGATATCCCCGACCCGGCGGTCAACGACAAGTTCGCCCACAAGCTGGCCTTTCTGGACGAAATGACGAATTGGTGGCCGCGGGGGCGGGCGGATGCCGGGCGGATGGTCCTGGTCGGCGACCTGAACGTGGCGCCGCTGGAAACCGATGTCTGGTCCCACAAACAGCTGCTGGACGTGGTCAGCCACACCCCGATCGAGGTCGAAAAACTGACGGCGATGCAGGCATCGCTGGGCTGGGTCGACGCGGTGCGCCACTTCGTGCCGCCGGAGGAAAAGCTGTACAGCTGGTGGAGCTACCGGTCCCGCGACTGGCGTCTGTCCAACCGCGGCCGGCGGCTGGACCATATCTGGGTGACCCCGTCCCTGGTCCCGGCCCTGCGCGGCGCCCGGATCCTGGCCGACGCCCGGTCCTGGGAACCCAAGCCGTCGGACCATGTCCCGGTGATCGTCGATCTGGACGTTTAGGCGCGATCGTCATTGGTAGAAGCGGACCCGCTTCCACCAATGACGTGAATCGCTCTCTAACTCTATGAATAGAGTAGGATTCACGCCTTGGGTGGGATCGCCGAAGCGATTCCACCCAAGGCGATCCTGCTCTAGGCGCGGGAAGGCGCGGAACGGGCGCCCAAGTTCCACGAGTGAATGTCCGAGAATGAAGCAGCGAGCCCCGGACCCCGATCCGGGGCCGGTGCGCGGCGGCGACGCCCGGAGAAACTCGGGACCGCACCATCCCGTAAAGGTCCCGCGTCAAGCGCGGGACTCGGCGTCTGGATCTTTGTTTCTTCAACGGAAAACCAGGGAAAGAGAAAACCAAAGACCGATACCACGAGCCCCGGACCTCGATCCGGGGCCGGTGCGCGGCGGCGCCGCCCGGAGAAACTCGGGACCGCACCATCCCGTAAAGGTCCCGCGTCAAGCGCGG
>JBQLZQ010000024.1:52404-76754 GCA_052168355.1 Inquilinaceae bacterium
GACTCGGCGTCTGGATCTTTGTTTCTTCAAAAAAAACCAACGAAAGAGAAGAACCGCAGACCGGAACCGCGAGCCCCGGACCCCGATCCGGGGCCTGTGCACGGCGGCGCCGCCTTGAGGAACGCCAACGGCGCCGTCACCCCGCCTCGTACAGGTAATAGCGGTCGCGCGGGACGTCGGGCGGTTCGGGAAGGCGCCGCCAGCCCGGAACGGACAGCGCCTGGTCGCTGATGACGATGCCGCCGGGGCGGACCAGCGCCGCCAGGGCCGACCCGATAAAGGCGGCCAGCTCGGCGTTGCGGCGTTCGTCGCCGGTGCCAAGGTCGGTGTGCGCCAGGGAGGCGGTGCGGCCGATCCGCGCCGTCAGGCGGGGCAGGGTTTCGGCGATGTCGCCGAGATAGAAATGGTCCTCCGGCGGTATGCAGCCGGGATGGGCGCCGATCTGCCGGTCAAACACGAAAATCTCGCGGCCGCCCAAGCGTTCGCGCATGTGGTCGTAGGTGCGGCCGTTGCCCAGCCCCAGTTCGAGCGCCGGGCCGGGCAAATCCGCGATCCTGCCGGCGGCCCAGTCGAGGCAAGCCCGCTGGGCCTGCATGCGCCGGATAAAGCTGTCCAGGCGGCTCATCGACAGCCGCCGGGTCGGGGGCCGCACCATCGCTGATCGCGGCGCGGCGTCATCCGTCCTTGCCTCCCGCCTCGGCCAGGGCGACGGCCTTTGTGGTCTTTTCCAGCCGCTGGGCCAGGACCCGCATGATCTCCACCGCCATCTGCGGAAACTCGGTGATCAGGCGGAAGAACAGGTCCTTGGCGATGCACAGGGTGGTCAGATCGGTGGCCGCCCGCACGGTGGCGGTGCGCGGCACGTCGCAGAGAATGGCGATTTCGCCGACGAAGTCGTTCTTGCCGACGGTGGCGACCGTGCGGGGCCCGTTGGGGGTGTTGACCACGACGTCGGCGCTGCCGTCCATGATGATAAAGGCGGAATTGCCGATTTCGTCCTGCTGGAACAGCGTCTCGCCGGCGTTGAAGGTCATGCGTTCGCTGGTGAACGCCAGCAGCTTGAGCTTCGATGTTTCGATATTCGCGAACAGCGGGATTTTTTTTAGGAGCTCTACTTCTTCTGTTAGGCTCACGTCGCGGTCCTCCTTGTTGTCCTATTCGGCATCGACCAGCCGGCGAAGGGGGCTGTCGTCCCTGTCCAGATCGGCGAATGTCCCGCGCGCCGCCAGGCGCCCGTCCTCCAGTACGATCACCTCATCGAAATCCCGCGCCAGGCCAGGGCGGTGCAGGGCCCAGATCAGGCCACGCCCCTCGCGATGCGCGCGCACCGCCTCGACGATGCGCGTCTGGGCCGACCCGTCCAGCGCCGATGTCGCCTCGTTCAGGATCAGAAGGTCGGGATTTTTCAGCAGCGCCCGGGCCAAACCCAGCTTTTGCCGCTGCACGGCCGACAGGCGGGCGCCGGCGACGCCAACCGAATGGTCGAGGCCGACGGCCATGATCGCCTGGCGCAGACCGACCTTTTCAACCACTTCCTCGATCAGGCCCTGGACCTCCCGCGGGGCGTTGGCCTGACCGTACCGGACCTTGCCGAACAGGATGTTGTCCTGCAGCGTCGCCTGGGAATTGTAGCGGTCGGCGTCGAAGAACTCGACGCTGTCGCGAAACTCCTCCGGCAGATCGGCGGCGAACAGGCGCCGCGCCTCGATCAGGCGGGCCTGCATCGCTTCATCGACCATGTTCAGGCGGTGACGCGACGGGATCAGCTTGAAGGGGAGCGACATCAGACGGGCCCGCGCGGCGGCATCCAGGCTGGCCGCCCCGTCCTTGTGGACGCGGCCGACCAGCGTCTGAAATTCCGGCAGATCGTCGGCGCTGATGAAGCTGAACTGCTCCATCAGCGTGGTGCCGGGCTGAAGGTCGGCAAACAGCTCGACCATGGTTTCGGCGACCCGGACACCCATGTCCAGGAATTCCTCGGTCAGGCCGCAGCGGTCGAGGACCTTCAGCACATAGGGGTTTTCGGCCATGCCCTCCAGGCTGAACGTCTCGTCGACCGGAGTGCCGAACAGCAGGTTTTCGGCCACCGTCGCGCTGGTGTTGTAGCTCTCCGCGTCGAACAGTTCCACCAGGCCGCCGAACTTGGGATCGCGCAGACGGCCGCGCACCTCGGTCCGGGCGGTCAGGACGGCGTCGGCCACGTCGCCGTTCGTGGCCGGGTCGACCGTGCCGCGCAGACCCATGCGATAGACGTCGGGCTCCATCTCCACCAGGCGCAGGATGTCGAGCGCCGCCTGCTCCAGCGCTTCTTCGTCGGCCACGCCGACCGCCTCGTAATCCAGCCAGTCGGCCTCGATGTCGTAGTCGGTGTTGCCCGCGGCGCGGGCTTCGTCCGCGCGCCGCTGGCGCCATTCGGCCCGCGGGTCTTCGTCGGGGTGCGGCCGGGGCCGGTGCTTCAGCCCGTAATAGAGGTTGGCCCGCAATGTATCGGTGAACATGAACGGCGCCGGGCCGACATAGACGATCCGGCGTCCCGTCGTCGCTTCCGGCAGATCCTCGTAGTTGACGCCGCCCAGCCGGATCTTGCCCGATGTCGGGTGCAGCAGCCTGGCCAGCAGCATGGTGAACTCCTCACGGCCGCCATTGATCGTCAGCAGGGCGATCTGACGGTCTGTCGGAAGTGTGAGCGACAGGGCCTCCAGGACGGGCGCGCCGCCATCCTCGACATACCCGACATTCGCGAACTCCATCTCGGCGGGCATTCCGTCGGTCAGGGGATCGTCATCCGACAGGTAGGCGGCGGGCAGGATATCGGCGGGATCGAACTGTTCGACCACCTGCTCGTACTTGATCCGCGCATCCTCCTTTTGCTGATAGTAGGTCAGCAGTTCCTTCCACGGCCCGGCCAGGTCCTTGTAGGCCGCCAGCACGGCCACCAACGCGCCGAAGCTGAGATCGCCGGTGATCACCAGATACCCGCCGATCGAGTAGAAAAAGAAGGGCGTAAGCTGATTGATGAAGTTATTCAGAAACTTGATGAAGAATTTACGGCGATAAATCTCGAAACGAATATCGTATATGTTCCCCAAACGATGGGAAAAATCAGCCAGGTGATAGTTGGTGGCGTCATGGGTATGTATTTCAGATACGCCGGCGACCGTTTCGCCGATTTTTTCCGAAAGTCGACGAACCGTGCGGACGCGGCGTTTTCCTAAGGCGTTTACTTTGCGCTGCAATCGGGGGATCAAGTATCCCTGAAGCGGATAGAGGGAAACGGCGGCCGCCCCCAGGACCGGATCCTGCACGAAGATGAAGCCCAGATAGACCAGCAGCGTGCCGCCCTGGAACAGCGGCAGGGCAAAGGCATCGCCGATAAAGCCGCCCAGCGGCTCCACCTCACCGGTGATCATGGCGATGACTTCGCCCGCCGACATCCGTTTGAACCGGGGCAGGGGAAACCGCAACGTCCGCACGAACAGCTCGTAGCGCAGGCGCCGCAGCATCCGCTCGCCAAGCCGGCCCTTGAAGACGTTGATAAAGTACTTGAAGCCGCCATTGACCACGACGAGCGTGAGAAACAGGCCCGACAGAGTCAGAAGATAGGGAACCTGATCGAGCGAGAACCCGGCCAAATCCTTGGGGAACGATTCGCCGCCGATCGCCTCGTTGACGATCAGTTTGGGCAGTTCGAGCGAATAGTAGAGAAAGGGGAATGACGCCAGGGTCAGCGCGATGAGGACAAGCTGGGCCGGGCGGCTGTACCGGTATACGAACCGGTAGATATTTTTGTCCATCGGCGCCGGTCTGGGCTCCCCACATGCCGCGCGTGCCAGTCGTGGCGCGGTTCGGGGACCTTATCCGTTTTGCCCGACAGCGGCAAATCCCATGGTTTGCCGTCGCAGCTTCGTGATATGAGGGAACATGGAGGGGCCAAAGGTCGCTTCACGCGAGCGATGGTGCAACGGCCAGGTGCCCAATCCCGGAATGGCAAACACTCCCCGGCACGCCCGGATCCTGATCTACAGCCACGACAGTTTCGGCCTGGGACACCTGCGCCGGTGCCGGGCCATTGCCCATGCCCTGGTGGAGCGAGACCAGGACGTCTCAGTGCTGATCGTGTCGGGATCGCCGATCATCGGCAGCTTCGACTTTCGCGCCCGCGTCGACTTTATCCGCGTGCCCGGGGTGATCAAGCTGCGCAACGGCGACTATACCTCGCTGAACCTGCACATCGACACCGACGAGACGATGGCCCTGCGGGCGTCGATCATCGAGCACACGGCGGAGATCTTCGATCCCGACCTGATGCTGATCGACAAGGAACCGCTGGGGCTGCGCGGCGAGGTGAAGAGCACCCTGGAGATGCTCAAGGCGCGCGGCACCGTTCTGGCGCTGGGCCTGCGCGACGTGATGGACGATCCGGTGTCGCTGAGTTCGGAATGGGAGCGCAAGAACGTCCTGCCGGCGCTCGAGACCCTCTACGATCACATCTGGATCTACGGGCTGCCGGGGTTCTGCGACCCGCTGGCCGGGCTCGACCTGCCGGAGTCGGTGCTGGCCAAGATGACCTATACCGGGTACCTGCGGCGCCGCGCCACCGAGGCGGCGCCCAGCGTCAACCCGGCGCTGGACAAGCCCTATATCCTGGTCACGCCGGGCGGCGGCGGCGATGGCGAGGCCCTTGTCGACTGGGTGCTGCGGGCCTACGAGACGGACCAGGACCTGCCGTTTCCCGCCCTGGTGGTACTGGGGCCCTTCATGCAGCGCGACCGACAGACCGAATTCTGCGTCCGGGCGGAAAAGCTGGCCGATGTCGAGATGATCACCTTCGACGCCCATCTGGAGAACCTGATGGCCCGGGCGGTCGGCGTGGTCGCCATGGGCGGCTACAACACCTTCTGCGAGATCCTGTCGTTCGACAAGCGCGCCCTGCTGATGCCGCGCATGGAACCGCGGCGCGAGCAGCTTATCCGTACCACCCGGGCGCGGGACCTGGGATTGGTCCAGACGTTGGACCGTGTCGGCATCGACGATGCCGGGCGCATGGCCGCGGCGCTGCGGCGTCTGCCCGACCAGTCGCCGCCGTCGGCGGTGGCGGTGCCGGGCCTCCTGGACGGGCTGGACCGGCTGAGCGCGTTGATCCAGGACGCGATCGGCCGCCGGCACACGACCCGCCCGGCCCGCAAACGGGCCTGACGGCAGGCTGCCCCGGACATGAGTCATGGCATCGATCATGCCGGCGGCGGGCGCACCGCTATCGTCGTCAAGGGGTATCCACGGTTGTCGGAAACCTTTATCGCCCAGGAGATCCTGGGGTTGCAGCAGCGTGGGCAGCGCCAGATCATCGTGTCGCTGCGCCATCCCACCGACACCAAGGTGCATGCGCTCAACCGGCACATCACGGCCCCGGTCCTGTATCTGCCGGAATATCTGAAGGACGATCCCAAGCGGGTCGTGCAAGGCTGGCTGTGGTCCCGCCGCCAGCCCGGCTACGCCATGGCGCGCGCCGCCTTTCTGCGCGATCTGCGCCGCGACCCGACGCCAAACCGGATCCGCCGCTTTGGCCAGGCCTGCGTGCTGGCCCGCGAGCTGCCGGCCGACGTCGGCTGGCTGCACAGCCACTACCTGCACACCCCGGCGTCCGTGACCCGGTACGCGGCAATGATCGGCGGCCGGCGCTGGAGCTTTTCGGCCCACGCCAAGGACATCTGGACCACCCCGCCCTGGGACCTGCGCGACAAGCTTCGCGAAGCCGCCTGGGGGGCCACCTGCACGGCCGCCAACCGCGCCTATCTGGCGGAGCTGGCGCCGAACCCCGATGTCGTGTCGCTGATCTATCACGGGCTCGATTTCGACCGGTTCCCATTGCCGCGGGAACGGCCGCCCCGGGACGGCAGCGACCCGGACGATCCGGTCCGGCTGCTGTCGGTCGGCCGCGCCGTGGAGAAAAAGGGCTATGACGACCTGCTGACCGCGCTGGCCCGTCTGCCGCCCGCCCTGCACTGGCGCCTGACCCATATCGGCGGCGGACCGCTGTTGCCCGGCCTTCGCGATCAGGCGACATCGTTGGGACTGGACGGGCGGATCGACTGGCGGGGCGCCCAGGCCCAGGAGGACGTGATCGCCGAATACGAGAAGGCCGATCTGTTCGTCCTGGCGGCCAAGGTGGCGGCCAGCGGCGACCGCGACGGGCTGCCCAACGTGCTGATGGAGGCTCAGGCGACCGGTCTGGCCTGCCTGGCCACCGCCGTGTCGGCCATCCCGGAGCTGATCGATCACGGGCAGACCGGCTGGCTGGTGCCGCCCGACGACCCCAGGGCGCTGGCGCCGGCCCTGGTCCGCGCCCTCTCGGACCCGAAGGAAAGGGCCCGCATCGGCCGGGCCGGGGCCGTGCGGGTGCGGCGAGACTTCACCTTCGACGCCGGCCTCGACAGGCTGGCCGCGAAATTCGGGCAGCCGCCGAGGGCATCCGTCGCGTGAAGGTTGCCTTTTACGCGCCGATGAAACCGCCCGGCCACGCGGTGCCGTCGGGCGATCGGCGCATGGCCCGGCTGTTCATGGCGGCGCTTCGGCGCGGCGGTCATCGGGTGACGCTGGCGTCGCGTCTGCGGGCCTGGGACGACGGCACCGACCCCGGCCGGCCGGCCCGCATCCGGCGGCGGGCCGAGGCGGTGGCGCACCGGCTGATCGACCGGTGGCGCACCGGAGCGGGGCGGCCGGACGCCTGGTTCACCTATCACCTGTATCACAAGGCGCCGGACTGGATCGGACCGCCGGTGTGCGGCGCGCTGGATCTTCCCTATATCGCCGCCGAGGCGTCCTACGCCGGCAAGCGCGCCACCGGACCGTGGGCGGAGGGTCTGGCCGCGACCGTCGCCGCCCTGGGCCGGGCCGACGCGGTGGTCGCCCTGTCGGCGGTGGACGAAGTCGGGTTGCGCCGGGTCGTCCCGGACCCCGGCCGCATCGTGCGCATGGCGCCGTTTCTGGATCCGGCCCCCTTTGTCCGCGCCGCCGCCCGGCGCGGGTCCGCCCGCCGCCGGCTGTGGCGCGACGATCCCGGTCCCTGGCTTTTGGCGGTCGGCATGATGCGGGACGGCGACAAGGCCCGGTCCTACGCGGTGCTGGCCGAATCCCTGGACCGTCTGGGGGACCGGCTGGGGGACCGGCCCTGGCGTCTGGCCGTGGCCGGCGACGGTCCGGCGCGGGACGCCGTCCTGGCCCGGTTCCGGCCCGAGCGCCTGAAGTGGCTGGGGACGCTGGACCTGCCGGCCCTGGCCGACGCCTATGCCGCCGCCGACCTGTTGGTCTGGCCGGCCATCAACGAGGCCTTTGGCATGGCCCTGCTGGAAGCCCAGGCGTCGGGGCTGCCCGTGGTTGCCGGCGACAGCGGCGGCGTGCCGGAAATCGTGCGGCACGAACGAACAGGACTGGTAACGCCGGCCGGAGACGCCGCCGCCTTCGCCGCCGCGATCGGCCGGCTTCTGGACCGGCCCGACGAACGCCGCGCCATGGGCGAGGCCGCGTCACGCCATGTCCACACCGACCATGGGCTGGACCGCGCCGCCGGTCTTCTGGACGCGGTTCTGAAACGGGTGCGGCGATGACCCTGTTCGCGGTGCTGCGCCACGGCCCGACCGAATGGAACGAGACGGGCATCATTCAGGGTCGGAGCGATGTTCCCCTGTCGCCGGCCGGGCGCGCCGCGGTCGCGCGCTGGCGGCTGCCGCCGGACCTGGACGGCTATCGCTGGCTGACCAGCCCGCTGATCCGGGCCGCCGAAACCGCCCGCCTGCTGGGGCGGGACCCGACGGAGGACCCGCGGCTGGCCGAGATGGATTGGGGCGCCTGGGAAGGCCGGAGCCTGGCCGCGCTGCGGGCGGAACTGGGCCCGGCGCTGACCGAGATGGAGGCCACCGGGTTGGAACTCAGGGGACCGGGCGGGGAATCGCCGCGCGACGTGCAGGACCGGCTGCGGCCGCTGCTGGCCGAGCTGGCCCGCGACGGACGGCCGACGGCGGCGGTCTGTCACAAGGGCGTCATCCGGGCGCTCTATGCCTTGGCGACAGGCTGGGACATGACCGGAAACCCGCCGACCAAGCTGCGCGACGGGTGCTGGCATCGCTTTCGCCTGGCGCCCGACGGAGCGCCCCACGAGGACGAATTGAACATGCCGCTCCTGCCGTGAAGACTTTCGTCTACGTCCAGCATCTGCTGGGCATCGGCCATGTGCGGCGGGCGTCGCTGATCACCCGGGCCATGGTCGATGCCGGCCAGTCGGTGACCGTGGCCTATGGCGGCGTGCCGGTCGCCGGTATCGATTTCGGCGCGGTCCGGATGGTCCACCTGCCGGCGGCATCGGTGGCCAACGAGCGGTTCCGGCCCATCCTGGACGACAGGGGCCAGCCGATCGACGATGCCTGGTGCGACCGGCGGCGCCAGGCGCTGCTGGACCTGTATGACGAGGTTCGCCCCGACGCCGTGATGACGGAAACCTTTCCGTTCGGGCGCCGCGCCTTTCGCTTTGAGCTGGAGCCGCTGCTGGACCGGGCCCGACGGGACCGGCCGCGCCCGCTGATCGCCTGTTCGGTGCGCGACATCCTGGTGACCGAGCACAATTCGGAAAAGGAACGCTACATGGCGGACGCCGCGCGGCGGTGGTTCGACCTGGTGCTGGTCCATGGCGATCGGCGACTGATCCCCCTGGAGGCGACCTTTCCCCTGACCGACCGTATCGCCGACCTGATCCGCTACACCGGCTATGTCGCGCCGCCGGAACCCGATGCCGGCCGGACCCGGTCCAGCGACGGAACCGGCGAGGTCATCGTATCGGTCGGCGGCGGGGCGGTGGGCGAAGGCTTGCTGCGCACCGCCCTTCTGACCCGTCCCTTGACCGCGCTGGCCGCCGCGCCCTGGCGGCTGTTGGCCGGCCCCAACCTTGGCGAAGACGTCTTCCGGGAGTTGCGGGCGGAGGCCGGACAAGGGGTCGTCGTGGAACGCGCCCGTCCCGATTTCCCGTCGCTGCTGCGCCGCTGCCGCCTGTCGATCAGTCAGGCCGGATACAATACCGTGCTGGATGTCGTGCGGGCCCGGTGCCGGGCGGTGGTGGTGCCGTTCGCGGCCGGGACCGAGACCGAACAATCCCTGCGGGCCGACCTGCTGGCGGCCCGCGGCTGGCTGCACACCTTGTCGGAAACCGACCTGTCGCCGGCGGGCCTGGCCGACGCGATCGCCCGCTGTCTGGCGGCCGCGCCGCCGAGTCCCGACGGCATTTCCCTGGATGGTGGCGCCGAAACCGCAAGATTGATCGCGGCGGGTGGCGAGTCAGGGGTGTCGTAACAGGGCGGAGCCGCTTTATAGTGATCCCAAACAAGAACACCCAACAGGTGAGGCTTTATGGTACGAGCGTCCCCCGCTGCACCCAGCCCGGACCGCGCCATGCCCGCAGCCACCGGCTGGTCGGCGCTGGCGGCGGAGCTGGAGGCGTGGCGCGCGGCCGGCATCAAGGCCCGCCTGTGGTGGCGGGACGACGATGCGGCGGCGCCGGGTCCGGCGCTGGACCGGCTGCTGGATCTGGCCGCGCGGTCCGGCGTGCCGCTGGCGCTGGCGGTCATCCCGGCCCACGCCACGGCGGCGCTGGCCCGGCGGCTGGAGCGGGCGCCGTTCGTCACGGTGCTGCAGCACGGGTGGCGCCATGCCGATCACGCCGAACCCGGCGCCAAGAAGATCGAGATCCGCGACGACACCGGCGACGGTCGCGGGGCCGCCCGTGTGGATGCCGATCTTGCCGCCGGCGCCGCGCGGCTGTCGGATCTATTCGGCGCCCGCGCCCTGAAGGTGCTGGTGCCGCCGTGGAACCGGATCGGCGAGGGTGTGACCGGCCGGCTGCCGGCGCTGGGCCTGACCGGGATCAGCCTGTTCGGCGGTGCCGGCGGCACCGGACCGCCGCGCCGCGTCGACACCCATATCGACATCGTCGACTGGCACCGGGGCCGCGGCTTCGTCGGCGACGACCGGGCCCTGACCGCCTGCGTCTCGGCTTTGGCCGACCGGCGCCGGGGCCGCGTGGAACCGGCGGCGCCCGTTGGGCTTCTGACCCATCATCGCGATCACGACGCGGGCTGCTGGCGGTTCATCGAGGCCTTTTTGGCGGCCACGAAGGACCACCCCGCCGTCGCCTGGCAGGCGGCCGACACCCTGTTCGGCGATCAGCCGTGACCGAGCACCGTTATCCCCCTTCGGTCCTGATTGGCGACGGTCTGCGCGGCGGCGTCGGGCTGGCCCTGACGGCGGGACCCCTGATCGCCCTCGACGTGCACTGGATCGTCGGGTGGGTGCTGGGCGCGGGCGTTGTCCTGTTCGGGGCGTTCCTGGCCCGCACCGCCCTGCGCGGCCTGACCGTCGTGCGGGTCGGCGACCAGGGCATCGCCACGGACGGCCCGCTGGGACGAACCATCGCCTGGCCGTCGCTGACCGACATGCGCCTGAACTATTACGCGGTCAAACGCAACCGGCCCGATGGCTGGATGTACCTGGTCCTCAAGGGCGACCGGCGGACCTTGAAACTGGAATCCACCCTCAGCGGGTTCGAGGACATCGTGGACCGGGCCTTTCAGGCGGCGCGGCACAACGGCGTGGCCGTG
The DNA here is from genome assembly GCA_052168355.1 of Inquilinaceae bacterium. Taxonomy (GTDB): domain Bacteria; phylum Pseudomonadota; class Alphaproteobacteria; order DSM-16000; family Inquilinaceae; genus JBQLZQ01. Next base: position 63,045 of record JBQLZQ010000024.1, read on the forward strand.
GGCGAAACCACGGTCACCAATCTGGTGGCCCTGGGAATCGCGACGCCGGATCCGGAGCAAAGCCCGGCCGGCGGCGGAAAGGCGGTCCGCGGATGACCGGCGATCTGCTCCGCGTTCAGGATCTCGCGGTTGAGTTCGCGGTTCCCGGCGGCACCGTCCAGGCGGTCAAGGGCGTGTCGTTCCGGGTGCGCGCGGGCAGCACCGTGGCCCTGGTCGGCGAAAGCGGATCGGGCAAATCGGTCATCTCCCAGGCGATCATGGGAATCCTGCCGCGCGTGGGACGGATCGGCGGCGGGCGGATCCTGTTCAACGACCCGCGAACGCCCGGCGAGACGATCGACCTGGCCGCCCTGGATGTCGACGGCAAGGCCTACCGGGACATCAGGGGCGGCCGGATCTCGATCATCTTTCAGGAGCCGATGACGTCGCTGTCGCCGTTGCATTCGGTCGGCAACCAGATCCGCGAAGCCGTGCGCCTGCACCGCGACGTGACGGTTGCCGAAGCGCAGGATTTGAGCCAGGAGATGCTGGGTCTGGTCGGGTTTCCCGATCCGCGCAAGGCGCTCAAGACCTATCCGTTCGAGCTTTCCGGCGGCCTGCGCCAACGTGCCATGATCGCCATGGCCCTGGTCTGCCGGCCGGCCCTGCTGATCGCCGACGAACCGACCACGGCGTTGGACGTCACCATCCAGGCCCAGATCCTGAAACTGATCCGCGATCTCCAGGGCGAGCTTGGAATGGCGGTCCTGATGATCACCCACGACCTGGGCGTGGTGGCCAATGTCGCCGACGAAGTGGTGGTGATGTATCAGGGCGAGGTGATGGAAGCGGGGACGCTGAACGCCATTTTCGGCGCACCCCGGCATCCCTACCTGAAAGCCCTTCTGCACGCCGTGCCCCGCTTCAACATGGCGCCCGGCGAACGGCTGGAGCCGATCCGCGACATCAAGTCCGAAGGCGGCGCCCTGCTGCGGGCCAAGGAGCCGTGGCCGGACACCGCCGACGCGGCGGGTCCGTTGCTGGAAGCGCGCGACATCGTCAAGTCGTTCATCATCCGCCGGATCCGTGCCTCGGCCGCCGAAGAGGTGCCGCTGCGGGCGGTCGACGGTGTCAGCTTCGACATCAAGCGCGGCGAATGCCTGGGCCTGGTCGGGGAAAGCGGTTGCGGCAAGACGACGTTGAGCAAGATCCTGATGCGGGCGCTGACACCCGACGAAGGCGTGGTCCGGTTCAACGATCGCGGTCGGATGATCGATGTCGGCACCTTGTCCGGCGACGAATTGAAGGCGTTCCGGCAGAGGATGCAGTTCATCTTCCAGGATCCTTTCGGATCGCTCAACCCGCGGATGACCGTCTATGACGTGATCAGCGAACCCCTGGTCATCCACGATATCGGCGACCGATCCTCGCGGCGCGAGATGGTCAAGGAACTGATGAGCCTGGTCGGCCTGGATGTGCGGCACCTGCAGCGGTATCCGCACAGCTTTTCCGGCGGCCAACGGCAGCGGATCGGCATCGCCCGGGCGCTGGCGCTGCGACCCGATCTGGTGATCTGCGACGAACCGGTGTCGGCCCTGGACGTGTCGATCCAGGCCCAGGTGCTGAACCTGCTGAAGGATCTGAAGGACAAGCTGGGACTGACCTACCTGTTCGTCAGCCATAATCTGGCGGTGGTCGATTACATCGCCGACAGGATCATGGTGATGTGCCGGGGCCGCATCGTCGAGGTGGCCCCGCGCGACGTTCTGTTCCGCAACCCGGTGCACCCCTACACCCAGGCGCTGCTGTCGGCGGTGCCCAAACCCGATCCGACGCGTCCGCTGGACCTGGCCGCCCTGATGGACGGCAGGGCGTCCGAGCCCTCGGCCTGGCCCGCCCCGTTCACCGACGGGCCCGGCGACCGCGCGACCTTGATCGATCTCGGCCAGGACCATCGGGTCCTGGCCCATCCGCAAACGTCCCTTACGGAGTTGGCTTCATGACCTTTCTGTCCCGGACCTTCCGGCTGACCCTGGCCGCCACCCTCATCACCGGCCTGGGGTCGGCGGGCGGCGCTTTGGCCCTGGACCTCAAGGACCCGCCCTCGCTGGCGGACCAGGTGGCCGCCGGGCAACTGCCGCCCGTCGCCGAGCGCATGCCCCAGAACCCGGCGATCGCGGATCTGAGCGGACCCAATCAGGAGATCGGCCAGCCGGGCGGCCAGATCTCCTGGCTGGCCAGGCGGGCCCGCGATATCCGCATCATGAATGTCTACAGCTATGCCCGCCTGGTCGGGTACACGCCGGAATTCGAGATCGTGCCCGATATCCTGGAAAGCATCGATATCGAGGGCGAGCGGATCTTCACCCTCCATCTGCGGGCCGGCCATCGCTGGTCCGACGGGGCGCCGTTCACGACCGAGGATTTCCGGTATTACTGGGAAGACGTGGCTCTGAACGAGGAGCTCAAGCCGTTCGGGCCCGACAGCCGCCTGCTGGTCAACGGCGAAAAGCCGCTGTTCGAGGTGCTGGACGAGGTCACGGTGCGGTACACGTGGCCGGAACCCAACCCGGAGTTCCTGCCGGCCCTGGCCGGGGCCAGCCCGCTCTATATCTACGCGCCCGCGCACTATCTCATGCAGTTCCACGCCGACCACGCCGATCCCGACGAGCTGGCCCGCCGGGTTGAGGAGTCCAACGAGCGCAGCTGGTCGGCCCTGCACATCCGCAACGGCGATCTGTACGAATCGTCCAACCCCGACCTGCCGGTGCTGCAGCCGTGGTTCAACACCACGCCGCCACCGTCCGAACGCTTCATCTTCGAACGCAACCCCTACTACCATCGGGCCGATCCGGCCGGGCAGCAGCTTCCCTATCTGGACCGGGTGATCGTGAACATTGCCGACAGCTCTCTCATCCCCGCCAAGACCGGTGCGGGCGAATCCGACCTGCAGGCCAGGAGCCTGCGCTTCGACAACGTGACCTTTCTCAAGGACGGGGAAGAGCGGCACGACTACCGGGTTCTGCTGTGGCCGACGGCGCTGGGGTCCGAAATCGCGCTCTATCCGAACCTGAACGCCAACGATCCCGTCTGGCGGGATTTGAACCGGGACGTGCGGTTCCGCCGGGCCCTGTCGCTGGGCATCGACCGCGAAGAGATCAACCAGGTGATCTTTTTCGGGCTGGCCTCGCCGGGCAACAATACCGCCCTTCCGGAATCCCCCGTGTTCAGCGAGGAGCGGCTGAGACTTTGGGCCGAATACGATCCCGACCGGGCCAACGCCCTGCTGGACGAGATCGGGCTGACCGAACGCGACGGCAGCGGCATCCGGCTGCTGCCCGATGGACGGCCGCTGGAAATCATCGTCGAGACCACCGGCGAGCGGTCCTCGGAAATCGACGCGCTGGAACTGATCCGCGACAGCTGGCGGGGCATCGGCGTGGCCCTGTTTCCCAGCACCTCCCAGCGTGACGTGTTCCGCAACCGGGTGTTCGCCGGCGACTCCGTGATGTCCGTGTGGTCGGGGTTCGACAACGCCCTGTTCACCGCCAGCACCGTCCCGTCGGAGCTGGCGCCGATCGATCAGAACTGGCTGTCCTATCCGAAATGGGGCCAGTACGTGCAGACCGGCGGCACCGCCGGCGAGGCGCCGGACATGGAGGTCGGCGAACGCCTGATGGCGCTCTACAAACAGTGGCGCACATCCGACGACAGTGGCGACCGGCTGGCCGTTGTCGACGAGATGCTGGACATCCATGCCGATCAGATGATCTCGATCGGCACGGTCCAGGGGTCGCTCCAACCCGTGGTGGTCAGCAACCGGCTGCACAACGTGCCCGAAACCGGGATCTACAGCTGGGATCCGGGGGCCCATTTCGGCATGTACCGGCCGGACACGTTCTGGGTCTCCCAATAGGCCGACGGGCGCACGGGCCGATGTTCGCCTACATCATCCGGCGGATCATGATCATGATCCCGACGCTGCTGGCCATCAGCGCCATCAGCTTCGTGATCATCCAGCTGCCGCCCGGCGATTATCTGACCACCCTGGTCAACGAGCTGCAGAGCCGGGGCGAGCGCGTCGATCTTGGCAGGATCGAGGCCCTGCGGCGCGATTACGGGCTCGATCAGTCCATGGTCGAGCAGTATTTCTTCTGGCTGGGCAACATCCTGCAGGGGGATTTCGGGTACTCGTTCGAATACAATCTGCCGGTCACCGAGGTGGTCGGCGACCGCGTGTTCCTGACGGTCCTGCTGACCCTGGGCACCACCCTGTTCATCTGGGTCGTGGCCTTTCCCATCGGCATCTATTCGGCCACCCACCAGTACAGCATCGGCGATTACGGGCTGACCTTCCTGGGCTTCATCGGCCTGGCGACGCCCAACTTCCTGTTGGCCCTGGTGCTGCTCTATCTGGCCAACCGCTATTTCGGCACCTCCATCGGCGGCCTGATGGACGCGCAGTACATCGATCAGCCGATGAGTTGGGGCAAGTTCCTGTCGGTGCTGGAGCATATGTGGGTGCCGGTGGTGGTGATCGGCACGTCGGGAACGGCGGCGATGATCCGGCGGCTGCGCGCCAACCTGCTGGATGAGCTGCAAAAGCAGTATGTGGTCACGGCGCGGGCCAAGGGCCTGCCGGCCCGGCGCGCCCTGGTCAAATACCCGCTGCGCATGGCGCTGAACCCGTTCATCGCCGATATCGGCAACATCCTGCCGGAACTGATCTCCGGCTCGACCATCGTCGCCGTGGTGTTGAGCCTGCCGACCACGGGGCCGATCTTCCTGGCCGCGCTGCAAAGCCAGGACATGTACCTGGCCGGCACCTTCCTGTTGTGGTTGGCGATCCTGACCGTCATCGGCGTGCTGCTGTCGGACCTGGCGCTCGCCGCGCTCGACCCGCGGATCCGGCTCGGCGGGGGAGTTCAGCGATGACGCCGCCGGACAGGTCGGACCAGGCGGATACGCTGGAGCACTATGTCAACCCAGCGCCCTGGAACCCCCACGAAGAAGAACCGCTGACGCCCAAGCAGGAAGAGTACTACCTGGCGTCGCAGTGGAAGATCATGTGGTGGAAGCTTCAGCGCCACCGCCTGGCCGTGATTTCCGGCGGTGTGCTGGCCTTCTTCTACGTCTCGGTCCTGTTCGTCGAAATCCTGGCGCCCTATGAGCTGCACACGCGGCACACAACCCACATCTACGCGCCGCCGCAGCAGCTTCACCTGTTTCACGAGGGGCGGTTCGTCGGTCCGTTCGTCTATGGCTACGATTTCACCCTCAACCTGTCGACGCTGGAGCGCGAATACACCGCCGACGAGACGGACGTGCAAAAGCTGCGCTTTCTGTGCCTGGGCGACGACTACGAGTTCTGGGGCGTCCTGCCCGGCCGCTTCCACCTGGTCTGCCCGGCCGAGGGCGGCACGATGTTCCTGCTGGGCACCGACCGGCTGGGCCGCGACATGTTGAGCCGCATGATCTATGGCGGGCGGGTGTCGCTCAGCGTCGGGCTGATCGGCATCGCCGTCAGCTTCATCCTGGGCATCACGATCGGCGGCATCGCCGGCTATTACGGCGGCATCGCCGACACCATCGTCAACCGGATCATCGAGATCTTCCAGAGCTTCCCGCAACTGCCCCTGTGGATGGCCCTGTCCGCGGCGCTGCCGGCCAACTGGAGCCCGCTGCTGATCTATTTCGGCATCACCATCATCCTGGGGCTGGTCGACTGGACCGGCCTGGCCAGGGCCGTGCGGTCCAAGCTGCTGGCGTTGCGAGAGGAGGATTTCTGTACCGCCGCCCGGCTGATGGGCGCGTCGCCGCGGCGGATCATCGGCCGCCACCTGCTGCCCAGCTTCATGAGCCACCTGATCGCCTCGGCCACGCTGTCGATCCCCGGCATGATCCTGGGCGAAACCGCGCTCAGCTATCTGGGCATCGGGCTGCGTCCGCCGATCACCAGCCTGGGCGTGCTGCTGAGCGAGGCCCAGAACATCAACGCCGTCGCCGTCTTCCCGTGGATCATGCTGCCGGTGCTGCCGGTGATCATCATCGTGCTGGCCTTCCAGTTCTTCGGCGACGGCCTGCGCGACGCGGCCGACCCGTACAAGTAGAAACCGGTCCGTACGCCCGTCAGGCCAGCACCACCAGGTCCTGGGGCCGGTCGACGCCGACCAGGTCGCGGGCCGGCAGCGGCCGCGCCGGGGTGCGGGCCGCGTACCCCTGGGCCAGCGCGGATTCGTAGGTCACGCGGGTGGTGAGCGCGGCCACGCCTTCCGTCTTGTTGTGCTTCTCCAGCTTGGCGGCCAGGTTCACCGCATCGCCGATGACCGTGTATTCCAGCCGCGTATCGTCGCCCACCGCGCCATAGACCACCCGGCCGACGGCCACCGCCGCGTTGACCGCCAGGGGTTCGGCGAACCCTTCGGCCGCCCGCTCCGCGTTCCAGGCGGCGGCGGCCTCCAGCAGCGCCTCGACGCAGCGCAGCGCGTCGGCGGCGGCCGTGCGTGACGGCGCGGCGGCGCCGAAGCTGGCCATGATGCCGTCACCCAGGAACTTGTCCACCACCCCGTTGTGCCGCTGGATGACGGGCAGGATGTGGGCCTGATAGCCCCCAAGCTGGCGCACCACGGCGTGCGGCGGGATCGTGGCCGCAAAGCGGGTGAAGTCGCGGATGTCGACCATCAGGATGGCGGCGTCGCGCAGTTCGCCCTCGCCCGGCGCGACGGCGCGATCGCCGCCGGTGATGGTCCGCGCCGTCTCCGGCGCGAAGAACCGCTTCAGATCGTCGGCCGCCGTGCCCTGGCGCACCGCCAGAATCAGAAGATCGCGGGCCCTTACCAGGGCCACGGTCAGGATCAGCGTCACGATCACGATCGACAGCAGCTTGTCGATTTCCGCGCCGATCAGGATCTTGGCGCTGGTGATGTATTCCACGTAGTCGCGGGTGATCGGCATCAGCTCCGGATCCGCGGCCACGGCGTAGACCAGCAGGAACAGCCAGCCCGCCGCCCCGACCAGACCGGCCGACAGCACGAAGCGCGGGTCGAACCGCAGGGCCCTCAGGGCGATGAAGATAAACACGTAAAGCAGCGTCGGCGCCTTGAGATAGAACGAGGGCGGCTGGCCGTACTGCAGGTGGAAGCTCCAGATCAGCCCCATCAGCAGGGCCATGTCGATGACCGTGGAGACATGCACCAGCCAGGTCGTCATCAGCCGGCCATAGGCCAGCGCCATGCGCCCCAGGGTCAGCAGGAAGTACCCGGCCAGGAAGGCCGGGGCCGGCTCGAACATCTGGGCGCCGCTGTCGGCCGGCCGTGGGGCTACGGCATAGAAGGCGCCGAAAATAAGCACGATCGCCAACTGCACCCAGGTGATCATGATCTCGGATCGTTCTTCCTGGGCGCGGATGGCGTCGGCGATGCGCGCGGGCAGACCCGGTGTCGGCCGCGGCCCACGCCCCGGCACGGTCTGGGCCGTGCGCGACGACCCCTCCTGGGCGCTGAGCGCCATGACTATCCTCCGTCGCCGGCCGGCGTGATGCTATGTGCGGCCCACAGCTTACACCGGCCGGCTCAACACGGATCGTCAACCCTGCGTGACAGGCGCCCGGCCGGAACCCCCCGGAGCGGTGCGGGCCGTGCCCTGTTTCAAGGTGGGCCCTCAGGCGTCCGGCTGCGGCACGATGCGCATATACGGCTTTGGCGCCTTCCAGCCCGCCGGAAACTGCCGGTGCGCCTCCTCGTCCGAGACGGCGGGCACGATGATGACATCGTCGCCCTGCCGCCAGTTGACGGGCGTCGCCACCTTGTGGCGGGCGGTGAGCTGGCAGGAATCGAGCGTCCGCAAAACCTCGTCGAAGTTGCGGCCGGTGCTCATCGGATAGGTCAGGATGAGCTTGATCCGCTTGTCCGGACCGATCAGGAAGACCGAGCGCACGGTCGCGTTGTCCGCCGCCGTCCGGCCTTGCGACGTGTCGCCGGAATCGTCCGGCAGCATGTCATAGAGCTTGGCCACCTTGAGGTCGGGATCGCCGATCATCGGGTAGTTGACCGCGTGGCCCTGAACCTCCTCGATGTCCTTGGCCCACTTCTTGTGATCGTCCACGGGGTCGACGCTGAGGCCGATGATCTTGCAGTTGCGCTTGTCGAACTCCGCCTTCAGGCCGGCCATGTAGCCCAGCTCGGTGGTGCAGACCGGCGTGAAGTCCTTGGGGTGCGAGAAGAGGATGGCCCAGCCGTCGCCGATCCACTCGTGGAAGCGGATCGTGCCTTCGGTCGTCTGCGCCGTGAAGTCGGGGGCCATGCTGTTGATTCTGAGCGACATGATGCGACTCTCCCTTGGCTTCTGGGTGAGGGTTGCGCCCTGTCGCGGGCAGTCCCCGTGATGGCCGGAGGCAGGTAGGGCTTTCGCCGGGCTCCGGCCCGGTTTTCCAGCGCTTGGCATCAGGGAGGGCCTGGACAGCGCGCAGGTGAAAACACTAATCCCAACGGCGCCTCGCGAAAAGCCCGATCAACGGGCAATCGTCACTTCACGGTATTGTGGTCGGCCGGGTCCCGGCGGCGGGTTGATGGCGGTGACTCAGCCGAGCGGGCCGGCGGGCGGGCAGGTCTTGCGCAGCCACAGGCCGGTTTCCGGTGCGTCCGGCGACAGCGGCAGGCGGCCCGCGGTGCCCGCCGCCACCCCGGCCGCCATGCGGGTGGCCACGAAGCGGCTGGCGAACAGGGGTTGGAACCCGCCGAACAGCAGCAGGGCGGCGACAAGCTGCTGTTCGTTGTAGCCGCGCCAGCCCCATGCGGCGGGGTAGGGATCGGGCAGGCAGATATCGTGGAAATGGACGATCACCCCGGCGGGCAGGGCGGCCAGAACCCGGTTGGTCAGCATGTCCACATCGCTGCCCGGCACGACGATGTGACTGGAATCGATGAACAGGATGTCGCCCGCCGCCAGGTCGCGAAAGGGATCGATGCCGGCGTCTTGAACCGTCGCGGCGATGTGGCGGATGGGCAGCTTCAGGATATCGGCGCGCGGCGTCGGGTCGATGGCCGTGAACGCGGTGTCCAGGCCACCATCGGCGATGGCCCGGGCCAGAAAGCGGGTGGAGTGGCCGGACCCGACCTCCACGATCCGGCGAGGCCGGTGGCGGCGGACCAAGACATAGGCGGCGGCGGCATCCAGGCGGGGAAACCAGTCCTGGGTCCAGCGCGGCGCCGGCGGCGGCTCAGTCCCGATGGCCGTCAGCGCGTCGGCATGATCGTCCATTGCCGCCAGGATCTCGGCGAAGGCCGGCCTGGCCCGTTCGAACAAGGCCTCGATCGGGCGATAGGGAAGGGGGTCGGCGGGCGTCCGGGCGGCGTACCGATAGGGGATGAAATAGCCCTGCGGCGTCAGGCCCAGCACGGTGGACAGGCCCATGCGGGCCAGCCGCCACCGCTGCCTCGCCGTCATGCCGGGGCGCCGGGGCCCGCCGGTGGCGCCGCGCGCGACCCGCTTTTCACGGGCTCAGCACCATGCCTTCCCGCGCCACCAGGGTGCCCGGCCGGACGGCTTCGGCGGCGGCGGCGATCCGGTCCATGACGGCATCGTCGTGATAGGGATCGTGATGGAACAGGACGACCTGCCCGACCCCGGCAGCGTCGGCCACCCGCAACGCCTCCTGCCAGGTCGAATGGCCCCAGCCCACGAATTTGGGATATTCCTCGTCGGTGAACATGGCGTCGTAGATCATCACATCGGCGCCGCGCACGAAGTCGACGATGGTCTCGTCGATCTGGCCGACCCTGTGCTCGGTATCGGTGATGATGCAGATGCTTTTGCCGGCGAAATCGATGCGATAGCCGCACGCCCCGTTGGGATGGTTCAGCGGGCAGGTGGACAGGCGCACGCCCGGCTTGACCTCCATGGCCGTGCCGACCTTGAAGTCCAGAAACTGGCACGCGGCGAAAACGTTGATCGGCACCGGGAACAAAGGCGCCATCATCATGTCGCACAGGACTTTCTTGAGCGACAGGTCCGGCGGCAGGTGACCGGCCCAGAACCGGACGCGGGTCGATCCGATATAGGCCGGCTTGAAGAACGGCACCCCGCAGACATGGTCGAAATGGGTATGGGTGAAGAACAGGTCGATCTCGCTGATGGCCTTGCGGGCCAGTTCGGCGCCCAGATCGCGCAGGCCGGTGCCGCCGTCGATGATGATCAGCTCGTCCCCGCACCGGATTTCAAGGCACGTCGTGTTGCCGCCATAGGCGACCGTTTCGGGTCCCGGGCAGGCGATGCTGCCCCGAACACCCCAAAATTTCACAAAGAACGCGCTATCCTCTGGCATCGATCCCGGTCGGTCGCCTCGACATAACGGACTCCGCAACGCGCGTCACGCTCGCGTAGCGCCGAATACCCTAATCTTGCAGGCACAAAGATGGGTGTCGAGTTAAAAGGCTTGACGAAATATGGGGGGTCACGGCGCCAGACGATAGCCGCCGGGCTCGGTCACCAGGATCTGGGCGTTGGACGGATCGCGTTCGATCTTCTGGCGCAACCGGTAGACATGGGTCTCGAGGGTGTGAGTGGTCACGCCGGCATTGTACCCCCAGACCTCGCCCAGCAGGATGTCGCGCCCCACCACCTTGCTGCCGACCCGATAGAGGTATTTTAGGATGGCCGTCTCCTTTTCGGTGAGGCGCACCTTCTTGTCGGTCGCCTCTTCCAGCAACAGCTTGGCGCTGGGCCGAAAGCTGTAGGGCCCGATGGTGAAGACCGCGTCCTCGCTCTGCTCGAACTGGCGAAGCTGGGCGCGCAGCCGGGCCAGCAGGACCCCCAGCCGGAACGGCTTGGTGATATAGTCGTTGGCGCCGCTGTCGAGGCCCAGGATGGCGTCGGCGTCGGTATCGACCCCGGTCAGCATGATGATGGGGCTGCGCACGCCGTTGCGGCGCATCAGCCGGCACAAATCCCGCCCATCCATGTCCGGCAGCCCGACATCCAGCAAAAGGCAGTCGAAATAGGTCCCCTTGACTTTTTCCAGGGCCTCGGCGGCCGTTGCGGCCTCGGTGGTGGCGAATTCTTCGTGCAGGTGGAGCTGTTCGGCGAGCGAACTGCGCAACGCCTCGTCGTCGTCGACAAGAAGGATTTTCTTATTCGTGGTCATCGCTCTCCACCCGCCGGATCCCGGCATCGCAAAAATACGTCGCGCCGCAAATGCCTGGCGGCTCAGGTCCGGACTTCGATACCCCGCCAGAAGGCGACATGGTCCTTTATCGCCGCCGCCGCGGGCTTCGGATCGGGATAATACCATGCGGCATCGACGTTTTCGAGATCGCCGACCACCACGGTGTAATAGTGGGCGGTCCCTTTCCACGGGCACACGGTGGTCTTGTCGCTGGGGCGCAGATGGGCCTTTTGGACCGTCTCGGGCGGAAAATAGACATTGCCTTCGACGGTCTCGTATCGATCGCTGTCGGCGATGGTTTCGCCGTTCCAAATGGCCTGCGGCATGATCGGTCTCTCCTGCTCTGTTCGGACAAGTCGGCGACATAGGGCCAACCGCCGCTCGATCGGCCGCGCGCCCGATCGGTCTTATATAGGATAATGGGGACCGCCCCTTCCCATGTCGAGACCGGCGGGAGGTCCGGGATTTGGCTTTTCGGGTTGCGGCGCGGCATCCAACGACCGATATCATTGGGGAATTCCGCTTGGACACTCAAAGCCTCGAAGGCCGCCCGGTGGCGCAGATGCGTACCCTTACGATGACCGAAGCCGCCTCGCCCGGTGAGCGCCAGGCGTCCCTGCGGGCGGTCGACCGGGTCAGCGGTGAGCTGCGGCGGGGCGATTTCGCGCTGGTCCGACCCGATACCGGACCGGCGCTTCTGATCCAGGCCGCCGAATTGGCGACCGACGAAAGCATCGCGCGGCTAAGGGCCCTGTCCGGTCTCGACCCGGCGATCATCATCACGGCCCAACGGGCCGCGGCCCTGACCATCGGGCCCGCCGACGGCGGCGTGGTGCGCCTGACGGGCGGGCCGGCCTTGACCGCCGGGCTGGTCAGGGCGTTGAGCGACCCGACCCAGGAGATCGATTCGGCCGAACTGGAGGCCTTGCCGCGCCAGGCCGTTCCGCCGACCGACAGGATGGGTTCGGTGGCGGTGACCCGCCTCGCCAAGCTGGCGCGGCTGCTGCCCGCCCTGCTGGTCGCGCCCATCGAACGGCCGTTCGCGACCGAGCGGTTGTTGGCCAAGGCCGACATCCTGTCGGTCAGCGCCTTCGACATCGATTTTTACGAGGTGCATGCGGCCCGCAGCATGACCCGGGTGGCCCACGCCTCCGTCCCCCTGGACGGCGCGGAGGCCACGCGCATCGTCGCCTTCCGGCCGACCGACGGTGGACAGGAGCATCTGGCCATCGTCATCGGCCAACCCGACCCGGACCGGCCGGTCCTGGCCCGTCTTCATTCGGAATGCTTTACCGGCGACCTGCTGGGGTCGCTGCGCTGCGACTGCGGCCAGCAGCTGCGGGGTGCGATCGGGCAGATCGCGGCCGCCGGGGCCGGCGTTCTGCTTTACCTGGCCCAGGAAGGGCGCGGCATCGGTCTGGTCAACAAGCTGCGGGCCTACCGGTTGCAGGACGCCGCGTTCGATACGGTGGATGCCAACGAAATGCTGGGCTATGACGCTGACGAGCGTTTGTACCAGCCGGCGGCGGAGATGCTTCGGCAGCTTGGCTTCGAACGGGTCCGTCTGATGACCAACAACCCGGACAAGCTGGCCCAGCTGGCACGGTGCGGGATCGACGTTGTGGAGCGTGTCGCTCACGCTTTCCCCGCCAACGGCCACAACGAGTTCTACCTGGCGACCAAGAAAGAACGGAGCGGCCACCTGCTGTAACGGGAAGGCCGGTCGAGGCGGAGAGGACCACCACCGACGTTTTTTGGCCAGCGGTAGTCGATATATCTCGAATTGATATAAAACCGGACGAAATATCCTCGATTCTGCGCCAGGCCCTCGGTGCCGATTCGAAACTGGTGTCGGCCCACGACGCCCTGTCCCGGACCAAGCGGTTCGGGACCGGAGATGCCGACCTGAAGGCGCTTCTGGCTGTGGAAAAGGATGCCGCGGCCGGCAATTGCTGACCAGCGACCGGCGGCATCGAGGCGGCAACATCTGCCTGCCGCCGTGTCGACACGAGGGAATGCGGGGCGTTAACTCTGGCACGGCGCTTGCGTGCCCAGCGCGCTATGTCCATCGATCACGCCAGCCGATTCGCCGCCACGTCCGTTCCGGAGGGTTCCGCACGACGAGTCTGGAACCGTCCGGCCGATGCGGACGCCTACATGACACCGTCCGATCGGGCTCGGATTCCGGGGCAGGCGGACGCGTCGGAGGGCGATTTCAGCTTTTGGGACCTGGTCGATATCGTCAATCCGCTGCAGCATATTCCCTTCCTGTCCAGCGTCTACCGCGAGCTGACCGGCGACACCATCAAGCCCCAGGCCCGTATTCTGGGAGACGCCCTTTATGGCGGTCCGGTGGGCCTGGTCGCGGGTCTGGCCAACGCCATCCTGGAGGAGAATACCGGCCGCGACGCCGGGGCCCACGCCATCGCCATGCTGGACGGCCGCGACGACGCGCCGGCGGATCAGGAGGACGGCGGCGTGGTCGCCGCCGATGCCCCCGACCCAACACCCGATCCCGCCGCGGTTCCCATCGCCGGCACGGCGGGCGATCCGGCCGTTACGACGCCGGC
>JBQLZQ010000025.1:0-51520 GCA_052168355.1 Inquilinaceae bacterium
TGGCCTCGGTCGGCGCGGTCTCCCGGTGCGGGCGGCGGCGGGTGGACAGGCAGGCCGAATAGCCGCGCGCCTCGGGCATCGGCGATTCATACACCGACAGGCAAAACCGCGTGCTGTCGGGGTCGGGATCGACAAAGCCGCTCTCGGCGAAAAACATCGGCCGGATGTAAAGCGCGGCGTCGGACGGAAAGCGGCCGATCCCTTCCAGGGCCAGGGCGTGGATCTCCTCGGCCGACAGGATGGGCGCCAGCCCCAGCGCCAGGGCCGACCGGACCGCCCGTTCGGAATGGCGCATCAGGTCCGGCGCCACCCCTTCGAAGGCGCGGGCGCCGTCGAACACCACCGAAGACAGCCACAGGCAATGGCTCATCGGCCCGACCAGCGGCGGGTTGCCCTCCAGCCACCGGCCGTCGACAAACGTCAGCGCCTTCTTTGCCATGCCCCTCTTGTCCTTACCTGACGGCGCGGCGGCGCCTATTGGCTGGCCCACAGGATACGGGCCATCCAGGAAATGTCGGCCCGGTTGACGCTGCGGTCGGGATAGGCCGGGTTGATGGACCGCAGATCGACCTTGCGGGCGGTCAGCCGCGCCAGCTCCTTGGCCGTGACCTCGCCGTCGACGGTGCGCACCACCACACGGTCGCCGCGCCGGACATCGGCGTCGGGGGAGACCAGGACGATGTCGCCGTCGCGATAGAGCGGCATCATGCTGTCACCGGCGATTTCCAGCGCATAGGCGTGGGGGTCGTCGACCGACGGAAACGTCACCTCGTCCCAACCGGTGCCGACCGGGTAGCCGGCATCGTCGAAATAGCCGCCGGCGCCCGCCTGGGCGTAGCCGATCACGGGGATGCGCTGTCGCACGGCGGCGCCCGATCCGCCCATCAGGGCCACGAATTCCGCCATCTCCGTGTCCGTCGCCCGCAGGACCTTGGCGATGCTTTCGGTCGACGGCCAGCGCTGCTTGCCGGGACCGCTGACGCGTTTGGACGGGTTGAACGCGGTCGGGTCCAGCCCGGCGCGCTTGGCCAGGCCCGACGTCGACAGCCCGTGCCGCTCCGCCAGCCGGTCGATCGCTCGCCAAAGATCACCATGTCTCATCATGGGAGGATTGTCACATAGTCGCGCGACGGAGAAAACCGCCGCGTCGCACGATCCTGGTTCAATGGGCCATCAGCACCGGCAGTTCGGTTTCGGCCAGAATGTGGCTGGTGGCGCCGCCGAACACCATCTGCCGCAACCGGCTTTGGGTATAGGCGCCCTTGACCAGAAGGTCGGCGCCCAGGGATGCCGCTTCCTCCAGAATGGCGGCGCCGATGGCACGGCCGGAGGCGGGCCGCGTCGACGCTTCGGCCGGAATGCCGTTCAAGGTCAGGCTGCGGGCGATTTCCGTTCCCTCGGGTCCGGTCACGGACCCGCCCTCGATGGTCAATACCACCACCTTGCTGGCCTGGGCCAGGAACGGCATGGTCAAGGCGATGGTCCGCACCGTCTCGGTGCTGCCGTTCCAGGCGATGACGATCTTGTCGCCCAGCGCGACCGGCACCGTCGGCGGCGCGATCAGGATCGGCCGGCCGCTTTCGAACAGGGCCGATTCCAGCGTCGTCATGCGCGGCGTCATCTGGCCGCGCACCGGCCGCCCGACCACGGTGAGGTCGAAGACCCGGCCGTACAGGCCGACGAAATCGTCGCCGGGGGTGGCGTTGTCGTGCCAGGCGGCGCTGGGCGCCGTCTGCGCCACCGATGCCGCCCCGCGCACCACGTCGTGGGCGCGCACGAAATCGTCGAACAGGGCGTGGGCCTTGCGCGCCCGGTCGGCATCGTCGCGCTCGAAACTCTCCATCAGAAGGGCCCCGCCCATGCCGTCGGTGGCGACCACGCCGCCGAGTTCGGGGCGCACATGCATGGCCTCGATATGGCTGCCGAACCGTTGGGCGGCCAGCAGGGCGGTGGTAAGGATGGAGGGCAGGACGCTGCTGTCCTCGACGGGGACAAGGATCGTCTTCATGGCCATGGAACCGGTGTCTCCCAGTTTTGCGGCGGCGCTTGGACCGGTCGCGCCTGTTCGGGGGATTGAGAAGATACCGCGCCCGCCCGCCGCGCGCACCCCGCCAATGCGGTTTGCGGATTGGAAGCCTTCAATTAGTGTCGCCCCCATGACCGAAACGTTCATCTACACCCTGTGCCGGGCCGGCGACTGGGCGCGGGCCGAAGCCGCCGGCCGCTACGACGGATCGGCCGACGACCGCCGCGACGGTTTCCTGCATTTTTCCACCGCCGCCCAGGTGGCCGAATCGGCGGCCCGCCACCGGGCCGGCGAACCGGACCTGAAGCTGGTGCAGGTCGATTCGGCCCGGCTGGGCCCGGCCCTGCGGTGGGAACCGTCGCGCGGCGGGGCCCTGTTTCCGCATCTTTACGGGCCGCTGCCGTTCGATGCCGTCGTCGCGGTGCTCGATCTGCCCCTGGGGCCCGACGGGCGCCACGTGTTCCCGCCCTTGCCATGAACCTGTTTCCGCTGGCGCGGCCGCTGCTCCATGCGCTGCCGCCGGAAACCGCGCATTCCCTGACGCTGCGGGCCCTGCGCCTGGGGCTGGGGCCGGTCGCGGCCGGCGCCGGCGACCCGATCCTGCGCACCCGCGTCTGGGGCCGCGATTTCGCCAACCCGATCGGTCTGGCCGCCGGCTTCGACAAGAATGCCGAGGCGACGGGCGCGATGCTGCGCGCCGGGCTGGGCTTTGTCGAGGCGGGCGGGGTCACGCCCCGTCCCCAGGCGGGCAACCCCAGGCCCCGGATGTTCCGGCTGCCGGGCCAGGGTGCGGTGATCAACCGCCTTGGCCTCAACAGCCAGGGGCTGGACGCGGTGGTCCGGCGACTGGCGGCGCGCGACCGGTTGGCCGGGCCCGTGGGCATCAATATCGGGTGCAACAAGGACAGCGCCGATCCGATGGAGGACTACCGGATCTGCGTCACGGCATTGGCCGGTCTTGCCGACTTCCTGGTGATCAACGTGTCGTCGCCCAACACGCCGGGCCTGCGCGCGCTCCAGGGCCGGGCGGCGCTGGCGGATCTTCTGGGCGGGGCGCTGGCAGCGCGGGCCGCCGCCGGCCACGACACGCCGCTGCTGGTCAAGGTGGCGCCGGACCTGTCCGCCAACGAACGCCGGGATGTGGCGGAAGTTGCGCTGGCCGCCGGCATCGACGGCATGGTCGTGTCCAACACCACCATTGCGCGGCCGGATGGATTGCCGCCCACCCTGGCCGCCCAGGCCGGCGGTCTCAGCGGCCGGCCGCTGATGGGCATGGCCACGGAGGTGCTGCGCGACATGGCCAGGCTGACCGGCGGGCGCCTGCCGCTGATCGGTGTCGGGGGGGTGGCCAGCGGGGCCGATGCCTATGCCAAGATCCGTGCCGGCGCGTCGCTGGTGCAGCTCTACACGGCGCTGATCTATCGGGGCCCGCGGCTGATCGCGTCCATCAAGAGCGATCTGGCCGCTCTGCTGAGGCGCGACGGGTTTGCCGACGTGGCCTCGGCGGTGGGGGCTGACGCGCGGGAGCGGCCCTTAACGGACCGTTAACTCGTTAACCAAATATACAAGGATGGTGGAGGACACTGACGGTCCGTCTGCTCATCGGTCCGGGTGTCATGTCCCTGCTGCGTCACCTCGTCTACGCCTCGATCTATGGCGCCCTTGCGGTCGCCGTGGCCCTGACGCTGCCCTACAGCGTCCCCGGCATGGGCGCGTGGACGGCGGTGGCCATCGGCGCGGCCGTGTTCCTGTTCGGCACCCTGCTGCATGAGAGCGACACGCGGCAGCGGCGGGAGCGATCCCTGCGCGACGCCCTCGACGCCATGGCCGGCCTCACCGAAACCATGGCCGACGATTTGTCGCGGGCCCGGGAAGAAATCCGGGCGATCCGGGGCCGGCTGTCGGAACGGCCCGACACACAGCGGTCGATGGAAGAGGTGCGGACCGAGCTGCGCATGCTGCAGGAGCTGGTCGGCCACCTGACCGAGGCTCAGGGCCGGGCCGACACCGGTCCGTCCGGATCGGTGCGAACGCTGCCCAAGGTGCTGCCCACGGACGGTATCTGCGAGGCGCAGTTGCTGGCCCTGGTCCGCGACGCGGTGCGCTATGATCGCATCGATCTGGCGTTGCACCCCATCGTCAGTCTGCCGCAGCGCAAGCTGCGTCATTATCAGACCGTCAGCCGGATCCGCACCGCCGACGGCGCCTATCTGCTGCCCGATCAGTACGAATCGCTGGCCGTGCGCGAGGGCATGGCGGCGACCATCGACAACATCCGCCTGTTCCGCTGCGTCCAGCTGGTGCGCGAGGCGCTGCGCCGGCACCGGTCGGTCGGGTTCTTCGCCAGCCTGTCGCGGGAATCCCTGAACGACCGGGCGTTCATCGACCAGTTCGTCGAGTTCATGACCGCCAACGAGGAGCTGTCGTCGCGGCTGGTGTTCGCCTTCCGCCACGACGATGTGATGGAGGCGATGGCCACGTTCCGCGAACCCCTGGAACGGCTGGCCGGGCTGGGGTTCCGCTTCTCGCTCGACGGGCTGCGCCGGCTCGACCGGCTGGACCATGAATTCCTGCGCAGTTGCTCGGTCCGGTATCTCCGGGTCGACACCGCCATCCTGATCGACGCCGCGCATGGCCGCGGCATCGACATGCGGGACTTCAAGTCCGACCTGGACCGCCTGGCCATCGACCTGATCGCCGACGGCATCGACGACGAGGACGTGCTGCTCGACATCCTCGACCTGGACATCGACTACGGCCAGGGCCTCCTGTTCGCGGAACCGCGCCGGGGCTAGAGAACCGGCCATTGCGCCGTTCACCGGCCCGTGGCACAACGCCGCCGCAGCCCAATTCTTCTCGTTAGCCCCGACATGTCCCAGCTTCTCATCGTGCGGGGGATCGAACCCCTGGCCCAGGACTACGATGGCTACATCCTCGATCTGTGGGGCGTCATCCACGACGGGCACCGGCCGTTTCCGGGCGTCGTCGACTGCCTGACCCGGCTGAAGGCGGCGGGCAAGTCGATCTGCCTTCTGTCGAACGCGCCGCGCCGCGCCGCCGGTCTGGCGCGGCGGCTGGACGAAATGGGCGTGCCCCGCGACGGCTGGGATCATGTCATGTCGTCCGGCGAGGCGACCCACGAGGCGCTGAAGCTGCGACCCGACCCGTTTCACGCGGCGCTCGGCCGGCGCTGTCTGCATATCGGGCCGCCGCGCGATACCGACGCCTATGAGGGGCTGGACTACGCCATCGTCGCCGATCCGGCCGATGCCGATTTCGTGCTGTGCACGGGCCTGGACTCCTACGACGACACCGTGGCCGACTACGCGGCCATTCTGGACTCGGCGCGCGGCCACGGCCTGCCGATGATCTGCGCCAACCCGGATATTGAGGTCATCGTCGCCGGCAAGCGGGCGCTGTGTGCCGGCGCGCTGGCCGCCTATTACGAGGCGGGGGGCGGCCGGGTGGTCTATCACGGCAAGCCGCACCGGTCGGTCTATGACCGCTGCCTGGCGCTGCTGGACGGGGTGCCGAAAGACCGGATCCTGGCCGTCGGCGACAGTTTTCGCACCGATATCGCCGGGGCCAACGCCATGGGCATCGACGGTCTGTTCATCGCCGGCGGCATCCATGCCGAGGAGCTGGGGCTGCGGCCGGGCCAGATCCCGACGGCGGCGGAGCTGGAGGTCCTGATCGACACTCACGGCCACCGCCCCAAGGCCGCGTCCGCCCATTTCGTCTGGTAGCGGCGGCACTCCGCATCGCCGTTCCGATCGAGCCGGCGCCCCGCCGCGTCCCGCCATGAAAATGCCGGTTGAGTCCCCGATGCCGCGCAAGCGGCAATCCGGGACCTTTGCGAGGCGGTGACATTTGTTTGTCCGTGGGACGGCATCGCTTCGCAAAGGTCCCGCATCACGCGCGGGACTCGTTTCCCTTTTCTTCTTTCCCGGGGGCGTTTTCACCGGGTTGATGAAGGCCCCGGTGTTGACGGCCGCGTCAGGTCACCGCCGCCCGCCGCTTCAGGTCGGGGCGGTCCCAGGCGCCGTCCTCCATGATCTCGCGCAGGATCGCCACCGCGTCCCAGACATCGACATACCGCTGATAAAGCGGCGTGAAGCCGAAGCGCAGCAGGTTGGGGGCGCGGAAATCGCCGATCACGCCACGGCCGATCAGCGCCTGCATGATGGCGTACCCCTCGTCATGGGCCAGCGATACCTGGCTGCCGCGCCGCGCCGGGTCGCGCGGGCTGGCCAGGGTGAAGCCGTGGCCTGCGCAGTCGCGTTCCACCAGCTCGATGAACAGGGCGCTGAGGGAAAGGGATTTTTCCCGGATCGCCGCCATGTCGGCCTCCAGGAACACATCGACGCCGCATTCCAGCGCCGCCACGGCGATCACCGACGGCGTGCTGCAGGTCAGGCGGCGCAGGCCCGGCGCCGGCCGGTAGTCGGTAACAAAATCGAACGGCGCCTCGTGACCCAGCCAGCCGGCCAGCACCGGGCGGATCCGGTCCTGCCAGCGCCGCGCGACATAGAGGAACCCCGGCGCCCCCGGCCCGCCGTTCAGGTATTTGTAGCCGCAGCCGACGGCGAAGTCCGGCGCCGCCTCGCCCCGGTTTCCGTCCAGGCCGAACGGCCGGTGCAGATCGATGGGCAGAGCCCCGGCGCTGTGGGCCAGGTCCCACAGCATCAGGGCGCCCCCGGCATGGGCGGCGGCCGTCAGCGCCGCCATGTCATGGCGCCGGCCGCTGCGGTAGTTGACCTCGGTCAGCATGACCAGGGCGGTGTCGTCGTCGATGGCGCCCTCGATCTCGTGCTCGGCCACCAGCTTCAGGCGGCAGCGGTCGCCGACCAGCCCGGCCAGGCCCTGGACGATGTAGAGATCGGTCGGGAAATTCTCCCGGTCCGACAGGATGGTGGTGCGGCCGGGGCGCAGATCCAGCGCCGCCGCCAGCAGCTTGAACAGATTGACCGAGATGGTATCGACCACCAGCACCTCGTCCGCGTCGGCGCCGATCAGCCGGGCCACCTTGGCCCCCAGCGTCGCCGGCCGTTCCATCCAGCCGTGGCCCAGCCAGCCGCCGATCAGGCTGCCGCCCCATTCGGCCCGCACCAGTTTCTCCACGCGCGGCGCGGTGGCGGCGGGCGGCGGCCCCAGCGAGTTGCCGTCGAAATAGAGCACGCCGTCGGGCAGGGCAAAGCGGGCGCGGAGCGGCGCCAGCGGATCGGCCTCGTCCCGCGCGGCCAGCGCGTCGCGTGTCATGGTCGTCATTGCGGTTTGAATCCTGCTATCCCGTTGGACGCAGTCAACCCGGATCGCGGGCCGCCTTCAAGCCCGGTCGTGCAGGCTCGGCGGGGAAGCGCGTGGCGGTGGACCGTCTCGGCTGGCAGCGGTATGGTCGGTCCTCGCGGGATGGGTTACGCGCGCGACCCGAACCAAGGGACGGACCCGGCGATGAGCATCGAATTCCTGCTGACCTCGCTGATCGTTGTGGTCGCGCCGGGCACCGGGGTGATCTACACCCTGGCGGCGGGCATCGGCCTGGGGCGGCGGGCCAGCCTTTATGCCGCGGCGGGCTGCACGTTGGGGATCGTGCCGCACATCGCGGCCTCGATCCTGGGGCTGGCGGCCATCGTGCACACCAGCGCCGTGGCCTTCCAGATGCTGAAATACGCCGGTGTCGCCTATCTGCTGTATCTGGCGTGGAGCGCCTGGCGGGAAACCGGCGCGCTGACGATCGACGGCGCGCCGCCGGAACGGCGGCTGGGACGGGTGCTGTGGCGCGGGGCGGCGATCAACGTGCTGAACCCCAAGCTGTCGATCTTCTTCCTGGCCTTTCTGCCCCAGTTCATCGACGCGGGCGCGGCCGACCCCACCGGCCGGATGGTCACGCTGGCGGCGGTGTTCATGGCCATGACTTTCGTGGTGTTTGTCGGCTACGGGTTTCTGGCCGCCACCGCGCGGGCCTATGTGGTCGGGCGGCCGACGGTGATGACCGTGCTGCGCCGTTCCTTCGCCGTGGCCTTCGCGGGCCTGGGTGCGCGCCTGGCCCTGGCCGAACGGTAGCGGTGGGGGTCAAGGAGTGTCGTCTGGACCCAGCGACCTTTGCATCAGCACCGTATCCACCCAGCGGCCGAACTTGTAGCCGACCTTTTCCAAGGTCCCGACATGCCGGAAGCCCAGCTTTTCATGCAGGGCGATGGACCCCTTATTGTCGCTGCCGCCGATGACCGCCACCATCTGACGCCACGTCCCCTGCTCGCACCGCGCGATCACCGCGGACAGAAGCGCGCGGCCCACGCCCTGGCCCTGCATCCAGTCCGCCACATAGACGGAATCCTCGACCGTCAGCCGGTACGCCCTGCGCGTCCGATAGGGCGCGGCATAGGCATAGCCCACCACCTGGTTGATCCGCTCCGCCACCAGATAGGGCAGGCCAAGGCCCTGGATCTCCGCCACCCTCGCCCGCAGATCCTCGTCTGAGCCGGGAGTCTCATCGAAGGTCGCGACTCCGTTGCGTATCTCATTGGCATTGATCGCCCAGATCGCGCCGATGTCCGCCTCCGTCGCGTCGCGGATGGTGAGGGGTTCGGGGGAAGGGACCGGCCTGTCGCCCACCATCGGTCCCTCGAACCCGCACTTCACGCACGTGAAACGCCCCAGAAAGAACCGCAGCAGAGCGGCGGTGTCGGGATCGAGCGCCGCGAGTTCCAGCAGCTTTGCCATGGATTCGTCGGCCGGCCGCTCGGACTCAGGCATCGGCGCGACGAACGTATCGGCCCGGCTCGGCTTTCCGTCCTCATAGTCGAGGAAAGACGGGTCGTCGCGCGGATGGCGTGAATAGCCGACGCCGGGTGCCTCGGTGGTAACGTAGAGGGCCATGCAGTCCCCGTAGCGATGATACTCATGGTCCCAACCGCAGTGGGAACAGGCGCACCAACCCTCGGGCCCCGACTCGAGCAGGCGCGCCAGATCGAGCAAGCCGTCGGCCGCCGCCATGCCGCTCAACATGCGAGGCGGCAGATAATCGTCCCGAAGGTTGTCTCGGAAGCAGCGTTCGCACAGCGCGCGGATCCGGGGCAGGCACTCGAAAAAACCGCGCCGGATGTCGTCTATTTTGGCGAGGTCGTTCTCGACGACAGGTGGAATCGTCAGAATGTCCCGATAGTGGGGCAGCATTACGTTCTGCTCGTAGTCGGACGATGATCGACTTGGATCTTCCAGAGTCGCAATCATGTTTTGAGCCGAATCGCGCATGCGGTTCAAAGCGTCAAGAGTACGTGGAAGCCCCTGCAAATATCCCTCTTTTGGGTCGCTATCACCCCCAACCTCCCGATGGAACGCGCACATTGCAACAAAGCCAAGAAAGCTGGCGATATTCACGCGCTGTTTGCCGGGTATATTCGGCGCCTCCGCGATCCCCAGCAGGTGCGGAACGGCGGCATAGGTGGCGCCATAGCAAGTTTCCTGATGGCACAGGCAGTCCCAGAACAGCGAATTTGCTTCTTCCTCGTTCCATTCGGTGGCGAATTTGGCGAGAAGCCCCGGAATGTCGCGGTCCCGGTGAGCGTCGTCCAGCTTCCGCCACAACGGATCTTTCAGCTCCAGCATATTCCAGCCCACTTCCCAAGATGTCGAAAACGAAAGACTGGCAACGGATCGGGAGGGGTCATCTAAAGGCTTGTCACCGGCCCCTGAACACCGCATTTCGGGCACGTAAATCTTCCAAGAAAGCTTCGCACCAGCATGGGCAATTCGTTGTCGGTGCTCCGCGTCGCCAAAGCGAGGACTCTCGTCGCGTTTTCCCCCAGTGTGTCTTCGTTTGCGTCAAGCGGCGAGACCATGGCATCGGCCCTGTTGGGTTCGCCATCCTTTCGGTCCAGGAACAGCCGGTCGTCGTCGGTCGCACGCGTAAACGCCTCGCCCTGCGGTTTGTCTTGGGCATAGAGCGCCAGGCGGCCGTCGAACGGCGCATACTCGTATTGCCAACCGCATGACTTGCAGGTGCATACACCACCGTCGGCCCCTGCCTGCAGCAGTCTTGCCAGATCTTGCAGGCCATCGGCGGCGGCAATGCCGCTCAGCAGGTATCGGGCGGCGTCGTCCTCATCGAGGGTCTCAAAAAACGAACGCTCGCATAATGCGGCAATCCGGGGCAACGCGGCGAAAAAGTCGCTTCGGATGTCCTCGATTTTCGCGCGATGATTCTCGGTGAGGTGCGCGGAAGCGGGTTCACCTGCGTCTTCCGCGGTTCGCGGAAGTCCCTGAAGATGCCCGTCTGTCGGTTCGCGGCGGCTCCCCAACTCCGGATAGAACGCGCACATCGCAACGAAACCCAGAAAGCCCGCGATCTCAGTCCTCTGGTCCAGATTTTGCGGCGGCTCCGCGATATCCAGCAGATAGGGGATGCTGGCATATGTGGCGCCACAACAGGTTTCCTGATGGCACAGGACATCCCAGAAAAGGGATTTCGCTCCCTCCTCGTCCCACTCAACCGCCAGGTCGGCGATCCGTTCCGGAACGTCACCCCCACCGCCGTCGATCTTCCGCCACAACGGATCGTCCAGCGCCAGCATCGCCCCGTCCCGCTTCGTTTTCGTTCTTAGGGCACGAACGATAGTCGATCCGGATCAGCACGCCTATCCGCAAGATCCGGAGGGGAAACGGCCTCAAACCCGCCATCGTGGACGCTCCCGCCCAAGCGGCGTTATAGTCGGCAGGACGAACAGTGTCCGGGGACCCATGACAGGCGGCGACACGTGACGGAGACCTCAAAGCCGGGTGTGGCGGCTTGGCGGCAGGCGGCGGAGCGGGATCTCAAGGGGCGGCCGGTCGAGGATCTGACCTGGCGGACGCCCGAGGGGATCGCGGTCAAGCCGCTCTATACGGCGGAGGATCTGGCCGGGCTGGAGGCGGTGGACAGCCTGCCGGGCTTTGCGCCGTACCTGCGCGGCCCGCGCGCCACAATGTACGCGCAGCGTCCCTGGACCATCCGCCAGTACGCCGGCTTTTCCACGGCCGAGGAGTCCAACGCCTTCTACCGGGCCAACCTCAAGGCCGGGCAGGCGGGCCTGTCGGTGGCCTTCGATCTGGCCACCCATCGCGGCTATGATAGCGACCATCCCCGCGTCGTCGGCGACGTCGGCAAGGCCGGGGTGGCGATCGACAGCGTCGAGGACATGAAGATCCTGTTCGACGGCATCCCGCTCGACCGGATGTCGGTGTCGATGACCATGAACGGCGCGGTGCTGCCGGTGCTGGCCGGCTACATCGTGGCGGCGGAGGAGCAGGGGGTGGCGCAGGCGGCGCTTTCGGGCACCATCCAGAACGACATCCTCAAGGAGTTCATGGTCCGCAACACCTATATCTACCCGCCGGAACCGTCGATGCGGATCGTCGCCGACATCATCGCCTACACCGCCGCCCACATGCCGAAGTTCAATTCCATCTCGATCAGCGGCTACCACATGCAGGAAGCCGGGGCGACGGCGGTGCAGGAACTGGCCTTCACCCTGGCCGACGGGCTGGAGTATGTCCGCGCCGCCATCGCGGCGGGGCTGGAGGTCGACCGGTTCGCGCCGCGCCTGTCCTTCTTCTTCGGCATCGGCATGAACTTCTTCATGGAGGTGGCCAAGCTGCGCGCCGCCCGGCTGCTGTGGGCCGAACTGATGGAGCGGCACTTCCAGCCCGGCGATCCGCGCTCCACCATGCTGCGCACCCATTGCCAGACCTCCGGCGTCAGCCTGACCGAGCAGGATCCCTACAACAATGTGGTGCGCACCACGGTCGAGGCCCTGGCCGCCGTGCTGGGCGGAACCCAGAGCCTGCACACCAACGCCTTCGACGAGGCGCTGGGGCTGCCGACTCCGATGTCGGCGCGGATCGCCCGCAACACCCAGCTCATCCTAGCCGAGGAAACGGGCATCCCGCGCGTGATCGACCCGCTGGGCGGCAGCTACTATGTCGAATCCCTGACCGATTCGGTGGCGGCCGCCGCCCGCGCCGTGATCGACGAGGTCGAGGCGATGGGCGGCATGACCAAGGCGGTGGCCGCCGGCATGCCAAAGCTGCGCATCGAGGAAAGCGCGACCCTGCGTCAGGCGCGCATCGACCTCGGCCAGGAAACCGTGGTCGGGGTCAACAAGTACGTGCCTGAGGATGTCGAGACGGTGGAGGTGCGCGATGTCGACAACGACGCGGTGCGCGAAGCCCAGATCCGGCGGCTCGAGGCGGTGCGCGCCGGCCGCGACGAACCGGCCTGCCGGGCGGCGCTGGCGGCGCTCACGGCGGCCGCCGCCGACCGGTCGGGCAACCTCTTGGATTTGGCGGTGGAGGCGACCCGCCGCCGCGCCACAGTGGGGGAGATCTCCGATGCCCTGGAAGCCGTCTATACGCGGCACCGCGCCGTGATCCGCTCCGTCTCCGGGGTCTATGGCGCCGCCTATGGCGGCGATGCCGGGTTCGAGCGCATCCGCAAGGATGTCGAGGCGTTCGCGGAGGAGGAGGGACGCCGGCCGCGCATGCTGGTCGTCAAGATGGGTCAGGACGGCCACGACCGGGGCGCCAAGGTGATCGCCACGGCGTTTGCCGATATCGGCTTCGACGTCGACATCGGGCCGCTGTTCCAGACGCCGGAGGAAGCGGCCCGCCAGGCGGTCGAGAACGATGTGCACGTCGTCGGGGTGTCCAGCCAGGCGGCCGGCCACAAGACCCTGGTGCCGGCCCTGATCGCCGCCCTGCGCGCCCAGGGGGCGGGCGACGTGCTGGTCGTGTGCGGCGGGGTCATCCCGCCCCAGGACTACGATTTCCTGGCCAAGGCCGGGGTGGCGGCGGTCTATGGTCCCGGCACACACATCCCCGTGGCCGCCCGCGAGATCCTGGACCTGGTGCGCCGACGGGCGCGGCAGGACGCGCCGGCCTGACGGTGGCCGGCCTTTCCAAGGGCGGGGTTACCGCCGGTCCATCAGCTTGCCGATCACGACACCGACGCCAAAGGCGATCAGCACGCTGCTCAGCGGCCGCTCCTCGATATGGCTTTCCACCGCGCGGGTGCCTTCCCGCAGCTTGACCTCGGCCTCCGACTTCAGCTCGTCGACATTGCGCTTGGCGGCCGCCGCCATGCTGGACGCCTTTTGCTCCGCCGTCGCGCGGAGGGTCTTGGTCAGCGATCCGATATCGCCGCGCAGCTTTTCCATGTCGCCGCGCAGGGCGTCGAGTTCCTGTTCCACATTCCGTGTCGCCATCGCTGCATCCTCTCCGGCATTGCCAAGGGCGGCCCTTGAATCCGTTCCAACGATGGGGTCGGGCAGGGCGGAAGTCAACCGCCGGCCGGGGCATCGACCGGGGCGTTCATCATCCGGTGAGAACCGTCTACTAGGCTGACGGCCCCACTGCGGACGGAAAGGCTGAAGCCATGTGGAACAAACGAAAGAAAACACCGCCGGCCAACCCGGCCCGGATCGTCGGCACCGTCTCGCAAACGGCCGTGGACCGGGCCCGCGAGGCCTTGAAGGTCCAGGCCGCGAAGGGACAGATCGACGGGATGCTGCGCCGGGACGACGGGACCGAAGCTGTGGCCGACGCCCTGAAGCGGATGATTCGGAACTAGCCGGGGTTCGACCCCGGCCCCCGGGCCCGTGCCGCGCCGGCCGGACTGGTCATAAGGGGCGGCGCGGGTTAACGTCGGGTTCATGGCCGATAGCACCACCGGCGGCCGGTCGCGGGTCGCCGCCGATTTCCACGCGCTCAAATCCCTTGCCCCCTACCTTTGGCCCAAAGGCCAGCTGGAGTTGCGGGCGCGCGTCGTCGTGGCCATGCTGTTTCTGGTCGCGGCCAAGATCGCTAACCTTTACGTCCCGCTGTTTTACCGGGACGCGGTGGACGCGCTGACCGCCGAGGCGCCACTGGCGATCATCCTACCGGTCGGGGCGATCCTGGCCTACGGTCTTGCCCGGGTGCTCAGTCTCGCTTTCGCCGAGCTGCGCGACGCCGTGTTCGCTAAGGTCGTGCAGCGGGCCATCCGGCAGGTGGCGCTGGGCATCTTCCGCCATCTTCACGGGCTGGCCCTGCGCTTCCATCTGGGGCGGCAGACCGGCGGCATGAACCGGGCCATCGAGCGCGGCACCAAGGGCATCGAGACCCTGCTGTCCTTCGTGCTGTTCAACATTCTGCCGACCCTGCTGGAAATCGTGCTGGTGGCCGGCATTCTGTGGGGTCTGTTCAACATCTGGTTCAGCCTGGTCACCCTGACCATGGTCGGGCTGTACATCGCCTTCACCATGATCGTGACCGAATGGCGGCTGAAGTTCCGGCGGGAGATGAACCAGAACGACCAGGAAGCCAACACCAAGGCCATCGACAGCCTGCTCAACTACGAGACGGTGAAGTATTTCGGCAACGAGGAGCACGAGGCGCGCCGCTATGATCGCGCTCTGCAGTCCTACGAAGGGGCGGCCGTCGCCAGCCGGTCGTCCCTGTCGCTGCTGAATGTCGGCCAGGCCTTCATCATCTCCATCGGCGTCACCAGCCTGATGTACATGGCGGCCCTGGGCATCGTCGCCGGCACCATGACCGTGGGCGACTTCGTGCTGGTCAACACCTACCTGCTGCAGCTCTACCAGCCGCTGAACTTCTTCGGCTTCGTCTACCGCGAGATCAAGCAGAGCCTGACCGACATGCATGTCATGTTCGTCCTGCTCGACGAGGAGGCGGAGGTGGTGGACCGGCCCGGCGCGCCGCCGCTGCGCGTGGAGGGCGGCGAGGTCGCGTTCGACGAGGTGCATTTCGGCTACGACCCGCGCCGGGGCATTCTCAAGGGCGTCAGCTTTACCGTTCCGGCCGGTCGAACCGTGGCCATCGTCGGCCCGACCGGCGCCGGCAAGTCGACGATCAGCCGGCTTTTGTTCCGCTTTTACGACCCCGGCGAGGGCACGGTGAGGATCGACGGGCAGGACATCAGGGAGGTCAGCCAGGCCAGCCTGCGGGCCGCGATCGGCATCGTGCCGCAGGATACGGTGCTGTTCAACGACACCATCTATTACAACATCGCCTATGGCCGCCCCGACGCCGACCGGGCGGAGGTGGAGGAAGCTGCGCGGCTGGCCAACATCCACGAGTTCGTGACCGGCCTGCCCGACGGGTACGAGACCAAGGTGGGCGAACGGGGCCTGAAACTGTCGGGCGGCGAAAAGCAGCGCGTCGCCATCGCCCGGACCATCCTGAAACGTCCGTCCATCCTGCTGTTCGACGAGGCGACATCGGCCCTCGACACCAATACGGAGCGCGAGATCCAGGCCAATCTGCGCCAGGTCAGCGCCGGGCGCACCACCCTGGTCATCGCCCACCGCCTGTCGACGGTGATCGACGCCGACGAGATCATCGTGCTCGACGACGGCCGGATCGTGGAACGCGGCCGCCACGCCGACCTGCTGGCCCGCGACGGCGCCTACGCCTCGCTCTGGCGCCGCCAGCAGGAAGCGGCGCGGGAGGGCGTGAGTGCAGATGGGCCGACCGGGACGGGGGTCGACGCACTGCCACCGAAGTAGGGCCCGGCGGTGTCTCAAGGTCTCCGTTTTATTTGGCGCGGCTTTCGCCGATCTTTGCGTTTGGTAAAAGAAGCGGAAACGAACCCAATGCCCGATCGCCGTATCCGGCGGGTGAAAACTGCGGTCCGGAAACGGCCCAAAGGTCCTTCTCATATTTTCACTTGAATTTAACCGGTGTTCATTTAATTAGGGGCGAGTTGGGAAAGGATGCCAGAAACGGCGATTGTCGCGCGACGATCCTCCCCGACGCGGAGATCAACCCTAAGTGGATGCATCTTATCGGGGTGAAGCGGTCGAGGAGGCCGCCAAGCCTCCCAGTCGTCGCTTCTCGCGAAGCGCCGACGTTAAACCGTTCCCCGACATTTTCGCCAACGATCCAGACAAGTCGAACGATGACACGTTCGTCCTGTCCGATCGGTCGCGCGCCTTTCGGGCCCGTTTCTTCCCGGCGGCGACAGACTCCGTCTGGAGCGACTGGCGCTGGCAGGTGCGCAATCGCATCAAGAACCTGGCCGATCTGGATCGCGTCTTCACGCTGACCGACGACGAACGGGACGCGGTGACCCGGCGGTCGGGATCCCTGCCCATGGGTGTGACCCCCTATTACGCGAGCCTGATGAGCCTCGACGACCCCTCGGAGGGCCTGCGCCGCACGCATATCCCTGTGGGCGACGAATTCGTCAAGACACTTGGCGAGGAAGACGATCCGCTCGGCGAGGATCACGACGCGGCTGTGCCCGGCCTGGTCCATCGGTATCCCGACCGTGTGCTGTTCCTGGCGACGGGGTTCTGCTCGACCTACTGCCGCTACTGCACGCGCTCGCGCATGGTCGGGGAGCCGGGCGGCGACTACGAGTTCTCCAGGCCGCAATGGGAGAGGGCGCTCGACTACATCGCCTCACACACGGAGATACGCGACGTCCTGATCTCCGGCGGCGATCCCCTCACGCTGTCCGATGAGCGCCTGGACTATCTTCTCGGCCGGTTGCGGGCGATCGAGCATGTCGAGTTCGTCCGCCTGGGGACCAAGGTCCCGGTCGTGTTGCCGATGCGGATCACGCCGTCTCTCACGTCGGTCCTGCGCAAGCACCAGCCTTGGATGAGCCTTCACTTCACCCATCCCGACGAACTGACGCCCGAGGTGACCGAAGCCACGGCCCGTCTGGCGGACGCCGGCATTCCGCTGGGCAGCCAGACCGTGCTGCTGAAAGGCATCAATGACGACCTTTCGGTCATAAAGCCTCTCATGCACGGGCTGCTGAAGCGGCGGGTGCGGCCCTACTACCTCTATCAATGCGATCCCATCACCGGATCGGCCCACTTCCGGACCCCGGTGGAAAAGGGCCTGGAGATCATCGAAGGCTTGCGGGGGCATACCACCGGCTACGCGGTGCCGACCTTTGTCGTCGACGCGCCCGGCGGCGGCGGCAAGATCTCCCTGCAGGCCAACCATGTGGTGGGGCGCGACGGGGACGATCTGATCCTTCGCAATTTCGAAGGCAACACCTACCGGTACGCCGATCCCGGCGGAAGCCTGGGGACCGATCGGCCCGTCGGCGGGGGCGAACCATGAGGCTCGGGCTCGTCTACGATCTGCGGGACGACTACCGCGCGCTCGGCTATTCGGACGAGGAGACGGCGGAATTCGACTCGGCCGAGACGATCGCGGCGTTGACGGCCGCTCTGGACGGCGCCGGTTGGGATGTCGTTCCGGTCGGTCGCGGCCAGGACCTGGCGCGCCGTTTGGCGGCGGGGGAACGCTTCGATCTGGTGTTCTCGATTGCCGAGGGTCTGCGCGGGCGGTCGCGCGAAGCGCAGGTGCCGGCGCTGTGCGAGATGTTCGATCAGCCCTATGCGTTGTCCGATCCGCTGACCATGGCGGTCACGCTCGATAAGGCGGTCGCAAAGCGGCTCGTGCGCGATCACGGTATCGCAACCGCCCCGTTCGCCGTGGTCGAGCGGCCCGACGCGTCTCCACCGTCGCTGCCGTTCCCGGTCTTCGTCAAGCCCGTCGCCGAGGGCACCGGCAAGGGGTGCGCCAATGCCTCGCATGTTCGTTCGGAGGCGGAATTGAAACGGGAGGCCGCGCGTCTCATCGCGGCGTTCGATCAGCCCGCCCTTGTCGAGACCTATTTGCCGGGTAGGGAATTCACCGTCGGCATCGTGGGCACCGGCGATGATGCCCGTCTCATCGCCGTGATGGAGATCGCCGTCGATCCGAATGCCGATGGCGGCGTCTATTCGTTCTCGATCAAACAGGATTGGGAGCCCTATGTGGGGTTGACCCTGGCCGACGACGCCGAGGCGAGACGTGCCGGAGAGACGGGCCTCGCCGCCTATCGTGCGCTGGGTTGTCGCGACGCGGGCCGGGTCGATCTGCGATCGGACGCGAACGGGGTCCCGCAGTTCCTCGAGGTCAACCCGGTTGCGGGTCTCCATCCGACTCATTCCGATCTGCCCATCCTCGCCGGCAAGGCGGGGCTCAGCTATGACTGGCTGATCGGGCAGATCGTCGGCTCGGCCTGCGCGCGCTACGGTCTGACGCCACCGATAACGCGAGGCGTGGCCGCGTGAGATGAGCGGGTTTGTTCCCGTTCTCTGCGGCGTCGCGGCCGACCGGCCCGACGAAGCGGACACCGTTCGCAACGCCGCGCTTGTCGCGCATACGCTCGAAAAGCTCGGCCATACCAGTGAAGTGATTTTCATCGATATCGATCTGACCGCTGTCGAGAAGGTCGCCGCCCGCGCGCCCTTGGCTGTCTTCAATATGGTCGAGAGCATTCGCGGCGACGGCCGGCTCGGCCAGTTGGCCTGCGCCGCTCTCGACCATTTTGAGGTTCCCTACACAGGCGCCGGGACGACCGCCTACTACCAAAGCACGTCCAAGCTCCTGACCAAGGCCTTGCTGAAGGCAAACGGTCTCCCCACCCCCCAATGGTGGTTGTCGGCGCCGCCCGACGGAAGGCGGGTGATCGTCAAGTCGGTCTATGAGCATGCCTCCTACGGCATGGATCAGGGATCGGTCGTCGATGGCGCACGCGGGCCGGCGGAAATCGCATCGCGCGAAAAGCGCTTCGGTGGAGAGTTTTTTTGCGAAGACTATGTCGACGGCCGGGAATTCAACGTGTCGGTCATCGAAATGGATGAAGGACCTGTCATCCTGCCTTTGGCGGAAATGCGGTTCGACGCGCTGCCGGATGGTGTCCTGCCCATCGTCGATTACGACGCCAAATGGGACGAGTCGAACCCGTCCTATTGGTTGACGAAGCGGAGGACGGGCCTTGAGGACCACGAGCCGGATCTCGCCTCGCGGATCAGGGCGCTGACCTTGGCCTGCTGGCAGGCGGCCGATCTGCGGGGATACGCGCGGGTCGATTTTCGCGTCAACGCGCATGGCGACGTTTTCATCCTCGAGTTCAACGCCAATCCATGCCTGGCGCCCGACGCCGGTTTCGCGGCGGCCCTCCATGAAGCCGGTTTGCGTTTCGAGGAAGGCATCGACGCCATCGTCAAGGCCGCGCGGCGCACACGGAGACAATGATGTTTCGCATCCGGCATCTGACCGATGCGGTGGCGCCCGCCAACAGGCGCGCCGTCGAGGACATCCAGAAAATTATCCGGGACCAGTTTCCGGACATGCCCGCGCGGGACATCGAAAAAATCCCGGCGCAGATCGCCGATCCCATGTCCCACCAATTCGTGACCGACGTGATGGTTGCGGAAGACGGCAGGGGCCGCATCCGCGGGTTCGCCATCGTTCTTGTCGATCCCACCTTGCGTTTTTCGTATCTGGAGTTGGTGGCCACCGCCAAGGACGGATCGGGCGGCGGCGTCGGCGCCGCGCTCTATGAGCATATCCGTGACCAGGCCCGGCTTCACGAACTGGACGGGATCTTTTTCGAGTGCCTTCCCGACGAGCCCGAATTGAGTCCCGATCCCGATATCCGGAAACTGAACGCGGACCGGCTTCGGTTCTACGAACGGTTCGGCGCCCGTCCCATCACAGGCACGCTGTACGAAACGCCGGTGGAGCCGGGAACGCCGGACAGCCCCTTTCTGGTCTTCGACGGTCTGGGTGCGCACGCCCTGCCCAAGGCGGCCCGGCTGAGAAAAATCGTCCGTGCCATCCTCGAGCGCAAATACGCCCATCTGTGTCCGCCGGAGTATGTCGATCGGGTGGCCAGATCCATCGCCGACAAGACGCTGGGCCTGCGACCGCCGCGCTATGGTGGGGAAAAGCAAAACGCGCCGAAGCCGGGAACGGGCTTCCCTATCCCCCTGATCGTCAACGACAAGCACGATATCCACCATATCCGCGAGCGCGGCTATGTGGAATCGCCGGTGCGCGTCGGATCCATCCTGAAGGAACTGGAGCGCAGCGGTCTTTTCGAACGGCGCGCCCCGAAGCGTGCCAGCGGCCGCCTGATCAAGGCCGTCCATGACCCGAGGTTGGTGGACTATATCGAGCGGGCCTGTGCCGACGCGCCGGAAGGTCGCTCGATCTACCCCTACGTGTTCCCGATCCGGAACGCCCAGAGAATGCCGAAGGAGCGGTCCGTCCTCGCCGGCTATTGGTGCATCGACACGTTTACGCCGCTGAACCGCAACGCCTATCCCGCGGCGCGCGGGGCCGTGGATTGCGCCGTCACGGCGGCGCAAATCGTTCTTGACGGGGCCCGCGCCGCCTATGCCCTGGTGCGGCCGCCGGGCCATCATGCGGAATACAAGGCATTCGGCGGGTTCTGCTACTTCAACAATGCCGCCGTGGCGGCGCAGTACCTGTCGGATTATGGCCGGGTCGCGGTCTTCGACGTCGACTATCACCACGGCAACGGCACGCAGGATATCTTCTACCATCGGTCGGACGTTCTCACGGTCTCCGTTCATGGCGATCCGAGTTTCGCCTATCCGTACTTTACGGGGTTCAGGAACGAAACCGGGCGTGGCGAAGGCGCCGGCTACAACCTCAACATTCCGCTGCCGGAAAAAATTACTGCGGACGACCATCGCCAGGCGCTGAAGCGAGCGCTGGCCCGCATCGCCGAGCACCGGCCGGCGTTCCTGGTCGTCGCGCTGGGCTTGGATGCGGCCAAGGGCGATCCGACCGGCACCTGGCCCTACAGCGCCGCGGACTTTTCCCGCATGGGGGCGATGATCCGCGCCGCGGGGCTGCCGACCGTTTTCGTCCAGGAGGGCGGATACCGCATCCAGAATTTGGGGGTCAACGCGCGGCGGTTCTTCGAGGGTTTCGCCCACGCGTCGGAGGCGAAAGCGCCATTGTCCAGAATTCGGGAGCAGACGGCGACCAACGGGGCGGAGCGGTCGCTCGCATGGCGCCATTCGGTCAAGGCAAGCGACGTCGCCGAAATTCTCCGGCTGGTTACCGCAACGGGTGTTTTCTCAGGCGAAGAAGTCGCGATAGCCGGAGAACTTGCGGAAGAACGCATCGAGCGCGGGCGTGCCTCGGGCTACGAATTTGTTTGCGCCGGGGTGGGCGATCGCCTTTTCGGCTATGCCTGCTACGGCAGGACGCCGGGTACGGAACATGCGTTCGACCTTTACTGGATCGTGACCGACCCGGCGCGTCAGGGAACGGGTCTGGGACAGCAGCTTCTCCAGAGGACGCAGGAGGCGGTGCTGCGCGCCGGCGGGGCGTTGCTGATCGCCGAGACGTCGTCGACCGCGTCCTATGCCCGCGCCCGGAAGTTTTATGAAGAAGCGGGGTTCGTGAAGCTCGTGGACATCGCCGATTTCTACCGCCCTGGCGACGGCAAATTCATCTACCGAAAGGACTTGTCGAATGAGCGTTCTTCTCGCGACCGATAAGGCCGCATCGGCTCCGCGTCCCGGCTATTGGTCGAGCCGGCCAAGCCTCGCCGGGCCGGGCCCAAGCCGCCGCGGCGGACGCGGTCTGTTCGCCCTGGGGACGATCGAGGCCGGCACGCTCATCGAGCGGGCCTGCTCGGTTGAAGTGGCGCCGGATCAAGCGCCGGCCCTTGATGCCATGCGGCCCGTCGGCGACTTCTATTTCGAGCATCCCGAGGACAAGCGCGCGGGATTGATGGCCTTCGGCCTGATGAGCCTTTGCAACCACGCAAACGCACCGAACGCGGATGTGCGATGGGCCAGGGACAAGGATATCGGCTGGGTCGCGGATCTCGTTGCCCTGGATACCATTGCCGCCGGCGAGGAGATCACATACCGGTACAAATGTCCGCTCTGGTTCGCGCCCGCCGCCTGACGGAGGGCTGCTGCCAATGATATCGGTCCGAAAAGATGCCTTCGATTTGCACCGCTTCATGGCTGCCCAGGATCCCGTCTACGCGCAGGTCTGTGCCGAGTTGCGGCGGGGGCGGAAGACAACCCACTGGATGTGGTTCGTCTTTCCCCAGATCGCCGGTCTGGGCCACAGCCCCATGGCGCGGACCTACGCCATCTCGTCGCTCGAGGAAGCGCGGGCGTATCTGAGCCACCCGATCCTCGGGCCGCGGCTTCTGGAGTGCACCCGGCTTGTGAACGGCGTCCAGGGACGGTCCGTCCATGAGATTTTCGGGTCTCCCGACGATCTCAAGTTCCGATCCTGCATGACCCTGTTCGCCGAGGCCGCGCCGGGCGAGCCCTTGTTCCGGAACGCCTTGGATATCCATTTCGACGGCGAAGTCGACCCGCGAACGCTGGAGCGTCTTTAGAGCGCGATCGTCATTGGTGGAAGCGGATCCGCTTCCACCAATGACGTGAATCGCTCTCTAACTCTATGAATAGAGTAGGATTCACGCCTTGGGTGGGATCGCCGAAACGATTCCACCCAAGGCGATCCTGCTCTAGGCAGCAGGCGTTCAATCACCAGCGCGGTTCGTGATACCGGTCATGGGGGATGACGGCGATCGGCACCAATTCGACCAGCAGGTCGGGCGTCACCAGTCCCGGCGTCTGGATGAGGATGCTTGCCGGCGCGATGTCCGGTGAAAGCTTCTCGGCCCGGACCCTCTGTATCGTCGGCAGATCGGCGCGATTGAGGAAGTAGATCGTGAGGGAGACGATATCCTCCAGGCGACCGCCCACCGCTTCGAGGATGGCGACCACGTTGTCGAAGCATTGGCGTATCTGGGTTTCGCAATCGTTCCTGCCGATCAGGTTTCCATCGCCGTCCCAGGCAACCTGGCCGGTCACATGAAGGACCCGGCCATCGGGCTGGACCACGCCATGGTTGAACGCACGGCCGTTTTGAGGCCACCCGGTCGGCGGATTGAAGCGGGTGGTCCTCCGGTGCGCCGGTCCCAAACCGCTCAGCCCAGGCCGGATGTCTTCGCCAGTTCCATGTCCCAGTAGGCGGCCTCGATCTTGTGGCCGTCCGGGTCGCGCACGAAGCAGCCGTAATAGGGTTCGCCGTAGTGTGGCCGGGGGCCGGGGGCGCCGTCGTCCGTGGCCCCGGCTGCCAGGGCGGCGGCGTGAAAGGCGTGCACGGCGTCCTTGCTGGGCGCGATAAAGCCGACATGGGTGCCGTTGCCGCACGTCGCCTTGCCGCCGTCCGCCGGCGTCTGGACCCAGAACTCGGGAAACATCTTGCCATAGGCGACCGCGCCTGGATGTTCCATGATCCGTTTGGCGCCGAGCGTCGGCAGCACCTGGTCATAGAACGATGTCGCCCGGTCGAAATCGTTGGTGCCGACGGAGGTGTGCGAGAGGATGCTGGGTACGTCGTCCGTCATGGCTCCTGCTCCCTTCCGGTGGCGGTAGAGGCTGTTCGCGACAGTATAGCGTCCTGGAGTGCGGTGCCAAGACGGCGCACCGGGGCCGATGTCGGGCGGTGGTCAGGCGTTCGACGCGGCCTCGAGAACGGGAACGGATCCACCGGCGACGCGTCGCGACAGGGCGCTGCCGCGCTGACGTAGAAAAATGGTCAGCCGTTCCGGGTAATCGGGCGTCACGGCACGCTGCACGGATGCACGGGCGGCCAGCGCGCGTCTCCACGCGGTCGTCTTCGGTTTGCCCCTGAGCACGCCGAAATCGTCGATCGCGTCGAAAACATCGAAGTAGCGGAAAACCGGTCCGTAGACCGCGTCGACGAGGCTGAAGCGGTCGCCCGCGAACCACGGACCGTCATCCAGTTCCGCCTCGACCCTGGCGAACATGCCGCCAAGCGCGTCCGCCGCGCGATCCAGGTCCAGCCCGGTCTTGGCGCTATAGAACCGGGCGATGCCGTTCAGGATGGCCGACCCGAATTCGATCCAGCTCCGATGACGCGCGCGCTCCAGCGGATCGGCCGGGTGCAGTGGGTTCGCTTCCGTTTCCTCGAGATACTCCAGAATGACCGCGGATTCGAAAATGACGGTATCGGTCCCTTGGTCGGCGATCTTCAACAGCGGCACCTTGCCCAGCGGGGACAGGGCCGCGAACCAGTCCGGCTTAGCGGCGAGGTCCACATACAGCCGCTCGAACGGCACCTTCTTTTCGGCAAGGGCGATTGCGGCACGCTGCACGTAGGGGCACAGATGGTGGCTGACGAGGGTAAGGCGGGCCATGACCGATCTCCTATTTTTGAATGCGTCTGCATGTATATAGATGTACTTGCATGTATTGTCAACCTTGATGCAGATGCATGGATACGCTAAGCCTGCGGCATGTCGAAAAATGCACGGCCCGTTTCGGACGATGCCATCGCGGCGTGGGCGCGGCTGGTGCGCGTCTCACAGTCGGTGCTGGCGACCGTGGATGCCGACCTGAAGGCCTCCGGATTTCCGCCTCTTGCCTGGTACGATGCGCTGCTCGAGCTTAGGCGCGCGGCGCCCGCCGGTCTCAGGCCCTACCAGCTTCAGGAGCATATGCTGCTGGCGCAGTATAATCTGTCCCGGCTGACGGACCGGCTGATCAAAGCCGGCTATGTCGACCGGTCCGCCTGCGTCGAGGATGGGCGCGGGCACGTGCTCACGATCACCCCGGAAGGGCGGGTGCTTCTGCGCCGCATGTGGCCCGTCTATCGCGAGGCCATCGGCGCGCATTTCGCCCGCAAGCTGGCGGCCGGCGAAGCGGATATCCTGTCGCGGATCCTGGGCCGGCTAGCATGACCCGGCGCCACCGGTTCCCCGCCGCCGCCCGTCCGCCTAGACTGGATCCATGACCCACACATCCGATCGCCCCGGCCCCGCCGACCCCGAGTTGGAAGCGCGCGCGCTCTTGGCCGGCGACCGGCGCGCGCTGGCCCGCGCCATCACCCTCATCGAATCAACCAGACCGGAGCATCGCGCCCGGGCCGAGGCGCTGCTGGGCCGCCTCATGTCCCACACCGGCCGGTCGATTCGCATCGGGATCTCCGGCGTGCCCGGCGTCGGCAAGTCGACCCTGATCGAGGTGCTGGGGCTGCATGTCATCGACCGGGGCCACCGGGTGGCGGTGCTGGCCGTCGACCCCTCGTCCCGCCGCACCGGCGGATCCATCCTGGGCGACAAGACCCGGATGGAACGGCTGACCCGCGCGGACGACGCCTTTATCCGGCCGTCGCCGACCGGCGGCTCCCTGGGCGGGGTGGCGCGGCGCACGCGGGAATCGCTGCTGGCCTGCGAGGCCGCCGGCTTCGACGTGGTGATCGTCGAGACGGTTGGGGTCGGCCAGTCGGAAACGGCAGTCGCCGACATGGTCGATCTGTTCGTGCTGATGCTGCCCCCCGCCGGCGGCGACGAACTGCAGGGGATCAAGCGTGGGATTGTCGAACTGGCAGACCTGGTGCTGGTCAACAAGGCCGATGGCGACCTTGCCGCCGCCGCCAACCATGCCGTGTCGGAATACCGCCATGCCCTGACGCTGCTGCGTCCGCCGGAGCCGGACTGGCGCGTGCCGGTGCTGCAATGCTCGGCCCTGGCCGAACGCGGCATCGACGATCTGTGGCGGACGGTCGAGCACTATCGCGAATCGCGGGAGGCCAGCGGCGCCCTGGCGGCGCGCCGCCAGGGCCAGGCTCGTGCGTGGATGTGGACCGAGATCGAAGACGGTTTGATCAAGCGGTTTCGCGCCCATCCGGAGGTGCGGGCGGCGCTGGAAGGCCTGGAGGCAGAGGTCGGTCGCGGCGCGGTGACGTCCACCGCCGCCGCCCAGGACCTGTTGGCCCGGTTCCTGGGGCGAGGGGGCAAGGGTTAGCGTCCCAACCGGTGCCCATACAGTTCCCGGTAATAGGGCAGGGCCTGCTCCGCCAGGGGCTCCATTTCCTCCGGCAGGGGGCGGGTCGCCTTGGCCGGCGGTTCGAACCTGGTCGACCGTTCCACCGTACCGTACCAGTGGGCGCCCCACACGCCGTCCGTCGGCCGCCGCCCGGCGGGCCAGGACAGCATGGCGGTGTCGAAGGGAACGCCAAAGGCGGCGCACAAGAGGTGCAGGCTTTGGGCCGGGTCCCGCAGCACGTCGGCGGAATCGATGACCGGCGGTGTCCGCCCGGTGGCCGCGCGGACCCTGTGGAACAGATCGACCTGTTGCGGCAGCCCGGTGTCGGCCAGGGTCGCCTCGTCGCGCTTGGCTGCATAGGACGCCAGCAGGGCGCGGGGATCGCGGATCAGGAATCCGTGACTCAGCCGGTCCAGCCACGGCCCCTCCATCTCCGCCAGCAGGTGGTGGGCCATGTGCTTTTGGTAGAACACCGCCCGCCCGCCGGGAACAGGACCGGTCAAGAGGGCCGCCACGTTGCGCCAGTCGGGGTCCTGGGACGCGATGACGGCGTCGCGCATCGGGTGGTCCAGCCCGGTGCGGACCAGGTAGTGGGCATAGAACGGCTCGTCGATCACCGCGGTGTCGGGCCGGTTTTCCCACGCCCGCATCAGGGCCGTGGAAATCGTGCGCGGGCCCGACCACAGGGCGATGCGCACCGGCTTGTCCGTCCGCGCCGTCACGGAGGCGGACATTCCCGCTCCATCAGCTCCCGGTAGAGGCCGGTCAGCCGCGCCGTCACGGGGCCCGGCCCGGCGCCCGCGCCGATGGTCCGCCCGTCGACGGCGGCGACCGGCACCAGCCCGGCGAAGGTGCCGGTGACAAAGGCCTCATCGGCGCTGTAGACCTGGGTCAGCGAAAAATCCGTCTCCCGCGCCGTCACGCCTGCGTCGCGACACAGATCGAGGACGTTCTGGCGTGTGATGCCCAGCAGGCAGTACCGGCCGGTGGAGGTCCACACCTCACCCCGCCGGACGATGAAGAAATGGGTCGAGTTGCAGGTCGCGACAAACCCGTGCGGGTCCAGCATCAGCGCCTCGTCGGCCCCGGCCTTGGCGGCCTGGATGCAGGCGGCGATGCAGTTCAGCTTGCTGTGGCTGTTCCATTTCGGGTCCTGGACATCGGGGGCGCCCCGCCGCACATGGGTGGTGAAAAGTGTCAGGCCGGCGCCCACCGCCTCGGGATCGGGCTGTTTGTATTCCGGGATGACCACCACGGTCGGCGGTCCGATGGTGATCCTGGGGTCCTGGTAGGGCGTGGCCTTGACCCCGCGCGTGACCATCAGGCGGATATGGACGCCGCTGCCGTCCGTCCCGGTCATGCCGTTGGCTTCGGTGGTGTCGTAGAGACGCCGTGTCAGGGCCGCCGGGTCCAGCCCGATATCCATGTCGATGGCCTTGGCGCCCTCGTACAGCCGGTCCAGATGGGCGTCGAGGAAGGCCAGCTTGCCGTTATGCAGGCGCAACCCCTCCCACACTCCATCGCCCAGGACGAAGCCGCTGTCGAACACCGACACGACGGCCCGGTCGCGGGGCAGCAGATTGCCGTTGATGGAAATCAGGATCGACCGGTTGCGGGGGTCGTCGCGGTAGCTGTGGGAACCCAGGGCCATGATGCCGCGATGCTGCCGGGCCGGCCGGGTCTTGTCCAGCCGTCATGGGGTCCTATCTGTCAGGCGTGCCTTAAGGAGCCCCGCCCATGCGCCCACGCCGCATCGCCGCCATGGCCATCGCTGCGGTCCTGACGTTGAGCGCCGGATCGTCCGCTTGGTCCATCGACCTGGCCACCGGCCCATGGCCCGATCGCGGCGATCTTTCTGGCATCGCCGGACAGGCCGTCACCTTTCCCAGCCACAGCCCGTTCGTGCCGTCGCAGGCAACCGATACGAGCCGGGGCGAGACCGTGGCGCAGGGCACGCTGTTCCTGCCCGATGGGGCCAGCGCCGACCGGCCGGCGCCCGCCGTTGTCTTGCTGCACGGCGCCGGCGGCGTGCTCCAGGCCCGGGAACTGACCTATGGTCGGCAGTTCGCGTCCATGGGGATCGCCGCCCTGGCGGTCGATGCCTTCGCCGCCCGGCGGGACCGCGCCAGCGGGTTCACCGAGCGCCTGCTCGAGATCACCGAGACCATGCTGGTCGCCGATGCCTATGCCGGGCTCGCCTATTTGGCGGAACGGCCCGACATCGACCCCGACCGGGTGGTGATCGTCGGGTTTTCCTATGGGGCCATGGCGTCGGTCTTCGCCGCCTACGACCAGGTGGCAAAGGCGCTGTCCCCCGACGGGCTCCGGTTTGCCGGCCATGTCGCCTTTTACGGTCCGTGCATCGCGCGGTTCGACCAGCCGCGGACCACCGGCCGACCGGTGCTGATGCTGGCCGGGGCCGAGGACGCGATCGTCGATCCGGCCCGGTGCGCGGAAATCGCCGACGATCTGCGGGCTGGGGGCAGCGACGTGGAAACGGTCACCTATCCCGGCGCCTACCATCAGTGGGACGGCTCCTCGGCCGGGCCGCGCCGCATCGGCCGCAACCTGGCGGCCTGCCGGTTGGCGGTGAACCCGGACGGCCAGGTTCGGGACGAGAGGACCTATCTGCCCATGTACGGCCCGATGACCCGCCGTCTGATCCTGGCGTCCTGCGTCGACGGCGAGGGGTACATGATCGGCCGCGACGATGCCATTCGCGCCCTCTCCAACCGCGACATGGGCCGCTTTCTGGAGCGGGTTCTGGGGCTGGGCGGGGCGTAGGCACCGCCCGTCCCTACCGCCACTCCCCGGGAATGGGGATGGCCGTTTCCCATTCCGCCGGATCCCGAGAGCCTTGACGGGAAGCGGCCGGTTTGCCTATATGACGCCTTCCGCCGGGTGGCCCAGCCGTCCGGCGCCCTTTTTGTATTGCTGCTGAAGGACTTCCCGCCATGGCACGACGGTGTGCGCTGACCGGCAAGGGCGTGTTGACGGGCAACAATGTCAGTCACGCCAACAACAAGACCCGCCGGCGCTTTCTGCCGAACCTGCAGGTGACCTCGCTTCTGTCGGAGTCGCTGAACGAATCCGTGCGGGTGCGGGTCTCGACGAACGCGCTGCGCACCGTGGAGCATCGCGGCGGGCTGGACGCCTTTTTGATGTCCACCAAGGCCGCCGATCTGCCGGCGGACCTGCGCCGGCTGAAGCGCCGTGTCGAGGAAAAGGCCAAGTCGTCCGACGCGGCGGCCTGACGCTTTCGTCTTTCCGCCCGCGTACCGTCGCGGGCCCTCATCAAAGGCCGCCGCGCCGGACAGTGTCGGTAGGCGCGGGCCCGATCGCCGCAACAAGGGCGATGAACCGCCATGGTCAACCTGTCGCCCGAATCCCTGATCGCCGCCCTCAACGCCGCGCCGCCGGAACTGGTGTGGTTGCTGCTGCTGGGGCTGTGCTTCGGCGGCATCCTGATCATGCTGCGCCTGTTCGGCGAGGCCGGGCTGTACGTCTATATCGTCGTGGCGGTGCTGGGCGCCAACCTCCAAGTGCTCAAGCCGGTCCAGTTCTCGGTGTTCTCCGATCCGGTGGCGCTGGGCACGATCCTATTCGCCTCGACCTATCTGTGCACCGACATCCTGGCCGAGCATTTCGGCCGGGACTCCGCCCGCCGGGCGGTGCTGCTCGGGTTTGCCGGCTTTTTCCTGTGGACCCTGCTGGCCGTGGTCACGCTGGGGTTCGCGCCCTTGACGCCGGAGCAGGCGGGCGAGGGCCTGAGCTGGGCGCTCGGCATCCATGGCGCCATGGCCACCCTGTACACGCCGGTTCCCGCCCTGTTCGTGGCCGGCATGACCGCCTATCTGGTCAGCCAGTTTCACGACATCTGGCTCTATCGCCTGATCTCCCGGCTGACAGGCGGCCGCCATCTGTGGCTGCGCAACAACGCTTCCACCATGATTTCGGCGCTGATCGACAACATCGTTTTCAGCGTGCTCGCCTGGGTCATCCTGGCGCCAGAGCCGCTGGGCTGGCACACGCTGATCTTCACCTACATCCTGGGCACCTACACGCTGCGCCTGATCGTGGCGGCGCTCGACACGCCGTTTCTCTATCTCGCCGGGATGATCGTGCGCCCCCGGCCACCCTCCTATGCCTGACGGTGGGGCCGGCGCGGGCTTCGGTTTTTCCGTCCTGGCCCGCGATCCGTCCAGCCGGGCGCGGGTCGGCCGCCTGACCACGCCCCACGGCGCGGTCGAGACACCCAACTTCATCTTCTGCGGCACCAAGGCGGCGATCAAGGGTGTGGCCCCGTCGCAGATGCGCGACGCCGGCACCGCCATCATCCTGTCCAACACCTACCATCTGATGATCCAGCCGGGCGCCGACCGGGTGGCGGCCCAGGGCGGGCTGCACCGGTTCATGGGGTGGGACGGGCCGATGCTGACCGACAGCGGCGGCTTCCAGATCTTTTCCATGGGTCACGGGTCGGTGGCCGACGAGATCAAGGGCCGGCGCAACGCCGGGTCCGACGAGGCGGGCGCGCGCAACCGGTCGCTCATCCGGGTGACGGAGGAGGGGGCCACCTTCCGCTCCTACACCAACGGCGAGACCCTGTTCCTGTCGCCCGAGACCTCCATCGACATCCAGCGCAAGCTGGGGGCCGACCTGATCGTCCAGCTCGATGAATGCACGCCGTTCCACGTCGACCGCGGCTACACCGCCCGGTCCATGGCCATGAGCCACCGCTGGGGCGACCGCAGCCTGGCCGAGTTCGCCCGCCGCGACGACGGGCGCCAGGCGCTGTACGGCATCGTTCAGGGCGGCATCTATTCCGACCTTCGGCGCGAGAGCACGGACTACACCGCCGACCGGCCGTTCTTCGGCACCGCCATCGGCGGGTCCCTGGGGGCGCACAAGGACCAGATGTACGAGGTGGTGTCCTACTGCACGCCCTACCTGCATCCCGACCGGCCGGTCCACCTGCTGGGCATCGGCGGTTTCGCCGACCTGTTCGCCGGCGTGCGGCTGGGCATCGACACGTTCGATTGCGTCCATCCCACCCGCGTCGCCCGCCACGGCTGGGCGCTGATGAAGGGGGCGCCGAACGAGCGGATCAACCTGCGCAACGCCGCCGCCGCCGACGATCCGGGGCCGATCGACCCCGATTGCGGCTGTCCCACCTGCCGCGGCTTTTCCCGCGCCTACCTCAATCACCTGCTCAAGGCCAAGGAGCTGCTGGCGGTCACCCTGGTCACCCTGCACAATGTCCACACCATGAACCGGCTGACCGCCGACAT
Organism: Inquilinaceae bacterium; assembly: GCA_052168355.1. Classification (GTDB taxonomy): domain Bacteria; phylum Pseudomonadota; class Alphaproteobacteria; order DSM-16000; family Inquilinaceae; genus JBQLZQ01. The sequence goes on from JBQLZQ010000025.1 coordinate 31,011, forward strand.
CCGCCGTGCCATCGCCGCCGGCACCCTGGACGAGGCCGAGCGGGCGTGGGTGGCCGGGACGGGGTAAGCCGGGACGCTTCGCCTGTTGGCACCGCGAACAGTCGCCCGCTATGGTGCCCGGCACCCTCCTCGAACCGGCCAGGCCAGTCCTCATGCAATCGCAGCGTTCCCATCCCGACCATCCCAACCTCGTGGTACTCGATCACCCGCTGATCCAGCACAAGCTGTCGCACATGCGCGACCGCAAGCGGTCGACCAACATGTTCCGCACCCTGCTGCGCGAGATCGCCCTGTTGATGGGCTATGAGGTCACCCGCGACCTGCCGATGACGACGGAACGGGTCGAAACGCCTTTGGAGACGATGGACGCGCCGGTGCTGGCCGGCAAGAAGGTGGCGCTGGTGTCCATCCTGCGCGCCGGCCTGGGGATGACAGAGGGGCTGTCGGAGCTCATTCCGTCGGCCCGGCTTGGCCATATCGGGCTCTACCGCGATCCCGAAACCAAGATGCCGGTGGAATATCTGGTGAAGCTGCCGGAGCCCCAGGGCCGTGTCTTCATTCTGGTCGATCCCATGCTGGCCACCGGCAACTCGGCCGTGCACGCCGCCGACGTGCTGAACCGGCACGGGGTAGCCGATGAGTCGATCCGGTTTCTGGCCCTGGTCGCCGCCCCGGAAGGGGTGCGCACCTTTCACGCCGCCCACCCGGACGTTCGGGTGTTCACCGCCGCGCTCGACCGGGAACTGGACAGCCACGCCTATATCCTGCCGGGCCTTGGCGATGCCGGCGACCGGATGTTCGGCACCAAATAGGGACAGCCCGATAGCGCAAGCGTGATCGGTCGGCCCCTTGCCATTCGGGCGGACAATGGCATCCTTTGACCATCGACAGTTTTCAAACCGGATCAAGGCCAAGCCGAATCGAGGGAGGAGATCATCCATGGCATCGCATACCGGGCTTGCCCGCCGCCGCGTCCTGCAGACCGCCGCCGGCTTGCCGCTGGCCGTCGTTCTCGCCGATCCCCGTCTGGCCCGCGCCGCGGCCGCCGGCCAGGACACCGTGACCATCCAGACGCCCAGCGGCCGGTCGGTGTCGGCCACCCTGGCGTTGCCGGCCATCGTCCCGGCCGGGGCGGTGCTGCTGATCCATGAATGGTGGGGGCTGAACGACCAAATCAAGGCGGTCGGGGCCGACATGGCGCAGGCCGGGTATGTCGCGCTGTCGGTCGATCTGATGGGCGGCGAGGTGGCGACCACGCCCGACGCGGCGCGGGCCCTGACCCAGGCCGTCGATCCGGCCGAGGCGACGGAAACGCTGACCGCCTGGATCGACTGGCTGAAGGCCCATGACGCCACCACCGGCAAGGTGGCGACCGTCGGCTGGTGCTTTGGCGGCGGCTGGTCGTTCAACGCTTCGGTCGCCGCGCCCGTCGACGGCACGGTGATCTATTACGGCCGCGTGCCCGACGACGCGGCGACGGTGGCCCAACTGAACGGCCCGGTGTTGGGCCATTTCGCCACCCAGGACAACTTCATCGACGAGCCCATGGTCTCGGGCTTCGCGGCGGCGCTGGAGCAGGCGGGGCATCCGCACACGATCCATTGGTACGAGGCCGACCACGCCTTCGCCAACCCAACCAGCGCCAGCTATGACAACGAGGATGCCCGTCTGGCGCACCAGCGGACCATGGAGTTCCTGGAACGCACGTTGAGTTGACGGGGGTACCGCGTCGGGCCGCAAAGGTCCGGATCGGCGTTGAGCACCCGTCTTCGATTGGGCTGTGCGTCTGGGTCGCGGACCTCACATAGGACAATGATCGCCGGTCTTCGAGCCGGATCTTGAGTGACAATACCCGTGGCCCGATCGCCACGAAAGACACCGCGTCAATTGCAATCGCGAGTCACTCCCATTATCACTATGGCCTCGCCGCCGCCCTCTGGCGGCACAACGCATCTGCCGCCCGGCACCGCATTAAGGGGACCGACCGTAACCACGCCTCCGCTTTCGCCCGTCGAGGGACGGCGTCCGGCGCTCCGTTTGCTCGATCTCAACCGCTGGACCCTGTTGACGCTGGTCATCGCCGCACTGGTCGCCCTGCCGATGGCGGGGGTGCTGGTCCGCGCGCTCGGCACATCGGGCGAGGTGTGGCGGCATCTCGCCAGCACCGTGCTGCCCGACTATGTCCTCAACACGCTCTACCTCATGGTCGGGGTCGGGATCCTGGCGGGGTCGATGGGGGTGACGACGGCCTGGTTCGTCACCATGCGCCGGTTCCCCGGCAGCCGGATCCTGGAGTGGGCCTTGCTGCTGCCCCTTGCCGTCCCGGCGTACGTTATGGCGTACGTCTATACCGACATCCTTCAATTTTCGGGGCCGGTCCAGTCCACGCTGCGGGATATCTTCGGCTGGTCCCACGGAGACTACTGGTTTCCCTCGATCCGATCGGCCGAAGGCGCGGCCGTGCTGATGGCTCTCGTGCTTTATCCGTACGTGTACCTTTTGTCGCGCGCGGCATTTCTCGAGCAGTCGGTGTGCGCGATCGAGGTCAGTCGTACGCTTGGGCGCGGGCCATGGCGCAGCTTTTTCCACGTGGCCCTGCCGTTGGCGCGGCCGGCGATCATCGCCGGCCTGTCGCTGGTCCTGATGGAAACCATCGCCGACTTCGGCACGGTCGAGTATTTCGGGGTCGCGACCTTTACCACCGGCATCTACCGAACCTGGTTCGGCCTGGGTGAACCCGTCGCCGCAGCCCAGCTGGCGGCGCTGCTGATGATCTTCGTCGCCGCCCTGATCGTCATCGAGCGCTGGTCCCGGGGCCGCGCCCGCTTCCATCACACCACCCTGCGCTATCAGCCCCTGTCGGCGCGGCGGCTGGTGGGGTGGCGGGGCTGGCTGACCCTGGCCGTCTGTTCGGCGCCGGCCGTGCTCGGCTTCCTGGTGCCGGCCGGGATCCTTGTTCATCTGGCGATCACCGCCGGCGATCCGCTGTGGGGTCCCCGGTTTGCCCGGCTGGCGGCAAACAGCTTTATCCTGGCCATGCTGACGGCGGTCCTGTCGGCCGTCATCGGGGTTCTGCTGGCCTATGGGGTGCGGCTGCACCCGACCCTGGCGGTGCGCGGCGCGGTGCGCACGGCGTCGCTCGGTTATGCCGTGCCGGGCTCGGTCATCGCCGTCGGCGTGCTGGTGCCGTTCGGCAATTTCGACAACGCCGTCGACGCCTTCACGCGCGCGCATTTCGGGTTCAGCACGGGTCTGATCCTGACGGGAACCATCGCCGCGCTGGTCTTTGCCTATCTGGTGCGGTTCCTGGCCGTGTCCTTCAACACCATCGACGCCAGCCTGGCCAAGATCAGCCCCAGCATGGACGATGCGTCGCGCATCCTGGGGCATGGGCCGCGGCGCACGTTGCTCAGGGTGCACGCGCCGATCATGCGGGGCGGCATTCTGACCGCCGCGTTGCTGGTGTTCGTCGACGTGATGAAGGAACTGCCGGCGACCATGATCGTGCGACCGTTCAACTTCGACACCCTGGCGATCCGCGTCTACCGCCTGGCGTCGGACGAACGGCTGGCCGAGGCCTCGACGGCGGCCCTGGCCATCGTCGCGGTGGGGGTGCTGCCGGTCGTGCTGCTCAGCGTCGCCATCGCCCGGTCGCGCCCCGGCTCCGGTCGATAGGACGGGTCAGCGGGCGCTGCGGCGCGGTGCCGTCGGCGCCGGACCGGCCGACCGTTTCGGTGCCTCGTCGAACAGTTCGGCCAGCTTGTCGATCATGGTGCCGCCAAGCTGTTCGGCATCGACGATGGTCACCGCCCGCCGATAGTAGCGGGTGACATCGTGGCCGATGCCGATGGCGATCAGGTCGATCGAAGAGAACCGCTCGATCCAGTCGATGCATTGCTTGAGATGGCGCTCCAGATAGCTGCCCGAATTGACCGACAGGGTGCTGTCGTCGACCGGCGCGCCGTCGGAGATGACCATCAGCACCCGCCGCTGTTCAGGGCGTCCCATCAGCCGCTGATGGGCCCAAAGCAGGGCTTCGCCATCGATATTTTCCTTGAGAATGCCCTCACGCAGCATCAGGCCCAAATTCTTGCGGGCGCGTCGCCAGGGCATATCGGCCGCCTTGTAGACGATATGGCGCAGATCGTTGAGTCGGCCGGGGTTCTTGGGCTTGCCGGCCTGAATCCACCGTTCCCGCGCCATGCCGCCCTTCCAGGCGCGCGTGGTGAAGCCCAGGATCTCCACCTTGACCCCGCATCGCTCCAGCGTGCGGGCCAGGATGTCGGCGCTCATCGCCGCGATGGTGATCGGCCGTCCGCGCATCGATCCCGAATTGTCGATCAGCAGCGTCACCACGGTGTCGCGGAAATCCATGTCCTTTTCCTGCTTGAAGGACAGCGGCGTCATCGGGTCGACCACGATGCGCGCCAGCCGGGCCGCGTCCAGATAGCCTTCCTCCAGGTCGAAGTCCCAGGACCGGGTCTGCTTGGCCAACAGGCGGCGCTGCAGCCGGTTGGCCAGTTTGGCGATCACCCCCTGCATATGCTGAAGCTGCTGGTCCAGCATCTGGCGCAGGCGGGCCAGTTCGTCCGGGTCGCACAGCTCGTCGGCGGCGATGATTTCGTCGTACTCGGTGACGAAAGCGCGATAGCCGCCGCCGTCGGTGCTGTTCAGGCGGTCCTCGGGCCGGGGCAGTTGTCCCGGCGCGTCTGGGTCGTCGCCGCCTTGCTGATCGCGCACCTCGGCGTCCTCGTCGCTGCCGTCGCCGTCGGCCTCGACCTCCTCGCCATCTTCCGGCTGGCCGTCCTGATCGTCGGTATCGACCGAAACCTCTTCGCCTTGGCGCTCGCCGCTGTCCGGGGTCTGGTCGCCGGTTTCCTCGTCGTCTTCGGTGGCTTCGTCCTCGTCGGGCTCGGGCTGTTCGTCCAGCCCGACCTCCAGGTCCAGATCGGCCAACAGCTTGCGCACCTCCCGCGCATAGGCCTGTTGATCGTCCATGACCCGGACCAGGTCGGCCAGATCCTGGCCGGCGCGGCTCTCGATCCAGGGCCGCCAAAGATCGACGGCGTGGCGGGCGCATTGCGGCGGCGGCTCGCCTGTCAAACGCTCGCGCGTCAGCAGCCGCACGATGTCGGGCAGGGGGGCCTGGCTGCGCTCGGTGATCTTGTCGAAGCCCTGGCGGCGGTATTTTTCGTCCAGCGCGCTGGACAGATTGTCCGCCACGCCGGTCATCTGGCGGGCGCCGATGGCCTCGCATCGGGCCTGTTCCAGCGCCTCGTAGGCGGCGCGGGCGGTTTCGCCGCGGGGCTGGAAGCGGGCGTGCAGCTTGCCGTCATGGTGGCGCATGCGCAGCGCCACGGCGTCGGCGGCGCCGCGCACCTTGGCCGCCTCGGCGGCGGTCAACCCGCGCTGGGGAAGCGGCAGCCGAACCCGCCCGGCGCTGTAACCCGGCGGGTCGTTGCTGAAGGTGACCGCAACCTCCCGCTGTTCGGCGATGGCCCGCAAGGTGGCGGCCGTCGCCCGCTTGAAGGTTTCGACCGGGCTTTCGTCCTGGGACATGCCGCTGAACCGATCCGTTCGGTCCGGCCGCTCAGGCCGAATAGGCGGCGACGCCGGTTTCCGGCAACTCGGTCCCGAAGCAGCGCTGATAGTATTCCGCCACCACGGGACGCTCGACCTCGTCGCATTTATTCAGAAAGGTCACCCGAAAGGCGAAGGCCACATCGCCGAAGATGCGGGTGTTCTCGGCCCAGGTGATGACCGTCCGCGGCGACATCACCGTGGAGATATCGCCGCTGGTGAACCCGGCCCGCGTCAGGTCGGCGACCCGCACCATGGCGCTGACCATGGTCTGTCCCTCGCTGGTGGCAAAGCTTGGCGCCTTGGCCAGAACGATTTCCATCTCTTCGTCATGGGGCAGGTAGTTGAGCGTGGCGACCACGCTCCAGCGGTCCATCTGCCCTTGGTTGATCTGCTGGGTGCCGTGATAGAGCCCCGTGGTATCGCCCAGCCCGATGGTGTTGGCCGTGGCGAACAGGCGGAAGGCGGCGTGCGGCCGGATGACCTTGTTCTGGTCCAGCAGGGTCATCTTGCCGTCGACCTCCAGCACCCTTTGAATCACGAACATCACGTCCGGCCTGCCGGCATCGTATTCATCGAAAACCAGGGCGCAGGGATGCTGCAGCGCCCAGGGCAGGAGCCCTTCCCGATATTCGGTCACCTGCTTGCCGTCGCGCAGAACGATGGCGTCCTTGCCGATCAGGTCGATCCGGCTGATGTGGCTGTCCAGATTGATCCGGATGCACGGCCAGTTGAGCCGGGCGGCAACCTGCTCGATATGGGTCGACTTGCCTGTTCCGTGATAGCCCTGGATCAGGACCCGGCGGTTGTAGGCAAAACCGGCCAGAATCGCCAGCGTCGTATCGTGGTCGAAGCGGTAGGTATCGTCGATAACGGGCACATAGTCGTTGCCCTGGCTGAACGCCGGGACCTGCATTTCGGTGTCGAGACCAAAGGTCTGCTGCACCGAAACACTGATATCGGGCGCGCTGCTTACGGACAGTTCAGAAGGCATAACGGGTCTTTCGGGTGGAGACGAGGGGCGTTTTCAGCCGACTCTTATGTAGCGCCTCAGGATCAGGAGGCAAAGTGCGCTTTGAGAACGGCGTAGGCCCGGTTGATGGTTTTCAACGTTTCCTCGGCCTCTTTGGACCCGCCGTTGGCGTCCGGATGGTGCTGTTTGACCAGCACCTTGTATCTGGCCCTGACCGCGACAAAGTCCACCGGTCCGTCGAGATCGAGGGTGCGGAGGGCTTTTTCCTCCTCGCTCAACGGCCCGCGCCGGCCCGATGGTTCGCCGTTCGGCCCGCCGGCCGACGGGCCGGACCCGTTGCCCAGACCGAAGTCACGCCGCAACCGGTCCCGCAACGCCTGCTCGTGGGCCCGCCATACCCCCATCGGCCAGGTCGGCCGCTGCCAGACGGTGTCGAACCGGGTGATCCGCTCGACCTCGTCATCGCTCATCCCGGCGTAATAGTTCCAGGACTTGTTGTATTCGCGGACATGATCCAGGCAGAAGAAATAGTAGCTGCGCAATTCGGAGCGGGACCGCGGCGCCCGGTGTTCGCCCGGCTCCGGGCAGCCGGGGTGGTCGCAGGACCGCACGGCCTCCTCCTGGCGCGGGAAGCCGCGGAGGGCAAATCGGTCCTGTTTTCTGCTCGTTTGGCGCATGGAGTTCAGTATGGTGAGACCCGACGGGGCTGGCAAGCGACGGACCTGTGACAGGATGATCCGACTTGTCAGGATGCGCCGGACATCCTTAATAGGATCTCAACCGCTACTCGCCCGACGGGTGCTTTTTCTTTCAAATCTGCAGGATCGTCATGGATGTAGCCAGCCGGATTCGCCGCAAGCTGACCGAGGCCCTGGACCCCGTTTCGCTCGAAATCGAGGATCAAAGCCACCTTCACGCCGGCCACGCCGGGCACGACGGCCGGGGCGAAAGTCATTTCCGGGTGGTCGTCGTGTCGAGGGCCTTCGCCGGCCGCAGCCGGGTGGACCGCCAGCGCCTGGTCTATGGCGCGCTGGCCGATGAGTTGGCGGACCGTGTCCACGCCCTGGCCCTGGTCACGCGCAGCCCCGACGAGGCCGCGTCCTAGAACGGAGCCGGGTCAGATGGCACCGCCAAAGGCGATCCATGACCCGGTGGACCCGCTTTAGGAGGCCTTCTCGTCGTCAGGAGCGCCGCCGGTATAGAAATCCGGCCATTGCCGGCGCACGATGTCGCCGTCGCTGGCATAGGCATGACAGGAGTTGAGCAGCGTCGGTCGGCGCGGTTTTCCTTCTTGAGCCCGAGGCATCTGGCGCTGAACGAGGGGATAAATGGTCTGAAAGGCCGTGGTCGCCATCGGTCCTAGAAGATCGACCAGATGGGTGCAGCCCTTGACGCCGCCCAGCAGTTCCTTGACCCGGCGTTGAAATCCCGGGCGGATGGCCAGCCCCTCCAGAACCTGGAAACGCGGCGTGATCGCGTCGCAAATGCCATAGGGCGCCTTGTCGGTCACGGCTTCCACGGCGACGATGGTCAGGTCGTCGTCCACCGTCAGGCGCATCGCCATGGCGTGCAGCGGATCGCCGGGTTCGATGGTGCCGCGGTGGGCGTTTTCGAACGGATATCCCTTGATATCGGTCAGGCGGCCTTCAATGTCCCACAATCCGTCCCGGCGGCGATAGCCGCGGCATTCGATGGTCCGGGTATGGATGGGGTCGCGGTCGGCGTCGGTGGGGGTCAATGGCATGGCGGGCTCCTGGGGCGGATGGCGTTTACCCTCACCCCCTCATCGAACATCTCTCAGGGCGGATCGTCGCCCGGGTCTCCCTCGCGCGATTCTTCGGTCGGCGGCGTCACGCGCAGCGACGTGATCTGATTGCGCTGGCGGCGCAAGATTTCGAACCGGAAGCCGTAAAAGGTGAAAGTCTGGCCCACATCGGGAATGCGGCGGGCCTCGTGCAGGACCAGCCCGGCGATGGTCGATGCTTCTTCATCGGGCAGACGCCATTCGAACTGCCTTTTCAGGTCCCGGATGGTCACGGTGCCATCGACGACAAAGCTGCCGTTGGGCTGCGGCCGCACGCCGGCCACCGGCATGTCGTGCTCGTCATCGATCTCGCCGACGATCTCTTCCAGAATGTCTTCAAGGGTCACGACGCCCTGAAGGCTTCCATATTCGTCGACAACCAGGGCGAAATGCTCCCGGCGGTGTCGGAATGCCTGAAGCTGGTCGAGCAGGTTGGTCGTGTCCGGGATGAACCAGGGACGCGTGGCGATGTCGCGGATGCTCAGATTGTCCAGTCCTTCCGGGCGGGCCCTGACGGCGCGCAGAAGGTCCTTTGCGTGGAGCACCCCGACCACGTTGTCGGGATCCTTACGCCACAGCGGGATACGGGTGTAAGGGCTGTCCAAGACGGCTTGGACGATGCTTTCGGCCGACAGGTCGACATCGATCGCCGCCAGATTGCGCCGGTGGGTCATGATTTCGGACACGTCGACCTCGGCCAGATCCAGGATCGACCGCAACATCGCCCGTTCATGACGAATTTCCTCATCATGCCCGCGATGCAGTTCGATCGCGCCCCTCAGTTCGTCGGAATAATCGGCCATGGCCAAGTTCCGAACATCGGTGCCGAACAGGCGCAGCATGCTGCGGACGATCCAGGCAATGCCGTGAACGACCGGCGACAGCAGGGCAATCACCACCCGCAGGACAGGTGCGATGGCCAAAGCCATGCGATCGGCGTGGTGGATGGCGTAGGTCTTTGGCAGAACCTCGGCGAAAATCAACACCAGAAAGGTCATGCCCAGCGTTGCGGCCGGTACCGCGGCCTCGCCCATCAGCCCGATCAACAGGCTGGTGGCCAATGCCGACGCCAGGATATTGACCAGATTGTTGCCCAGCAGGATGCCGCCGATCAGCCTTTCCTTGTCGGACAGAAGCTTGTTGACCAACGAGGCCCGATGATTGTTCTCCTGCTCCAACTGGTGCATACGGGCCCGGCTGGCCGCTGTCAGCGCCGTCTCCGAGCCGGAGAAGAAGGCCGAGCAAAGCAGCAAAAGAACGATGCTGGCGGCGGTCAGAACGATTGTTGTGACCATGATTTTCCTCAGTTCGCCGTCGCGGAGTCGAGCACGGCCCGGACATCCGTCGGATCGACGTCGGTGGCTATGAACGCCTGGCCAAGACCTCGCGCCAGGATGAACGTGATATGGCCATCCCGGACCTTCTTGTCTCGTGCCATGTGTCCGATGAGCGTGGCCGGGTCCCAGGCATGGCCGCCGACCGCGGCGGTCAGGTCGGTCGGCAGGCCGACGGCGTCGAGATGCCGGCGAAGGCGTTTTGCGTCTTCCTCCGGGCACAGCCCCAGGCGGACGGACAGATCGAAGGCCAGAACCATGCCCAGGGCCACGGCCTCGCCATGCAGCAGGCTTGTCCCGTATCCGGCATCGGCTTCCAACGCGTGACCGAACGTGTGGCCCAGATTGAGCAAGGCCCGGCGCCCGGCCTCGCGCTCGTCTTCCGCCACGATCGCGGCCTTGCGCCGGCAGCTCCGGGCGACGGCAAAAGTCCGTGCGCCCTCGTCACCGTCGATCAGGGCCGGCCCGTTGGTTTCCAGCCAAGCGAAGAATTCGGGGTCGTCGATGGCGCCATATTTGACGATCTCGGCATAGCCGGCCAGCACCTGCCGGCGGGGCAGAGTGTCAAGGGTTCCGATGTCGGCGACCACCAGCCGCGGCTGGTGAAAGCTGCCGATGAGATTTTTGCCCAGGGGGCTGTTGACGCCGGTCTTGCCGCCCACGGCACTGTCCACCTGGGCCAAAAGCGTCGTCGGGATCTGGACCAGCGGCAGGCCGCGCAGGGTCACGGCGGCCGCGAAGCCCGCCAGATCGCCGACAACGCCGCCGCCCAACGCCACGATCGCGACCGACCGGTCCAATTCCAGCGCCAGCAGCCGTTCGATCAAATCCTCCAACGCTCCCAGCGTCTTGCTGGTTTCGCCCGGCGGGACCCGGATGGAATGATGGCGGATGCCGGCGTGATCCAGCGATGCCTCGACCGTGGCCAGATGCAGCGCGGCGACCGTCTCGTCGGTCACGATGACCGCCCGGCCGCATTTCAGGGCGTCGGCCATCAGACCGCCGGCCCGCTGCAGAATGCCGGACCCGATAACGATGTCGTAGCGACGTGATCCCAGATCGACGCTGACGGTCTCCGTCATCGGCGCCGGCTTCTCGGCTGTCTGCTCATGGATGCGGGTTCCCTGCTTCGCGGCGGACTCGCACAGAGCCCGCCAGCCGGACTCCGCTCAATCGCCCGGGGCTTCGGCCGACTGGCGTTGCTCCAGCAATTTGTCCAGGGCCCGGACGGCGTCGTCAACCGTGTCGTCCGGCGGGCCGTCCCGGCTATCCACCACGATCTCGGCCAGGGCGTAGACCGGGTGGCGCTCGTCCATCAGCGCCTTCAAGATCGCCTCCGGGTCGCCTTGCCTGAGGAGCGGGCGGTTGTTGCGGCGCGCCGTGCGCGTCAACAGCAGCTGAATATCGGCCCGTAACCAGATCGAGACGCCGCGCCGGGCAATGAGGGAGCGGGTTTCCTCGTCCATGAAGGCTCCCCCGCCGGTGGCCAGCACATGGGGCTCCCCATTCAGCAAGCGGGCGATAACCCGGCGTTCGACATCGCGAAACGCCGCTTCGCCGTAGCGGTCGAAGATGTCCTCGATCGAACAGCCGGCCGCTTCCTCGACCTCCCTGTCGGCATCCACGAACCGCATGCCCATGCGGGCGGCAAGCCGACGGCCGATAGCGCTTTTGCCGGCCCCCATCAGACCGACCAGGACGATCGCGCAATCGGGGCGCCGCGCGGGTAACACGGTCATGCCTGTTCTCCGGCCGTTAAGGGGCCCGGGACGAACACTTTGAGCGAAAAGGTTTGGATTGGAAGTGGACTGCGTCTTAACATTGTCATCCAGAAGCCATAGCATACTCGCCCGGCGTTTGTCGCAACCCGGCGATCTATTTCCTGCCCGCCTGGCCGGAGATTGTCCAGCAAAGGGTTGATGAGTTGGTTTTGTGCGTCGATTCCCCGAAACATCGTGAGGTAGTCGTTCTGTCGTGGCCCGTCGTCGTAGTCGTTCCGCTTACTCTTCCGGGTCGTCAGCGGGCATCGCTGGTCGCTTGGTCATCCTGTTGCTGGTGTTGGTCGTGGTCGTCCTGATCGGCGGTGCCGTGACGCTTGCCTTTTGGGAGATCGAGCCGCCGACCCAGCCGGTCGAAAAGCCGGTTGCCCACGAAAGAAGCAACGGCTAACGCCAAATCATGGTCGGTTGCCAAGCGGCGGTTGGGACACGCCCGACACTCGTCACAATACTTATTTTCAGGGCAGGATAACAACCGTTGGTTGACGGCACAAACCGGCGCGCCGGAGCGTCAGGGAAACGCCGCGCCACGGCGCGCGACCTGTCGCCTCAAATGGACGCGTTTCTCGACATGCTGACGGCCGAACGCGGGGCCGCGATGAACACCCGGCTGGCCTACCGGCGCGACCTTCTGGACGTGTCGCGATTCCTGCAGGACCGCAACGGCACCCTGGAACGCGCGTCCAGCGACGATCTGCGCGGCTATTTCGGTCATCTGGCGGCTCAGCCAGGTGCCCGTCGCCCCGCCACGGCGGGACGGACCATCGCCCGCCGTTTGTCGGCGCTGCGGCAGTTTTACCGGTTCCTGGCCTCCGAAGGCCTCCGCCAGGAAGATCCGACCTCGGTGATCGACAGTCCCCGCCTTGGCCGGCCGTTGCCCAAGGTCTTGAGCGAGGACGAGGTGGATCGCCTGCTTGCGGCGGCTGCGGCCCGAGAAGGACCCGAAGGCATTCGTCTGGTGGCCCTTCTCGAAACGCTCTATGCCACCGGTCTGCGGGTGTCGGAGCTGGTTTCCCTGCCGCTGGCCGCAGTCGGCCGTGACGACCGGTTCCTGATGGTGAGCGGCAAGGGCGGGAAAGAGCGGATGGTGCCGCTGTCGGGACCGGCCGGGGCGGCCCTGGCGGCCTATCTTCGGGTGCGCGGGCATTTCCTGGTTCCCGGGCGGGAAAAGGCGCAGGCGCCCTGGCTGTTTCCGTCCCGCATCGCCCGCGACGGATATCTGACGCGGCAACGGCTGGCCCAGCTTCTCAAGGAACTGGCCGTCGATGCCGGCATTGACCCGATTAAGGTCAGCCCCCACGTCTTGCGCCATGCCTTTGCCACCCATCTGTTGAACCACGGGGCGGATCTGCGATCGGTCCAGAAGATGCTCGGTCATGCCGATATCTCGACGACCCAGATCTACACCCACGTCCAGGCCGAGCGGCTGGGCCGCCTTGTCTCGGCTCATCATCCCATGGCCGCCAAGGCAGGCGGCATGAAGGTGCGCCGAAAGCGCGGCGATTGACACGCTCTGGCATGGGCCCCCATAACGGCCAGGCATCGTCGGCGCCACCACGATACCGGAATTCGAAGGGAGATATCAGGGTATGAGCTTCACCGTAGTCGAACAGGCCCAGGCGCGCCTCAACCGCAGCGAGCTGGCGGTGCCGGGAAGCAACCCCGCATTGTTCGAAAAAGCGGCGAAATCCGACGCCGATGTCATTTTCCTGGATCTCGAGGACGCAGTCGCGCCGGACGACAAGGTCCAGGCCCGCAAGAACGTGATCGAAGCGCTCAACGACATCGACTGGGGGTCCAAGACGATGTCGGTGCGCATCAATGGGCTAGACACCCATTACATGTACCGCGATGTGATCGAGATCATCGAGCAGGGCGGTGAACGGCTGGATCTGATGATGATCCCCAAGGTCGGCACGGCGGCCGATGTCTATGCCGTCGACATGCTGGTCAGCCAGGCCGAGGCCGCGATCGGCCGCAAGAAAAGGATCGGGTTCGAGCTGATTATCGAGATCGCGTTGGGAATGGCCAATATCGATGCCATTTCGGCCGCGTCCAAGCGCAATGAGAGCCTTCATTTCGGTGTTGCGGACTACGCCGCGTCGACCCGGGCGCGCACGACGGTGATCGGCGGCCCGAATGCCCATTACGGCGTTCTGACCGACAAGGAGGATGGCAAGGCTCGCGATTACCATTGGGGCGATATGTGGCATTACGCCGTTGCCCGCATGGTGGTGGCCGCCCGCGCCAACGGGTTGCGCCCGATCGACGGTCCGTTTGGCGATTTTTCCGATCCCGACGGGTTCAAGGCGCAGGCCAACCGGTCGGCGGTCCTGGGGTGTGAGGGCAAATGGGCCATTCACCCGTCCCAGGTTGCGCTCGCCAACGAGGTGAACAGCCCTTCCGACGCCGAGGTCAGCAAGGCCAAACGGATCCTGGAAGCGATGGAACAGGCGCAGAAGGAAGGCAAGGGCGCGGTGTCGCTCGACGGGCGGTTGATCGATATCGCTTCGATCAAGCAGGCGGAAAATCTTGTCCGCAAGGCGACCCAGATCGGAGCCGGCTGACCGATGATGCCGGTCGGTCGTGGCGCCCGGACGTGCCACGGCGCATTTTGTGTCGGGGGCTTTGCGCGCATATGGTAGAGAAGCCTACCCTTTCCCGCCGCGCGCCACGGGCCTGATGCAAACGTTTCTGGAATTCGAAAAACCGATCGCCGAACTCGAAGCCAAGATCGAGGAGCTTCGACACCTGTCCGACGACGGCGATATCAACATTGCCGACGAGGTCGGCCGGCTTCAGACCAAGGTCGACCGGCTTCTGCGCTCGACCTATGAAAAGCTGACGCCGGCGCAGAAGGTTCAGGTCGCCCGTCACCCCAATCGGCCCCATTTCAGCGACTATGTCGAGACGCTGATCGAGGATTTCACGCCGCTGGCGGGGGATCGCGCGTTTGCCGAGGATCGCGCGGTGATTGGCGGGTTGGGCCGGTTTCGGGGGATCTCCGTCGTCCTGATCGGCCAGGAAAAAGGCGCGGATACCGAATCCCGCGTTCGCCATAACTTCGGCATGGCCAAGCCCGAGGGGTACCGCAAGGCCGTTCGGCTGATGGATCTGGCCGACCGGTTCGGTCTGCCGGTCGTGACCCTGGTGGATACCGCCGGCGCCTATCCCGGCGTGGCGTCGGAGGAACGGGGCCAGGCCGAGGCCATTGCCCGCTGTATCGAAGTCTCGCTCAACCTGCGCGTGCCCATGGTCTCCGTCATCATCGGCGAGGGCGGATCCGGCGGGGCGATCGCGATCGCCGCGGCCGACCGGGTCATGATGATGGAACACGCCATCTACTCGGTGATCTCGCCGGAGGGCTGCGCCTCGATCCTTTGGCGCAGCGCCGACCAAAGCCAGGAAGCGGCGCAGGCGATGAAGCTGACGGCGGCCGACCTGAAGCAGTTCGGTGTGATCGATACCGTGATCAAGGAGCCGATGGGCGGCGCCCACAGATTCTCCGCTCAGGCGATCGAAGCCGTCGGCACGGCCGTGGAGAAAGCCCTGGGCGATCTGCGCAAACAGGATGGCGGGACCCTGCGCGCCCGGCGGCGCGACAAGTATCTGGCCATCGGCAGCCAGGGCCTGAGCTGACCGCTCCGGCCACGTGCCGTGGGGGCAGCGTTTTAGACCGACTGGCCGTGGCAGTGCTTGTACTTCTTGCCTGATCCACAGGGGCAAGGCGCATTGCGCGGGACCTTGCCCCACCCTTGTTGATCGCCGGTTTGGCGGGACGGTGCCGCAGCGGTCATGGTGCCGGCACCCGCGCCGGCCATGGCCGGAACCCGCTGGGCCGGCGCCTCGGTCAAGGCGGGATCCTGCCGGGTCTCGTGCATCTCTTGACGTGCCGCCGGCTGCGGCGGCGGTGTGGCCGCCCGCAACTCAACCAGGCTCAGCACCCGCGTGACCGACTCGCGCAGATGGGACAACAGGCCCTGGAACATGTCGAAGGCTTCGGCCTGATACTCCCGCAGCGGGTCCCGCTGGGCATAGGCACGCAGGCTGATGCCCTGACGCAGATGGTCAAGGGTCAGCAGATGTTCCTTCCAGTTCTGGTCCAGGATCTGCAGAAGCAGGCTCTTTTCCGCCATCCGCATCAGATCCGGGCCGTAGTTGGCGGCCTTTTCCGCCATTTTACGGTCCGATGCCTGGCGCACCCTTTCCTCGATCTCCGGCTCGGCGATGCCTTCCTCCCGGGCCCAGTCATCGATCGGCAGGTCAAGCCCCAGAACCCTGAGAACGTCGGCCTTGAGGCCGTCGATGTCCCACTGTTCGGAATACGAATTGGGGGGGATGGCTTTCCCGACCATTTCGCCGATGACCTCATGGCGCATATCCAGAACCATCTGCTGGACATCGGGCGCGGACATGATTTCGCGCCGCTGCTCGTAGATCACCTTGCGCTGGTCGTTCATCACGTTGTCGAACTTCAGCAGGTTCTTACGGATGTCGAAGTTGCGCGCCTCGACCTTGGCCTGGGCTTTTTCAAGAGCCTTGTTGATCCAGGGGTGAACGATGGCCTCCCCCTCCTGAAGACCCAGCCGCTTGAGCATGCCGTCCAGGCGTTCCGAGGCAAAGATGCGCATCAGGTCATCTTCCAGCGACAGGAAGAACTTGGACAGGCCCGGATCGCCCTGACGGCCCGACCGGCCGCGCAACTGGTTGTCGATCCGCCGGCTTTCGTGCCGCTCGGTGCCCACCACGCATAGGCCGCCGGCGTCCACCACGGTCTGTCGTGCGGCGGCGATCTCGGCCCGGATCTGTTCGATCTTCGCGGCGCGCGCCGTCTCGTCCTCGATCGGATCCGCTTCCGCCGCGATCCGCATGTCGGCGTTGCCGCCCAACTGAATGTCCGTGCCGCGGCCGGCCATGTTGGTGGCGATGGTCACCGCGCCCGGTTGGCCCGCCTGGGCGATGATTTCCGCCTCCTGGGCATGGAAGCGGGCGTTGAGAACGCTGTGGGGAATACCCGCGGCCTTCAACTCGGCGGACAGCGTTTCCGATTTCTCGATGGATACGGTGCCGACCAGGATCGGCTGGTTGCGGGCGTTGCAGTCCTTCACGAATTCGGTGATGGCTTTGTATTTTTCCGGCGAGGTTCGGTAAACCTCGTCATGTTCGTCGACACGCCTGACCGGGACGTTGGTCGGCATCTCGACGACCTCAAGCCCATAGATCTCGGAGAATTCGGCGGCCTCGGTCATGGCCGTTCCGGTCATGCCCGCCAGCTTGGGGTAAAGCCGGAAATAGTTCTGGAAGGTGATCGACGCCAGCGTCTGGTTCTCGCGCTGAACCTTGACCTTTTCCTTGGCTTCCAGGGCCTGGTGCAGACCTTCCGAATAGCGCCTCCCTTCCATCATGCGGCCGGTGAACTCGTCGATGATGATGACCTTGTCGTCCTTGACGATGTAGTCGCGGTCGCGTTGGAACAGTTTGTGGGCGCGCAGGGCCTGGTTGGCGTGGTGCACCAGATTGACGTTGGCCACATCGTACAGCCCGCCTTCACCCATCAATTGGGCTTCGTGCAGCAGCCGCTCGACATTTTCCTGGCCCGATTCGGTCAAGGTGACGGTGCGCTGTTTTTCGTCGATCTCGAAATCGTCGGCGCCCAGCTTGGGGATCAATGTGTCGACCTGCATGTACAGGCCGGCGGCATCCTGAGCCGGACCGGAGATGATCAGGGGGGTTCGCGCTTCGTCGATCAAAATCGAATCGACCTCGTCGACGATGGCGAAATTGAAGGACCGCTGGACCATTTCCTCCAGCCGGAACTTCATGTTGTCGCGCAGATAGTCGAACCCGAACTCATTGTTCGTGCCATAGGTGACGTCGGCGGCATAGGCGGCCCGGCGCTGCTGATCGTCCAGCCCGTGAACGATACACCCCACGGTCAGACCCAGGAACTGATAGATCCGGCCCATCCAGCCCGCATCGCGTTGGGCCAGGTAGTCGTTGACCGTGACGACGTGGGCGCCCTTGCCGCCCAGGGCGTTGAGATAGACGGGCAGCGTGGCGACCAGGGTCTTGCCCTCGCCGGTCTTCATTTCGGCGATCTTGCCCTGATGGAGCACGGTGCCGCCCATGAGCTGAACGTCGAAGTGCCGTTGACCGAGCACCCGCCGCGCCGCTTCGCGCACCGTGGCGAACGCCTCGGGCAGCAGATCGTCCAGATCCTCGCCGTCGGCCAGCCGCGCGCGGAAGGCGTCGGTTCTCGCCCGCAGGGCCTCGTCGCTCAATGCCTGGGTCTCGGGCTCGAGGGCGTTGATCTTGTCGACCGTCTTTTCCAACGACCGGACAGTCCGATCATTGACCGTACCGAACACTTTTCGGGCAAGGGCGCCGAGCATTGAGACCTCAGGGGATGGTGATCAATAAGGTAACCATGGGTGGTCAACCATGGGCGGCCGGTCAAAGGCCAGAAAATGCAAAAGCACCGCCCTGCCGCCACGCGCCGGAACCGCCATATGGGACTAGGCACAAAATTGGGTGCCGAGACAAGGATTTTCAACGTATTTCCGGACGGGTCGCCCGCCCGCCGTCGGTGCAGCCCGGACCGTGCCATGGTTCCCGCACGTATTTCGAGCTAAAGGGTCAGCTTCATGCCTTCGTGACTGGCGACAAAGCCCAGCCGCCCATAGAACCGGTGAGCGTCGGCGCGGGTCTTGTTGGTGGTCAGCTGGATGATCCGGCAACCGCGCCGGCGGGCCCGGTCGACCGCCCATTCCATCAACGCGGCGCCAATGCCCTGACCACGGCGGGACGCCGCGATGCGCACACCTTCGACCTGGGCCCGTTCCGCGCCCTGATAGCTGAGCCCCGGCAGGAAGGTCAGCTGCAGGCAGCCGATCACCCGCCCCTTGGCCTCGACCACCACCAGCTCGTTGCGCGGATCGGCGTCGATGTCTTCAAAGGCGGCGGCATAGCCGGACGGCAGCGGCTCCGCCACCTGTTCCCGCGCCGCGCCCAACGAATCATCGGCCAGCAGGTGGACGATGGCCGCCAGATCCGCCCGGCGGGCGGAACGGATCGTGTAGGGCGCTGCCGCGGGATCAGCCGGCACGGCGGACCACCGCCGGATCCTCGGCGGCACTGCTCAAGGCGGCCAGAAAGGCCGCGCCATAGCGGTTCAGCTTGGCCTCGCCGATGCCCGGCAGGCGGGCCAGATCGGCCAGGGTTCGCGGCCGCCGCAGGGCCATCTCCGTCAGCGTCGAATCGTGGAAAATCACATAGGGCGGGACCCCCTGGGCCTGAGCCAACTCCAGGCGGCAGGCCCGCAGCCTGTCGAACAGGGCGGCGTCCTCGGCCCGCTCGAACAGGGCGGCGGCGGTCCGTCGTCCCGGCCGCCGGCTTGCCGGGCTTTTGCTCGCCGGATCCCGCCTGAGCGCGATGGTCCGTTCGCCGCGCAGGACGGGCCGGCTGTCCGGCGCCAGGTGCAGACCGCCATGGCCCTCGACATCGACCACCAGCAGGCCGTGGGCGACGAGTTGGCGGAACACCGACCGCCAGTCGGCGCGGCTCATGCCGCGGCCGATGCCGTAGGTGCTCAACCGGTCGTGGTTGAACCGGCGGATCCGCTCCGTATCGCCACCGGTCAGCACATCGATGACATGGCCCGCGCCAAAGCTTTGCCCGGTGCGGTAGACGCAGGACAGAGCCTTGCGCGCGACCTCCGTGCCGTCAAAGGTTTCGGCTGGCTCCAGGCAGGTGTCGCAGTTGCCGCAGGGTTCGGCCA
Organism: Inquilinaceae bacterium; assembly: GCA_052168355.1. Lineage (GTDB taxonomy): Bacteria > Pseudomonadota > Alphaproteobacteria > DSM-16000 > Inquilinaceae > JBQLZQ01. Next base: position 50,257 of record JBQLZQ010000025.1, read on the forward strand.
GCGGCTCGCCGAAATATTCCAGCAGCACTTGGCGACGGCAGCGGGTGGTCTCGCAATAGCCGATCAAGGCATCCAGTTTCTGCCGCTCGATCCGCTTTTGCGCCTCCGGGGCGTCGGACGCCACGGCGAACTGGCGCAGCTTGGCGACATCCTCCAGCCCGTAGACCATCCAGGCGTCCGATGGCAGGCCGTCACGGCCGGCGCGCCCCGTCTCCTGGTAGTAGGCCTCGAGGCTCTTGGGCATGTCCAGATGGGCGACGAACCGGACGTCGGGCTTGTCGATGCCCATGCCAAAGGCGATGGTCGCCACCATCACCACCCCGTCCTCCTTGAGAAACCGGTCCTGGTTGGCGGCCCGCGTGGCGGGCGCCAGACCGGCATGGTAGGGCAGGGCGGTCATGCCGGCGTCGGCCAAACCCTTGGCCACTTCCTCCACCCTCGCGCGCGACAGGCAATAGACGATGCCGGCTTCCCCGGCGTGATCGCTTTCGATAAAGCGCGCCAGTTGAGTCCGGGGACTGGATTTCGGGCCGACCCGATAGCGGATGTTGGGCCGGTCGAACCCGCCGACGAAGATGCGGCCGTCGGGCCCGTCCAGGTGCAGCGCCGAAACGATGTCACGCCGCGTGGGGCCGTCGGCCGTGGCGGTCAGCGCCAGCCTGGGCACGGTGGGAAAGCGGTCGCGCAGGACCGCCAGCTTGCGGTATTCGGGGCGGAAATCGTGGCCCCATTGGGACACGCAATGGGCCTCGTCAATGGCGAACAGGGCCAGCCGGCAGGCCGAAAGTTGGTTCAGGAACGCCTCGGCCAACAGCCGCTCCGGCGCGACATAGACAAGATCCAGCGCGCCCTCGGCCATCTCCCGTTCGACAGCGCCTTGCTCGGCGAAGGGCAGGGATGAATTGAGCGCGGCGGCCCGAACACCAAGCTGGCGCAGCGCTTCCACTTGATCCTGCATCAGGGCGATCAGCGGCGACACGACCAGGCCAAGGCCGGGCCGGCACAAAGACGGCACCTGATAGCACAGCGATTTGCCGCCGCCCGTGGGCATCAGAACCAAGCCGCTGCCGCCGGCGGTGACATGGTCGATCACCGCCGCCTGCTCCCCACGGAAACTGCCATAGCCGAAAACGGAGCGCAGGATATCAAGCGGTGCGGAGAGCATGACCGCGTGTATACCCGATTTGCCGCGCGGGGCAACCGGTCTAGCAGGCTGCTGAAGAAGTAGCTGGTGTCTCGTCGTGCGTCATGATTCCCTGTTGTG
>JBQLZQ010000026.1:0-9182 GCA_052168355.1 Inquilinaceae bacterium
AGCGCCGCCGGATCGATCCCGGTGCCGACGGCGATCGGGCCGCCCGGCGCGGTCAGGTGCGCCGCCACGCCCCACGCCGCGTCCGGCGGCGCATCCCGGCGCCGCACCTCGGCCAGCGTCGCCCGCCGCAGCCCGCGCCCCGGCGCCAGGAACGACACCGCCTCCAAAAGATTGGTCTTGCCGGCGCCGTTCGGACCGGTCAGGACAATCGGCCGGGCGTCGCCTTCCAGGCGGGCGGTCGCGTAGCAGCGGAAATCGGTCACGGTCAGGCGGGTCACCGCGCAGAGACGCGGCCGTCCAGCCGGTGGATCCGGCCGCACATCGGCGCCGACGGGCACGGCCATGTCCATGGCGTCCGTCAAACGCGCATCGGCATCAACACGTACAGGGCGCTGGCGTCGGCGACGTCCTGGACAATCGTGGGAGAGGCGGCGTCGGCCATCGCGAACCGGGCCCCATCGCCTTCGATCTGCTGTGTGATGTCCAATAGGTAGCGCGCGTTGAAGCCGATCTCCAGTGGCTCGTCCTGATACCCCACCTCCAGCTCTTCGCTGGCGTTGCCGTGGTCCGGGCTGTTCGCCGACAGGGTCAGGGTGCCGCCGTTAAGCGCCAGCTTCACGGCCCGGCTCTTCTCGGCGGAGATCGTCGACACCCGGTCGACCGCCTGCGCGAAGCTGCGCGAATCGACCTCCATCAGCCGGGTGTTGTTGGCGGGAATGACCCGTTCATAGTCCGGGAAGGTGCCGTCGATCAGCTTGGAGGTCAGCACGACCGAATCGAAGGTGAACCGGATCTTGGAGTCGCTGAGCGCCACGGCGATCTCGTCGGAGACGTCGTCGATCAGCTTGCGCAGCTCGGTCACCGTCTTGCGGGGCACGATCACGCCGGGCATGCCCTCGGCCCCGGCGGGCAGCGCCAGATCGGCGCGGGCCAGGCGGTGACCGTCGGTGGCCACGGCGCGCAGCACCGGCAGGTCGTTGGCGGTGCTGGCATGCAGATAGATGCCCTGAAGGTAATACCGCGCCTCGTCGGTCGAGATGGCAAAGCGCGTGCGGTCGATCAGCATCTTCAGATTGTTGGCCGTCGAGGTGAAACCGTGAAGCCGGTCGCCACCGGACATGGACGGAAAATCCTCCACCGGCAGACAGCCCAGCTGGAACCGCGACCGGCCGGCGCGCAGCGTCAGCACCGCGGTTTCGCCGCCCTGGTCCAGCGACAGTTCGACCTGGCTTCCCTCCGGAAGCTTGCGCACGATGTCGTAGAGCGTGTGCGCCGGAACCGTCGTGGCGCCGCTGGCGCCGACTTCCGCGGGAACGGACTCCGCGATCTCAAGATCCATGTCGGTGGCGGTCAGGGCAAGCTGCCCGTCGCCGGCCCGGATCAGGACATTGGAGAGGATGGGAATCGTATTGCGCCGTTCGACGACGCTTTGCACGTGGCCCAGCGATTTGAGGAGCGCCGCGCGTTCGATGGTAAGCTTCATTGGGTCTGGCCGCAGTTGCGTATGACGGTATCCTGGTCGATATGGGTCAGTTGAGGTCAAGTCCAGGCACAAAGCGCGCGCCGGACTGCAAACTCTTCCTGTCTTTTGAATATCTTATGCCCCGACACAGGATAGCTTGCTACTATAGCGGAAAGCGCCGCGCCGCCGAATCTTTTTCGCCTGCCCCTGCGCGGCCCCGGGTGAAGTTCGGATGATCGGATGAATACGGCGCATCTTCTGGAAAACGTCATGATCGTGCTGGTCACGGCGGTGCTGATCGTACCGCTGTTCCGGCATCTTCGGTTGAGCGCCGTGCTGGGCTATCTGACCGCCGGCGCCGTCATCGGCCCTTACGGAATCGGGCTGATTCGCGATCCGGAAGCCACCGCCGCGCTGGGCGAGTTTGGCGTGATCTTTCTTCTGTTCACGCTGGGCCTGGAACTGTCCGCCAAGCGGCTGCGGACCATGCGGCGCGATATCTTCGGCCTGGGCGCGGCTCAGGTCGTGGTCACGGGCCTGGTGCTGGGGACCGCGGCCCGGCTGATCGGCCTGCCGGTCGAAGCCGCGATCATCGTTGGGGCGGGACTGGCCCTGTCATCGACCGCGGTGACCCTGCAATTGATGACCGACGACGGCAGCGTGGCGTCGCGCCTCGGGCGCCTGGGCCTGGCGGTGCTGCTGTTCCAGGATCTGGCGGTCGCGCCGATGCTGGCGGTGGTTCCGCTGCTGGCGCAGCAAAGCCTGCCGGTGCCGCTGTCGATGCTGCTGGCGGTGGCCAAGGCGGTGGCCGCGCTGACCGCGATCTACGTCATCGGCCGATGGCTGCTGCGCCCGGTGTTCCGCATCGTCGCCGGCAGCGGCAGTCGCGAACTGTTCGCCGGGGCGGCCATCCTGATCGCCCTGGGGACCGGCTGGGCGACCCACGAGGTTGGCCTGTCGATGGCGCTGGGCGCGTTCCTGGCCGGCCTGATGCTGGCCGGGACGGAGTTCCGCCACCAGGTGGAAGCGGATATCGAGCCGTTTCGCGGCATCCTGATGGGGCTGTTCTTCATGACCGTCGGCATGATGATCGACCTGTCTCTGATCGCCCGCGAGGCCGTCGTGATCGCCGGCCTGCTGCTGGGGCTGTTGACCGTCAAGGCGCTGCTTCTGTTCGCCCTGGCGCGCGCCTTCGGTGTTCCGGCCGCGACCGCGGTCCGGGTGGGCCTGCTGCTCGCCCAGGGGGGAGAATTCGCCTTTGTCATTTTCTCGTTGGCGCTGGGCCAGGGTCTGATGGAGCCCGGAACGGTCCAGATCCTGGTGGTGGTCGTGGCCTTGAGCATGGCGGTGACACCGCTGCTCTCCACCCTTGGCAAACAGGCGGCGACATGGGTGGAGCATCGGTCGGCCGAGCGGGCCGAAGGTTTGGGCGACGAGGCGGAGGACCTGACCGGCCACGTGATCATTGCCGGCTTCGGCCGGGTCGGGCAGACGGTTGCCCATCTCCTGGCCCGGGAAGACGTCTCCTACATCGCGCTCGATCTGGATGCCGGCCGCGTCGCCGCGGCCAAGAAGGCGGGGCTGTCGGTGGTCTATGGCAATGCCAGCCGCGCTGACATCCTGCGCCTGGCCGGCGCCGGTCGGGCGCGCGCCGTGATCGTGACCTTGGATCAGCCGGACCTGGCCGAACGGACGGTCGCCGTTCTGCGCCACGAACATCCCGCGCTGCCCGTCGTGGCCCGGTCCCGCGACCGCGCCCATGCGGTGCGGCTGCGACAGATCGGGGCCACGCTGGCGGTGCCGGAACTGCTGGAGGCCAGCCTGCAGCTCGGCCGCGCCGTGCTGAAGACCATCGGTATCGAACAGGCCGACAGCGACTGGATGACGGCGCGGCTGCGCGACCATGATTATGCCGCGCTGGACGACATCATTCCCCCCGGCCGGCGGGCCGGATAGAAACCGTCTTCATGGGTCGCGATCGGTGAAACTTGGCATAAGCAGGCGCCTTTACATTCACGAAGTGCTGGACGGTCGGCGCAAGCACGGCGTCTGGCATCGCCTGGTCGACAACGCGATCATCATCCTGATTCTGGTCAACGCCGCGGCGGTGATCCTGGAATCGATCCCGGGCTGGTCCACCCGCTACGCCGGTCTTTTCACCGCGATCGAGATCGTGTCGGTTGGGCTGTTCACCGTCGAATATGTCTTGCGGGTATGGTCGTGCGTCGAAGACAGGGCACGCGACTATCGCCACCCGGTGTGGGGCCGGTTGCGGTACATGGTCAGCCCGTTGGCGGTGATCGACCTGATCGCCATCCTGCCGTTCTACCTCGCCTTTCTCATCCCGGTGGATCTTCGGATGCTGCGGGTCGCCCGTCTGGCGCGTCTGCTCAAGATCACCCGCTATTCCCAGGCGCTTGGGACGCTTGGAGCGGTGATCTATGCCGAACGGCGGTCGCTGCTGGGCGCGGTGATGTTGATGACCATCATACTTCTGATCGCATCGTCGATCATGCACAGCCTGGAGCACCAGGCCCAGCCCGACGTCTTTGGCAGCATCCCCGAGGCCTTCTGGTGGGGCATCGTGACCCTGACCACCGTCGGCTACGGCGACGTCACGCCGGTAACGCCGTGGGGTCGGGTTTTCGGCGCGCTGGTGACGGTCATCGGTGTCGGCATCTTTGCCATCCCGACGGCCATTCTGGCGGCCGGGTTCGCCCGTGAACTGGGCAAACGCGATTTCGCGGTGACGTTGGGACTGTTGACGAAGGTACCGGTCTTCAGCCGTCTCGATCCTTCGGGACTGGCCCTGGTGGCGACGCTCTTGGAACCCCGGTCGCTACCGCCGCGCTACGCCATCCTGCGCCGGGGCGAGCGGCCGGACGCCATCCATTTCATCTTGAGCGGCGCTGTCGAGATCGACCTGCCGCACGGCATCATCCGGCTTGGCCCCGGTGAGTTTTTCGGGGAGACGGCGGTTCTGGCCGACGACCAGAAGCCCGACGTCTCGGTGACCACCGTCACCCCCGTCCAGACCCTGGTGCTCGATGCCGAGCGCTTTCACGACCTTGCCGATGAGGTCCCCGACCTGAGCCGGCATCTGGCGGAGATCGCCCGCCAACGGGCCGAAGGTTAGGGGCAGCCGGCCCGGACGTCAGCCTTCCAGGCGCCCCTTGAGGTGCCGGACCTCCTCGGCGAAGGCCGGATCCTCGTCGCAGAGCTGGTTGATCTTGCGCACCGAGTGCATGACGGTGGTGTGGTCGCGCCCTCCGAACATCCGCCCGATTTCGGGCAGGGACCGCGAGGTCATCAGCTTGGCGAGATACATGGCGACCTGGCGGGGCCGGGCGACCACGCGCGCCCGTCGCGGCGACCGCATTTCCTTCTCCGGGATCTGGTAGTAGCCGGCGACCAGCTTCTGAATTTCCTCGATACTCACCCGCCGCGCCGACGTCGCCAGGATATCGCCCAGCCACAGCCGCGCGGTCTCGACGGTGATCGGCTGACGCTTGATCTCCGAGGTTGCCGCCACCCGGTTGAAGGCGCCTTCGACCTCGCGCACGTTGGAGGTGATGCGCTGCGCCATGAACTCCATCACCTTCATGGGCATCGACACCTTCTCGCGCTCCGCCTTGGCCTGCAGAATGCCAAGGCGCAACTCGTAGGTGGTCGGGTGCACGTCGGCGACGAGCCCCCAGGTGAAGCGGGACCGCAAGCGCTCCTCGATCCCCGCCAGATCGGCGGGGGGCTTGTCGGCGGACACCACCACCTGACGGTTCGAATCGATCAGGTCGTTGAGCGTGTGGAAGAATTCCACCTGGGTGTTTTCCTTGCCGCCGATGAATTGGATATCGTCGATCATCAACACGTCGACCGACCGGAACCGTTCCTTGAAATCTGAGATCGTGCGAAAGCGAAGTGCCTTGACGAATTCGTGCATGAACCGTTCGGCGGTCGTGTAAAGCACGGTACGGCTGGTGTCGTGACAGCGGATATGCCACGCGATGGCGTGCATCAGATGGGTCTTGCCGAGGCCGACCCCGCCATAGAGAAAAAGCGGGTTGAACGTCGTCGCCGACGTTTCCGCGACCCGGCGCGCCGCCGCGTGGGCCAGTTCATTGGGTGTCCCGACGATAAAGTTGTCGAAGGTGCGGCGACCGTCCAACGGGTCCTTGCCCGCCATCTCCTCCGGCACATCGGCTGTGGCGCCCGACTGCCTGCTCTCGGCTTCGGGCCCGCTCTCCGCTTCGGGATGGTCCGCCAGGGCCTCTTTCGCCGGAGCGGCGACACCCTTCCTGCGGGCGTTCACGCCATTGGCCCCGTCCGTCACGGCTTTCGCGGTTGCGGGTGACGGAGACCGGTCGCGCGGCCGCGCCACGTCGATATCGACCGTCTTGACCGACGGGTTCTGTTCGGCCCAGCAGGACTTGATCTGCTCGCTGTAGTGCCGGGTGAGCCAATCGCGGATGAAATGGGTCGGCACCGTCATCCGGACTTCGCCATCGTCACAGCCGGCCAGATCGATCGCTTGCATCCAGCTCTTGAAAGCCGCGTCGCCGACTTCCCGGCGCAGGCGATTCTGCACGCGAGCCCATTGTTGATCGATGCCCAGCCCAGACGACATGCCGCCAGACCCCCCGTGAGATGTTGACCCGGAGACTTCCGGATCCTGCAGCCGATCGGGAGTCCAGCGCCCTTTTCAACCACCGGGATGTCCGGAAATCCGCGAAACGATGGCCCATTGATTCCGCGACAGTTAACTATGTTCAACAGAGAAATTATATTTTTTTTCTTGACACCCTGCGCGCATCGAGGTCACAAGCAAATCCTTATAAACAACAGACTATATAGATCATGAATGATCTTAATACAAATTAGCTTGTTTCGAGTTTTTATTAATCGAATGACTTAAGGTTTCCTCTTAAGTCTTGCAATTGCACCTGAATTCGTCTGGACGATGCTGGTTTGCCAGCCCTTGCCAACGCCGTTATCTGTGGCAATCGCCCTAACCGCGCCACCGCGCTTAGTGGAGGCGGTGCCAGATCATGCGCCCCTCCGTCGGATACCGTGATGGCCGCTATTTAGCATCAAACTCTTTAAAATTTACGGAATATTGCAACAATAGAGGAGCCTTACTCTAGAGACACCGACCGACTACACCCTGCGCGGAATCACGCCCTCACCAAAACTTCGGTATCGCGGGTATGGCATCCGCCTTTATTGGATTGTTACTAATTTACGACAACTGGACACGAACATAGTCGCAGTTGATCCGGCCGCCCACCGGAACAAAGAGAGACTCTCCAAAAAAGCAAAAATCGTGCGCAAGAACCCGGTGCGACGCGACCGGATCACATGATCCGGTTCCCAGGGCACACACCAAAAAACCGGGTCGCTAAAACGCCCCGGCCTCTGGCCCGCCCTGGCATCGGCCAGCGGGATGGATCAGAGAGTCTTGATGCGGCTGGAAAGGCGCGACAGCTTGCGCGACACCGTGTTGCGGTGAAGCACGCCCTTGGTCACGCCACGCTGCATTTCCGGCTGGGCCGCGCGAAACGCCACGGAAGCCGCTTCCTTGTCGCCAGAGGCGATGGCCTGCTCGACCGACTTCACATAGGTCCGGATGCGGGCGACCCGGTTGCGGTTCACCGTCGTGCGGGTGGCGATCTGCCGGATCCGCTTCTTGGAGGAATTGTTGTTGGCCATGGGTATCCTGAGTGGACAATCGGTCCGAAATTCGAAGCGCGGCTTATAGGGCCATGGCAACCGTCCGTCAAGGCCGACGCGCTGCGGCGGGCCGGCAACGGACAGGCCGTCCACGGGACGTCGGGCCCGCCGGGACCTGTTTTACCGGTCCTTGAAGTCGGGCTGACGCTTTTCGACGAAGGCGGCCATGCCTTCCTTCTGGTCCTCGGTGGCGAAGGTCGCGTGGAACAGCCGGCGTTCGAACAGCAGCCCTTCGGCCAGGGACATTTCCTGCGAACGATTGACAGCTTCCTTGACCATTTTGACCAGGGGCTGGGACATGTCGGCGATCCGTTCCCCCACCTTGACCGCCTCGTCGACCAGGTCGGAGGCCGGGACCACCCGGCTGACCAGGCCGCTGCGTTCCGCTTCTTCGGCGTCCATCATGCGTCCGGTCAGGCACATCTCCATGGCCTTGGCCTTGCCGACCGCGCGGGCCAGCCGCTGGGTCCCGCCTGAACCGGGGATCGTGCCGATGGTGATTTCCGGCTGTCCGAACTTGGCGCTGTCGGCGGCCAGGATGAAGTCGCACATCATGGCCAGCTCGCATCCCCCGCCCAGGGCATATCCGGCGACCGCCGCGACCACCGGCTTGCGGATGCGCGTCAGGCGCTGCCAGTCCTCGATGAAGTTGCCGTCGAACGCATCCAGAAAGCTCTTGTCCGCCATCTCCTTGATGTCGGCGCCGGCCGCGAAGGCCTTCTCCGACCCCGTGAGAACGATGCAGCCGACCGACCCGTCCGCGTCGAACGTATCCAGCGCCTGGCCGACCTCGTCGATCAGCGCCTGGTTGAGGGCGTTGAGCGCCTTTGGCCGGTTCAGGGTGATCAACCCGACCTTGCCGCGCGTCTCCACGATGATGTGCTGGTAAGCCATGGTCGTACGACCTCCTGGAATGCCTCATGGGCCAATCTGTCCGAACGCGCCCGAAATCAGGGAAGACAATTTCGATGGTCGCGTCGGCCCGGTCCGGTGGGATGTAGCGCAGCCGGCGGGGCGCCGTCCAGCGCCGCCGACCGTCGACAGGTTGGCCGCGCTTCGATCGCTGGCGGCGATGTGACCGCTAGCGCTGCAGAACAGGGCAGTAGAAGGTGCTGCGGCCGGCCTGCGTCAGGCGCTGAACCCCACCGGTCCTGGCCACCAGGCAGGCGCAGGCGCCGCAGGCCTCCCCCTCCCGGCCATAAACGGTCCAGGCGTGCTGGAAATAGCCAAGCTCGCCCGTCGTCTGGACGTAGTCCCGCAACGAAGACCCGCCGGCGGCGATCGCTTCGGTAAGCACCGACCGGATGGCGGGAACAAGCCGGGCCGCGCGGGCCCCGGCAACGCTGGCGGCCCGGCGGCGCGGCGACAGGCGGGCCCGGAACAGCGCCTCGCAGACATAGATGTTGCCCAGGCCCGCGACCAACCGTTGATCGAGCAAGGCTGATTTTATGACCGTGGCGCGCCCGCGCAGCCGCGCCGTCAGGTAGTCGGCGGTGAACCCGTCCCCCAAAGGTTCGGGCCCCAGGAACGCGAAAAGCCGATGGGTATCCAGGTCAACCGCGGGCACCAGGTCGACCAGGCCGAATCGCCGGGGATCGTTGAGCGCGATCACCGCCCCGGCCTCGGTCTCCAGGATCAGATGATCGTGCGGGCCGGGGGCGGGCGTCGGCCGCGTCGTCACGGTCATTCGGCCGGACATGCCCAGATGCACGATCAGCACCATCCCGTCGTCGAGCGCGACGAGAAGGTATTTGGCGCGGCGCGACAGAGCCAGAACCCGCCGCCCCGTCAGCCGCGCGGCCAGCCCGACCGGCATCGGATAGCGCAGATCGGCGCGGCGCTGATCCACGCGGACCAGCCGGCGGCCCTCCAACACGGTCGCCAGGCCGCGGCGGACGGTTTCGACTTCGGGAAGTTCGGGCATCGCAGTTCCGGGTGAGGCTGATTAGGAGCAGTACTATCAACCCGCCGTGACCGGCGCTATGGTTGGCGT
>JBQLZQ010000027.1:0-43139 GCA_052168355.1 Inquilinaceae bacterium
TTCCCGAGACTTTTGGGCCGCGTCGCGCCCGCCTTGCGATGCGCCGCATCGCCGCGCCGGACGCTCCTGGCCAAAAGTCTCGGGAAACCGTCTCTACGGGTCATTATCGGTGAGACTTGGTACTCAGCAGCGATTGACACTCCGAACCGGGCAGGAAGGACGCGCGTGGCACAGGTAAAGATCCGGGACGTCTACAAGGTCTACGGCAAGACGGAGGTCATCCACGGCCTCAGCTTGGATATCGCGCACAACGAGTTCGTGGTGCTGGTCGGCCCGTCCGGCTGCGGCAAGTCGACCATGCTGCGCATGATCGCCGGGCTGGAGGAAATCACCGAGGGCGAGGTCTATATCGGCGACCGGCTGGTCAACGATGTCGAACCGAAAAACCGGAACATCGCCATGGTGTTCCAGAACTACGCTCTGTATCCGCACATGACCGTCTTCAAGAACATCTCTTTCGGGTTGCGCGCCGCCCGGCTGCCCAAGGCCGAGGTCGAGGTCCGGGTGCGCGAAGCGGCCGCCATCCTGGGGCTGACCGACCTTTTGGACCGGCGCCCGGCGGAGCTGTCGGGCGGTCAGCGTCAGCGGGTATCGATGGGGCGGGCGATCGTGCGCGACCCGCAGGTGTTCCTGTTCGATGAACCGCTGTCCAATCTCGACGCCCAGCTTCGCACCCAGATGCGCGTCGAAATCAAGAAGCTGCACCAGAAGGTGGAAACGACGATCATCTACGTCACCCACGATCAGGTCGAGGCGATGACCCTGGCCGACCGGATCGTCGTCATGCGCGACGGCTATATCCAGCAGGTCGGCACGCCGCTGGAAGTCTTCGAGCGGCCGGCCAACCTGTTCGTCGCCGGGTTCATCGGCAGCCCGGCCATGAATCTGATCGACGTCCGCGTGGCAAACGGGAACGGCGGACCGAAGTTGGCGCTGGCCGACGGCACCCGCATCCCCATCCCCGGCCGGCCGACAAGGACCCTCGCCGACGGCGAGGCGGTGACCATGGGCATTCGTCCGGACGATCTGGTGGCGGTCACCGACCATTCGCCCATCGCCGAGGCCTGGCGGTTCGATGCCCGCATCAACGTGGTCGAGCCGCTGGGATCGGAATCGCTGCTGTTCCTGGATCTCGGCGGGCAGGAATTGGTGGGCAAGGTCGAAGGCCGCATCGTGCCCAGGGCCGGCGAGAAGGTCCGGGTCGGCTTCAACCTCGACCATCTGCACCTGTTCGATCCGGCCAGCGGGGCATCGATCTACTAGGGCCGGGGATGGAGCGCCTTTTTTCTGCGTCCCGGCCACCATGCCGGCCTCGGGCCGCCAACGCGAGGCTCGCCGTAGTCTGTCCGTTGGTCATCGCGTTTTTTGTGTCTTGCCTCTGCCGCGCAAGTTCGGTCTACCGTTTCAGGGAACCCAAAGCGTTCTCGGACGCTTCCTGATCTCCGTCCGCGGCCATCCCGGGCGGACAGAACATGCCCACCGGGTCGCCGATGATGCCCACCAACCCTTCCACCGCTGCCCCTCCGTTCGGGCCGGTGCTCTATTTTCGCGGCGCGGAAGCCGATGAATGGCGCCTGGCCGTTGTCGTCGGTGTGGCCGGCGATACCGCGCCCGCGCCGCTGATCGTCGATCACGGGCAGGTCGCGCCGGAACGGCTGGCCGCCCGGTTGGGCGTGAGCGTCTGGCGCTATGATGTCAGCCTGGCGCGCGGGGCGGAACCGCGCGAAACGACCTACCGCATCGGCGACCGGGCCTGGACGGTAACGGTCCCAGGGGCCGAGGGGCTGCGGATCGCCTTTTGTTCCTGCAACGGCTCTGAGGAGGGCGACTTCGACAGGCCGGAGACGCTGCCGGACCGCAATGCCATGTGGCTGGACCTTTGCCGCGCCCATGGTGAGCGGCCGTTCCACCTGCTGCTCCAGGGCGGCGATCAGCTCTATGCCGACAAGGTCTGGGAAAAAGCCGCGCCGCTGGCCGCGCTGGCCAAGGAGCGGCGCTATCGCCGGCAGCGCGCGCCGTTCGATGACGACATGGCGCGGGCCGTGGGCGATTTCTATTTCGAGCGCTATGCCCTGGTCTGGTCCCAGCCCGGAACGGCGGAGATGCTGGCCTCGGTCCCCTCGCTGATGATGTGGGACGATCACGACATCTTCGACGGCTGGGGTTCCCATCCGCCCCAATGGCAGGCATCGCCTGTCTATCAGGGTGTCTTCCGGCAGGCCGCCGAGCAGTACCGGCTCTTCCAATTCGGCATGCGGCCGGGGGAAGCGATCGCGGGTCTGACGACCGACCGGGCCCGCCACACCGGCTGGTGCCATCGTATCGGCGATATCGGCATCGTCGCGCCGGATCTGCGATCCACCCGGCTCAAGCGACAGGTCATGGAGGCGGAATCCTGGGACGAACTCGAAGCCTGCCTCGACCGGCTGGCCGGCTGCCGTCAGCTTGTCTTCCTGTCCACGGTGCCGCTGGTCAATGTCGACCTGGGATGGCTGGAGCGGATCTTCGCCATCTGGCCGGGACGCCAGAAATACCAGGACGATCTGCGCGACCAGTGGCAGAGCTATGCCCATCGGGCGGAATGGCTGCGTGCCCTGACCGTGCTGTTGGACTTCGCCGAAAGGAACGACGCAACGGTGGTGTCCGTGTCCGGGGAAATCCACATGGGGGCCGTCGGGCGCGCCCGGCGTGGGGCGATCACCCTGTGGCAGTTCATCGCCTCGGGCATCGCCCATCCGCCGCTGCCGTCCCTGGTGCCGCGGGTCCTGGGCTGGCTGGCCCGGCGTCGCGGCCGGCCGGGAGCGGGGATCGAGACCGAGATGCTGCCCTTTCCCGGCGGCGATGGCATCTATTGCGGCGCGCGCAACTGGCTGGCGCTCGAACTTGCCTCCCACACGGTCACGGAGGTGAGGTGGCACGTCGAGGGCGCGCCCGAGCAGGGCCGCCTGGATGTGAACGGTCTGTCCCTGGCGGCGGGAAAGGGCTCCTAGCCCTGTTCCTCCGTCCTGTCGGTGGCGGGGGCGGGTGTCCGGGACAGGGCGGCGATCTCGGCCCGCAGCGCCGGAGTCATGTCGATGTCGACGGCGCCGAGCGCCGCCTTGAGCTGATCGACGTTGCGGGCGCCGACGATGGGGCAGGTGACGCCCGGATGGGCGGCGACCCAGGCGACCGCCAGGCTGACCGGGTGCACGCCCAGCCGCTTGGCGCGTTCGGTGAAGGCGGCGGCCGTTTCGACCATCCAATCCTGGTCGTAGCGCTTGGCGTACATCGCGTTGTCGATGATCCGCCCGGTCTCGGGCTTGGCGTCGGGCCGGTACTTGCCGCTGAGCAGACCGCCGCCGACCGGGCTGTAGGTGATCACGCCGATATTCTCGGCCTCGGCCAGCGGCAGGATCTCGACCTCGGCCTGGCGCTTGACCAGGCTGTACATGGGCTGCAGCACGTCGAAGCGCGCCCAGCCCTGCCGTTCGGAGATGCCCAGCGCCCGGGCGACCTGCCACGCCGCATAGTTGGACGCGCCGACATAAAGCACCTTTCCGGCGCGCACCACGTCCTCCAGCCCGCGCAGCGTTTCCTCCAGCGCGGTCTTGCCGTCCCACCGGTGCATGAAGAAAACATCCAGCCTATCGGTTCCCAGCCGCTTCAGGCTGGCCTCGACGGACAGCGCGATGTGCCGCCGGCTGGCGCCGCCGTCGTTGGCGCCGGCCCCCATCACCGAGGCGCATTTGGAGGTGATCACCAGATCGTCCCGCTCCTTGGCCATCAGGCGGCCCAGGATCTCCTCGGCGCGGCCGTTGCTGTAGACATTGGCGCAGTCGAAGAAGTTGATGCCGGCGTCGCGACAGGCAGCGAACATCCGTCCCGACTCCGCCTCGTCGGCATCGCCACCGAACGACATGGTGCCAAAGCACAGTCGGGAGACCTGAACGCCGGTCCGCCCCAGGGAAACGTATTGCATTGTTTTAAGGTCCTTCGCCGCGATCATTCGAAAACAGGCGGCGACGATAGACCATGCGCGCGGTCCCTAACAGCCATCCGCCGGCCCCAACGGCCCTTGATTTGGAATGTCTTTCCCATCGCCACGCATGTGTCCGGTTCTCCACGCGGCCATCCGCCAAGTCGCTCGCCTTGACCTCGCGCCGCCGGGGTTAGATAATCATTTCCTATTGTATGAGGATTGCGATGGAGCGGCAGATAGGCGCGAAGACCGCGATCGGACAAGGTGGACCGGCCCGCACCTATTCGGTGCGCAGCCTGCACGGGAAGGTGGCGCACGATTTGGGCGCGCGGATCCTGGGCGGAGCGTTGCCGCCGGGGGCCGTGTTGCCCAACGAAACGGTGCTCAGCGTCGAACTCAGCGTCAGCCGCACGGCTTTGCGCGAGGCGATCAAGGTGCTCGGCGCCAAGGGGCTGGTCGAATCCCGGCCGAAGACCGGGACCCGCGTGCGGCCGCGCAGCGAATGGAACATGCTGGATCCCGATATTCTGGCCTGGCAGTTCGCCGCCACGCCGATCGACCGCTTCACCCAGAACCTGTTCGAGGTGCGCCGGATTATCGAGCCCCCCGCGGCGGCACTGGCGGCCTCGCGCGGCGACGAGAAGGCGATCGCCGAGATCGCGGCGGCCTTTGCCGAGCTCGAGGCGGCGGGCGACGATGTCGATGCCAGCATCGGCCCCGATCTGCGCTTTCATCAGGCCATCCTGGCCGCCACCGACAACGAGCTTCTGGTGCCCCTCGGCGCCTTGATCGAAACCGCGCTGGCGTCGGGCTTTCGCCTGGCCAACCAGAACACCGGGGCGCGGCTGATGTCGGTGCCGCGCCATCGCGACGTGCTGCGGGCCATTCAGGCCCACGACGCCGAGGGCGCCCGCCAGGCCATGGTCGACCTTCTCGACAACGCCATCGAAGGCATCCACCGAGTCATCGGCATTCGCCCCGACGGCAGCGGCCGATAGACGTTTTCCCTGTCCCAGAGGATCCCAAACGATGACGGACAAGAAGAGGCCGACCCTGCGCTCCACCGCCTGGTTCGGCCCGTCCGACAAGGACGGCTTTCTGCACAGAAGCTGGATGAAGAACCAGGGTTTCCCGCCCGATCTGTTCGACGGCCGCCCAGTCATCGGCATCTGCAACACCTGGTCGGAGCTGACCCCCTGCAACGCCCACTTCCGCAAGATCGCCGAGCATGTGAAGCGCGGGGTCTACGAGGGCGGCGGCTTCCCTCTGGAGTTCCCCGTCTTTTCCTGCGGCGAATCGAACCTGCGGCCGACCGCCATGCTGTTCCGCAATCTGGCCAGCATGGATGTGGAGGAGGCGATCCGGGCCAACCCCATCGACGGGGTGGTGCTGCTGGTCGGCTGCGACAAAACCACGCCGTCGCTGCTGATGGGGGCGGCCAGCTGCGACCTGCCGGCCATCGCCGTCTCCGGCGGCCCGATGCTCAACGGCAAGTTTCGCGGCCAGGACATCGGGTCGGGCACCAGCGTGTGGAGCTTCAGCGAGGATGTGCGGGCGGGGCGCATGTCCCTGGCCGATTTCATGGACGCCGAATCCTGCATGTCCCGGTCGGCCGGCCACTGCATGACCATGGGCACCGCGTCGACCATGGCCAGCATGGTCGAATCGCTGGGCATGGGGCTGCCCGGCAACGCCGCCATCCCGGCGGTCGACAGCCGCCGCTACGTGCTGGCCCACCTGGCCGGACGACGGGCGGTGGAGATGGTGCGCGAGGATCTGCGCATGTCGAAGATCCTGACCCGCCAGGCGTTCGAGAACGCGGTACGCGTCAACGGCGCTATCGGCGGGTCGACCAACGCCGTGATCCATCTGCTGGCCATCGCCGGTCGGGTCGGCATCGATTTCACCCTGGAGGATTGGGACCGGCTGGGGCACGACGTGCCCACCCTGCTGGACCTCATGCCGTCGGGGCGGTTCCTGATGGAGGATTTCTACTATGCCGGCGGCTTGCCCGCGATCATCCGCGAACTCGGCGGGCTCGACCTGCTGTATCGCGACGCGGGCACGGTCAACGGCCGCACCATCTGGGAGAATTGCGCCGACGCCCCGTGCTGGAACCGGGAGGTGATCCGCACCCCGGACAATCCGCTGACCGCCCAGGGCGGCATCGCCGTGCTGCGCGGCAATCTGGCTCCTGACGGTGCCATCCTCAAACCCTCGGCCGCGACGCCGGCGTTGATGCAGCATCGCGGCCGGGCGGTGGTGTTCGAGTCGATCGAGCATTACAAGAAGCGGATCGAGGACCCCGCCCTCGACATCGACGAGACCTGCGTCATGGTGCTCAAGAATTGCGGCCCCAAGGGCTATCCGGGCATGGCCGAGGTCGGCAATATGGGTCTGCCGCCAAAGGTGCTGGCACGCGGCATCACCGACATGGTGCGCCTGTCCGACGCGCGGATGAGCGGGACGGCCTACGGCACGGTGATCCTGCATACCGCGCCCGAGGCCGCGGCGGGCGGTCCGCTGGCCCTGGTCCGCGACGGCGACATGATCGAGGTCGACGTGGCCGGGCGGCGGCTGCATCTCGACGTGCCGGATGCCGAACTGGCGCGCCGCCGGGCCGACTGGTCGCCGCCGGAACCGGCCATGAAGAGCGGCTATCAGAAGCTGTATGTCGATCACGTCATGCAGGCGGACAAGGGCGCCGACCTGGACTTCCTGGTCGGCTGCCGGGGCGCGGCCGTGCCGCGCGAATCCCACTGATGCAGGGCGACGAAAGGGCAGCGGCCTTTGCCCGCTATCCCAGCCTCCGGGACCGGGTGGTGTTCGTCAGCGGCGGCGGCAGCGGCATCGGCGCCAGCCTGGTGGCGCATTTCTGCGCCCAGGGGGCGAAGGTCGCCTTTGTCGATATCGACGAGGCGGCGTCGCGCACCGTAATCCGCGATGTCACAAACGCGGGCGATCCGCCGCCCCTGTTTGTGCCCTGCGACCTGCGCGACATCGAAGCGCTGCGCGCCGCCGTCGGACGGGCGCGCGAAGCGCTGGGGCCCATCGGCGTGCTGGTCAACAACGCCGCCAACGACACTCGTCACGACGCCGAAAGCGTCACCGTCGACTATTGGGACGACCGGATGGCGGTCAACCTGCGGCACCAGTTCTTCGCCATCCAGGCCGTGCTTCCGGACATGAAGGAGCTGGGCGGCGGATCGATCATCAATTTCGGCTCGATCAGCTGGATGATCGGCAATGGCGGGATGCCGGCCTACACCACGGCCAAGGCGGCGGTGATGGGGCTGACACGGGGCATGGCCCGCGACCTCGGTCCCCACCGCATCCGCGTCAACACCCTGTCGCCGGGATGGATCATGACCCAGCGCCAGATGGATCTGTGGTTCGATGAGGCGGGGCAGCGCATGCTCGATGCCAACCAGTTTCTGAAGGACAAGCTCTATCCCGCTGATGTCGCGCGGGTCGTCCTGTTTCTGGCCGCCGACGACAGCCGCATGTGCACCGGCCAGAACTACATTGTCGATGGCGGGTGGGCGTGACGGCCGATCCAAAAAAGGAAAAAAGCAGATGAGGCTTGTTCAGTTCACCGACGCGACCGGCGGCCGCGCGGTCGCCCGGGTCGATGGCGATGCGCTGACCGTCCTGGACGGCGTGGAAAGGGTGCGCGATCTGGCCCTGGAGGCGGCGGGGGGCCGCGCCTCCCTGGCCGATCTGGTGGCCAAGCGCGCCGGAAGCCGCACCGAGACTTATGAGGCGGTGGCGTCGTCCGGCCGGCTGCTGCCGCCGCTCGACCATCCCGATCCGGCCCATTGCTGGGTTACGGGCACCGGCCTTACCCATCTCGGCAGCGCCGACACCCGCGACAAGATGCATGCGGGCACGGATGCGGCCCTGACCGACTCCATGAAAATGTTCCGCGCCGGGCTGGAGGCGGGCAAGCCGGCGCCGGGCCAGGTGGGGACCCAGCCCGAATGGTTCTACAAGGGCGACGGCAGCTGCGTCGTGGCGCCGGGCGCGCCCTTGCCCATGCCAGACTTCGCGCTCGACGGCGGCGAGGAGCCGGAGATCACGGGGCTCTATGTCATTGCGCCGGACGGGATCCCGTGCCGGGTCGGCTTCGCGCTGGGCAACGAGTTTTCCGACCATGTGACCGAGCGGCAGAACTATCTGCTGCTCGCCCACTCCAAGCTGCGGGCCTGTTCCTTCGGGCCGGAACTCCTGGTCGGCGCGCTGCCCGACGCGGTGACGGGCACCAGCCGCATCCTGCGCGACGGCGCGGTGCTGTGGCAGGCGGAATTCCTGAGCGGCGAGGCCAACATGTCCCACACCCTGGCCAACCTGGAGCACCACCACTTCAAGTACGCGATGTTCCGCCGGCCAGGGGACGTCCATTGCCATTTCTTCGGCACCGCGACCTTGAGCGTGGCGGCCGGCATCCAGACCCGGCCGGGCGATGTGTTCGAGATCGAGGCGGCGCCGTTCGGCCGCCCCTTGCGCAACCCGCTGGCCATGACAGCCGCCCCGCCATCCGGGGTCCGGCAGCTTTGAGGGTCCGTGCGGTGCTTCTCCTGACGACCGAGACCTAGACGGCGGTGCCGATCTGGCAATCGCCGGGTCTTCTCCTGCTGTTCACCGGCGGGCTGTTGGGGGTGACCTTTCCGCTGGGCAAGCTGGCGGCGCAGGCCGGGATCCCGCCGGCGATCTGGGCCTTCGCCATCGCTTTCGGCGCCGGGGCGGTGTTGCTGATCGGAGTGTTGGCGACCGGCGGGCGGATCGGGTTCGATCGGGCGCGGCTGCGTTATTTCCTGATCGCCGCCATCGTGTCCTATGCCCTGCCGAACCTGCTCCTGTTTTCCGCCATTCCGCGTCTGGGAGCGGGGTTCACGGGCATCCTCTTCACCCTGTCGCCGGTGCTGACATTGCTTCTGTCGATAATGTTTCGCCTGCGCCGGCCCAGCCCGCTGGGCGTCGCCGGGATCGCCATCGGCTTCGCCGGCGCCCTGGTCGTGGCGCTGACGCGGGGCGAGGCCGGGCGGCCCGCCGATCTCGCCTGGATCGCCGCCGGTCTGTGCATCCCCTTGAGCCTGGCCATAGGCAACATCTACCGCACCCTCGACTGGCCCAAGGGGGCCGGCCCCATCGAACTGGCGGTCGGCAGCAACCTCGCCGCCGCTGTTCTTCTGGCCGCCGCATCGTGGATGGGCACCGGCGCGGTGCCGCTGGCGGCCCTGGCCGACGCGCCTGCGCTCACGCTGGCCCAGGTCGTCGCGGCGGCGGCGATGTTCGGGGTGTTCTTCCGCCTTCAGGTGGTCGGCGGACCGGTCTATCTGAGCCAGATCGGCTATGTCGGCGCCGCCGTCGGCCTCGTCTCCGGAACCCTGCTGCTGGGCGAGCGCTATACCGCCTTGACCTGGACCGGCGCGGCCGTCATCGGCGTCGGTGTCGCCTTGACCACCGTGGCCCAGCGCCGGGGCGGCTGAGGACTGGCGGCCGCCCCGGTGTCCTGGATCAGCGGATGCCGCGTTCGATCAGCGGGATCAGCGCGGTGATGGTGTCGGGGGTGACCACGCCCGCCCCGGTGTTGATCGACAGACCGGCAAAGCCGTACGTCTTCGTCAGAACGCATTGCAGCACCGGCAGGAAGCCCTGCAGGTAAAGCTGCTGGTCGAGCGTCGCGGTGATCCACCCGTCCTCCAGCCCGTCGATGGTCGAG
The DNA here is from genome assembly GCA_052168355.1 of Inquilinaceae bacterium. Classification (GTDB taxonomy): domain Bacteria; phylum Pseudomonadota; class Alphaproteobacteria; order DSM-16000; family Inquilinaceae; genus JBQLZQ01. The sequence goes on from JBQLZQ010000027.1 coordinate 9,681, forward strand.
GGCGCCAGATCGATGCCGCCGACGATCACGTCGCCGGGCGCCTTGCCGGCATTCTCCAGCGCCGCCGGGATGAACGAGGTGACCCCGCCATGTTGGGTCCCGATGCCCTTCACGTCCGGGTTGTTGGCCAGATAGGCGGCCAGGATGGGAACCGCCAGGGAACTGTCGGAATTGACCTCGGGGCTGATCTCCAGATAGTCGACGACAACGCCGCCATCCTCCAGCGCGTCCTTGAGGCCTTGCGTGCTCTTGCCGCGCTCCGCCTCCGACAGCAGGCCGTAGACCAGGGCCTTGTCACCGGGCTGCAGGCCCTGGGCCAGCATGGCGTCGCCGGTGATGCGGCCGCCGACATAGAGTTCGACGCCGGCATAGCCGAAGCCGTCGGCGCCGTGGGTCATCGCCAGCTCGGTCAAGGGCGCGTTGCCGCTGGTCACGACGATGCCCGACGCCACCGCTTCCTCGACCAGGTCGGCGAAGGCGCCGCTGCCGGGGTGCCCCATGATGCCGATGCAGTCGGGATCGGCGGCCCGGGCCTCGCGGAAATGGTTGAGCATGGTTTCCGGCGCCCAGGCCGAATATTGCTCGATCAGATCGATCCCAAGGGCCTTGGCGGCATCCAGCGCGCCGTTGGTGCGGGCCCAGGTGGCGCCGTCGCCGGCATTGCCGCCCATCTGCATGTACATGGTCAGACCCTCGCCCAAGGGGCCGTCGGTGGTCTGGGCCGTGGCCGGCGGGGCCGTGGCCAGCGCCAGGGCGGCGACGCCCGTGGCCAGCGCGGTGCGCGAAACAATCGTCATCGTCCTATCCTCCCAGTTTTCTGTTGTCGTCTCACCCGTCCGGTGTCGTTCGCGGCGGTCTCAGCCATCGCTCCAGAAGCCGCCTTGTCTGGGGCCGCTCCATGCTCAGGTGGAAGATCACGGCGGCCAGGAACACCAGCCCGACCACGGCCCGGACCCAGAACCCCTGGATGCCGGTGGCCACCAGCCCGGCCTCGATCATACCGATGATAAAGGCGCCGAAGAAAGTGCCGACGATGGTCGCCTGACCACCGAAGATCGAGGTGCCGCCGATAAAGACCGAGGCCAGCGCGATCAGCAGGTAGCCCTGTCCCTGGGTGTTGAAGAAATTCTTGTTCTCCAGGGTCAGGAGGATCGCGGCCAGGGCCGCCAGCGCGCCCATCAGGGTGAACAGCTTGATCTTTTCCCAGCCGACATTGATGCCCACCACGCGGGCCACGTCGGCATTGTCGCCGATGAACAGCAGGTGCTCGCCAAAGCGGTGGCGGTTGAGCACGAACCACAGCAGCACCGCCGTGGCCAGCGCCCACAGGGCCTGGACCGGGAACGGGCCGATGCGACCGACGAACACCGCCCAGACGCCGTAATCGTCGATGGTCCGCAGGCTGTAGGACTGGCCGCCGGAAATCACCGTGGTCATGCCGCCCCAGAAGAACTGGGTGGCCAGGGTGGCGATGATCGACGGGATGCCGATCCAGGCGATCAGCACGCCGTTGACCAGACCGATCAGCGCGCCGCCCAGAATGGCCGCCGGGATGGCCAGCCAGGTCAGCTCGTACTCCCGGAACAGGGCGGCGAAGATATAGCCGGAAAAGGCGATCACCGACGGGAAGGACAGGTCGATCTCCCCGGCCGCGATCACCAGGGTCAACCCCAGGGCCAGGATCAGCACCGGCGGCACCGATGTCAGGAACGACATGTAGATGCGGTAGCCCAGGAAGACGTTCGGCGCCGCGGCGATGAACACCCCCACCAGCAGCAGAAAGACGCAGATGATCGGCAGCCCCTCGATGCGGGGCAGGGCGCGGGACGGGGGCAACCGGGTCCGGTCGGTCACGGCGCCGCCACCGGGTCGCCGGGGGCCTTCTGCATGTCTATCAAATAGGCGGTCAACTGGTTCAGCGTCATCTCGCCCCGGCGGATCGTGTTCACGACCCGGCCGCGGTCGAGCACGATCAGCGTGTCCGCCAACTCGTGCACATGGGCCAGATTGTGCTCGATATAGACGCAGGCCCGGCCCGAGTCCTTGATGTCCCGGACGAAGTCCAGGACCTTGCGCACCTCCTTGATGCCCAGCGCCACCGTCGGCTCGTCGAGCACGATCAGGTCGGCGTCGAAATGCATGGCCCGGCCGATGGCCACGCCCTGGCGCTCGCCGCCCGACAGTTTCGAAACCGGGCTGTCGGCGGTGATCCCGGCGCTGCGAAACCCGATCTGGCGCAACAGGATGTCGTTGGCGATATCCTTTTGCCGCTTGACGTCGATAAAGCCGAAGCGGTTGGTGATCTGGCGGCCGACGAAGAAGTTGCGCCACAGCGGCTGTTTCTCGCCCAGGGACTTTTCCTGATAGACCGTCTCGATCCGCCATTCATGGGCGCGGCGCACCGAATAGCGGTCGAAATCCACCTTCTCGTCGCGGATATACAGATCGCCGCCGGTGGGTCTGAGCACACCGGTCATGATCTTGATGAGGGTGGATTTGCCGGCCCCGTTGTCGCCGATCAGGCCGACGATCTCGTTGGCGCCGACCGCCAGACTGACATCGCTGAGAGCGACCACATTGCCATAGGCCATCCGGATGCGGTCCAGCCGGACGACATGGGTGAAGTCCCGGGCGGTCTTTGGCGTGTCCGTCATCCTCCCCCTCGATCTGAAGCGTTCGATCGCGCGTCGTGCGGGCCGCTTTCGTCATACAATTCGGGAGTCATCCTATCCCGTTTTCCCGGTCGGGCGTCAAGCGGCAACCCGGAAAGGTTGTCCAACACTGCCATCACGGGAACGTCGCCGGTTCGCACAGGCCCGGATCGCCGTCCGGGACCCGCGGCTTTTTTTGGCGTCGAGAGGCCTCGGCGTCGTCCTTGAGGCTGCCCGTTCCAAAATCCTCTCTCCGATCCCCGGCCTTGAGCCGGGGTCGATGCGCGGCGTCGCCGCTCGCCAGGATGCCCAGCCTGACATCAAAAAGTCGCTTGCAAATGAGAATGATTATCATTAACACAGGGGCGCGGGCCGGTTCTTGGCCCTCCACACGACCAACAGGAGCAGCATCCATGTCCATCCCTGCCACGTGGCGTATGGGCGCCGCAGCGGCGGCCGTCGTCCTCTTGAACGGATCGATCGTCCTGGCCCAGGAGATTAACGTCTATTCGTCAAGGCACTACGATACGGACCTCGCCCTTTATGACCGCTTCACGGAAGAGACGGGGGTCGAGATCAACCTGATCGAGGGCGACAGCGACGAGCTGATCGAGCGGATCCGCAGCGAGGGGGTCAACAGCCCGGCCGATGTCCTGATCACCGTCGATGCCGGCCGGCTGTGGCGGGCCGCGGAGGCCGATCTGTTCCAGCCGGTCGAGTCCGAGGTGCTGGAGGAGCGGGTGCCCGAGAGCCTGCGCCATCCCGACGGCCTGTGGTTCGGTCTGTCCAAGCGCGCCCGCGTCGTGGTCTACGATCGCGAACAGGGTCTGCCCGACGGTCTCGAAACGTACGAGGATCTGGCCGATCCCGCCTATCGCGGCATGGTCTGCTCGCGCAGCTCCAGCAATATCTACAGCCAGTCCCTGCTGGCGTCGGTCATCGCCAATGTCGGGGAAGAGGAGGCCGAGGCGTGGGCCGAAGGCGTGGTCGCCAACTTCGCGCGCGAGCCCGAGGGCAACGACACCGCCCAGATCACGGCCGTGGCGGCGGGCGAATGCCGGCTGGCCATCGTCAACACCTACTATGTCGGGCGGCTGCTGGCCTCCGACGAGGCGGCCGACCGGGAGGTGGGCGAATCCATCGGGATCCTGTTTCCCAGCCAGGACGGGCGGGGCACCCATGTCAACATCAGCGGCGCCGGCGTGCTCCGGAACGCTCCGAACGCCGAGGCGGCCACCCGGTTCATCGAATATCTGACCAGCCCCGAGGCCCAGACCCTGTTCGCCGAGGGCAACAACGAGTACCCGGTGGTCGAGGATGTTCCGGTCGAGGGACCGATCGCCGCCTTTGGCGCGTTCAAGGCGGATACGGTCAACGCCTCGCTGCTGGGCGAATACAACCCGGCCGCGGTCCGCGTGTTCGACCGGGTCGGCTGGAAGTAGGCCGGCCGCTTCGCAGCCCGGCCGCGCGCGGCGGCGCCGTTCGCTGTTCTCCGTACGTCGCCGTTGCGCACGGGCCCCGGATCTTCGTCCGGGGCTCGTCGTTTCCGTCGGTTCAGAAATGTAGAAAGCGAGTCCCGGACCCCGATCCGGGACCTGTGCGCGGCGGCGCCGTTTGCTGTTCTCCCCATGTCGCCGTTGCGCACGGGCCCCGGATCTTCGTCCGGGGCTCGTCGTTTCCGTCGGTTCAAAAATGTAGAAAGCGAGACCCGGACCCCGATCCGGGACCTGTGCGCGGCGGCGCCGTTCGCTGTTCTCCCCACGTCGCCGTTGCGCATGGGCCCCGGATCTTCGTCCGGGGCGCGTCGTTTCCGTCGGTTCACAAATGTAGAAAGCGAGTCCCGGACCCCGATCCGGGACCTGTGCGCGGCGGCGCCGTTCGCCATTCTTCGGGTACGCCCGGCGGGGACGGTTCAGCCCGACCCCGCCGCGCCGCCGTGGTTGGCCGACCAGCCGTTGGGGTCGTGCAGGAACCGCTCCACCTCGTCCAACTCGGCGGCCGGGAAATAGTCCCGCTCCTTGGCCACGCGCAGCACGTCCCACCAGGTGGCCAGCGCGTGCAGGGTGACCCCCAGATCGCGCATCACCTCCTGGCTTTGCGGAAAGATGCCGTAGTGGAACAGGACGAAGACATGGTCGACCCGCGCGCCGGCCTCGCGCAGGGCCTCGCAGAACCCGACCTTGCTGAGGCCGTCGGTGGTCAGATCCTCGACCAGCAGGGTCCGCTGGCCCTCGGTCAGATGCCCCTCGATCCGGGCGTTGCGCCCGAACCCCTTGGGCTTCTTGCGCACATACTGCATCGGCAGCATCAGCCGGTCGGCGATCCAGGCGGCGAAGGGGATGCCCGCGGTCTCGCCGCCGGCCACCGCGTCCAGGCTCTCATAGCCCACCCCGTCCTCGATCCTGGCCACCGCCATGTCCATCAGCCCGCGCCGCAGGCGGGGGTAGGAGATCAGCTTGCGGCAGTCGATATAGACCGGGCTGACCTTGCCCGAGGTGAAGGTGAAGGGCTGGGCCGCGTTGACATGCACCGCCGCCACCTCGATCAGCATCCGCGCCGTGACCGAGGCGGCGTCGTCGCCATGGGGAGGGCTGCCGGGGACGGTCATGGGCTTAGGTCTCCTTGCGTGGGGCGGGGCCGGGAAGGGCGGGGATTGCTACCGCGACACCGGGGCCGATGGCAAGGGGAGGGGCCGGCGGTCGGGCCCCTTATTCAGCCGCCTGCGCGCCGCGGCCAGCATCGACGGGATGGCGGAGGGCCGCGCCACCCACGCCGAAGCGGACCACGACATACGCAAAAAGGGCCATCGCGAGCACCGCCATCACCGATCCGATCTGCGCCAGCGTCTCGCCCCTGCCGGTGATGGCCATCGCGATGCCTGGCACGAGGCTCAGGGTCGCGGCGACCGCAAGGGCGTAGTGCGCCTTGGCCAGGCGAGAAGCGGCCGCGCCCGGAGAAAGGGCATAGTAGCTCCCGAACAGGCTCATCGCTACGAAGCCGATCAGATTGAGATGGCCGTGCGCGGGGGACAGGACGTGATCGTGGGTGGCGGACATCTGGATGCCCCAGATCATTCCGACCAGGGCGAACACGGCGCCGGTCGCGAAAAACAAGGTCGGGACGGTCCTCATCCCCGTTCTCCCGCCAAAGCGCGTCGCTCGGCGCCGAGTGGCGGCCCCGTGAGGGTAAGGTTGAAGCGGCCGGCGATTTCCGTGATGGCCGCCATGTCCTCGGGGATGCGGAACCGGCCGGCGGCCATTTCGGCGAAGAATCCCTCGAAGCCGCCGGGTGTGAGAATGACCAGGTGCCGGGAAGGCTTGTCGCCGATGATGCGAAAGGTGTGTTCCCTGCCGCGCGGCACGAACATCGTGCCGCCGGGGCCCTTGGCGAACCACTCGCCCTCCATCCAGAACTCGGCGTCGCCCGTCAGCATGACGAAGGTTTCGTCGGCGTCGTGATGGATGTGTCGCGGCGGCCCCGAATGCGGCGGCGACACGCTGTCCACGATCGACATGGCGCCGCCCGTGTCCGCGGTCTTCAGGATCGTTCGATATTGCACGCCTTGCCATTCGATGACATCGGCGCCGCCCGTGATATGGTTCATCGTTTCCTCCAATGGGCAATTGCGGGGAAACGAAAGCGCTTTCGTATGGTGGAACCCTAACCGACCTCCCGCTATACGAATAATCGTTTGTTTGTATAGGATCTATTCACGGCATGAATTTGTCGGCGTTCGATCTGAACCTGCTGCGCGTTCTGGACGCGCTGCTGCGCGAGGGATCGACCGTCAAGGCAGGGGAGCGGATCGGGCTGTCCCAACCGGCTGTCTCGGCGGCGCTGGGCCGGCTGCGGCAGGCGCTGGGAGACCGCCTCTTCGTGCGCCACGGACAGGGGCTGGAGCCGACCGATTTCGCGCGATCCCTGGAGCTGCCGTTGCGCGAGATCCTCGACCGCCTCGAACACCTGCTCAGCGGACCGGGCGATTTCGACCCGACAACGGCGGACGTCACCTTCAAGCTGTCCGGCAGCGATTTTTTCGCCGAGATGCTCATGCCGCGGCTCGCCGATCAGGTCTCGCGGCGGGCGCCGGGTATGCGGGTCCAGCTCGTCGACCTGGTTCCAGACAGCTATGTGGATACGCTGGAGCGCTACGAGGTGGACATGGCGCTGATCCCGGCCACCACCCTGCCGGATTGGGTGGATCACAAGCCGGTGTTCCGATCCCACTTCGCCGTCATTGCGCGCATCGGGCATCCCGGGCTCGAGCGGGCCGGCGTGAAGCCGGGCGACATCGTGCCGATCGACCTGTTTTGCGACCTTGGCCATGTGCTGTTCTCGCCGGAAGGCAGGCTGCGGGCGATGGGTGACGCGGCCCTGGCGCGCGTCGGCCACGAACGGCGGGTCGTCATGACCATGCCGGTCTTTTCGGGGGTCTACCGCGCGGTCAGCGAATCCGACCTGATCGCGCTGATTCCCCACCAACTGGCGCGACGCATCGCCCCGAAGGCCGGCATTGCGGTCTATCGGACCCCGATGCCCGTCGACCCGGCCTTGATCGTCATGATCTGGCACAAGCGGTCGACCGCCACGCCGCCGCATCGCTGGCTGCGCGAGCTGATCGCCGAGATACTTCTGCCGCTCGACGACGGCGAAGGCCCCATGCCGGCTCGGCTCTGATCGCAAGCGTCGGTCGCCGCCGACGGTCTCTCCCCCGGCCACCGCCATGTCCATCAGCCCGCGCCGCAGCCGGGGATAGGAGATCAGCTTGCGGCGGTCGATATAGACCGGGCTGACCTTGCCCAAGGTGAAGGTGAAGGGCGGGGATTGCTACCGCGACACCTGGACCGGTGGCAAGCGGCTAGGGGCTGGCGGGGTCAGCGCATCGCCGGTTCGGCCTCGAGGCCGGATGGCGTCGTCCGTGGCGGTCCGGCGAATTTCCTGGCGCCCGCCACGCAGGCGACCACGGCGACGCTGACAGCCGCCATGGGCCAGCTGACCTCCTCCCCAACCAGGGTGGCGGCCAGCATCAGCCCCATGAACGGTTGCAGCAACTGCAGTTGTCCGACGGCGGCGATCCCCCCCTGGGCCAGTCCGCGATACCAGAACACGAAGCCGATCAGCATGCTGAATACCGAGACATAGGCCATCGCGATCCAGGCCGGCTGCCCGACCCCCGCGAAGGTTCCCGGCATCGTGGATATCGCGAGCGGCGCCATGACCGGCAGGGACAGGACAAGCGCCCACGAGATGACCTGCCAGCCGCCGAGCTTCCGGGACAGTTTCCCGCCCTCCGCATAGCCCAGGCCGCAGACCACGATGGCCCCGAACATCAGGATGTCGCCGGTCCACGACGCCGACAGGTCCTGGGTCAGGGCGAACCCGGCGACCAGGGCGCTGCCCGCGACCGAGAATACCCAGAACGCCGGACGGGGACGATCACCGGCCCGCAGCACGCCGAAAATCGCCGTCGCCAGCGGCAACAGGCCGATAAAGACGATGGAGTGGGCCGAGGTGATGTGCTGCAGGGCCAGGGCCGTCAGCAACGGGAAGCCGACCACCACCCCGAGCGCGACGATCAGCAGCGGGCCGAGGTCGCGTCGGTCCGGGCGCTTCTGCGGAATCAGGACCAGAAGGCCGGCGATCGCGGCGCGCGCGAAGGTGAGGAAAACGGGATCGAAATCCGCCACGGCCACCCGCGTCGCCGGCAGCGAGCCGCTGAAAATCGCGACGCCGATAAAGCCGTAGATCCAGCCGCTTTTCCTCTGGTCCATCCCTCACCCAACCACCCGCCACGCCAGCACTTCCCCTCCCCGGAACACCCGCACCGCGTCCGCCCCGCCGTCAATCGTCACCGCCTCCAGCGCCGTCTCCGCCACCCGTTCCAGCGTGATCGTCCCGGCGTTCGGCTCCAGGCCGTAGAATGCCGGGCCGTGCAGGGAGGCGAAGCCTTCCAGCCGGTCGAGCGCGCCTTCCTCGTCGAACACCTGGGCGTAGGCGGCCAGGGCCGTCGGGGCGTTGAAGATGCCGGCGCAGCCGCAGTCGGCCTCCTTGGCGCGGATCGGGTGGGGGGCGGAATCGGTGCCCAGGAAGAACCGTTCGTCGCCGGAGGTCGCGGCCCGGCGCAGGGCCAGGCGGTGCTTTTCCCGCTTGGCCACGGGCAGGCAATAGGCGTGGGGGCGCAATCCGCCCTCGAACAAGGCGTTGCGGTTGATCAGCAGATGATGCGGCGTGACGGTGGCCGCCAGGTTGCGGGGCCGCGAGCGGACGAAGTCCACCGCCTCCGCCGTCGTCACATGCTCGAACACCACACGCAGCGACGGGAAGTCGCGCAGGGTCGGGGACAGCACCCGGTCGATGAACACCGCCTCCCGGTCGAAGATGTCGATGTCGGGGTCCACCACTTCGCCATGCACCAGCAGCCTCATGCCGATCGTCTGCATCCGCTCCAGCACCCGGGCGATGCGGGCGATGTCGGTGACGCCCGACTCGGAGTTGGTGGTGGCGCCGGCCGGGTACAGCTTGGCGGCGGTGAAGAGTCCCCGGGCGAACCCGTCCTCCAGCCGGTCGGGCTCGGTGGCGTCGGTCAGGTAGCAGGTCATCAGCGGCTCGAACGTCGTGCCTGGGGGCAGGGCGGCCAGGATGCGGTCGCGATAGGCGGCGGCGGCCTCAGGGTCGGTCACCGGCGGCACCAGGTTGGGCATGATTATGGCCCGGCCGAAATGGGCGGCGGTATGGGGCAGCACCGCCTGCATGGTCGCGCCGTCGCGCAGGTGCAGGTGCCAGTCGTCGGGCCGCCGCAGGGTCAGTCGATCCGTCCTGGTCATGCCGTGCCGCCACGTTCCCGTTTCAAACCGCTCCTCCGCACCGAACCGAACCTCCGTGTCGAACCGGGGCGGGCCGGAATAAGCACGCGCCCCCATCGTCCTTCCGGGTAGCACAGGTCGTCATCAAAGGGTCATGGGAATCCGCTATCCCTCGCCGCATCGGCCTGGCGGAACCGGATCGAAGGAGGCGAAGATGCGCGTACTGGTCCTTGGCGGCGACGGCTTCTGCGGCTGGCCCACCGCCCTGCACCTGTCGGCCCACGGGCACGACGTCAAGATCGTCGACAACGGGGCGCGGCGCGCCATCGACCGCGAGCTGGGCACCGCCTCGCTCACCCCCATTCGCGACCTGGGCAGTCGCATCGCCGCCTGGGAAGCTGTGTCCGGGCATGTCATGAGCTATGCCACCTTGAACGTCGCGGCGGATTACCGCGCCCTGGCCGCCCTGATCGGCCGGTGGCGACCCGACGCGGTGGTCCATTTCGCCGAACAGCGGGCCGCCCCGTACAGCATGAAGTCGCCGGGGCACAAGCGCTACACCATCGACAACAATGTCAACGCCACCCACAACGTGCTGTGCGCCCTGGTCGAAAGCGGCGTGCCGGCCCATCTGGTGCATCTGGGCACCATGGGGGTCTATGGATATGGCGGCGGCGGCCCGATCCCCGAAGGCTATGTGTCGGTGACCATGCCCGACGGCGCGGCGCGGGAGATCGTCCATCCCTACGCGCCCGGCAGCGTCTATCACGCGACCAAGTGCCTCGACAACGTGCTGTTCCATTTCTATGCCCGCAATGACGGGCTGGCCATCACCGACCTGCATCAGGGCATCGTGTGGGGCATCCAGACGGCGGAAACGCAAGCCCATCCGGCCCTGATCAACCGGTTCGACTATGACGGCGATTTCGGCACGGTGCTCAACCGGTTCCTGGTCCAGGCGGCGGTCGGCCACCCGTTGACCGTGCATGGCACCGGCGGCCAGACCCGCGCCTTCATCCATATCCGCGACACGGTCCAATGCGTCCGGCTGGCGGTGGAAAGCCCGCCCGAGTCGGGCGACCGGGTGCGCATCCTCAACCAGATGACGGAGGTGCACCGGGTTCGCGACCTGGCCGCCCTGGTGGCCGGCAAGACCGGCGCCAGGATCGCGCGGATCGACAATCCCCGCGTCGAGGCGGCGGAAAACGCGCTGGCGGTGTGCAATGACGGGCTGCGGCGGCTGGGGCTCGATCCCGTCACCCTGTCGGACGGGCTGATGGCCGAGGTGATGGAGATCGCGCGGCTGCACGCCGGCCGCGTCGACCGGTCCCGCATTCCCAGCCGGTCCCTGTGGCGCACCCCGGCGCGCCCCCCCGCCACCCCTCCACCGGCGCGGCCGGAGAAGCGGCATGGCGCGCTGGCCGCTACGGCCTGATCGGCCGCCGGGTTCGGCCGCGGGGAGCTAGGCGGGGACCGCGGGTGTCACGCGGTCGATGTCGGCGCCGATCGCCCCACGGTAAGGGACTTCGACATCTCCTGGTGGGCGGGGCCGATGGGAACCAGGTTGGCGAGAAACTGTTCGGTACAGCGACGCCAGGAAAACCCCTCGGCGAAGGTACGGCAAGGCTCGCGCGGGATGTCCAGGGCGGCCATGGCGGCGGCGCGCAGATCCTCGTCCAGCACGCCCACGGCGCTGCCGCCCAGGATATCGATGGGCCCGTGCACCGGCAGGGCGGCCACGGGCGTTCCGCACGCCAGGGCTTCCAGGACCACCATGCCGAAGGTTTCGAACCGGCTGGCCATCACGAACACGTCGAGCTCGCTGTAGTAGCGCGCCAGATCCTCGCCACTGCGGAATCCCGCCCACACGACACCGGGGTAGCGGGCTTCCAGCGCCGCCCTCTGCGGTCCGTCGCCGACGACAAGCTTTGTGCCCGGCAGATCGAGATCCAGAAACGCCTCGATGTTCTTTTCGGCCGAAACCCTGCCGACATAGCCGAAGATCGGTCGCTCAAGCCCCAGCGTGTCGCGCGGCAGGGGACGGAACAGGTCGCAGTCGACCCCCCGGCTCCACCGCTGGATGTGCCGAAACCCGCGCTCCGTCAGCTCCCGCTCCAGACTGTCGGCCTGGACCATCAACCCTGCCCCGGCATTGTGGAACCAGCGCTGGAAGGCGAAGGCGGGGCCCTCGGGCAGGCCGTAGCGGCGTCGAAGATAGGTGCCCAGGCGCGTATGGAACGAGGTGGTGAAGCGCCAGCCCCGCGCCAGGCACAGGCGGCGGGTGGCCAGGCCGATCGGTCCCTCCACCGGAATATGGATGGAGTCGGGCCCGAACGAATCGATGATATCCGTCACGGCTGGGCCCGGTCTTACGGCGACCCGGATTTCCGGATAGCCGGGCATGGCCATGGTGCGTCCGATATCCGGGCCGATCACCCCGACCTCGTGCCCCAGCGCGCGAAGCTGGCCGACCGTGGTGTCCAGGGTGCGGACGACGCCGTTGATCTGCGGGTGCCAAGCATCCGTGGCGATCAGGATTCGCATGGCGCCGGACTGTAGCGGCGGATCGTGACACCGCTATGACAGGGGAGTGGCCGTCCCGCAGACGGCGCGGCCGCTCACCGGCCCACCGAACAAAGTTCAGGTGCTGGGCGAGGCCGGGAAGTTGAGTTCGATCACCACGCCGTTGGGGTCTTCGACAAAGATCTGGCTCAGATCCAGATTGGGCACCGTCCGCTCGCGGAAGGTGTGGCCGTCCCGGGTCAGCCGGTCGCGCATCTCGGTCAGCCCCGATGCCTGAAAGGCGAGGTGATCGACGGTGCCGCTGCCGGGCTCCTCGGTCGCGGCGCGGTCGCCGCCGACCAGATGCACGACGGGACGGTCGCCGCAGTAAAGCCAGTGACCGGGAAACGTGAAGTCCGGCCGCCAGCCATCTTCCAGTCCCAGCACATCGACATAGAAATCGCGCGTCGCCCGCAAGTCCTTGGCGCGTATGGTGAAGTGGTCAAGCCGCTCCAGGGTCATGCCGTTTCCCTCCCGCTCCTGCGTCGGCGCCGATCGGCCGGCGCTTCGTTATGGGCCCGAGTCCTGTCTTACAAACGGCTCTCAAACGAACAGGCCGAGAAACAGGGGCACGATCACCGCAGCGACGATGACGATCGCGGCGCTCATCAGGACACCCGTCGTCAGGTTCGGTTTGCCCAGCCTGTTGTAGAGCTCTCCCGGTTCGTAGATCGGATCGTCGACCAGCCGCCGAAGATCTTTCAACGGGTTCATTCTGCCGGTCCGTTCATGCTCGTGCCTTTTTGGATCGGTTGCCGCAGTTCCGGCCCCCGCCGGGAGCCACGGACGACCGCCGTTCCCTTTTATCGCTCAATCACGCCGCAGGCAATCCGTGGTCCGGCGTCACCGGCGGGGTCGCTGCGGTGGTCGTCGGGTCCTTGATGGACCATCAGGGCGCTGCCGTCGCCATCGAGCAGCGCGTTCGGGCCGTCGCCCAGGGTGACGAGAGAGGCAAAGACCTCCACCCGCAGAGTGCCGTCGTCGCCGGCCGTGATGTTGGGCAGGTCGCCGGCGTGCATGCCGTCGGGCATCAGGAAGCCGTGCGCCGCCCCGGTCGGGTTGAAATGACCGCCAGCCGTCCCGAAATCCGGCCCCTCGCAAAGACCGCGCTCATGGATGTGAAAGGCATGCGTGCCCGGCGGCAGACGGTCGAACGTGGCGATGATGAGCACGCCATGGGGGCTGGGCAGCAAGGAGGCCGACCCCGTCTCCCGGCCATCGGGATCGACAAATACCGCCCGCGCGGCGCCTTCCTGTGCCACGACGGGCGGGGCGGCCAGCGCGCACGCGGTCAGGGCCGCGAAAAGAAGCGATCGTGTGACGGGCATCGACGAAGCCTTTCGGTGTTTTTTGAAACTGGCGTCAAGGGAACACCGGGAGGTCACCGGCGTTCCCAGATGGACTATACCGTACTCGCGGATGCGTACCGCATCGATCGGTCCGAGCCCGAGGGAGAACGCCCGATGCCCATCATTGAAACCGTCGCCGATCCTGGTCCGGCCATGCCGACCCCCCACGACGCGACGCCGCGCCTGCCACCGTCCCCGCCGGGGAAACCCATGCCACCGCCGGTCGGTCCCGACGAACCGCCCCCGCCGCCGGTGCAGGAGCCGCCGCCCAATCCGGACGACCTGCCGCCCGAAGGGCCGGAGGAGGAACCGGTGCCGCCGGCGAAGGAGGTCCGACCCGCATCGTCAAAACAACACGGAGCCTGCTTCAATACAGGTTCCTAGAGCGAGATCGTCATTGGTGGAAGCGGACCCGCTTCCACCCAAGGCGATCCTGCTCTAGGTGGACAGAACAAAGGTGGCGACAAGCGCCGCGATCGCCAGGACGACCGAGATGATCAGCACATATCGGACGACGCCTTCGGTGCGTCCCTGGCGTGCTTCGGTCTTATTGAGGTTTTCCGGCATTCTCGGTCCTGACACTTGATCGAATTATCTAAAATTTATAGATCGGACCCGCTCATCGTCAAGGGAACGCAGGGCCGGAGACGCGGGACGGGACCGGCTTGGCCAGGACGTCAGGTCCCCAGGAACCGGTAGCTGTCGTTTTCCAGAACCAGGCAGGTCAGGCGGCCGGTGGCATAGGCGCCGGTGTCGATGCCGATGCGGTTTTTTCGGACCTCGGGTTCTTCCTTTATGCTGTGCCCGTGAACCACGATCTTGCCGTGGTTCTGCTGGGAATCGACAAAGGGATGACGTATCCAGAGAAGGTCGTGTTCGTCCTGGGCATGCAGCGGGACGCCCGGCCTGACCCCGGCATGAACCAGGAAATAGTCGCCGATCTCGATCATCAGCGCCAGGTTTTCAAAAAACTCGTGGTGGGCCGGTGGCAGCTTGGCCGCCAGGGCCTTGCGGATCGAATCCATGGCGTCGGGATCCGTCGTACCGTCGTCGATGGTCACCCCATAGCTCATGAGCGTGCTGCGACCGCCGACCTTCAGCCAACTCAGCCCGTCGCTGGATCCCTGCAGGAAATCGAGCATGGCCGCCTCGTGGTTGCCCTTCAGGTAGACCGGCTGGCAGTGCTTGGGCGTTTCGTACAAGAGCTGGTCGATCACGTCTTTGGAATCGAGCCCGCGATCGACATAGTCGCCAAGATAGACGAGATGATTGATGACCGCCCCGCCTTCGATGGCCGCATCCTCGGAGATCTGGCCATGAACGGTGCGCAATAGATCGGCCCGCCCGTGAATGTCGCCAATGACATAGATTCGATGGCCCGGCGGAACGATGGGGAGACGTTTTGGTGGCAGGCGGCGAAGAATATTGAACATGCTCTTGCGCGTTGCGGCGGGACGGGCGGTGACGGAGATTATGGCATGGACCGGACCGTCAGAGCGATTCCCTGAGGTCAGGAATCCTTCGGATGCATCACGTCAGCCTTTCCCGCTGGGCGACCCGGACATTTCTCGGAGCAACAGTGCGGCTACCGGCGCTTGTGGTTAACGGTGTCCGCGCGGCCCGAGTCAGCCGAAGGCGCCCAGAAGCTTGGCGACAAGGGCGACCAGGCCGATCCAAAGCAGGACACTGGCCGAAACGACAAATCCGACGGAGACGATCGGCGGCCATTTGGCTTGCGTGTCCGCCTCGTCCATGCCTTGCGCGCCGGGGCGAAAGACGTCGACCGGCGCCTGTGATCCTCTCGAAACCCACACCATGGAAGGCCCTTTCATCCCCGCCCGGCATTTGTGATGCCGTAGGATGCGGGACCTGCGTTAACAACAGCTTAACGCGATTTTCTTCTAGGCCGAAGGAGTTGAAGAGCCGATCTTCTTGCGGTGATCCCGCAGGATCTGCCGAATGAATACAATCAGGCAGACAAGGTCGACCGACCGGCCGGCTATGACGGCGATCAGGGCGCCGTCCGGCCCCTGAGTCGGAACCAGCACGAAGGCGGTGATCAAGGTCACCGTCGTCCCGATAATCCGGGTCATGAAGATGGCCCGGCTCGCTTGAAGCGTGATCAGAAAGGTGTTCAACGGCTGAACCAGCAGCCCGATGAAATGCACGACAACCCAGAGGCGCAGCACGCTGGCGTAGGCGGCGTATTTGTCGCCATAGCAGAATTCCAGGGCCGGGCCGGCGACGAAAAAGAGAACCAAGAGGTAGGGGGTGCCAAGAGCCACGATAAACCGGCTGGTGCCCTTGATCGATCGGACCAGGCCGGACATGCCGACGCTTTTGTAGGCCCGGCCGGCGCGGGGCTTGTCGATCATATCGATGCCGGCGACCAGAGTGACGATCGGCGCGGCAAGGTTTCTGGTCGCCGAATAGGCGGCCACACTGACCGATCCCGCCAGGCCGGCCACGAGAAGGGTCATTCCGTGCTGATAGACCGAGCCGACGACAAAGCTGAGGGAGGACCAGGCGGCGAAAGACCGTTTGCTGTACCAAATGCCGAATACGGACCAGGTCGGCCACCGCAGGCGCGCGCCCCCGACCATGGCCACGGCCGTGCCCATCAGCGAGGCGCCGGCGAAGGAGATGGTCGCCACCCAGCCCTGGATGCCGTCGACCTGGTGGACCGCGGCGATGCCGACCGCATACAGCCCCACGAACGTTAGCGACATCCACAGGACGGCGCGGTATCGGCGGCCCTGATACAGCCATCGGCGCGCGAAGTCGTAGAGCAGGGAGGGGGCCGACAGCACGGTGGAGAAAGCGACCGCCGACGTGAACCAGCCCGGCGCGTTGAAGGTGGACGAGATCAGTGTCAGCAGCGCCAGTAGCACCGTCGCGGCGCCGGCGGTCGCCATATTGAGCCAGCCCCATTTCCACCCGTCCGCCTCGACGGTTTCAACGTCCGGACAGGCGACGATAAAGGTAAAGACGATCGACGATCGCTGCAGGCCGGTCAGGACATACATGATCGCCATCGCCAGGGAGATGGCGGCGAATTCCTCGACCGTCATCCAGCGTGCGAAGGCGATGAGGCCGACGAACTTGACGAGCGACTGGAGTCCCTGGTCGGTCAGGCCGATCAGCCGGTCGCGCTTACCGAAGCCAGGGATCCGCGCAATGAAGTCTACGATTGCCACGCCTACTCCGCGTTCTCAGAGTCTGTTCAAGAATGGGACACGGTTTGCAGCGCGGCGGGGGCGCCTTTCACACAAGCACAAGGGCTGCCAGAAACCCGACAATAATGGTTTTCCCATGACGAACCGGCCGATCCCGCTAGGCTCTCGCGCGAGCCGGGACCATGTGATGCTCGTAGGTCAAAATGCCATAGAGATCTGTGGGGATGATATCAGGCAAACGTAAAACGTCCTTGAATCGGTGCAGCTTCATGCTCTGGCCTTCTCTTTGAACCATTTGCCCTATCTCGGAGCTAACGACGGGAACGACAAAAAAGGTCTTTCTATAGAGCGCATTTTGGTTGTAAGCAGGTCGATAAAATATCTCAGACATTTGGGATATTTTGGATGGTTCGAACGACAACTCCTCGCTCAACTCCCGAATCAGAGCTGCTTCCAGCGCTTCATCCGGTTCGGCGGAGCCCCCAAACAGGCCCCAATGTCCCGGAAACCGAATGGAGGGAACGTCATCGCGCAATTGCAGGAGATACCGGCGTTGCTCGTCGACGATCAGCGCCGATACGGAATTGTGGGAAACGGTGTACTCCATCATCGACCGACTCAACTACATTATAGAGCAACAAACTCAGAAGAAATCAAAAAAAAGCGCTCTAAGAGGCGGTTTTCAAACGTGAATCTCGAGACTTGATGGCCAGTCATATCACGAACGGGTAAGCAGGATGGACCAATTCTTCTCGAAAGCGGATGGAAGTCGTACGGGCATTACGGAAATTTAATCGAACTCTGACAGAATTAGATCCAGCGGAGGATCTTTCCCGACGCCAAAAGCGTTGGCCATGGATCGGGGATCGAACTCACGGCACTACTAACTACACTCACAGAGCGTGATAAGGCCATTATGCTGATTGATCTGACACACGACACGAGCATCGCCGACCAGGAAGCCGATTTGTGCATCGTCGGCGGGGGGCCGGCTGGGATCACGATCGCGCGTGAGTTTATGAATACGGGCACCCGGGTCGTGCTGATCGAAAGCGGCGGTGTGGGCAATTGCCAGCCCGACGAGGGACGGGATCTGAACAAGGGCGAGTTGGCGGGCCTGCCGGATTTCCCATTGGACATCGCGCGCTATCGGGGGCTGGGCGGTGCCAGCAATCTGTGGGCAGGTGCGTGCACGCCGTTGAACGACATAGATTTTGAGCAGCGCCCCTGGGTTCCCAACAGCGGTTGGCCGATCGCCAGGAGCGACCTTGATCCGTACTACGAGCGGGCTCAGCCGCTGTTCGATATCGGCCCCTACAACTATGCTCCAGAGGAGTGGGAAGGCGGTAAGATCAAGTTTCTTCCGTTCGCGGAGGGAACCGCCAAGACGCGCCTTTGGCAAATCAGTCCCCGCACGAACTTCGGGCAGAAGTACCGCGCCGAACTCGAACGAGCGGCCAATGTGCATGTCCTTTTGCACGGCACGGTGACCCGGCTTCTAACCGATAACGACGGTACGCGCGTGCGGGCCGTTAAGGTCCAGACGTCGGGCCCGGCCATCGAGATCCGCGCCAAGCGCTTTGTGCTCGCGGCTGGCGGCATCGAGAACCCGCGGCTGTTGTTGCTGTCCCGCCAGGCCCGGTCTGGCGGCATCGGCAACGAATACGATGTCGTGGGCCGATACTTCATGCAGCACCCCCACGCCTCCTCGGCCAAGGTCGAGTTTCTGTCGAAGCGGCAGTGGGTGCCCAGCTACAAGGACTTCAAAAGAGGCTCGCTCTGGCTGCGGGCTGGTTTGGGCATGTCCGAGGAGGCCCAAAGGCGGGAGAAGCTGCTCAACTACAGCGCCGTCCTCATCGACCTCTACATCCAGGATTCCGTCAGCCAGGTTCAGTCCCTGGGTTATGCGAGCTTTAAAAGGATCATCATCCCGATGAGCCGGGGTCGAATTCCGCCTCAGATGGGGTACCACATGAAGCGGATCCTGGGTGATCTGGACGGCGTCCTGCTAGGACTGACCAAACGCATATTCGACGGGCGGGGCGCGCTGTACACCCGGTCGGAGCAGGCGCCCAATCCGGACAGCCGCGTGATGTTGAGCAATGAGACCGATCGATATGGCAGCCCCCGCGCCCGTGTCGACTGGCGCATGCTGCCCATCGACAAGCGATCCATACGGGCTTCGGTTCAGATCATCGGCGCGGAACTGGAACGCCTGGGCGTGGCGCGGCTCGTCCCTGAGGATTGGCTGATGCAGGATGACGAGACATGGCCTGCCTCAATTCAGGGAGGCTACCATCACATGGGCGCCACGCGGATGAGCGACGACCCCAAGCGCGGCGTGGTGGACCGGAACTGCCGGGTGCATTCGATGCAGAACCTTTTTGTAGCCGGCTGCTCGATTTTCCCGACGGGCGGATTTGCGAACCCGACACTGACATTGACGGCGGCGGCCCTCCGGCTGTCCGACCACCTCAAGGCCAAGGCGCTCGAAGCTGCGGCATAGTGTCTAATATTTGTTCAGAATTCCGCCCCATTGCCCAAGCCATTGTCCAAATTTCTCCTTAATTTTTTCTTATTTTGACCTTAGTCTTCGCAATGTTGGTTAATTCTTGACTAATGTCATTAACTTTGCATGACACGATTTACATTCGGATCATGCGAAGATATCATCCAACACGGTTAAAGACGCTTTAACTATTGTTAAATAACGCTATCCAATGTGTGTAAAAATTATCATGGATTTTATTCAATTATCATGATAGACATTGGGCGTGGTGATCGGGGTGCAAACGGTCCGATTGGTTTGGTTCAGTTGAAGGCGGGAACTCTTTGAGCGATTGAAGCCTTTGTTCGGGGGCGGTCTTTCAGTCGCGACGACCGCGCCGTCGCGACTGAAAGGGCAGATGGCCTGGATGAGTTCGAAGAACAATAAGTCTGTATAGGGATCGAATCGTGCCTCTGGAACGAGAGCCTGAGTGAGACAACGCACCACCTTCAGAGTTTCGGATGGAACGATGACCACAGAAACCCTTCTCGGCACATTAGTGCACAACAAAGCGAAGCCCATTTCCCCCCAGATCCTGCGAAGTCTGGTGATTGGGGTGGACATGCTCATGGTCCTGCTGTCGGCGGTTGTCGTCAAAGCGGTGATCCTCTCCGGGGGGATCGAAGACCAGTACATCAACGCGGTTGCCTTCGCGCTGGTGTGCGCCGTTGTCGTTTTCCGGTTTTTCGACTGCTATTCCGACGAGGTGATCCTGTCCAACATCCCGCGCCTCAAGGGTGTCACGGGGGCATGGCTGGTCTTCTCCGCGGTGATGGTGGCGGTGGCCTTCAGCCTTAAGATCTCCAGCGATTTTTCGCGCCTGTGGGCCGGCGGGTGGTTCGTTTCGGGCTTCGTGATGATCGTCGCCGGGCGGTTTATCCTCACGGCCGCCCTGACGCGGATGGCCGAGCGCGGCTACGTCAGCCAGCGGGCGGTGATCGTGGGCGCCGGCGAGATCGGCGTAAAGCTGGCCAATCACCTGCGGCAGCACTCCGATCTGCGGCTGCGGGTCGTCGGCTTTGTCGACGATCGGGCGACGCGCACGACCACGGATCTGGCGGGGTATCCGGTTCTGGGGACGACCGAGGATCTGGTCAGCTTTGTCCGCCAGGAGAGGATCGATCAGGTCATCGTGGCCTTGCCCTGGAGTTCGGAAGACCGGATCAAAAGTGTGATGGCCAAGCTGACGCCGCTGCCGGTCAATGTCATGTTGGCCCCCGATCTCATCAATTTCGAATTTCCCCATCGGCCGATCAGCCGCATCGGGGGCCTGATGATGGTCAACGTCTTCGAGCGGCCCTTGTCCGGCTGGTCCTCGGTGCTCAAGACCATCGAGGACCGGGTGATCGCTACTGCCATTCTGCTGCTGATCGCGCCGCTTCTGGCGGTCATCGCCTTGGCCATCAAGTTCGACAGCAGCGGACCGGTCCTGTTTCGCCAAAAGCGGTACGGCTTCAACAACAAGCTTATCGATGTCTTCAAGTTCCGGACGATGTATCACAATCTGAGTGATCAGGATTGTGCGGTGCAGACGGTCCGCAACGACCCGCGGGTGACCCGGGTGGGCGCCTTTCTCCGGCGAACCAGCCTGGATGAGCTGCCGCAGCTTTTCAACGTGCTGATCGGCGACATGTCGGTCGTCGGGCCGCGCCCCCACGCGGTCGCGACCAAGGCGGCCGGCAGCCTGTTCGAGGAGGTCGTCAACGACTATGCCGCTCGGCACAAGGTCAAGCCGGGCATCACCGGCTGGGCCCAGGTCAATGGCTGGCGGGGTGAAACGGATACGGTCGACAAGATCGTCAATCGCGTCGAATACGATCTCTATTACATCGAAAATTGGTCCATCTGGCTCGACCTATGGATCATTTTCCGCACGTTCTTCGTCTTTGTTGGCGACAAGAACGCCTATTAGCCGATGCCGCATCCCATGGTGAGCGACGGTTGCCGGACCCTCCGGCAACGTGTCGCTGGGAGTGTGCGGCGATTCCCTGCCCAACCGTAAGACGCGGCCAGCCGGCGCCAGATCGGCGCCAACCGCCCCCGATCCGAGGAGACCGACGTGAAGAATGCGACCATCGAGTTGACGGACCCCGCCGTCGATCCGTTGAGCGTGCTGGAGGCCCGTTCGATCTATATCCTGCGCGAGGCGTTCGCGCGGGTCGAACCGCTGGCCATGCTGTGGTCGATCGGCAAGGACAGCACCGCGCTGCTGTGGATGGTGCGCAAGGCGTTCTTCGGCCATGTGCCGTTTCCCATGGTGCTGCTGGACACGGGCATGGAGCTGCCGGAAGTCTATGAGTTCCGCGACCGCATCGCCGCCGACTGGAACCTGACGTTGATCAACGAGATGTGTCCGCCGGAAGAGGAGATGGACCAGACCCTGCCGCCGGCCACCCGGTCCGCGGCGCGCAAGACCGAGGGGCTGCGCCGCATCCTGGAGCGGGAGAAGTATCGCGGCGTCATCGCCGGCATCCGCCGGGACGAGCAGGCGACCCGGGCGAAGGAGCGGGTGTTCAGCCCGCGCTCGTCCGACGGCAGCTGGGACTTCCGCGATCAGCCGCCGGAGCTGTGGGACCAGTACAAGACCGAGTTCCCGGAAGGGACCCATGTCCGTATCCATCCCCTGCTGCACTGGACGGAAATCGATATCTGGCGCTACACCCAGCGCGAGAACATTCCCTTCGTGCCGCTGTATCTGGCACGCGACGGCAAGCGCTACCGGTCTCTGGGGGAGAAGAACATCACGTTCCCGGTGGCCAGCACCGCCTCGACCCTGGACGAGGTCATCGCCGAGCTCGGACAGACCCGCGACCCCGAACGCGCCGGCCGTGCGATGGACAAGGAAACGGAAGATTCCTTCGAGCGGCTTCGCTCAAGCGGCTATATGTAGGATTGGGAGCGATTTCATGAACGCTACGGCTCATCCCCCCGCCGGACACACCGCGCTGCCTCTCCTGCAGATGGTCGTCGTCGGCCATGTCGACCACGGCAAGTCCACCTTGATCGGTCGCCTTCTTTACGACACCGACAGCCTACCCGACGGCAAGGCCGAGGAGATCCGGACCGTCAGCGCCAAGCGCGGCATGGCGACGGAGTGGTCGTTCGTGCTGGATGCGTTTCAGGCCGAGCGCGACCAGGCCATCACCATCGACACCACCCAGATCTGGCTGAAGACGGATCGCCGCGACGTGGTCATCATCGATGCCCCCGGCCATCGCGAGTTTCTCAAGAACATGGTGTCGGGCGCGGCCAGCGCCGACGCCGCCGTCCTGGTGGTCGACGTGGTCGAGGGCGTGCGCGAGCAGACCCGCCGCCATGCCTATCTTCTGCATCTTTTGGGGCTGCGGCAGGTGGCCGTGGTCGTCAACAAGATGGATGCCGTCGGCTTCGCCGAAGAGCGGTTCGAGAGCGTCCGGGCGGAGGTCGAAACCTACCTGGCCGATATCGGGCTGGCACCGGTCGCGGTGATCCCCATCTCGGCCCGTGAGGGCGACAATCTGGCGTCCCGGTCGGCGCGGACGGGTTGGTACGGGGGCGACACGCTTTTGGACCTGCTGGACCGGTTCGAGGCCAGGACCGCGCCGCGCCGCCAGCCCCTGCGGTTCCCGGTCCAGGGCGTCTACAAGTTCGACCATCGCCGGATCATCGCGGGACGCATCGAATCCGGCGTGCTGCGGGTCGGCGACACGCTGCTGTTCTCGCCCAGCAACAAGACCGCCCGGGTGGCCTCCATCGAAAGCTGGGGACCCGGGGCACGACCGACCGAAGCGGCCGCCGGCCAGTCCGTGGGGATCACCCTGGACGAGCAGATCTTCGTCGAGCGCGGCGATATCGCCAGCCACGAGGAATCGCCGCCGCAGCTGACCAACGTGTTTCGCGGCACGGTGTTCTGGCTGGACCGTCGCCGTCTGGAGGTCGGGCGCACGCTCAAGATAAAGCTGGCGACCGGCGCGGCCAACGTGTCGGTGCAGGCCATCGAGCGGGTGATCGATACCCAGACCCTGGCCGGCAGCGCCGAGCCGGTGGTGGAACGCAACGCCGTCGCCGAAGTCGTGCTGCGGGCGCAGCGCATGCTGGCGCTCGACGAGCATGCCGAAAGCGCGACCACGGGGCGGTTCGTCATGGTCGACGGCTACGCCACCGTCGGGGCCGGCATCATCTCGATGGAGGGGTATCCCGACAGACGCCGGTCGGGAACCGTCGTATCGACCAACCTGACGGAGGTCGACCATCTGCTGTCGCCGGCGGCGCGCAGCTGGCGCAACGGCCATCGGGGCGCGGTCATCTGGCTGACCGGGTTGAGCGGCTCGGGCAAGTCCACCCTGGCCATGCGGGTCGAGCAGCGCCTGTTCAACAAGGGGTTCCAGACCTATGTGCTGGACGGCGACAACGTCCGCCGCGGCCTGAATGCCGATCTGGGGTTCGCGCCCAACGACCGCGCCGAAAACATCCGCCGGGTCGGCGAGGTGGCGGCCCTGTTCGCCGATGCCGGGCTGATCGCCATCACCGCCTTTATCTCGCCCTACCGGGCCGACCGCCGCCGGGCGCGCGAAGCGGCGGGAGACGCCTTCCATGAGATCCATGTCCGGGCCGATGTCGAGGCCTGCGAAAAGCGCGATCCCAAGGGGCTCTACAAAAAGGCGCGAGCCGGCCAGATCGCCAATTTCACCGGTATTTCCGCGCCGTACGAGGCACCCGAGCGGGCCGAGCTGGTGGTCGACACCGAAAACCAGACCGTCGAGCAGTCGGTCGACAGCATCATCGACTATATCGAACGCACCATCACGATATCCGCTGCTGAAACCGGGACTTGACCCGTACGGCGGGAGACAGGGGCCCGACCGTTCCGATCACTGGCCAGGAAAAGAAAAATGAACACAGTCGGTGCAGGCGACGTTGGCATTGTCCCGGTGATTTTGACCGGCGGCCGCGGGACCCGGTTGTGGCCCTTGTCACGGGACGACAACCCTAAGCAGTTTCTTCCGATCGCGGGCCCAAACACACTCTTTCAGGACACGGTCCGCCGCATTATGGCGGCGGAGGCGGTACGGGCTCCCCTGATTGTCGGGGGTGATGACAGCCGGTTCGTCGTCGCCGAACAGCTTCGAACCCTGGGGGTCGAGGTCGGCGCCGTCGTTCTGGAGCCGATGGGCCGGAATACGGCCCCTGCGGTGGCGGCGGCGGCACGCCTGATCTGCGACCGGATGGGTGACGCGGTGATGGTCATCCTGCCCTCCGATCATTTGGTCCTGGACGAAGATGCCTTCCGATCCGATGTCGCCGTGGCCGCCACGGCGGCGCGGGCCGGGAAGGTGGTGACGATCGGGATCCCCGCGACGACGCCGGAAACCGGGTATGGGTACATTCAGCAGGGGGCGGCGCTCGACGGGCTGACGGGCACATACGAGGTGGTTCGATTCGTCGAAAAACCACCACTTTCGGATGCCCAAGGGTACGTGGCCGACGGATCGTACCGGTGGAACAGCGGCATGTTCGTGGTCACGGCATCGACGTTGTTGAGGGAGCTTGATCGTCTGTCGCCCGCTGTTTCGGCCGGGGCCGCGGCGGCGGTTGCGGGCGCCACCGTCGACGCCGATTTTATGCGACTCGAGGCCGATTCCTTTGGCGGCTGCCCCGATCTGTCCATCGACTATGCGGTCATGGAGCATACGGACCGTGCCGCCATGGTCCCCGCATCCTTTGGCTGGAGCGATGTCGGGTCCTGGTCTTCCCTTTGGGACGTGGCCGCCCGCGACACCGCAGGGAACGCCGCTGTTGGCAACACGTTCTTGAAGGATGTGCGAAATGCCTATGTCCGAAGTGAAGACGGCCAACTTATTGCCGTGATTGGAGTGGATGATATTATCGTGGTCGGTACGCGTGAGGCCGTTTTGGTCATCCCGAAGTCTCGAGCGCAAGAGGTTAAGGATGTCGTGCAGGCTATCGGTAAGGATAGATGAGCATCCGGCTGCGCGAGACGATCGGGCGCGTGGCGCGGGTGCGCGTGTCGTTTCGTGTCTTCGTCGTGATTTGGGCCGCGTTGTTGGCCGCCTTGTTCCTGGTGTCCCTGGACGCTCGGGCCGCCCCGCCGTCATCGTACAATGTCGACAAACTGCTGCATGTCGGGGCCTACCTCGTCTTGGGTATGGCGCCGCTGCTGTTCGTTGCCAGCCGGCCCTGGGCGTTTCTCATGGCAGCGACGCTTTTGCCGGTCGGGGCCGGCATCGAGGTGCTGCAGGATCTCGCCGGGGGACGGTCGTTTTCGACGGGGGACATTAAGGCCAACACGCTTGGTGTCGTCCTGGCCTTAGGGATTGGTTGGATCATCCGAGCCCGTTTTCTGCCTTATCGACAGAGTTAGCGCCGTTCGACGCTGATCGGCGAAGGGATCGCAAAGACGGACAAAGGGGGCGCCCTGGAAGATGGTGGATTTACCAAACAAAAATCCAGGCGAGATCGAATTTTGTCTATAAATCGGCGCCAAAAACTGCTAAACTTTTATTTACATTTTAACCAATCGCGTGTAGCTGGTTGGTTTCAAGCAGATCGCGCGGAGGGTGCGCGGTGAGACGATAATGAACGTAAAACGGTTTGGATGAGTGACGATGATGGATAAAGCCGGCTTAAGTCCGTGGACAACATGTCTCGGTAAGATCGGAAAGTCGCTGGCCTTGGTCGGCGCCCTAATGCTGGCGGCGTGCACGACCACTCAGACCCAGCCTTTGTCTGGGGAACCGCTTGCGGGAAATCCATTGCCGCAGGCGCAAACGCAGGTGGGCGCCGGCGGCCAGGGGATTATCGGCAACGCGCCGCCAAACCTGGAGGATTATCGCCTGGGCAATGACGACCAGGTCCGCATCAACGTCTTCAACCAGGACAATCTTTCTGGCGAATTCACGGTCGGCTCCACCGGCACGCTGACTTTGCCGCTGATCGGCCGGATGCAGGCGGCGGGCAAGACGGCGAACGAGCTGGGGCAGGAGATCGCGGTTCAGCTTCAGGACGGGTATCTGCGGGACCCCCGGGTCAGCGTGGAGGTCATCCGATATCGGCCGTTCTTTATTGTCGGCGGCGTCAACCGGCCGGGGCAGTTCGATTACGTGCCGGGCATGACCGTGCTGCAAGCCGTGGCCATCGCCGGCGGCTATAGCCCCACGGGGGCCCAGGGCCAGAACGTGATCATAAGCCGCAACAGTCGGGGCGCGCCGGGACCGTCGTTCGGGTCCATGGCCACGCCGGTGTTCCCGGGCGATACCATCGAGGTGCCGCAGTTCCTGCTGCCGACGACGACGATTCGGCCCGGGCCGCGGTTCTGACACACCGACATGATGAAACCGGTCCACCTGCTGGACACAACGCGAGTATGGGTAGATGAACATTCATAGAGGCATGGTGACCGGGATCGACGGCCGCGGCGACGATTACAACCGTTTGGCGGATCGCGACTACCTCAACCAAACCGATCAGCCGACTCTGTCGCTGGACCATATGCTGCGGGTCGTTCGGCGGCGCATCGGTCTTCTGGTGCTCAGCGTGGTGGTCGTGATGGCCGCCGCGATCATCACCATCAGCCGCCTGGAGCCGCTGTACACGGCCGAGACCACGGTCATGGTCGACCCGCGCGAACAGCAGGTGGTCAACCTGGACGCCGTTGTCGGGGGACGGACCTCGACCGCCGAGACGATGCAGAGCGAGGTCCAGATCCTGCGGTCCGCTGGCTTGGCCAAGCGCGTGATCGCCGACACGGGCCTGGCGACCGTGGACGAATTCAATCCTCCCGACGACCAAGAGGTGTCGCTGGTCGGCGGCGTGATCGCCGGCCTTCGAGATCTCTTCCTGGGCGGCGACGAGGAAAGCGGCGAGGAGCTGGTGCTCGACCCTGCCAATCCCGCGGTGGCGTTTGAACTCGAACAGTCGAAGGTTCTTCGCATGTTCGACCAGCGGCTGGACGTCACCGCCGTTGGTCAGTCGCGGGTCATCAGCATCCGGTTCACCTCGGCCGATCCGGCCCTGGCCCGAGCGGTCGCCGATTCGGTGGCCAATCTCTATCTGACCCGTCAGCTTGAGGCCAAGGCGGACGCGCGCGAGGTCGCCACCAACTGGCTGGGCGAACGCCTTACCAATCTGCGTTCCGAGGTCGAGGAGACCGAAGCCGCGGTGGAAACCTTTCGGACCATCTCAGGCATCAGCGAGGGCCAGGACGCCGGCCTGCTGTCGCAGCAGATCTCCGAACTCAACACCCAGCTCATCCTGGCCCGCACGGAATTCGAAACCGCCACCGCCCGTCTGCGCGCGGTGGAGGAGATGGTCGAGACCCGCGGCAGCCGGTCGGTGTTCGACGTGGTCGACTCCCGGGCCGTCGACGGGCTGCGGGAACAGGAGGCCGTCCTGCGCCAGCGGGCTGCCGAAGCGTCGGTTGAATATGGTCCGCGCCACCCGGTCATGATCAATCTGCAGGCCGAAATCGGCGCTCTGCAGGCGCAGATGAACCAGGAAGCCGGCAACCTTTTGGTCAGCCTGCGCAACGAAGTGGCGGTGCTGGGAGAGCGCGTGGTCAGCCTGGAGTCGGCGGTGCGGGCGCTGCGCAACGACTCGCTTGAGATCAACACCGCGGAATCCCAGCTTCGGGCCCTGGAGCGGGAAGCCGAGGCCAGCCGCGCCGTCTACGAAAACTACCTGAACCGCTTCAAGGAGACGGAGCAGGTGGGCGTCGAGCAGACCTACGCCTGGGTCGTCTCCCGCGCCGAGCTGCCGTCCAACCCGTCGTTCCCCAACAAGACGTTGCTGCTGATGGTCTCGTTTGCTGGGGCGCTCAGCCTGGGTATTGGGTTGATGGTGGCGGCCGAATTGCTGGAACGCGGTTTCCGCACCGGCCAGGAGATCGAGAGGGCGCTGCACATCCCGACCCTTGGCCTTGTGCCGAAGGTCCAGGCCGGGCTGCTGCGGCGGCGTTCGCCTCAGGAATTCATCCTGAAGCACCCGGTGTCGGTGTTCTCCGAGGCCATTCGGTCGCTGTACACATCGCTGCTCATTTCCCAGCAGCGCGGGTCGAGCGGCAACGTCTTCCTGTTCACCTCGGCCGAATCCGGCGAAGGCAAGTCCACCACCGTGGCCTCCGTCGGCCGCGTGGCGGCCAAGGCCGGGCAGTCGGTGCTGGTGATCGACTGCGATCTGCGCATTCCCCAGATGCACAAAGCGTTGAAGCTGACCAACGATGTCGGTCTGTCCAGCATCGTGCTGAACGACGTCCCCGTGGAAAAGGCCATTCAGCGCGACCTGCCGTCGGGGGCCGACGTTATCACCGCCGGTCCCGGTCTGGACAGCCCGCTGGGTGCGCTCGGGATCCTCAACTCGCCCAAGTTCGACGAGGTCCTGCTGCAGCTTCGTCCGCGCTACGACCTGATCCTGATCGACTCGCCGCCGGTCATGCACGTGTCCGACCCGCGGGTTCTGGTCCGCAAGGTGGACCAGTGCGCGCTGGTCGTGAAGTGGCGCTTCACCCGGCGCACGGTGGTCGACAACGCCATCAAGCAGCTTCAGGATGCCGGCGCCAACATGTTCGGCGTGGTCCTCAACCAGGTCGAGACCAAGTCGTTCAAGACTTACGGCGAGGGCGATATCGGCGTCTATTACGTCAAGCGCGCCGCTTGATCCCCGTCCATCGCATGATCCGGGACGGCTCCTCCCAAGCCGTCCCGGATTGCTTTTCATGATCCCCGATCGCGCCAAACTGCGTTGGTACCGCAACCGCTTGGCATCCATGTCGGCGGCGGAGGTCGCGCACCGGGTCGGCGAACAGGCCAAACGCGCCCGGTCCGAGCGGCGCCTTCCCGAATTTTCCTATGAGTCCACGGCGCCGCTGCCGGCGCTGCCGGATTTTCGGTCGAACCTCGAAGAACTGGTCGAGGCGCCGGGCGTGCGCGACGGGTGGCGGGATCTGGCCGAAAGGGTCGGGGCCGGCCGGTTCCGGTTTCTGGGTGTGGAATGGCCGGCCCACGATCGAGAGAAGCGCTGGCATTTCGATCCGGTGACCGGCGGCCAATGGCCGGCCGACGTCTATTGCTTCAAGGTTCCCTATCGCCACGCCAAGGATCTTGGCGACGTCAAATATGTCTGGGAGGTCAACCGGCTGCAATATCTCCAGCCGCTGGCCGCCCTGGCGGCGGTAGAGGGAGACGCCGAGCTGGCCAATTTCTGCCGCGATGAGATCGAGGCGTGGATCGACGCCAATCCCCCATACCGGGGAGTCAACTGGCCGTCGGGGATCGAGCTGGCGACGCGGATCGTCAGCCTGATCACCGTCGTCGCGTGCCTGGGCGACCACAGTTTCGCGCCGGCCTTGCGGGACAAGGTATGGCGCACGCTGGCGGCGCACGGCCATTGGCTGATGCGCTATCCGTCGCGTTTTTCCTCGGCCAACAATCATCTCGTCGCCGAGGCGGCGGGACTGTATCTTTTGGGGACGTTGGCGCCCAGCCTGCCGGAGGCCCCATCCTGGGCCGATTACGGTTATCGGACCCTGGTCGAGGAAGCCGACCGCCAACTCTTCGCCGATGGTGTCGGGGGCGAACAGTCGCCGACCTACCAAGCCTACACCATGGAATGGCTGGGCCTGTGCGGTGTTGTGGGCAAGTCCGTGGGCCGGCCGTTTCCTCAGGCCTACTGGCGTCGCCTGGCCACGGCGGCCGAGTTTTTGCGGTGGATCACCGATACCGGCGGCCACCAGCCGCGGATCGGCGACGACGACGAGGGGCGCGTGCTGTATTCCGGCGACGAAAAAGACAGCTACGTCTCTTCCGTGGTCGGCGGCTTGGCCACGGCCCTGGGCCGGCCCGATCTCATGCCGCCGGCGGTGCGCCCGCACCTGCGCCAGGCCCTGTTCGGGCGGCCGTCGGAGACCCCCGCCGGTGCCGCGGCGGCGCCGGTCGGGGTGCGGCGGTTTTCGGCCGGAGGGTATACCGTGGCGCGCGACCGTCTGGCGGGGTCGTCCGTCCTGACGCTCATGGATCACGGCCCGCTCGGCTATTTGTCCATCGCCGCCCATGGTCATGCCGACGCGCTGGCGCTGTGGCTGCATGTGGACGACCAGCCGGTGCTGGTCGATGCCGGCACCTATCTCTATCATTCCGGCGGCGCCTGGCGGGACCATTTCCGTGGCACCCCGGCGCACAACACGCTGACCGTCGCCGGGACCGACTCCAGCGCCATTGCCGGCGCGTTCAACTGGCTGCGCAAGGCCGGCTGCGTGGTCCGCGCCTTTGACGGCAATCCGGCGCAATGGTCGATCGAGGCGGACCATGACGGGTATGTGGAACCGTTCGGCGTTCGTCATCACCGGACAGTGGCTCGCGTGACCGACGATACCCTGCGGGTGACCGATGGACTGACCGGCGCCGCCGGCCCCCATGAGGTCGAAATCGGCTTTATCTTTCATCCGGATCTGGATGTCGTCGGCGATGATCATGGCTGGCTGGTCGCTACCGCCGATGGGCCGTCGCTGCTGCGTGTCAGCGGCGAGGGGACGTTGTCCAGCGCACTGCAGCGGGGTGTCGAAACACCACCCCGCGGCTGGTATTCGCCCAGCTTCGGGATCAAGGTGCCGACATCGCGCCTGTTGTTCCGTGGGCTTCTCAACGCCGGCGAGACCTTTTCCACCACGCTGGTCGTCAAGCCGGCATCCAAAGGACCTTAACTCACCCGCCCGACTTCCCCTGATCGAGGACCGCCATGACATACCGAATTGCCGTCATGCATGACGGGTTTGTCCCGGCCTATCGAGAACCGTTCTTTGCGCTGCTGAACCAGGTCAGCCCGCATGATTATGTCATCATCCATGGCGATCCGCCCCGCAACACGGGCCATATCGCCTTGCCCGGGCCGTTCGCCTTCCCCAACCATCGGGTACGCAACCGGGAACTTCATATCGGCGGTCGTTTCGTGGTCTACGAGCCGGTGCTGCGTTACGTGCTGGACGGCAATTTCGACGCGATCGTGGTCGGGCATGAGGTCAAGTTCGTCAGCGCGATGGCTCTGTTCGGCCTGTTTCGGGCGCGCGGCAAGCCGGCTCTCCTGTGGGGGCACGGCTTCCATAAGCCCAGCGCGGCTTGGCCGGCGCGCGCCAGCTCGCGCTGGCTGGTCCGCAACGCGGACGGATTTCTCGCCTATACGGAACGGGGCGCCAGCATGGTGGAGGACGCCGGGCTGCCGCGCGAGCGCATCACGGTGGTCCGCAACACCATAGACATGGCGCCTCAAAAAGCGGCTCACGCGCGGTATCGGGATGTCGATCCCAAGGCCTTGAAAGCCGATCTCGGCCTAAGGCCCGAGGCCCAGACGCTGATGTATATCGGGCGGCTGTCGCCACGCAAGCGGGTCGACGAAGCCATCCGTTTGGTCCAGCGGCTGGAGGCCGAGGGCAGGGCAGGACCGGTCGATCTGCTTGTCGTCGGCGGCGGGCCTCTGCAGGCGGAACTGGAGGCACTGGCGGGCGGAGCGGGGAATATCCGCTTTCTGGGCGACGTCTATGATGCAGACGAAGTGGCCAGGCTGATGCGTGTGGCGGTCGGCGTGGTCATCCCAGGTGTCGTCGGGCTGGCGGTGACGCACGCGTTCGCTCAAGGAAAACCGATGATCACTCAGGCGGAAAACTACCACAGCCCGGAAATCGAATACCTTCGCCACGACGAGAACGGCTTGATCGTGTCGGGCGGCTTTGACGCTCTGGTGGATACGGTTGCATCGTTCCTGTCGGACCGGGCATTGCAGGAGCGGCTGTGCGCGGAGGCGTTGGCCACCCGCGACACCCTGAGCCTCGATTATGCGGCGAACCAGTTCGACGGCGGGGTTTGTCGGGCTATCGAAAAGCGCCGCTCCCAGGCCAATCAGGTTAGTGAAACATAATTTTGTATTAAAATTGATAAGAGGGGTTGGAGATAAATTTTTCTCTTCGTCGACTCTTGAGGGGGCTTGATAAATAAATCTGGGTTCTTAAAGTCATCTACGGATTGATTTGGTGGATTTGATTCGGTTCGTTGAAACGGTGCGCAAATCCCTTTGGGCATCCGCCGCTCCAGCCGATCGGGATCTTTCCTTATCGTTCGGTCCGCCTACTCGAAGGGAACCCCATGGCCTCCTACCAAGCGCTGTCGGAGTCTTATGCAACGACAGGCGATGTGACGGTCGATTCGATTCGTCCTGCCGACAACCCCATCTTCGTGGTCGGCCCGCCACGCTCCGGAACCACTCTAACGGCGCGGATTCTCGGCAGCCACAGCGGCATCTTCATGCCCGGCGAAACCCAGTTCTTTTCGGATATCTATGCGCGACGACGAGATCTTGGCGACCCGGCCAGCGATGTCGAGGTGCGCCGACGGATCATCCATCGCTTGACCGATCTCTATCGGCGCTACAATGCCTTGGGCGATCAGGCCCGGGTGGACCGTCTGTTCGCCGAAACCGATATGGCCGCGCGGCTGGCCGAGCAGACCAGCTACGCCGCCATTTTCCGAACGTTTATGGAGGCCAGGGCGTCGTTCGAGAACAAGCGGCGCTGGGGCAATCAGGTTCCTCGGGATCTGTTCGATCTGGAAAAGATCTTCGCCCTCTATCCCGATGCGAAGGTGATCATTTCGATCCGTCACGTCCTGGATTATCTGACATCCTATCGTGACAAGTGGATGCGGTCGCAGCGGGAAAATCACGTCGAAAACGTCGAGCGTTTACGGCGGCTCTATCATCCGGTCGTCACATCG
Source organism: Inquilinaceae bacterium (assembly GCA_052168355.1). Taxonomy (GTDB): domain Bacteria; phylum Pseudomonadota; class Alphaproteobacteria; order DSM-16000; family Inquilinaceae; genus JBQLZQ01. The sequence continues at coordinate 42,521 of JBQLZQ010000027.1, forward strand.
CTGTTGTGGAAGAGCAGTATAAAGAGCGTGACGGCGGCCGCCGACCGCTGGGGCGATCGCGTCCTGATCAGCAAGTACGAGGATCTGGTCGAAGATCCCGAGGCGCATATCGCGCGGCTGTGCGATTTTGTCGGCGAGAGCTACGAACCGGGCATGATGGCAAATGTCGCCAACAATTCTTCCCGGGAGATCGCCGAGAACGGTATCTTCCGCTCATCGGTCGGGCGCTGGCAGGACAGTCTGAGCACCGCGGAGATCGCGTCGGTGCAGATGTTGTGTCGTCGCGAGATGCAGCAGTTCGCCTACCAGCCCGTATCGGTCGATACGCCTTGGATTTCCGTGGCGAAATACTTCGTCACGACACCGGCATTCATGTGGAGAGGGCTGGCCGCCAATAAAGGTAGGCATGGCCCCCTTGTCCCGTATATTGCCAAAAGAGTTGCCGCACTAATAAAAAGGTAGTATAGAACACTCAATACGGTGCCAATAATATTAATATATTGAGATATCCTAAATATTTAGGAAACTTTCTCGGGTATATTATGATTGGGACCGCCTTCCTTCACGGATTGTTGTGGCTGGGGATCTCGCTGTTCGTGGCGGGAAGCCTGTGGGCCGA
>JBQLZQ010000028.1:0-22017 GCA_052168355.1 Inquilinaceae bacterium
TGGTGGTGTTGCGGTCGATCAGCCGGGTGAACACGCCGCCCAGCGTCTCGATGCCAAGGCTCAGCGGGGTCACGTCCAGCAACAGGACGTCCTTGACCTCGCCCTGCAGAACGCCGGCCTGGATGGCCGCGCCGATGGCCACCACCTCGTCCGGGTTGACGCCGCGGTTGGGCTCACGTCCGAAGAACTGTTTGACGGTCTCGATCACCTTGGGCATGCGGGTCATGCCGCCGACCAGGATCACGTCGTCGATTTCCGACGCCTTCAGCCCGGCATCCTTGAGCGCCGCCTTGCACGGCCCGATGGTCCGCTGGATCAGATCGTCGACCAGCGATTCCAGCTTCGACCGGCTCAGCTTGATGGCCAGATGCTTGGGCCCGCTGGCGTCGGCGGTGATGAAGGGCAGGTTGACCTCGGTCTGCACCGACGCCGACAATTCGATCTTGGCCTTCTCGGCCGCTTCCTTCAGCCGCTGCAGGGCAAGCTTGTCCTGCCGCAGGTCGATGCCCTGCTCTTTTTTGAATTCGTCGGCCAGGTAGTCGATGATCTTGGCGTCGAAATCCTCACCGCCCAGGAAGGTGTCGCCGTTGGTCGACTTCACCTCGAACACGCCGTCGCCGATTTCCAGGATCGACACGTCGAAGGTGCCGCCGCCGAGATCGAACACCGCCACGACGCCGCTGCCCTTCTTCTCCAGCCCGTAGGCGAGCGAGGCCGCGGTCGGCTCGTTGATGATGCGCAGCACCTCAAGCCCGGCGATCTTGCCGGCGTCCTTGGTGGCCTGGCGCTGGCTGTCGTTGAAGTAGGCCGGCACGGTGATCACCGCCTGGGAGACATTCTCGCCCAGATAGGCTTCCGCCGTCTCCTTCATCTTCTGCAGCACGAAGGCGCTGATCTGCGACGGCGCGTAGGTTTCGCCGTGGGCGCCGACCCAGGCATCGCCATTGTCGCCCTTGAGGATCTTGTACGGGACGAGATCCATGTCCTTCTTGGTCGTCGGGTCGTCGAAACGACGGCCGATCAACCGCTTGATGGCGAACAGGGTGTTTTCGGGGTTGGTCACCGCCTGGCGCTTGGCCGCCTGGCCGACCAGCCGCTCCCCGCCCTCCGTGAAGGCGACGATGGACGGCGTCGTGCGCGCGCCCTCGCTGTTTTCGATGACCTTGGCCTGTCCGCCTTCCATGACGGCGACGCAGGAGTTGGTCGTGCCCAGATCGATACCGATAACTTTAGCCATGTGTTCCTCTTCTTCCTTGGCAGAGTCTTGGCGGCCTTTTGGCAGCAGCACCGCCACGATCCCCAGAAGGTCGCGTCCATACCGCCTGGGGCGCCGTCGGGCGCCCCCCTCGCGGGCTCAGGTGGTGATATAGGCAGGGCGGGAAGCCCCTGCAACCACTAGGGCCAAAGCTTTCAGGCGTTCGGTGGCGGGGGCGGTGGCGTGGGCCGGGGGCGGCGACCGCCCAGCAGGAGGCCCACGGCCAGACCGCCCAGATGGGCCTGCCAGGCGATGCCGGCGTTCAGCCCCACGACACCGCCGCCGAAAAGGCCGATCAGAAGGTTGATCCCGATCAGCGCCAGGACGGCGCTTCGGCCCAGGCGCCGGCGGCGGGCGCTGGCCGGATCGGTCATCATCACCCGCATGACCGCCCCCATCAGGCCGGCCACGCCCCCCGACGCGCCCAGAACGAAGGCGAAATCGTCGGACAGGGTTTGCGTAAGCCCGCCACCGATGGCGGCCAGAACGAACACCGTCACCATGGCGCGGCCGCCGGCAAGGCGTTCGTAGGCGCTGCCGAACGCCAGCAGGAAGCCGGCATTGACCCCGACATGCAACCAGCTCAGATGAAGGAAGGCGTGGGTCACCAGGCTGACGCCCGACAGCAGCAATTGCAGGGGATCGGCGGTTTCCAGCGCCATTCCGAATCGCGGGGTGAACAGGGCGAACAGCGCGACCGCCAATTGCCCCATGGAGTCGGGCAGGATCCGAAGCAGCAGAAAGATGCCGAGGATGATAAGGGTCAGGGTCAGTGTCGCGGGCGGCACGTTGAACACCGGTTCCCCGGCGGCAGGCGGCCGGCCGGGCCGGGAGGACGGCCTGTCCGGAGGTGGCTCGGCGGGTCCGGTCACGGGCGGACCCGCGCGGCCAAGAAGGATCGGATCGGGCATGGGGGCATGATGGACGGTTTAGGTCTCTTTGCCGACTATTTCGACCGCGCGGCCCAGTATCGGCTGAAGGACGATGTGGCGGCCATCGTTTCCGCCGCGCCGTTCTTCCGGCCGGTCATGCCCGGCAGCGGCCGACCCTTCTCGGTCGAGATGACCAATGCCGGGCCCGTGGGATGGGTGTCCGACCGCGGCGGCTACCGCTACGCCGACCGCCATCCGGTCAGCGGGCAACCGTGGCCGGCCATCCCCCAGGCGCTTTTGGCCCTGTGGCGCGACGTCGCGAACTATCCGGCCGATCCCGAATGCTGTCTGGTCAATCTGTACCGGCCGGGGGCCCGGATGGGGCTGCACCAAGATCGGGACGAACAGGCGCTGGAGGCGCCCGTGGTTTCCGTGTCGCTGGGTGACAGCGCGGTGTTTCGCATCGGCGGCACCGAACGACGCGGCGCCACGCGGTCCGTGCGCCTGCATTCGGGCGCCGTGGTGGTGCTGGGGGGAACGGCGCGGATGGCTTTTCACGGGGTCGACCGGATCCTGCCGGGCACCAGCCAACTGGTGGACGGGGGCGGACGGATCAATCTGACGCTCCGCCGGGTCACGCCGCCGCCCGATCCGCACCGGTGACGGGACCGTCAGGCCGATGTGTCCACCTTGGCCGGGGCATCGCCGACCGCCACGCCAACCATCGCCGGTCGCAACAGGCGGCCATGCAGGACATAGCCGGGCTGGACGACCTGAACCACGGTGCCGGGCAGCTTGCCGCTGTTGGGCACCTGAAACGCGGCCTCGTGAAAGTTGGGGTCGAATTTCTCGTCCAGCGGTTCGACCTTGGCCAGCCCATGGCGATCGAAGGCGGCCAAAAGCTCCCGCTCCGTCGCCGCGACCCCCGCGATCAGGCTGATCGTCGCCTCGTCATCGGCCCGGTCGTCCGGCGCCGCCTCCAGGGCCCGGCGCAGATTGTCGGCGACCGACAGCAGATCGCGGGCAAATCGCGACACGCCGAACTTGGCCGTGTCTTCCTTTTCGCGCGCCGCCCGCTTGCGGACATTCTCGACCTCGGCCAGCGCCCGCAAAAGCTTGTCGCGCAGATCGGCGACTTCCTCAGCCAGGCGCGCGGCCTCGTCATCCTGGTTCTCGAGGCCCGAAATCTCCCAGGATTCGGCGGCCTTGTCCGGGGTCTCCGCGCCGATGTCCGCGCCGATGTCCGCTGTCGTGTCGGCGTCGCTCTCCGGCGTGCCGATCTCGTCCGCGGGATCGGAACGGCCGGCTTTGGGATGAGGGTTGGTCATGCTGCCTGATGCTCGCCTTTTTTGTTCCACAAAAGCCGCTCGATGACCTTTGCCGTATAGTCCACCATCGGGATGATGCGGGCATAGTTCAATCGCGTCGGCCCGATGACGCCGATGGCGCCGACGATCTGTTCGCGGCTGTCCGAATAGGGCGCGATAACCATTGAACACCCGGTGTGGCTGAACAGGTTGTTTTCGGCGCCGATGAAGATCTGCACGCCTTCGGCCTGTCCGGCCGCGTCCAGCATCCGGACCATGGCCTCCTTGGTCTCCAGCGTTTCGAACAGCGTGCGGATGCGTTCCAGGTCGTTGATCCCGGTGATGTCGTTGAGCAGCTGGGACTGGCCCTTGACGATCAGCGTGCCGCCGCCGTCGCCGGCCCGGACGGCGATACCGTCCTCCACCAGCCTGGCCGCCAGCCCGTCGAGTTGGCTTTTCTGCTGCTCGATCTCGGTGGTGATCTCGCTGCGCACCTCGCCCAGGGTGCGGCCGGCGATGCGGGCGTTGAGATAGTTGGACGCCGCCACCAGGGTGGACGACGGCAGGCCCAGCGGCACCTCGAGAACCCGGTTCTCGACCACGCCATCGTTGGTGACGATCACCACCAGGGCCCGCCCGGGCGCCAGATTGATGAACTCTATATGCTTCAGCGGCCGGTCGGTCTTCGGCGCGGTGACCAGCCCGGCGCAGGACGACAGCCCCGACAGCACCGAGGTGGCTTCGGCCAGCACCTCCGACAGGCCGCGATCGCGGGCCGCTGCCAGCCCCTCGATGTTGCGCCGTTCGTCCTCGCTGAGGTCGCCGACCTCCAGCAGGCCGTTGACGAACAGCCGCAGACCGGCGTCGGTGGGCAGACGCCCGGCCGATGTATGGGGGGCATAGAGAAGCCCGGCCATCTCCAGATCGGCCATGACGTTGCGGATGGTCGCCGGGGAGATCTGCAGGCCCAGGCGGCGCGAAATGGTGCGCGAACCGATCGGTTCGCCGCTTTCGACATAGGCGTCGACGACGTGCTTCAGAACCTCGCGCGAACGCTCGTTAAGCTCCGATATCATCCCCAAAACCGCTTGATCTCCTCACGGTAAGCTCTTCGGCCTGAACACCTAATCACGCGGAACCGCCCATTCAAGCCGCTGGGCCTGGACCGCCACCGGGCTTGAGGATAGCTTGCGGCGCAATCCACACGCAAAAGAAAGTCTTCGCCATGACCACGTCCCCGCGGCCCTCAGGCCGCCAAGCGGCTGCCCTGCGCCCCGTCAGCCTCGATGTCGGGGTCAACAAATACGCCGAGGGATCGTGCCTGGTGAAGTTCGGGGAGACCCATGTTCTGTGCACCGCGTCGGTCGACGAGGGCGTTCCGCGCTGGCTCAAGGGGCGGGGACAGGGCTGGGTGACCGCCGAATACGGGATGCTGCCCCGGTCCACGGACAAGCGCATCGACCGCGAGGCGGCCAGGGGGCGCCAGAGCGGCCGGACCCAGGAGATCCAGAGGCTGATCGGGCGATCGCTGCGGGCGGTGACCGACCTGAAGGTCCTGGGCGAACTTCAGGTCCGCGTCGATTGCGACGTCCTGCAGGCCGACGGCGGCACGCGCACCGCGGCGATCACCGGCGGCTACGTGGCGCTGTCGCTGGCCTGCCGGCATCTGGTCGCGATCAAGGCGATCAAGGTCTCCCCGCTGACCGATTATGTCGCCGCCGTATCGTGCGGCCTGTTTCACGATACGGCCGTCCTGGACCTGGACTACGCCGAGGATTCGGCCGCCCAGGCCGATGCCAACTTCGTGCTCACCGGCAAGGGCGGCATCGTGGAGATCCAGGGCACGGCGGAAACCGATCCCTTCAGCCACGACCAGTTCCTGGAGCTTCTGTCCCTGGCACGCCAGGGTATCGAGACCCTGGTCGACTGCCAGCGCGCGGCGCTCAAGGGTTCTTAATCTCCCTGGCGCAGGACCTGGATCAGGCTTGAGGTGTCCCAGCGGCGGCCGCCCAGGGCCTGAACCGCGGCGTAGAACTGGTCGACCAGGGCGGTGACCGGCAGGGCGGCGCCGTTGCCGCGGGATTCCTCCAGGCAGATGGCCAGGTCCTTGCGCATCCAGTCGACGGCGAAGCCGAACTCGAACTCGCCCCGCAGCATGGTCTTGCCCCGGTTTTCCATCTGCCAGGACTGGGCCGCGCCCTTGGAGATGACGTCCAGCACCAGATCCCCGTCCAGCCCCGCCTTCTGGGCGAAGTTCATGCCTTCGGACAGGGCCTGGACCAGACCGGCGATGCAGATCTGATTGACCATCTTGGTCAGTTGGCCGGCACCGGCCGGGCCCATCAGGGTGACGGCGCGGGCAAAGCAGTCGATGGCCGGGCGGGCGGTGTCGAAATCCGCCTGGGCGCCGCCGACCATGACCGTCAACGCGCCGTTTTCGGCGCCGGCCTGGCCGCCCGATACCGGCGCGTCCAGAAAGCCGATGCCCTTGGCCCGGGCGGCCTCATCCAGTTCGCGCGCCAGGGTGGCCGACGCGGTGGTGTGGTCGACGAACAGCGCGCCCTTGGCCATCCCGGCGAAGGCTCCGTCGTCGCCATAGACGACGCCGCGCACATCGTCGTCGTTGCCGACGCAGGCGAACACGATATCGGCACCCCTGGCCGCCTCGGCCGGGGTGGCCGCAGCGCTGCCGCCGTGCTTTTCGACCCAGGCCTCGGCCTTGGCCCTGGTGCGGTTGTAGACCGTCACCGCGTGCCCGCCCTTGGCCAGATGGCCGGCCATCGGCGCCCCCATCACGCCCATGCCCAGAAACGCCGTTTTCATGCTGTGCTTCTCCCCGAAACGTCTTGGATTGGGCAGCGGTCGCGGTCTGCGCCCCTGCTGTCGTCGGCGGGCGCACCATAGCACCGGTTTCGGCGATTGGCAGGCCCCCCACGGGCGGGCCGGCAACACCGGTTTTGCCAAGCGGCCGGGGGGCGCCTATCTATGAGGCCGTGTCCCATTCCCAAACGGTCGCTGCCCGTCCATGTCTTCCCAACCGCGCATCTTCGCCGGCGCCCATGGCGGCGACACCCTGCTGATCGCCAGCCACAACCCGGGCAAGGTCGTGGAAATCGCCGCCCTGCTGGGCCGGTATGTCCGCCACTTCCCGTCCGCCGCCGACCGGGGGCTGGACGAGCCGGAGGAAACCGGCGACAGCTTTCGCGCCAATGCCGAACTGAAGGCGCGCGCCGCCGCCATGGTCGCCGGCGTGCCGTCCCTGGCCGACGACAGCGGGCTGGCGGTGCCGGCGCTGGGCGGAGACCCCGGCATCTATTCGGCGCGGTGGGCGGAACGGCCGGGTGGCGGGCGCGATTTCGGCCATGCGATGGAACGGGTGCACGACAGGCTGGAGGCCCTGGGCGCCACGGACCGGCGGGCCCATTTCGTATGTGCCCTGTCGCTCTGCTGGCCCGATGGCCATTGCGAAACAGTGGAAGGACGGGTCGACGGCACCCTCGTCTGGCCGCCGCGCGGCGGGCTTGGGTTCGGCTACGATCCGATGTTCGTGCCGGACGGCCGCGATGTCAGTTTCGGCGAGATGGCGCCGGCCGAAAAGCACGCCATCAGCCACCGGGCCGACGCGTTCCGGAAGCTGGTGGACCGATGCTTCCCGCCATGACCGCCGCGGCGCCGGCATCGGTGGCGGCCGACGACGGCGGCGGCGTTCGCACCGGTCTCGCGGTCTATGTCCATTGGCCGTTCTGCCTGTCCAAATGCCCCTATTGCGATTTCAATTCCCACGTCCAGGCGTCGGTGGACCACGCGCGCTGGCGCCGCGCCCTGACGACGGAGCTGGACCATTTCGCCGACATCACGGCCGGCCGCACGGTCACCTCGATCTTCTTCGGCGGCGGCACGCCGTCGCTGATGGATCCGGCCACGGTGGCGGCGCTGATCGACCGGGCCGCCGCCCGCTGGGCGTTGGCGCCGGACGTGGAGATCACCCTGGAGGCCAACCCCACGTCGGTCGAGGCGGGGCGCCTGGCCGGCTTCGCCGCGGCGGGGGTCAACCGGGTGTCGCTGGGGGTCCAGGCGCTGGACGCCGATGCCCTGCGCTTCCTGGGGCGCGGCCACGACGTCGACGAGGCGCTGGACGCCGTCGCCCTGGCGGCGCGGCTGTTCGACCGGTACTCGTTCGATCTCATCTACGCCCGGCCGGGGCAGACGGTGGCGGCCTGGCGGGCCGAGCTGGGCCGGGCGCTGGAGCGGGCGAGGGACCATCTGTCGGTCTATCAGCTGACCATCGAACCCGGCACGGCGTTTCACGCCCTGTTCGCCCGCGGCGCCGCGGCGCTGCCCGAGGACGAGGTGTGCGCCGCGCTGTACGAGGAAACCCAGGCCATGCTCGCCGCCGCCGGCCTGCCGGCCTACGAGGTCTCCAACCATGCCCGGCCCGGCGGCGAATCGCGGCACAACCTCGCCTATTGGCGCTATGCCGACTATGTCGGCATCGGTCCCGGCGCCCACGGGCGGCTGACGCTGGCGGGGACCAAATGGGCGACCCGCTGCCATCGCGCGCCCGCCGTCTGGCTCGACCGGGTGGAGCGCGACGGCCATGCGGAAGGCGCGCGCGCGGCGGTCGATCCGGCAAGCCGCGCGGCCGAATGCCTGATGATGGGGCTGCGTCTCGCCGAGGGCGTACCGTTGGCGCGGCTGTCGGACGAATCCGGGCGGCCCTGGCAGGACATGGTGGACGAGGACGCCGCGCATCGGCTGGCGGCGGGCGGTTTCCTCAGCCTCGACGGTTCGACCATCCGGGCAACGCCGGCGGGCCGCCAGGTGCTCGATTCCGTCCTGGCGACCCTGCTGATCTGACGGCAACGCCGCCTAATTGGTCCAAAGCTCACCCTGCCAGCGAGGCGGCGGCCGGACGTCGCGAACCTCGAAAACGATCCGATCCTCGAATGTCCGTCCCCATCGGTCGGTGGCCGTGACGGTGGCCACATGGGCGCCCACCGGCAGGTCGGCGGGCATGGCCACGCGCCACAGATGGGTCGAGCTGTCCGCGACGTGGCTGGCGCTCATGCCCTGGGGCGGAACCGGGCCGAACTGGGAGCCCTGCCAGATCTCCACGCCCTGGGTCCGCGGGTCCCCCGACGCCGACTGGTAGGCATAGCGTCCGATGGTCAACTGACGCTGCGCGGCGAAGGGGTCGGCGTAACCGGCCCCGGACCGGATGTCCTCGCCGTTGCCGTCCTGGGTGCGGGTCATCGGCAGCGCCGGGCCGTCGCCGATCCGCGCCGTCAGGCGGGAATGGCGGTCGCCGTTCCAGAAATTCGCCGTCAGATAGACGGTCTGGTTCAGCTCGTCCGGCGTGAACAGCTTGACGTCGGGCAGGTCGTTGACGGTGACCGGCGGCACCCCGTCGAAGCCACGGCCGTTTTCGTCCATCCAGGTCCAGATGTCCTGGAACCAATCCCGGAAGCCGGGGGTGTTAAAGGACAGCGCCATCTGCCGGTCGGGCGGCTGGTTGGCGGCGTGGAAGGTGGAGCGGTAGTCGGCGCCGTCGAAGTCGAAGACCAGATGTCCCGGCGGCGTGCCGCCGCGGGCGAAGGCCATCGGGATGCCGTCGAAATTGAAGTCGCCTTGCCACCAATTGCCCGACGGGGCGCCGGTGACGACGTGATCGAACGGCAGGCGGGTGACGCCGACCTGCTCTTCCCACCCCCGGTACCATTCGCCGGCGGCAAGCTGCTCCAGCGTGTGGGTGTGGCCCGACAGGGACAGGGCCGGGCGGTCGCCGATCAGGGCGAAGATCTCGGCCAGATTGTCGGTCTGATGCCGGCCGGTGTTGGAGTCGATAAAGGAGACGAAGGGGATGTGGTGGGCCAGGACGATCAGCTTGTCCCGCGGTACCTGGGCCAGGGTATTCTCAAGCCAAATCATCTGCTGGTCGGTCACCCGCCCGTTGTAGGTGGGATCGGCGGTGTCGAGACAGGCGTCGCGGCCGCCGGGACCGTCATCGGCCGGGCCGCACGGATAGACCACGTTGTCGAGGGCGATAAAGAACACGTCGCCGATCTCGAACGAATAGTAGTTGGGGCCGTACATCCGGCGCCAGCTGTCGGCCGAATGGGCATCGTCGGTGGCGTCGAAGTCGTAGTCGTGGTTGCCGTGGATATAGTATTGCGGCAGCCCCACCACGCTCATCATGTCCATGAAGCGCGGCAGCAGGCTCAGATCGTCGCCCATCACGTCGCCGACCAGGATCATGCATTGGGCATCCGACAGGTCTCGGCTCAGCAGATCGTCGACCACCGAATCCCGGACATAGCCGACCTCGGTGTTCGAGTAGGGCTGGGTATCGCCCATGACGACGCAGCGGAAGGCGTCGTCGTCGGCGCCGCGAACCAGCGGAAAGTTGATCGCCTCGGGCAATGGTCCGGTGGCCGGCAGCCCGCCATAGCGCAGCGGTTCGGGCGTTCCCTCGGGCTTGTGATGATAGAAGAACTGCGGCACCAGATCGTCGTTCAGGGGGACGTCCCAGCCCGCCGGCTCGGTCACGAACACCGTCATGTTGTCGAAGGCGGGCAGGCTGTAGCGGCCCTGGCCGTCGGTGACGACAACCTCCCTTCCGTTGGAGACGAGGACGCCGCGCACCCCCGTCTCGCCGTCCTGATGGATGCCGTCGCGGCTGACGTCGTGGAACACACGGCCGGTCACGGTATCGCGCGGTGCCGCGGTCTGGGCGGCGGTGCGCACGTCGATGCCGCCACGGTAGTCGGTGCGGGCTTCGACGACGGTCGGAAAGGCAAAGGTCGGGACGGCGACGGTCAGGGCCGCCGCGCCGGCGGCCGACAGGCCGGCTTTCCGGAAACGAAAACGAATGGTCCGATCGGTCATGTCTGATAGTCCCTCGCGCTGAACCCGCGACCGGGCCGAATCCCGATCGCCACGAGGAAACTGTGACGGAACGGGCGGTTCCGCCGCGACCACGGATCGATGGCAGCGCCGTGAACTTTTTGTTGGCGTTCCGGACGGCTCGCGTCGAGAAAAAGACTCTAGAAGGCTGTCCCGGCGAAGCTGGTCGGGGCGGCTTCGCGCACCACGGGACCGGCGGCGGTGACCTCCATGATCGCCAGACCGCGGTCCACATGGCCGCTGACGCCGAAGCGGAAAATGCCGTCGATGCCGGTGAAGCCGCCGGGATCGGTCAGCGCGGCGCGGTCGAAGCGAGGCCCGTCGGGCAGGCGGGCCAGGGCCGCCGCCAGGGCCACGGCGTCATAGCCCAGGGTCGCCAGGCGCGGCGGCTGCTCCCCGAACAGGCCGGCGTAGCGGCGTTCGAACTGAAAGCGCAGATCCGGCTGGGCGGCCGCGAACCAGCCGCCGATCAGCGACGTCTCGACGCCGATGTCGGGCGTGTCCCACACGGACGTGCCCAGGATCCGCGCCTCCTCGACCCCGTAGAAGGGCAGCAGCGTGGCCACGCCCCGCAGCGAAATCCCCGAATCCGGGATCATGACCGCGTCGAACGAGTCCTTCCTGGCCGCGAGGTCGCGCACCATGCCGTCATAGGCGCTGTCGGCGGGGTTGTAGAACTGTTCCACGGCCAGCACGGCGTTGCGCCGCCGCGCGGCGTCGCGCAACGCATCCATCGCGATGCGGCCATAGGCGGTTCCGGGGGCCAGCGCCGCGAACCGCGTCAGTCCCTGGGTCATGCTGTACTGGACAACCCGGTCGACCTGACCTTCCGGCAGAAAGCCCATGATGAAGGCGTTGTCGCCGGCGACGGTGCTGTCGTTCGTGAAGCCGACGACGTTGACGCCGGCACTGCGGGCAAGCGCCGCGACCGGCTGGACCGAGGTGCCGAACAACGGACCCAGGATCAACTGCGCGCCATCGGACAGGGCGGCATTGGCCGCCTCCGTCGCGCCTTCGGTGGTGCCCTTGGTGTCGTAGGGGATCAGTTCGAAGGAGGCGGCGGCGGCGTCGAACATGGCCATCTCGCCGGCCCGCAGCATCGCCGGTCCAACCTCGGACCCGCGCCCCGACAGGGGCAGCAGCAGGGCGACGGTGACCCGGTCGGCGGGAACCGGCCGGCCCAGCGCGTCGAGGCGCGTCACCGCCGGCGTGTCGGGCACGGACAGGGTGGGCGACGGCGCTTGTCGCGGGGGCCCGGGCTCCGCTACGTTCGGTTTTGGAACACAGCCCGCGAGGGCAAGGGCCAAGGCCCCAGCCAGTGCCACCCGGCCGATCCATCCCGCCGATCGGGGGGCGACGGAGAGGCCGGATCGTGTATTGGCGGCGCCTGAGCGGTCAGCAAAAAAAAGTGCCACGAACGTGTCCCTTCTGGATCCCTGGGCCTGCCGGCACAACCATCGGCCGTCGCGGCGCCGTGACGCGGATGACGTGACGATCCTGCCGCGAAGGTAATGGTGTGGACATGCCAAGTAAACACACCGACGACCCCAAAGGGTCCGAGGAGTCGGATCGGCCGGCCACGGGCCTTTATGTGACGTCGGTGCCGATCGGAAATGCCGGCGACATCACGGTGCGGGCCCTGCGGCTTTTGGCCCATGTCGACGCGATCGCCTGCGAGGATACCCGCAGCACCCGCCGGCTGCTGGGTCTGCACGGGATCCGGCCGCCGCACCTGATCGCCTATCACGACCACAACGCCGATCACGCCCGGCCGGCGATCCTGGAGCGCATCGCGGGTGGACAGGCCGTCGCGCTGGTGTCGGATGCCGGGACCCCCGCCGTTTCCGATCCCGGTTACAAGCTGGTGCGGGCGGCGCGCGACCGGGGGCTGGCAGTCACCGCCCTGCCCGGCGCCAGCGCGATGCTGACGGCCCTGGTGCTGTCGGGACTGCCGACCGACCGGTTCTGTTTTTTCGGTTTTCCGCCGCCCCGCAGCGGCGCGCGCCGCACCTTCCTGGCCCCCTTGGCGACCATACCGGCGACGCTCATCTTCTACGAATCCCCACGGCGTCTGGCCGCCAGCCTGGCGGACATGGCGGCCGGACTGGGCGACCGCCCCGCCACGGTGGCGCGCGAACTGACCAAGCTCTACGAGGAGGTGCGGTCCGATATCCTGTCGGCGCTGGCCGATCACTATCGCGCCGCCGGCGCGCCGCGCGGCGAAGTGGTGGTCGTCGTCGGCCCGCCGCCCGCCGCCGCGTCCTCCGGACCGGCGGACATCGACCGGGCGCTCGCCGATGCCCTGACGCGGCTGAGCCTGCGCGACGCGGTGGCGGAAGTGGCGGTGACCTTCGACGCCAAGCGGGCCGATGTCTACCGGCGTGCGCTCGAGCTAAAACAATGACCGAGGCGGCGCGACGGCAGGCCTTCCTGTTCGGGTTCCGGGCCGAATCGCTGTGCGTTCTGGTGCTGCGGCTCAAGGGATATCGCATCCTGGCACGGCGGTTCCGCTGCCCGGTGGGGGAGATCGATATCGTGGCGCGGCGCGGATCGACCCTGGTGGCCGTCGAGGTCAAGGCGCGGCGCGACAGAGACGCGGCCCTGGCCAGCCTTTCGGCCCATCAACGGCGGCGGGTGGAGCGGGCGACGACGGCGTTCCTGGCCGCTCGGCCTTTCACATTTGCGCCGCAATCGGTCGGCATCGTTCGCTTCGACGTAATGGTGGTGGCGCCAAGGCGGTGGCCGTTGCATATCATCAATGCATGGCAGACGGACGGGGCACGATGATTCGGTCGGCGGGCGGCGTTGTCGCGGCGCTGTTTCTTTTTTCGATGGCCGGGTGCACGCCGGTCGGCGTGGTGGTCGGCGCCGGGGCGACGGCCGGCAACGCGGTGGCCGAGGAACGGGAAGTTTCCGAGGTCGTTGACGACACCGCCATCCAGCTTCGCATCAACCGGCTGTGGCTGGACACCGATCCCGATTTGCTGGCCCAGCTCAGCACCACGGTGACCGAGGGGCGGGTGCTCGTCACCGGCACGGCATCCGACCCCGAACAGCGGGTCACGGCCATACGCCTGGTGTGGCAGGTCGACGGGGTGCGCGAGGTCATCAACGAAATCGAGGTCGCCAATTCCGAAGGCATCGTGGGGTTCGGCCGCGATGCGGCGATCACCACGCAACTGCGATCGCGCATTCTGTTCGACACGGCCGTCCGGTCGATCAACTACAACATCGATACCGCCGGTGGGGTCGTCTATCTGATGGGCATCGCCCAGGATCAGGCGGAGGCGGATCGCGTGATCGCCCACGCCCGTCAGATTCCCTACGTGACCCGCATCGTCAGCTACGTCCGGCTCAAGGGCGATCCTCCCACCGAGGCGGGCGAGGGCACGACATGACCCCTTCGTCCGGGGACGGGGAACGCGCAGGGTCGTCCGCCGCGATCGCGCCCGGTCCCGGCATCGGCCTGGATGCCGCCGCCTGCCGCCGGCGGCTTCGGCAAATGGGGGCCCGCGCCGACGGCGACATCGACCTGATGGAAACGGCGCTGCTGCTGGGGGCGATCGACCGGACCAGCGTTTCGTTCGACTGGTACCGCGACCACCTGGCCCAGATCGCCAAGGCCGTGCGGGCGGCCTCGGCTCGGGAAAGCGCCGACGCGCGGGGCGCGGCGACGGCCATCGCGTCGGTGATCGCCGGCCAGTTCGGCTATCGCGGCGACCGCCTGACCTACGACGATCTTCAGAACGCCAACATGCTGCGGGTCATCGATCGCCGGAAGGGCCTGCCGGTGGCGCTGGGGATCCTGTACATGCATATCGGCCGGATTCAGGGCTGGACGATGGCCGGGCTCGATTTTCCGGGCCACTTCCTCATCCGGCTGGAGCGGGCCGGCGAGCGGGTGATCCTGGATCCGTTCGATGACGGTGTCGAACGCGGGCCGGCCGATCTGCGCGGACTGCTGAAGGTCGTGGCCGGCGTGGACGCCGAACTCAAGCCCGAGCACTACAGGACGGTGGGCGACCGGGCCGTTCTGTTGCGCCTGCTGGCCAATGTCAAGCAGCGCAACCTGGCCACACGGCATCCGCGCCGGGCGCTGCGGGTGGTCGAGACCATGCTGCTGATCGCGCCGAACGAACCGATGCTGTGGCGTGAGTGCGGGCTGCTCAACGGCCGCATCGGCAATCTGGGCGCGGCCATCGACGGGCTGGAGAAGTTCATCGCCAACGGCGAGGACGAAGGCCTTTTGCATCAGGCGGCGGTTCTGCTACAGCAGCTAAAGGCGCGGCGGCATTGATCCCGCGCCGGGCGGCCGTTCGGGCCGCCCGCACCGTGACCACTAGGATGTCGTCCCGCCATGAGTCTTGCCGTCGCCATCCAGATGGACCCGATCGATGCCGTCGACATCGATGCCGACAGCACCTTTGCCATGGCCTTGGAAGGCCAGGCGCGCGGCCATTCCCTGTTTCATTATCTGCCCGAACGCCTGGCCTTCGACCGGGGGCGGGTGATGGCCCATGCAAGGCCGCTGACGGTCCGGCCGGTCAAGGGCGACCACTTCACGCTGGGCGCGCCGACGACCCTTGACCTGGCGGTGATGGATGTGGTGCTGATGCGCCAGGATCCGCCGTTCGACATGGCCTATATCACGGCCACCCATCTGCTGGAGCACATTCATCCCGCAACGCTGGTGGTCAACGACCCGGCGCAGGTCCGCAACGCCCCGGAAAAGCTGTTCGTCACCCATTTTCCGGATCTGATGCCGCCGACCCTGATCACCGCCCACCGCGAGGACATCCTGGCCTTCCGCCGGGAGTACCGCGATATCATCGTCAAGCCGCTGTTCGGCAATGGCGGGGCGGGGGTGTTCCACGTGACGCCGGAGGACGAGAACCTGGGAGCGCTCTTGGAGATGTTCACCCAGCTCTACCGCGAGCCGGTGATCGTCCAGAGATACTTGCCGGAGATCCGCAAGGGCGACAAACGCATCATCCTGATCGAAGGCGAGCCGGTGGGCGCGGTCACGCGGCTGCCGGCCCAGGGCGAGGCACGGGCCAACTTCCATGCCGGCGGCCGGGCCGGCAAGACCGACCTGACGGCGCGGGAGCGGGAGATCTGCGCCGCCATCGGCCCGGCCCTCCGCGACCGTGGGCTGGTGTTCGTGGGGATCGATGTGATCGGCGACTATCTGACCGAAATCAACGTCACCTCGCCGACCGGCATCCACGAGATCAACCGCCTGGACGGGGTGCGGCTGGAAGCGACCCTGTGGGACGCGATCGAGGCGCGGCGGAGCCACGGCGCGGCGGCCGCCTGACCCGCCATTCCCGACGTCAGTCGGCGGTCTTCCAGGAGATGGCGCCGACCAGGGCGTCGACGCTGATACGGTCGATGCTGAGCGGCAGCATGGTGCCACGGTAGGCCAGGGGAATCAGGAACCCGTCGGCCAGGGTGCCCTCGAATTCCAACGGCATCCGGTTGACGATGACCTTCAGATAATGATCGGCGACCTGGGCGACCAGGCACGGACGCGGCGCTTCGCTGAGGTTCCGGCCGATCAGCGGCACCGGGCATTCGCGCGCCAGCTCTCGGCCGATATAGCGGAAAAAGGGCAGCTCGACGCTGCGGGTCAGATCCAGGACAAAGGCCTGCCCGGCAAACCCCGGCACGGCGTCGATATCGAATTCCGTCAGCGACGGATAGGCGCGGCGGCCACGCAGCATGTCCCAGTATTTGATCAGGCGGCGGGTCATGCGGCGCTCGGCGCCAGTGCGGGCGTGCCGGTCCGACGGGGCGGGTGTGGCGGTGCGGGCCATGGCGTTCTCTTGCATCGGGGTGGACCGGTCCGGCCGATGATAGGCCATGTCCGATAAACGGACCGTTAAGCGTGGTGTCCTATCCCGAAGGGAGGCGGCGGATCGTTCGGGCACGAACCGCTTGCCGTGGCGGCACCGGCCCCTTACGGTCCCCGCCGCCGCGGAGGGGACGGGTCGCATGGTCGCACGGGTCAATACGGTGGCCTTTCAGGGCATCGAGGTGATGGGCATCGACGTCCAGGTCCAGATGACCGGCGGGCTGCCCGGTTTCACCATCGTCGGCCTGCCCGACAAGGCCGTCGGCGAAAGCCGCGAACGGGTGCGCGCGGCCCTGCACGCCCTGGGTCTGGCGCTGCCGCCCAAAAGGATCACGGTCAATCTGGCGCCGGCCGACGTGCTCAAGGAAGGCAGTCATTTCGACCTGCCGGTGGCGCTGGGGCTGCTGGCCGCGCTCGACGTGCTGCCGGGGCCGGAACTGGCCGGCTATCTGGCGCTGGGGGAACTGGCCCTGGACGGGGCGCTGACCCGGGTGGCCGGCGTGCTGCCGGCGGCCATGCATGCCGCCGCCCGGGATCTCGGCCTGATCTGCCCCGCAGCTTGCGGCGCCGAGGCGGCCTGGGCGGCCAACGCCGACGGCCGGATCGCGGTGCTGGCGCCGCCGACCCTGCTGGCGCTGGTCAACCATTTCAAGGGCGTCCAGGCCCTGAGCCCGCCCGAACCGCTGGTCGAGGAGCCGCTGGAGGCCGCGCCCGACCTGGCGGACATCAAGGGCCAGGAAACCGCCAAGCGGGCGCTGGAGGTGGCCGCGGCCGGCGGCCACAACCTTCTGATGCTGGGACCGCCGGGATCGGGCAAGTCGATGCTGGCGGCCCGCCTGCCGGGCCTGCTGCCGCCCCTGACACCGGCCGAGGCGCTGGAGGTTTCGACCATCCACAGCGTCGCCGGGATGCTCGACGGCGGGCGGCTGCGCCGGCATCGGCCGTTTCGCGATCCGCACCATTCGGCCTCGCTGGCGGCCCTGGTCGGCGGCGGCATGCGGGCCCGGCCGGGCGAGATTTCGCTGGCCCATCGCGGCGTGCTGTTTCTGGACGAGCTGCCGGAATTCCAGCGCCCGGCCCTGGAGGCGCTGCGCCAGCCGCTGGAAACGGGGCGGGTGGTGGTGGCGCGGGCCAACGCCCATGTCGCCTACCCGGCGCGGGTGCAGCTTGTCGCCGCCATGAACCCCTGCCGCTGCGGCCATCTGGGCGATCCGGCACTGGCCTGCAGCCGGGCGCCGCGCTGCGCCCAGGACTACCAGGCCCGGATTTCCGGCCCCCTGTTCGACCGCATCGATCTGCATGTCGACGTGCCGGCGGTCAGCCCCGCCGACCTGGCCCTGCCGCCGCCGGCCGAGGGGTCGGCCGCGGTGGCCGCCCGGGTGGCGGCGGCGCGGGCGCGGCAGGACGACCGCTATGCGGGCCTGCCCATCGCCACCAATGCCGAGGCCGACGGCGACGTGCTGGACCGCGCGGCGGCGCTGGACGAACCCGGAAAGGCGCTGCTCAACGACGCGGCGGGACGGCTGCGCCTGTCGGCCCGCGGCTACCACCGGGTATTGCGGGTGGCCCGCACCCTGGCCGATTTGGACGGCGCCCCCGCCGTCCGCCGCCCCCACATCGCCGAGGCCTTGAGCTACCGCCGGGTGGCGCCGACGGGGTAGGGCGCGCGGCGATCGATCCGGCAGGCCGCGCATTTCACTGCCCATAAAACTGCTTCCGCGAGTCCCGGCCTTGAGCCGGGACCTGTGCGGAACGGCGCCGTTTGCGTCTGTCCGGGCGTTGCCGTCCCGCACAGGCCCCGGATCAAGTCCGGGGCTCGTCGTGTTCATTCCAGCTGCTTCCCCTTCAAGCAAAACCCTTCACCGACCCGAAGACAGTCTTCCCGATCCCCGGCCCCCGAGCCGGGGGCATGGCGCAAAGGCGTCGTTGGCGTTTCTCCGGACGTTGCCTGCCGTGGTGCACGGGCCCCGGCTCGAAGGCCGGGGCTCATGGATTCCTTCTTGGTCTTCCCCATGGAGCGACGATGGCGTTGGCCGCGGCGCCGGTTTGTCCCGGATGTCTCCAGACAATGTTCCGTTTGCGTAATTCATCCTATATCGGATATATACGCTCCCCGAAGCATCCGTGTGCGTTTTGATGGAGATGTTGCCGTGGCAACCCTGATTCGTTCCGCCGTTCTCGGGTCGGTTCCTCGCGGAATCGCCCATCTGGCCGGCCGGTGGAGAACATGGCGGTTGCGGCGGCAGCGCATCACCGCCATCGCCGAGCTACCCGATTATCTGCGGCGGGACATCGGCTGGCGGGAGCCTGTCGTTTCGCTTGACAAAACACATCCGATATCGGAAATAAACGCAACGCGGGTGAGATCGTGAGTCCGCCCTTCACCACCCTTTCGGCGGACCCGTCCCGGTTCCCGCCGCCTTGCCGCAGGAGCCCGACATGACCCTCCGTCGTATGAACGTTACGCAAAAATCCGTGACCGTGCCGCGTCATTCGCGCCCCGTCGATCGGTTGTCCGGCGTTTCGTTTTGGTGGTGTCATGCATATTTTCCTAAAGCTTGTTGGCGGTCGTCAGTTTTTTCTTGAGGTCGCCCGATGGTCCGACGGGGGCACGGGAACCCTGCCGCCGTTCCAGACGCGGCGGGAGGATGGCGAGTGGGTGGTGTGGCTGGGCCGCTTGATGCTCATTTACACACCGGCCCGATGGGCGCCGCCGAAAACGTGGACGCCGCCGGCGCGGGGGGCGCTGACCCTCGGAGCGGTGGGCGATGACGCGCCGGGCCCTGGCCCCGGCTAAGCCGGACTCGCCGGCCGGCAACGACGGGTCGCTGGTGCGGCTGGCGCGGGTGCTTGAGGAGTTTCGCGCGCTCGATCCCGACATGCCGATCCAATACGCCCTGTCGTTCCTGACGGTGGTGGAGGAGGAAGGGCTGTCCCTGCGCGACCTGTCCGCGCGGCTTGGCATCGCCCAATCGTCGGCGTCGCGCAACGTGGCGGCGCTGGGGGAATGGCACTCGTTCCGCAAGCCCGGCCTGCATCTGGTGGAGGCGCGCGAGGACCCGCGCGAGCGGCGGCGCAAGATCGTTACCCTGACCGCCAAGGGCCGGGCGCTGGCCGCCCGGCTGGACGCGGTGATGGCCGGCCGGCGGCCGGGCCCGCGGTCCAAGCGGGGCCCCGGCTCCTCCTGAACGCCCGGCCCGAAAGAAGCGCCGGGCGCACGAATGACTTGACCCACGCCACCCGATCGCCTTACTCGGCCTTCATTATTCCATTGTAGGATGGCGGCGAGCGGGCCTCGGTTCCCTTGCGGTTCCACCGGTCCGCCGCCAGGACGAGGAGAACGACATGAGCGGCAGGCGGTCGTTTCGGATCGTGGGCGTGGCGATGGCGTTGGCGGCGCTACCGGGGGTTTTCCCCATCGCCGCGGTTCAGGCCCATCCGCATGTCTGGATCGACATCCAGGCCGACATCCTGTTCGACGATGACGGCCGGGTCGCCGCGCTTGGGCAGCGTTGGCTGTTCGACGAATTCTACACCGCGTTCGTCACCGAGGGGCTGGACGGCGACGGCGACGGCGCGCCGGATGCCGAACCGCTCGACGCCCTGCTGCGCGACACCATGACCAACCTCAGGGACTACGATTTCTTCTCCCGGGTCGAACGGGGGGCGGAGACGCTCGACTTCGGCGACATTTCGGACATGGCGGTGTCGGTGCGCGACGGGCGCCTGGAAATGGCCTTCACGCTGCCGCTCGCAACCCCCGTCGCCCCCGGGCCGGACGGGCTGCGGTACGCTGTCTTCGATCCGTCCTTTTATGTCGAGATGCTCCACGCCCAGACCGACGACGCGATCCGCCTGGTCGATGCGCCGGACGGCTGCCTCCATCGCCTGCGCGCGCCGAACCCGGACGCCGACGCCCTGTCCCTGGCGTCGTCGCTCGATCAGCTGGACAGCGCCGGGACCGATCTGGGCATCCTCTTCGCCGAATGGGTGACCGTGCGGTGCGAGTGATTCTCCCGATCAGCGCTTTGGCCATCGGCGTTGCGGTTCTGGCCGGGGTGGCCGCCGCGGCGTCACCGATCGCGGGGCAGGCCGGGCCGGACCCATCGCTATGGGCCCGGGGCATCGCCTGGGTGCTGGAACAACAGCGGCTGCTGCACGCGGAACTGGCCACCGGCCTGCGCGGCCTGGAGGGCGGCGGCGGTGCGGCGGCCTGGGGGCTGGTCCTGACCGGGTTTCTCTATGGCGTCTTTCACGCCGCCGGACCGGGCCACGGCAAGGCGGTGATCGCCACCTATCTGGTGGCCGAAAAACAATCGATCCGCCGCGGCGTCGGTCTGGTCGCGGCCGCTTCGGTCCTGCAGGGCGTGGTGGCCGTGACGCTGGTGTACGGGTTCATCTACCTGGCCGGATGGCTGCCGCGCGACACCGCCGCCGCGGTGGGGTGGAGCGAACGCGTCAGCTTTGTTCTGGTCGTCGCGATCGGCGCAGCCCTGGTGGTGCGCGCCATGCGCCGCGTCGGTCCCCTCGTGCGCCGGATGGTTTCAAGCAACGCCGCCGTGGCTGCCGGGGCGTCGGGTGTCGATGTGTCGGGGCACGATCATGCGCACGCCGCCTGCGGTCACGCGCATGTGCCCACGGCGGACCAGATCGACCGGGCCCGGGATCTGAGAACCAGCGTCGGCGCCGTCCTGTCCATCGGCCTGCGGCCCTGCACCGGCGCCGTGCTCGTGCTGGTCCTGGCCAGGGTCGCGGGGTTGCCGTGGGCCGGTGTCGGCGCCGTCGCCGCGATGTCGGCCGGGACCGCTGTCGCGGTCGGAGTCCTGGCCGTTCTGGTCGTCGCCCTGCGGGACCGGGCGGCCGCCCTGGTTCCCGGGCACCAGACACGGTGGCAAATGTCCGCCGGTGTGGTGACCCTGGCGGGCGGCGCTGTTCTGATGGCGCTTGGCGGGTCGCTGCTGGCGGCGTCGTTCGCCCCCTCGCACCCGCTTGGTCTGTGAGTGTGGGGTCGCCTGCCCCGTCGCGACCCCGAACCCCGGTCCTGCCCAAGGTGATCGGTCATCGCGGCGCGGCCGCGCGCGCGCCAGAGAATACCCTGGCCGGGCTGCGCGCGGCCGCGGATCTGGGCGTGGCCATGGTCGAATTCGACGTCAAGCTCAGCCGGGACGGCGTGCCCGTGGTGATCCACGACGACAGGGTCGACCGGACCACCGACGGCACGGGACAGGTGCGCGACCTGGACGTCGAGACCCTGCGGGCGCTGGATGCCGGCGCCTGGTTCGGGCCGGCTTTTGCCGGCGAACGCATCCCGACCCTGGACGAGGCGTTGGATCTGGTCCTGGAGCGCGGCCTCGCCGTCAATCTGGAAATCAAGCCGTGTTCCGGGCGGGAAGCGGAGACCGCGCGCGTGGCCCTGGCGGCCGCCCGGGCCCGATGGCCCGCAGACCGACCGCCGCCGCTGGTCTCCAGCTTTGCCCTAGATTCCCTGCTTGCGGCGCGGGACGCGGCACCGGACTGGCCGCGCGGCTGGTTGTTCGACCGGCGCCCGCCGGACTGGCGGATCACAATGGCGGACCTGGCGCCCGCGGCGCTCAATTTCAGCGCCGACCGCGTGACGGCGGCGGAACTGGCCGACTATCGCGACACCGGTCTAGGTCTTCTGGCCTACACGGTCAACGACCCGGCGCGGGCGCTCGACCTGTTCGCCCAGGGCGTGGACGGGGTGTTCAGCGATGTTCCGGATACGATTTTGGCCGCCGTGGAGTCGGGCCGCTAGAGCGCGATCGTCATTGGTGGAAGCGGACCCGCTTCCACCAATGACGTGAA
>JBQLZQ010000029.1:0-6512 GCA_052168355.1 Inquilinaceae bacterium
CGAACCGCTTGAGAAGCGAGCGCGCTTCCTGATCCGTCTTTGCCGTCGTCACGATAATGATGTCCATGCCCCGCACCTCGTCGACGCGGTCATAGTCGATTTCCGGGAACACAAGCTGCTCGCGAATCCCCAGCGCATAATTGCCCCGCCCGTCAAAGCTCTTGGGCGACAGCCCGCGAAAATCGCGGACGCGCGGCAGAGCGATGTTCACCAGCCGATCCAGGAATTCGTACATCCGGTCGCGGCGCAGCGTGACCTTGGTGCCGATGGGCATCCCCTCGCGCAGCTTGAAGCCGGCGATCGAGTTGCGGGCCCTGGTCACCACCGGTTTCTGGCCGGCGATCGCCGTCAGCTCCTGCACGGCGACCGTGACTTTCTTGGAGTCCACCGCGCCCTTGCCGACGCCCATATTGATGACGATCTTCTCCAACCGCGGTGTCTGTAGCGGGTTCTTGTAGGAGAATTCCTCGATCAGGCCGGGCTTGATCACTTTCTCGTATTGTTCCTGCAGTCGGGTCATGATGCCTTCACCGGTCGATGATTTCGCCGGACCGCTTGGAGAAGCGGACCTTGCGGCCGTCTTCGAGCGTCCGATAGCCGACCCGGGTCACGCCGCTGTCCTTCGGGTCGATATGGCCAAGGTTGGACACATGGATCGAGGCTTCCTTTTCCTCGATGCCGCCGGCACCCGACGCCGAGGCGCGGGTGTGGCGCTTGACCATGTTCACGCCCTGAACGATGGCGCGGTTGTCCTGCGGCATGACCTTGAGCACCTCGCCACGCTTTCCCTTGTCGCGGCCGGCGCGGACGATGACCTGATCGCCCTTTTTGATCTTGAGCTTCACCATCTCACAATACCTCGGGCGCCAGGCTGATGATCTTCATGTACTTCTTGGCCCGCAGTTCCCGCGTCACGGGCCCGAAGATACGGGTACCGATGGGTTCGCCCTGCTTGTTGATCAGCACCGCGGCGTTGCGGTCGAACTTGATGGTCGTGCCGTCGTCGCGCCGCACTTCCTTGGCCGTGCGCACGATCACCGCCTGATGCACGTCGCCCTTCTTGACGCGGCCGCGGGGGATCGCCTCCTTGACCGAGACGACGATGACGTCGCCGACCGACGCAAAGCGGCGCTTGGACCCGCCCAGCACCTTGATGCACTGCACCCTGCGCGCGCCGGAATTATCGGCGACCTCCAGGTTCGTCTGCATCTGAATCATGTTCTTGGTCCCTTATCCTTCGGCGCCGATGCCGGCAGCGGCGTCGTCGGTGACAACGGCCCAGGTTTTCCGCTTGGACAGCGGACGGCATTCGATGATCGAGACCTGATCGCCGATCTTGAACTGGTTCTGCTCGTCATGAGCCAGGAAGCGCTTGGAACGCTTGATGAATTTCTTGTACACAGGATGCCGGAGCTGACGTTCGACCAAGACCGTGATGGTCTTGTCCATCTTGTCCGAAACGACTTTCCCATGGAGCACACGCCGCGGCATGGCCCGCCCTCCTACTTGCCGGCGGCGGCGGAACGCCGCTCGCCTAGAATGGTCATGATCCGCGCGATATCGCGGCGCAACTCACGCACCCGGGAGGTGCGTTCCAACTGTCCGCTCGCCTTCTGAAAGCGCAGATTGAAGCGCTCCTTCTTCAAGCCGACCAGCTGATCCTTCAACTCGTCGACGGTCTTGGCGCGAATGTCCTCGGCCTTCATGGTCACACCTCCTCGCCGACGCGGGCGACAAACCGGGTTTCCACCGGCAGCTTCGCGGCGGCCAGTTCAAAGGCCCGCTTGGCCAGATCGCCCGGCACGCCGTCCAGCTCGAACATGATGCGGCCCGGCCGCACCCGACACATCCAGTATTCGGGCGACCCCTTGCCCTTGCCCATGCGCACTTCCGCCGGCTTTTGCGACACCGGCACATCCGGGAAGATACGGATCCACACACGGCCCTGGCGCTTCATGTGGCGGGTGATGGCCCGCCGCGCGGCCTCGATCTGGCGCGCCGTGATCCGCGCCGGCCCGACGGCCTTCAGGCCATAGGTGCCGAAATTGAGGGTCGTGCCGCCCTTGGCCACACCCTTGACTCGGCCCTTATGGGCTTTACGGAACTTGGTCCGCTTCGGACTCAACATGGTCTTGGTTCCCCGATCTCAACTAGCCGCGCGGCGTGGTCTGTTCGGCCAGGCGCTTGTCCTGGGCCATGGGGTCGTGGGCCATGATCTCGCCCTTGAACACCCAGACCTTGACCCCGCAGGTCCCATACGTCGTCCTGGCGGTGGCCGTGCCGTAATCGACATCCGCACGCAGCGTGTGCAGCGGCACACGGCCCTCGCGATACCATTCCGTCCGGGCGATTTCGGCACCGCCCAGGCGACCGCCGCAATTGATCCGGATGCCCAGCGCGCCAAGGCGCATGGCGTTCTGCACGGCGCGCTTCATGGCCCGCCGGAAGGCCACCCGGCGCTCCAGCTGACTGGCGATGTTCTCGGCCACCAACTTGGCGTCGATTTCCGGCTTGCGGATCTCGACGATGTTGAGGGTGACCTCGCCGCCGGTCATCCGCGACAGGTCGCTGCGCAGCTTCTCGATGTCCGCGCCCTTTTTGCCGATGACGACCCCGGGCCGCGCCGTATGAATGGTGATCCGCGCCCGCTTGGCCGGACGCTCGATGACGATCCGGCTGAGGCCGGCCTGGGCCACACGCTTTTCCAGGAACTTGCGGATATCCAGGTCCTCGTGGAGAAGCTTGGCGTAATCCTTGGTCGCGAACCAGCGCGAGTCCCAGGTGCGGTTGATGCCGAGCCGCAGCCCGATGGGATTGACCTTGTGGCCCATATCAGACCCTTTCCTCACGCTCGCGGACGACCACGGTCAAGTTCGACCACGGCTTTTCTATCCGGCTGGCGCGGCCGCGGGCGCGGGCCCGAAACCGCTTCATGACCAAGCCCTTGCCGACATAGGCTTCCGACACGAACAGCCGGTCGACATCGAGCTGATGGTTGTTCTCGGCATTGGCGATGGCCGACTGCAGGACCTTCTTGACGTCGTTGGCCATGCGGCGCTTCGAAAAGGTCAGATCGGCCAGCGCCCGCGCGGCATCCTTGCCACGGATCAGCTGGGCCACCAGGTTGAGCTTGCGCGGGCTGCCCCGCAGCATCCGTGCCTCCGCCTTGGCCTCGCTGTCGGCGAGCCGGCGCTCTGTCGCGGACTTGGCCATGATTACTTCCTCTTCGCCTTCTTGTCGGCGGCGTGGCCGTAATAGGTGCGCGTGGGCGAGAACTCGCCCAGCTTGTGACCGACCATGTTCTCGGTGACGATCACCGGCAGGAACTTCCGCCCGTTATAGACACCGAAGGTCAGGCCGACGAACTGCGGCAGGATGGTCGACCGGCGCGACCAGGTCTTGATGACCTCGTTGCGTCCGGAATTCCGGGAGACATCCGCCTTCTTCAACAGATACCCGTCGACGAACGGCCCTTTCGCGAGGGAACGTGCCATGGCCGCTCTCCTTACTTCTTGTTGCGGCGGCGGACGATGAAGCGATCCGTCGCCTTGTTGTTGCGGGTCTTGCGGCCCTTGGTCGGCTTGCCCCACGGGGTGACCGGATGACGGCCGCCCGAGGTGCGGCCCTCGCCGCCGCCATGGGGGTGATCGATGGGGTTCATCGCCACGCCGCGCACCGACGGCCGCTTGCCCAGCCAGCGCTTGCGCCCGGCCTTGCCCAGATTGGTGTTGGAATTGTCCTGATTGGACACAGCGCCGATCGTGGCCATGCAGTCGCCGCGCACGATGCGCAACTCGCCCGACGTCAGCTTGAGCTGGGCGTAACCCGAATCCCGGCCGACCAGCTGGGCATACGTTCCCGCCGCGCGCGCCATCTGGCCGCCCTTGCCGGGCTTCAGCTCAATGTTGTGGACGATCGTCCCCACCGGAATGCTGCGCAGCGGCATGGCGTTGCCGGGCTTGATGTCGGTGCGGTCGCCGGCGACCACGGTGTCGCCCACGCCCAGTCGCTGCGGCGCCAGGATATAGGCCTGCTCGCCATCCTCGTACCGGATCAGGGCGATGAACGCGGTGCGGTTGGGATCGTATTCCAGCCGCTCCACCGTCGCCCGCACATCATGCTTGGCGCGCTTGAAGTCGACGACCCGATAGGTCCGCTTGTGGCCGCCGCCGATGCGTCGCGCGGTGATGCGCCCGGTGTTGTTGCGTCCGCCCTTGCGGCTCAGCCCCTCGGTCAGCGCCTTGACCGGCTTGCCCTTATAGAGCTCGGACCGGTCGACGATGATGAGCTGCCGGGTGCCCGGTGTCGTCGGGTTGAAATTCTTCAATGCCATCGGATCAAATCCCCGTGGTCACGTCGATGGATTGGCCATCGGCCAGCGTGACCATGGCCTTTTTCTGGTCGGATCGCCGGCCCTTGATGCCACGGAACCGCTTGGTCTTCCCCTTGACGCGCAGGGTATTGACCGCCGTCACCTTGACCTCGAACACCATCTCCACCGCCTGACGGATCTCCGTCTTGGTGGCGTCCAGCGGCACCTTGAACGTGACCTGATTGTGTTCCGACATCATGGTCGACTTTTCGGTGATCACCGGCGACAGCAGCACGTCGTAGGCTCGCGCCCGGCTGATCGTCGACGGTTTCGTATTGGCTTTCGCGTTCATTTGAGCCGCGCCTCCAGTTTCTCGACAGCAGCCCGGGTCAGCACCAGCGTGTCCCGCCTTAAAATGTCGTAGACATTGGCTCCCTGCTGCGGCAGCACATCGATGCCGACCAGGTTGCGCGCCGCCAAGCCGAAATTCGTATCGATCGCGTCGCCGTCGACAAACAGGGCCGAGGTCAGCCCGAGGGCGCCCAGCCGCGACGCCAGCGCCGCGGTCTTGACATCGCCGGCACCGGCGCCATCCAGGATCATCAGATTGCCGGCCTTGGCCTTGCTCGACAAAGCGTGCTTGAGCGCCAGCTTGCGGACCTTCTTGTTCAGGCTGTGGGCATGGCTGCGCACCACCGGACCGAAGACCACGGCACCGCCACGATGCTGCGGCGCCCGCAGGGAGCCGGCCCGGGCGCGGCCCGTTCCCTTCTGCTTGAAGGGCTTCTTGGTGGTGCCGCTGATCTCGCTGATGCCCTTGGTCTTGTGCGTGCCGGCGCGCCGTTTGGCGAGCTGGTACGTGACCATCCGATGCAGAAGATCGATGCGCGGCTCCAGACCGAAGATCTCGTCATCGAGATCGATCTCGCCGGCCGCCTTATTGTCCAGGGTCTTGACGGGAACCTTCATCGGTTCAGTCCTTATTCTCTGCATCGGCGGGCGCCGTCTGGTCGCCACCGGTCCCATCGGCACCGGTCGGCTCGTCCGCCGGGGTCTCGACAGGCTCACCCGCCGCCTGGCGCAGGCCGGCCGGCATGGGCACCCCGTCGGGCACCTTGCGCTTGAGCGCGTCGCGGATCAGCACCCATCCGCCATCCGCGCCCGGCACCGCGCCGCGCACCAGGATCAGCCCCTGGTCGGCGTCGGTGGACACGATGGTCAGGTTTTGCACGGTCACCCGCTCGTTACCCATATGCCCGGCCATCTTCTTGCCCTTGAAGACGCGGCCGGGATCCTGGTTCTGGCCGGTCGAACCGTGGGACCTGTGCGACACGGATACGCCGTGGGAGGCGCGCAGACCGGCGAAATTGTGCCGTTTCATGGCCCCGGCGAACCCCTTGCCGATCGAGGTGCCAGTCACGTCCACATGCTGCCCGGGCACGAAATGATCGGCGGTCAGTTCGTCGCCGACCTTCAGCAAGGCATCCTCGGTCACCCGGAACTCCGCCACCTTCTGTCGCGGTTCGACCCGCGCCTTGGCAAAGTGGCCGCGCAGCGGCTTGGAGACGTTCTTCACCTTGGCCTTGCCGGCGCCAAGCTGAACCGCAACATAGCCGTCCCGCTCCACCGTCCGGACATCGGTCACGTGACACCCGTCGAGGCGCAGCACGGTCACCGGGACATGAAGACCCGCCTCGTCGAAGACGCGGGTCATGCCGACCTTTTGCGCAATGAGACCAGATCGCATCATGTGCCTCTTTAGAGCTTGATCTCGACATCGACACCGGAGGCGAGGTCGAGCTTCATCAGCGCGTCCACCGTCTGGGGAGTCGGGTCGATGATGTCCAGCAACCGCTTGTGAGTCCGCATCTCGAACTGCTCACGGGACTTCTTGTCGACGTGGGGCGACCGCAGCACCGTGTATCGCTCGATACGGGTCGGCAACGGGATCGGCCCCCGCACCCGGGCCCCCGTGCGCTTGGCGGTGTTCACGATCTCGCTGGTCGACTGATCCAGCACCCGATGATCGAAGGCCTTCAGTCGGATGCGGATATCTTGGCTGTCCATGGTCCTGTTCCGTTCGTTCGGGTCCGAAATGCCGGGCCCGGGGTTCGGTCGGGTTGGTGTGGTCCTGGTGTGTGGTGTCTATTCGATGATGCCGGCGACGACCCCGGCGCCGACCGTCCGGCCGCCTTCCCGG
>JBQLZQ010000030.1:0-93532 GCA_052168355.1 Inquilinaceae bacterium
CCTCGCACCACTCCATCCACGCGCGTCTCGACGATTCTCGGACGGGCTCCTAGAGACCGCTGTTCGGCCATTTTCCTTGGCCGTCGCCACGGCAGCGCCTATATGTCTCTTCTCAAGACAAACGTGTTTGGCGTCGCTGCGATCGGTGCTGCCCCGGGATCGAAGGGACGGGCACGCGGCGGCGCGGTTTTTCGTGTTCCAAGGAGAAGTAGAGGAATGGCCCAGCCTTTGATGCCCAAGGCCACGGCGGTCTGGTTGGTCGAAAACACGGCGCTGACCTTCAGGCAGATCGCCGAGTTCTGCGGTCTGCACGAGCTGGAGGTGAACGCCATCGCCGATGACGAGGTGGCCATCGGCATGGTCGGTATGGACCCGATCGCCAACGCCCAGCTGACCAAGGAAGAGATTGCGCGCTGCGAGGCGGATCCCTCCGCCCGGCTGGAAATGGCCAAAAGCGATCTGCCGCCGCCGTCGATCCGTCAGAAGGGGCCGCGCTATACACCGGTTACCAAGCGCGGCGACAAGCCCGATGGAATCGCCTGGCTGGTCAAGAACGTGCCGGAGATGAGCGACGCGGCCATTTCACGGCTGATCGGGACCACCAAGCCCACGATCACGGCCATCCGCGACCGAACTCACTGGAATGCGCCCAATATCAAGGCGCGCAATCCGGTAATTCTGGGTTTGTGCACCCAGCGGGAACTGGATGAGGCGCAGGCAAAGGCCAACAAAGGCCGCAAGCCGACGCAACAAGCGGCCGACACTTCCGAAACAGTGACCGATATCCCGGTCGATGCACCCGCAGATCCGGCCTAAATAGGGGGGTTCGCGGCGACCCGATCTCGCCGCGGAGCGGGGTGTTTGGGAGCACGGGGGCCCAGCGGCTTGAGCCGCTGGGCGGTACGCCGGGGCGACCGGTCAGCCGGTCGCCAAACGCTGGATTTCGTCTTTAATTCGAAGTTTTTCGCGCTTGAGGCGGTTGAGGTATTCGTTAGAGAGGGAAGGCCGTTGCGCTTCATCCTGCAATTGTTCGTCCAGGGCTGCATGTTTGACCCGTAAGGAATCGATTCTCTCTCTAAACGACATTCGTTTCCCCTTTTCATCCTAGGTATTGCGAGAATTTTCGATTTATTCCATTGCTGATCTTACTGTCCCTGTTCAAAGTATTTATGGTCTTTCTTTGACCACTTTACATAATAGTGACGATCGCCGGCGGATCAAGACGGAAACGTATCATTTTGGGTGGTTCGGCATCACAAATGTTGCCGTGCCCCCACCGATATGAAGGCCCGTCTCGAAACAGAGCGGGCGTGCACAGCCGGTTTCCGATGACGCGGCGGTGTGTTTCACCCACGCGGTCGATGGAGTCTGCCTTGCCGGGACCCGTATCGGGGTGTGGCCGGTGGGGTGGCGTGCCCGCCCTTCAATCGGCCTATTGCGGATTGTCGCCCAGATAGATGCCCAGGCCCCGGGCGGTGGTGACCAGGGCGCTGTCCAGTTCGACCGCCTGATAATGGGCGATCGCCTCCTCGATGGAAACGTCGATGACGCCGCGGTTCGACCAGGCGACCATCCGGTCGTGCTTTCCCGCCGCGATCAGGTCCACGGCATGCACCCCAAAGGCCGAGGCCACCATGCGGTCGCGCCATCCGGGCATCGAGCCGCGCTGGACGTGGCCCAGAACGGTGACCCTGGTTTCGGCCCCGGTGGCTTCCGCGATCTTGTCGCCCAGGTAATGGCCGATCCCGCCGAACCGCGTCTGGCCATCGGAAAACCGCATCTCCATCGGTTCGCCATCGACGGTCTTCACCGCTTCCGACACCACGATCAGCGCGAAGTTACGCCCGTTCTGCCGCAGTTTCCGGACTTTCTGGGCCACTCCCTCGATGCTGTAGGCAATCTCGGGGATCAGGATGGCGTCGGCGCCGCCGGCCACGCCCGCGGCAATGGCGATATGGCCCGCGTCCCGGCCCATCACCTCCAGCACCATGACCCTGGCATGGCTGGCGGCCGTCGGCTGCAGCCGGTCCAGCGCCTCGGTGGCGACCGCGACGGCCGTGTCGAACCCGACCGAGATTTCCGTCAGTCCGATATCGTTGTCGATGGTCTTGGGGATGCCGACCAGGTTCATGCCGCCTTCGCCGGCCAGGCGGCGCAGGATCGCCAGGCTGCCGTCGCCCCCGATCCCGATCAGCGCGTCCAGACCCAGCTCGCGGTAACCGCCGGCGATCTCCTGCGACCGGTCCTTGACCGTCCCGTCGGCCATGGGAAAGGAGAACGGGTTGCCCTTGTTGGTGGTCCCCAGGATGGTTCCGCCGCGGCGCATGACGTCGCCGTTGAACATCTCCGGCCGCAAAACCTCGTACTGCAGGGGGCGGTTGATCAGCCCCATCGTCCCTTCCTTGATGCCAAGGATGGTCCAGCCCAGCTCCGCCGACCGGAAAACGGCGGCCCGAATGATGGCATTGAGCCCGGCGCAATCGCCGCCGCTGGTCAGGATTCCGATACGTTTCTCGCCGGCCATGTGCGGTGCTCGCCTTGCCGTGATGATGATCGGCGGTAGTGATAGCAGATCGTGCCAACCCCGCAAGGACCCGGTTGGACAATTCGGGGTCGGGCCCATGCTCGCGATCTCTATGGGCCCCTGTCGGCGAAATTTGGTATAAGAGACCCGTTCTCGACAGCATGGACATGGGATCGCATGAACGACCGGGATTCGCTGGATCATCGCTTGGGCGCGCTGCGCCTCGAGCATCGCGATCTCGACGATGTGATCGAACGGCTGGCGGCGGAGGCGACGTCGAACCAGCTTCAGATCCAGCGGCTGAAGAAACGCAAACTGATGATCAAGGACCAGATCGCCCAGCTTGAAAGCGAGATGCTGCCCGATATCATCGCCTGATCATGATGCCCCCGCCGGCCAGCGGCCCCCGGGACCGACGGCCAGCCTTGGCGCTGGACAGCCCGCCTCAGTTTTCCTATAAGCACGGCTCCGCGGTCGCCGGAGTTCTTCCGGCCGGCCTCCGGTTGTCCCGGTTCGGCGCCCAGGTAGCTCAGTTGGTAGAGCAGAGGACTGAAAATCCTCGTGTCGGCAGTTCGATTCTGTCCCTGGGCACCATTCCCCCGAACGATAATTTCTGGTCGTCAGGTCCGGCGGACCCGCCCCCCGACGATCCGGATCATTACCAGTCCGCAGACAATCAGCGCCGAAACCCCGGTCCCGATTACCGCCACCGATGGCACAAGGGGAGAATAGTTCGTGGCCGTCCGGGCGAACAGCCAGACCGGCAGCGGTGTGTCCGGCCCCGAGGTATAGATCGACAGGGACAGGTTCGACCAGGACAACAGAAACGCGAACAGCGCGCCGGAGAAGATGCCGGGCCACAGCGCCGGCAGGGTGATCTCTCGCACCACCTGCCAGCGGCTGGCGCCGAGATCGAGCGCCGCCTCCTCCTGCGCCACGTCGTAGCCGAAGAAGCGGATCGATACGACCAGCGATACGATCGGCACGATCCAGACCAGGTGGGCCACCACCGCGGTTTTCCAACTGGGCGTGAAGCCGACCGCGGTGAACGACAGCAGCAAGGCCAACCCCATCACCGGCTGGGGAAAAAAGATCGGCAGCACCAGCAACCGCTGGAACAGGTTGCGGCCGCGCCAGTCGTACCGCGCGAAGGCGACGGCGCCGAGCGTCCCCAACGCCACGGCGAAGAGGACGACGCCCAGAGCGATCTGCAACGAGATCAGATGGATCGTCCACGTCGTGAAGGACCCGATCGCCTCGCGATAGGCGTCCAGCGTCCAGACCCGGTGGGGAAACCGCATGTAGCGGGTGTTGGCCAGCGAGGCGAGCACCACCGACATGATCGGGATATAGAGGAGCGCCAGCACCATCCCGATCCACAAGGCCCGCAAGGGCCCCAGATGCCGCGCCGTCGTCATCGCCGGGTCAGCCGGTCGAGATCGAGGCGGGCCATGATCGGCAGCACGATCACCGCCGTGATGGCGATGACCAGCATGCTCAGGGCCGCGCCCATGGGCCAGTCCTGGGCATAGTTGAAGCGCTGCTCGATCGCGGCGGTCATCACCGTCACGCTGCGGCCGCCCAGGATCGCGGCCTCGGAGTTGGCGCCCAGGGACAGGACGAAGGTCAAAAGGCAGCCGATTATCAGGCCGGGCGCGGCGAGCGGCAGTTCCACCTCGCGAAAGACGGCGAACGGACCGGCGCCAAGGTCCCGCGCGGCTTCCACCCGGTCGCGCGGGATCAGGCTGACGCCAAGAAGAAGGGGAAACAGCATGAACGGGAAATGGATATAGATCATGCCGACCAGCGTGGCCGCCCAGGTGTTCAGCATGGACCCTATCTGGATGCCGAACAGCGCGTTGAGCGATCCCGCCAGAATCCCGCCGCCCGGCATCAGAAACACCGACATGCCGAACAGCCGGACGCTTTCGGAAATAAAGATCGGCAGCGCGATCAAGGCGGAAACCACCGGCGCGGCGCGGCCGGCGTGGAGGTGCAGGATCTTGGCCGTGGGCCAGGCCAGCACCACGCAGACCAGCGTCGTCACACCGGCGCCCAGCAGCGACCACATCATCGGGCGGTAGTACCCTTCGGTTGCCGCGACGGCGTAGTTGGCAAGCGTCATGTCGGCGGTGAGCGCGAAGGTGCGGGGTTGCATCAGGCTGAACCAGGCGACCGTGGCGATGGGCAGCACGAAGCAAAGCACCAGAAAGGCGATGACGGGCAGGGCGAACCACGCCCCCGGCGACCGTGGCCGGCTCATTCCGCCACCCAGGTGACGTCGTCGGGCGAAAACCCGAAATAGGCGCGGGTGCCGGGATTGTGCCCGTCGGCCGCCGCGCCGCCGACCTCGGAGATTAGGGTGGTTCCGCCCACGTCGAGCATGAGTTGCGTGCGCGAGCCCAGCATCATCGTCTGGGTGACGGTCATCTCTACCGAGATCGCACGCTCCCGCCCGGGCAACAGCGCCTCGGGCCGCAGCACGGCATAGGCGCCCCCCGCCTTGTCCGCGGGGACCCCGAGCTCCACGAAGATGTCGCGGCCCTGGGCATCGCGGCTTACGGTGAGGATGTTCACCTCCCCCATGAACCCCGCCACGAAACGGTTGACCGGGGCGCCGTAGATCTCCTGCGGCGTGCCCACCTGAACGAACCTTCCCTCGCGCATGATGGCGATGCGGTCGGACATCACCATGGCTTCCTCCAGGCTGTGGGTGATGTAGACGAAGGTGCGCCCGGTACGCTGGTGCAGCTCCTTCAATTCCACTTCCAGCGTCTTGCGCAACCGGTAGTCGATGGCCGACAGCGGCTCGTCGAAGAACAGGATTTCGGGGTCGGAGGCGAAGGCCCTTGCCAGCGCCACGCGCTGCCGCTCGCCGCCCGAACACTGGGTCACCGGGCGCGGGTAATAGCTTTCGGGCAGGCGGACCAGCCGCAGCAGTTCCAGCGCGCGCACCCGGCGTTCGTCGGCCGGCACACCCTTCATCTTCATCGCGAACTCGATGTTCTGCCCGACGCTGCGGTGATCGAACAGCGCCAGGGACTGAAACACCATCGCCGTCGGCCGGCGGTTCGCGGGCAGGGCTGTGATGTCCTTGTCGCGCAAACGCAGGGTTCCTGCGGTCGGGGCCTCAAGTCCTGCGAGCAGGCGGACCAGGGTCGACTTGCCGCTGCCCGACGGCCCGACGATGGTCAGGAACTCGCCGTCGGCGATGTCGAGCGAGATGTCGTCGACCGCCCGCAGCCCGCCGAAGGTTTTCGTCATACCGGTCAGCGACAGGATCACCGGCCGGTTTCCGGTCCCTCCGGCGGACAGGGCCATGGTCAGCCCCGCGCGCGCATGGCGGCGGAGTAGATGTCATAGAGGCGGTCATAGTCGGGCACGATGTCGAATTCGACGGCGTTGGCGATCCGCGCGTCGAATTCGTCCCACTGGATGGCCGCCAACTCGTCGCTCGAGAAGCGCGACATCAGTTCGGGCTGCGCCATCTGGCTGACAGGCTGGAGGTTGCCGTTGCCCCGCGCCACGATCTCGGCGGCGTCCGGCGTGGTGATGAACTCCAGGAAGTCGAACGTGGCTTCCAGGAAGTCGGGGTTGTTGACGGCCGAGTTGAGCTCGATCCAGTTGATCCCGCCCTTGCCGTCGGCCGGACCGCTGTTCGGGGTGATGGCGTACAGCTCGGTCACGCCCTCCAGCCGCGCCGCCGCCGTGGTGTAGGTGCCGCCGGTGAAGTAAAGGTCGATCTCGCCGTTCAGCACCGCCAGGTTGAGCTGCACGAAGTCGGTCGTGATCAGGGCGGCGTTGTCGATCCAGCGCTTGCAGGTCTCCTCGAAACGCGCCACCTCCTCGTCGGTCTTGACCTTGAAGGGGTGAACGCCGGCGCCCATGCAGATATCCATCACGTTCCAGTCCTCGTAGGCGAGGATGCCGTAACGGTTGGCGAAATCGGGGTTGTTGAACAGGTCCCACCCCTCGTCCTTGGCGAGGTCGGGCGAGATGACGTTGGGGTTGACCACGAAATCGAACGTTTCGTACCGCTGCACGATGCCGAGAAGATGCTCGCTGTCCTCGCTCATCGCCCATTTGTAGGGCATGGCGAATTTCGGCTTCATCTGGGCATAAAGCGGCTCGAACCGGTCGCGCGGGAGGTCGCGGATCAGCCCGGCGGGCCACATCACGTTGCGCGCCCACGGGTTGTTGACGTTGATGAAGTCCCAAACCGATGTCTCGCCGGCGCGCAGCCGGTTCACCGAGGTTGGGTCGGAAATGTGGATCTCGTAGCGGATGTCCACGCCCGTCTGCGACCGCCAGAGGTCCAAAAGCCGCGGGTCGGCGTAGGCATCCCAGGTCAGCAGCGACAGCGGCTCGCTGGCCCGCGCCGTCGATCCGAGGGGAAGGGCGCCGGCCGCGACGCCCGCTGCCAGGCCCGCCAGGAACCGGCGGCGGCTTGCCGAGTGCTGCAGCGGCTGCCGCAACGGGTTTCTCGCGGCGAGAGATCCGATCAGTCCGTTCTTGTCCATCTTTTGATGCTCCCTGTTGATTTTCGAACAAAAATTCGCATAGCGCATTCTTTCGAATGCAGGCGCCTAGTCAATAGGTCGCCGCATAAGCCGTGAAACGCTCGCTCTCCGTCAGTGGCGCCACGTGGTGGAGCTCGCCGCGCTTGTGGGCCGTGTAGATGGCCGGCATCCGGGCCGGAAACGCGCCGCTGAAGATGCCATCCTCGTCAAGCGCGTCCAGCGCGGCCTCCAGCGACGCGGGCAGGCGCTTCAGCCCGCGCGCCGCCAGCGCCTCGTACCGCAGAAGGCTCAAATCCTCGGCCGTGGAGGCCGGGGCCCGAAGACCTTCCTCCAGGCCGATCGTGCCGGCGGCAACCACCGCCGCAAGCGCAAGATAGGGACTGGCCGCCGCGTCGGCGGCCCGGAATTCGACATGGAACTGACGGGCCCGCGCCTCGGGATCGCGCGACGTGACCGGGCAGATGCGGATCGCCGCTTCGCGATCCTGGGCGCCCAGATTGTTGTAGGCGGCGCTCCAGCGATGCGGGGTCAGGCGCAGGGCCGAGATCGCGCTTGGCGCCGTGAACGCCGAGACGGCGTTGAGATGCCGCAGCACGCCGGCGATGAAGGCCGACGCCGGGGCCGACAGCCCGTCCTGGGCCGCCGGGTCGTGGGTGGTGGGGTGCCCGTCGCCGTCCAGAAAGCTCAGATGGATGTGCACCCCGTTGCCCACGATATCGGCGGCGCACAGTGGCGAGAAGGTAGCGCGCATCCCCATCGCCGCCGCCGTCGCCCGCGTCAGCTCGCGCACGATCACCGCCTCGTCCGCGGCCTGCAGGGCCGGTGCCGGTGGCAGCGTGATCTCCATCTGGTCGGGTCCGTATTCGCGCAGGAAGCTGTCGGGCGCGATACCGGCCCCGGCCAGGGCCGCGAACAGCGCCTCGCCAAACCGCTGCCGCTCGGCAAAGCCGGCAAGCGAAAAGGCCCGGGTGCCGGCACCGCCCGGCAGCATGAATTCGTGCTCGAACGTCGCCTGAAGCGCCAGCCCCGAGACCTTGGCGAGCCGTGCCAGCGCGGTGGCCAGAAGACCCCGCGTGCAGCATTCCCAGGGCGCGCCGTCAAGATCGGTGATATCGCCCAGAAGGAACGACAGCTTTTGTCCGTCCGGCAGCGGGGCCTCGGTCAGCGTCTTGGCATCGGGGCGCAGCACAAGGTCGCCCAGCGCGCCATAGGGGCTTTCGGCAATCGTGTCGAAGCAGGTAATCTGCACGTTCGTCGGCGTCCAGCCGATCCCCCGCGCGATCCGTTTGTCGAGGTCGGCGGCGGCAAACCCCTTGCCCCGCACCAGCCCCGAAAAATCGCTGGTGCAGGCCATTGTCAGCGCGTGCGCCATCCCGTGTCCCCGCCGCTAAGTCCTTGCTTCCGTGGCGCATCGTGTGAACAGTTGTGCGCGAATGCAATCTGTCTTTTCCGTTACAGGTCGTAGCACCGCTTCCCCACATGCCCGACCCCAAACCCTTTCTCTCGGCCGCCGACCCGGCGCCGGTCGACATCGTGCCGGGCCGTTCGGGCTGGCTTTTGACGGTCGAGCACGCCGGTCGTTGCGTTCCGGCGGCGCTGGACGGTCTTGGGCTCCCCGATGGCGAGATCGACCGGCATATCGGCTGGGATCCGGGGGCCGAACCGCTTGCCCGCGCGCTTGGCGCGCTGCTCGACGCCACCCTGATTCTTCAGCCCTACAGCCGCCTCGTGATCGACTGCAACCGCCCGTGGGACGCGCCCGACCTGGTGCCGGAGGTCAGCGACGGCACATCGGTGCCCGCCAACGCCGGATTGCCCGAAGCCGACCGCAAGGCGCGGTGGGCGGCGATCCACCAGCCCTTTCACCGGGCCGTCGCGGATCATTGCGAAACGCGGGCGGTGAGGGGGCTCGTCGCCGTGCACAGCTACGATCCGCGACGGCGCGGCGATCCCGCCCCGCGCCCCTGGCCGGTCGGTCTGCTCTGGCGGCAGGACAACCCGCTTGCCGACGGCCTGGCCGTCGCGCTCGGCCAGGTCGCGGATGCGCGCCCGCTGGGCCTGAACAGGCCCTACGAAATCGAGGACGGGTCGGACTACACCATTCCCGTCCACGCCGAGACGCGCCGACTGCCCCATGTCCTGATCGAGGTGCGCAACGACCGGCTGGCCGATGCCGCCGCCGTCCGCGCCATGGCCGATCTTCTCTCAACCGCCCTTAGCGCCCTGGAGCCCTGAATGAGCAGCCCGTTTCTGTCCACCACCTCGCGCGACATTCCGATCGTCCCGGACCGGGCCGCGCTTCTGTTCATCGATGTGCAGAATTTTTGCTGCCACGCGGACGGCGCGGAATGGGCCGGGATGCCGCCGGAGGAGGTGGCTGAGAAGAAGGGGCCGTTCCTGACGCACCTGTCCGCACGGGTCCTGCCCCGGATGCAGGCGATCCAGCGCGCGGCCCGCGCCGCCGGCGTCGAGGTCATTTACACTACCATCGAAAGCCTGACGCGCGACGGCCGCGACCGCAGCCTCGACTACAAGATCACCGGCTTCAACGTGCCGAAGGGATCGTGGGACGGGCGGGTGGTGGATGCCATCGCCCCGGACGAGGATGAGATCGTGCTGCCGAAATCGTCCTCGAGCGTCTTTGTTTCCACCAACATCGACTACATCCTACGCAACCTCGGCGCGCAGCAGCTGATCGTGTCCGGCGTGCTCACCGACCAGTGCGTCGAAAGCGCGATCCGAGACGCCTGCGATCTGGGTTACCTGGTGACCCAGGTCACCGATGCCTGCGCGACCTTCGGCGAAGACCGCCAGCGCGCCTCTCTCCAGGCGATCCGGGGGTATTGCCGGCAGGTGACGGCCGAGGCGCTGGTCGCCGAGTTGGCTGACCGCCCCTAGGAAGCCCCGGCGTCGGTCGCCGTTGACGGTTTCCACGGTTTTCGTGAGTGGTTGGCGGACCCTTCGCCGCCGGTACGAACTTCCGTTCTAGACCAAAATAACGTTGGACAGGCGGGGGTTTCCTCGCCAACATTTCGCTAGAGCGAACATTTGTTCGCCATGCGAACGTCGCATGGTGCGGGACACGGCTCTCGCGGCGAGGTCTTCGCCGTTCAGCGCGCGGTGGCGCCAGGAGAAACGGAAAACAAACAGCAAGCATGGAGGTGTGAACGTGAAGACATTTGGCCTTGGCATTGCCCTTGCGGCGGCGGCGCTGCTGGCGGTGGCACCCGCCACAGCGGAGGAGGTGCTGACCATCGGCGTGCGGTCGGAAGCAAGCTCGCTCGACCCGCACTGGACCCAGCTTTCCGCCGACCTTCAGGTGCAGGAACACATCTTCGAGCATCTCGTCGATCTCGATTCGGCCTCGCAGCCGGTTCCGGGGCTTGCCGTGTCCTGGCAGCCGATCGACGAGGTGACGTGGGAGATCAAGCTTCGCGAGGGCGTCACCTGGCACGATGGCGAACCGTTCAACGCCGATGACGTGATCTTCTCGTTCGACCGCCTCTCCAGCGGCATCGAGGGGGCGCCGGCCAGCCCGGCCTTCACGCTGGCCAAGGGCGGCAAGACGTGGAGCAAGATCGACGACACCACGGTGCGGGTCGTCACCGACGGACCCTATCCCACCGTGGCCGAGGATTTGGCCATGGTGCCGATCGTCGCCCAGCACGCGGCGGAGGGGAAAACCGCCTCGGTCGATTTCAACAGCGGCGCCGCGGCCATCGGCACCGGCCCCTTCGTGTTCGAGGAGTTCAGCCCCGGCAACCGCATCACCGTGCGCAAGAACCCCGACTGGTGGGGCGGCGATCCGGGCTGGGATCAGGTCGTGTTTCGCCCCGTCGGCCAGGACTCGGCGCGGCTGGCGGCGCTTCTCAACGGCGACGTCGACATCATCGACTATCCGCCGACGGTCGACCTGCCGCAGCTGGAATCGAACCCCGATTTCCGGGTCAGTTC
Source organism: Inquilinaceae bacterium (assembly GCA_052168355.1). Taxonomy (GTDB): domain Bacteria; phylum Pseudomonadota; class Alphaproteobacteria; order DSM-16000; family Inquilinaceae; genus JBQLZQ01. Next base: position 10,999 of record JBQLZQ010000030.1, read on the forward strand.
CATTCCGGCCGACCGGCTGATCTATTTGATGCCCAGCTATCGGCACGCGGAAGCCTACGTGCTGGACAATGACGGCAACGTCATGATGCCCAACCCGCTGCGCGACTGGCGGGTGCGCAAGGCCTTGAGCCTGGCCATCGACCGCTTCGCCATCCGCGACCGGATCATGGGCGGCGCCTCCGAACCCACGCGCAACATCGTGCCGCCGGGGTTCTTCGGCTACGTCGATGACCTCGAGCCCGATCCCTACGATCCCGATCAGGCCAAGGCGCTTCTGGCCCAGGCCGGATACGGCGACGGCTTTCAGCTGACCCTGCAGGGCCCCAACGACCGCTACATCAACGATGCCCGCATCGTCGAGGCGGTGGCCCAGATGTGGACCCGCATCGGCATCAGAACCGAAGTGGACACGATGCCGCGCAACATCTTCTTCTCCGAGCTGATCCGGGGCGGCGAGGAGACCTTTCCCGGCTTCGATATGCCCAAGTTCAGCATGGCGATGACCGGCTGGGGGACGGTGGCCGGCGAGGCGACCTACACCGTGTCGGGCACGCTGGAGACCTACAATGCCGCCACCGGCGGCGGCAACGGTAACTTCGGCCGCTATTCCAACGTCGCGGTCGACGCCAAATCGATCCTGGCCAAGCGCACCATCGACCGCACGGAACGGCTGGAACTGTTGCAGGAGGCGACCCGGATCGGGATGGAGGATTACGCGTTCATCCCGCTGCACTTCCAAGTCAACAAATGGGCGATGACCGCCGATCTGGAGCACACGCCGCGCACCAACGAGCGTACGCTGGCGGTGGAAATCCACCGCGTCGAATAGGACGCGGCGGCTGAAAGGAGGACGGGGCGAAGCATGCTGGAATTCATCCTGCAGCGTATCCTTCAGGCCATCCTGGTCCTGTTTGTGATGACGCTCCTGGTGTTTTTCGGCGTGAACGTGGTCGGCAATCCGGTCTACATCTTCGCCTCGTCGGAATGCACCCAGGCGTGCCTCAACGCGATCATCGTCGATCTGGGGCTGGACCGGCCGATGTGGGAACAGTACGGGGTGTTCCTCGTCAACTTCCTGCAGGGCGACCTCGGCCGGTCCTTCACCCATGGCGTGCCGGCGATGAGCCTGATTTGGGAACGGTTTCCCGCGACGCTGGAACTGGCGTTCGCCGCCCTTGTGCTCGCCCTGGCGATAGGCCTGCCGCTCGGCGTCTATGCCGGGCTGCGGCCCGCCAGCCCCATCAGCCGGGGCATCATGGGGTTTTCCATGCTCGGCTTCAGCGTCCCCGTGTTCTGGATCGGGCTGATCCTGATCCTGGTTTTCTCCGTCCGCCTGGGCTGGCTGCCCTCCATCGGGCGGGGCGATCTGGCGAGCATCGCCGGCGTCGAGGTCAGCTTCCTCACCCTCGACGGGCTGCGGCACCTGCTTATGCCGGCCTTCACCCTGTCGCTGGTGATGATGGCCATGGTCATCCGGCTGACCCGTGCGGGCATGCGCGAGATCCTTCACGCCGACTATATCCGCTTCGCCCGGGCCAACGGTATCCGCGAGCGGCGGGTGATCGGCCTGCATGTGATGAAGAACATCCTCATCCCCATCGTCACGGTGCTGGGGATGGAGTTCGGCGGGGTCATCGCCTTCGCCGTGGTGACCGAAAGCATTTTTAGTTGGCCGGGCGTCGGCAAGATGCTGATCGACGCCATCGCCGTGCTCGACCGGCCGCTGATCGTGGCCTATCTGATCTTTGTCGTGGTGATGTTCGTCACCCTCAATCTGATCGTCGATATCGTCTACTCGCTGCTCGATCCCCGCGTGCGCGTCGGCGAGGGCGGGCGATGAGCCTGGCGGAAGGGGCCCGGCCGCGGCCGGCGCGGTTCCAGGTCTTCCTGGCAACCTTTCTGTCGGTGCCCAGCGCCTCGATCGCTCTTGGCGTGTTCACCGCGATGTCGCTGGCCGCGCTCTTGGCGCCCTGGATCGCGCCGCAGAACCCCTACGACCTCACCTCCGTCGATATCATGGACAACCTTCTTCCCCCCGGCGCCCAGGCCTTCAGCGGCATGACGCACTGGCTGGGCACCGACGGCCAGGGGCGCGACATGCTTTCGGCCATGATATACGGACTGCGCATCTCGCTGGTCGTCGGTCTTCTGTCGGGCGTCTTCGCGTTGATCATCGGCACGGCGGTGGGGTTGATCGCGGCGTTCCGGGGCGGCTGGGTGGACGCCGTGCTGATGCGCATCGTCGATCTCCAGCTCAGTTTCCCGACCATCCTGGTGGCGCTGATCCTTCTGGTGATCCTCGGGCGCGGCGTCGACAAGATCATCTTCGCCCTTATTGTCGTGCAATGGGCGTACTTCGCGCGCACCGTGCGCGGCGTCGCGCTCGTCGAAAGTTCGCGCGACTATATCGAGGCGGCGCGGGGCCTGCGTCTCGGGTCGCTGCGTATCCTGTTCCTCCACGTCCTGCCCAACTGCCTGCCCACCATGCTGGTGGTGGCGACGATGCAGATGGCCATGGCCATCTCGCTGGAGGCCACGCTCTCCTTCCTCGGGCTCGGCCTGCCGCCCACGCGGCCCTCGCTCGGCCTGCTGATCGCCAACGGGTTCGATTTTCTGCAGAGCGGGCGGTGGTGGATCAGCGTGCTGCCGGGGCTGGTGCTGTTGGTGCTGATCGTCAGCGTCAATGTCCTGGGCGACCGCATGCGCGACGTCCTGAACCCGCATCTGCAGAGATGACGGTGACGCCGGTTCTGACCATTCGCGGGCTGCGGACGTCCTTCCTCCTCGGCGCGGGCGAGGTCTGCGCCCTCGACGGGATCGACCTGACCGTCAACCGAGGGGAGATCGTGGCCCTGGTGGGCGAGAGCGGGTCGGGTAAATCGATCACCGGCTTCTCGATCACCGGTCTCTTGAGCGCGCCGGGCCGGGTCACCGGCGGCGAAATCCTGCTCGGCGACACCGATCTGCTGTCCCTTGAGCGCGAGGAATTGCGCCGCATCCGCGGCAGGCGCGTGGCGATGATCTTCCAGGATCCGATGATGACCTTGAACCCGGTCTTGAGGATCGAGACGCAGATGACCGACGCGCTGCGGGCCCATCAGCGGATCGGCAGGCGGGAGGCGCGGGCGCGCTGCCTCGCCGCCCTCACGGAAGTTGGGATTGCGGCGCCCGAGGAGCGGTTGCGGAACTACCCTCATCAGCTTTCGGGCGGCATGCGCCAGCGGGTGGCCATCGCCATCGCGCTGCTCCACGGCCCCGATCTGGTCATCGCCGACGAACCGACCACGGCGCTGGACGTGACCATTCAGGGCCAGATCCTGGCCGTCGTGCAAAGGCTCTGCCGCGAACGCGGCACGGCGCTTATCTGGATCACCCACGACCTGGCCGTGGTGGCCGGCATCGCCGACCGGCTGGCCGTGATGTATGCGGGCCGCATCGTGGAGCAGGGTCCGCTGGATCGGGTGCTCGACGCGCCGGCCCATCCCTACACCAGGGGGCTGATGGACAGTGTCCCCGCCACTCATCCGAAGGGTCGGCGCCTGCCGCAGATCCCGGGGCGGATGCCGGCCCTGACCGAACTGCCGGACGGCTGTGCCTTCGGGCCGCGCTGCAGCCGCCGCGGTCCCGCCTGCGACGCGCGCCCCGACCCGGTGGAGATTGCGCCCAGTCAGCACGTGCGGTGCTTCCACCCGCTCACCTTAGCAACCGGGGGAGCCCGCGCATGACGGCCGAGCCTCCCCTCTTCGAGGCGCGCAACCTCAGCAAAGTGTTCGGCGGCGGCGGCAGTCTGGCCGGTCGGGCGCTTTCGGCCCTGCGGCTGGCGCCGCCCGCCCGCCCGGTGCGCGCCGTCGACGATGTGAGTTTCGCCGTGGCGCGTGGCGAGGTTTTGGGCGTGGTCGGCGAGTCGGGTTGCGGCAAGTCCACGCTTGGGCGCATGGCCGCCGGCCTGATCCGGCCCACCTCCGGCGAGATCCGTCACGGACCCGACGGGGCTGGACGCGCCGGCCCGGGGGGACTGGGCCGTCAGATGATCTTTCAGGACCCGTTCTCCTCCCTCAATCCCCGCAAGCGGGTCAGCGAGCTGATCGGCGAGGCGCCGCGGGTGCACCGCATCGTTTCGGCGGCGGAGTTCGAGAGCTATGTGAACGGTCTGATGGAACGCTGCGGGATCGATCCGACCTACCGGGACCGCTTCGCGCATCAGTTCTCCGGCGGGCAGCGCCAGCGGATCGGCATCGCGCGCGCGCTGGCGGTGAAGCCCGAACTTCTGGTCTGCGACGAGGCGGTGTCGGCGCTCGATGTCTCGATCCAGGCGCAGATTGTGAACCTGTTCATGGATCTGCGCGAGGAGCTGGGCCTCACCTATCTGTTCATCAGCCATGACCTCGGCATCGTAAAGCACGTGTCCGACCGGGTGATCGTCATGTATCTCGGCCGGATCGTCGAAATGGGCGAGGCCGCCGACCTGTTCGACCGTCCCAACCATCCCTACACGCGCGCCCTGATCGAAGGCGTGCCCCGGCTTGACCGGCGGCGCATCGTCTATTCGCCGATCGAGGGCGATATCCCGTCGCCGCTCGACCCGCCGACGGGCTGCCATTTCCACCCGCGCTGCCCGTTTGCGACGCCGCGCTGCGCGCGCGAGGTGCCTCGGCTGCGCGAGGTCGCACCGGGCCGGTTGTCGGCCTGCCACCTGAACGACACACCCCCCTGAACCTGAGGAGACGATTTATGGCGAGTTACGCGGAGCGGATGAAGCGGTTCAGCGGCCTGATTGCCGGCGAGGCCGATCTGATCTTCATCCCGATCGGCACCGATCTGGACTATCTGACGGGAATCCACCGGGATATCCCGAACTACGGGCGTAACCTGCATCCGGGGATGTGGCTGGAGGGCGCGTGGCTGTCGCCCGACCACGACCCCATCCTGACCCTGCCGCGCATGACCGCCGAGTTCGGCGCCAAGGGCGGTACCGACGGGATGGATGTGCGCGTCCTGGGGGACTGGGACGACCCGGCTACGATGGTCAAGGGTATCCTGAAGGAACTGAAGGTGGGGCCGGGGGCCCGCATCGGCACCAGCGACGACGCCGAGGCGGAATCGCTGATGGAACTCCAACGCCTGGTGCCCGGCGCCCAATTCGTCTCGGCCACCGGCATCCTGCGGCAGTTGCGCGTGATCAAGGACGCCGACGAGATCCGGACGATGCGCGAGGCCGGAAAGAAGACCGAGGCGGCCTTTGCCGAGGTGCTCAAGACGCTTCGGATCGGGATGACGGAGCTCGACATCGTCGCCGAAGTCGATTTTCAGATGAAGCGGCAGGGCTCGCTCGGCCCGTCGTTCACGACCTCGCTCTACAACACCGGGCCGAACCACCCCATGCTGTTCGGCCGCCGGCTGGAAAGCTGGCCGCGTGTGTTGACGGCGCCGGTGTCGGTGCTGTTCGACTTCGGCGCGGTGCATGACGGCATGTGCTACGACTACGGCCGCACCGTCAGCTTCGGCGCCCCGAACGAGGAACAGACGCGCGTCCACCGCCTGATCATGGACAGCCAGCGCGCCGGGATCGAGGCTTTGAAGGCCGACGCCATCACCTGCGCCGAGGTCGACCGGATCGCCCGTGACGTCATCGACGACGCCGGATACGGCGACAAGTTCCGTCACCGTCTGGGCCATGCCATCGGCTGGGACGTGCACGAGCCGCCGTTCCTGACCGCCGGCGACGAAACGGTGGTCAAGGAAGGCATGATTTTCACCATCGAACCGTCGATCTTCCAGGACGGCACGTTCAGCGCCCGCATCGAGGATTGCGTCGTCGCCCGCCCGGGCGGCGGCGAGCCGCTGACCGCCGGCTACCAGGACCTCATCGTGATCGAATGACGCCGTCCGGTGCCCTGAGGCGGGCTCGCCTCAAGGCACCGCGGCGGTCACCGGATTGCGCAGAACGCCGATCTGTTCGATTTGGCTTTCGACAACATCGCCGGGCAGGCAGTACCGAGTGGCGGGCACCAGCCCATCCGCCACCTGCCCGCTGCCGCCCAAATCCGTGTCCACCGACCAGGCGGTGCCCGCCGGGGTTCCGGTCAGGATCACCATGCCCGGCCTCAGGGTGAAGTTGATCGAAAAAAAGTGAATCAGCTCGGCGCACGACCAGATCATGTCGCCGGTCGAGGCGCTCTGCCGAAGGTCGCCGTTGATCCGGGTCGTCAGCCGCAGCGCCTGCGGATCGGGAATCTCGTCCGCGGTGACGATGACCGGCCCCAGCGGAAGGCTGGTGTCGAAGGCCTTGCCGCGGCCAAGCTCGTACCATGTGACGCCTTCGGGCGTGCGCCGTACCTGCCGGTCGCGGGCGGTGACATCGTTGGCGACGGTATAGCCGAAGACATGGGACAGCGCCGTCTCGACCGGGATATGGCGACCGGGCTGGCCGATCACCACGGCAAGTTCCGTCTCGCAATCGAGTTTCCCGGTCAGGCGCGGATCGTGCGTGATCGCGTCGTCGGGCCCGATCACGCAATCGGCGGTCTTGAGGAAGAATTCCGGCTCCTTGCCGCTGATCGGCGCGCCGGCCTTTTCGGCGTTGTGGGCGTGATAGTTGCTTCCGGCGCACAGGACGGTCGACGGCAGGATTGGCGCGGCCAGCTTGACGGTGTTCATCGCCAGGCGCGCGGATGCCGGCGCATCGGCGATCAGGCGGCCGGCGTCCGCAACGGCGGCGGGGCTCGCCGCGATGAACGAGCGGGCATCGGCGAAGATCTCTGCCGGGCCGCCCGCCAGCAGGGCGTCGACGACGTCCTCTCCATCGACAAGGCCGAGACGCCGCGACCCGTCCACGATGATGCAGCAGAGCTTCATGGACCGGCTCTCCCAGGGATCGAGGCGCGCGGCGTTGTGCCGCCGCCGTACGGAACCGCGCCGGTCGGCATCAGGCGCCGGCCCGCGCCAGGCGCGCGGCCTGGTCGCCCGCCTCGGCCAGGCTGGTCGCGGTGAGGGCGTAGTGCCGCGCGGTCAGCATGCAGGCGCGTTCGGTGTCGCGGGCCAGAACGGCCTCGGCGATGGCCTGATGCTCGCCGCCAAGATCGCGCGCGCCCAGCTTCTGGTAGACCGAGGCACGGCGATAGCGTTCGCACAGATCATGCAGGCTGGCTCGGGCACGCAACAGCCATGTCGACCCGCAGGCCGACACCATCGCGGTGTGGAAGGCTTCGTTGGCCCGTTCCCATGAATCGGGAACGCGGTCTCTGGCAGACAGCAGCGCGGCATCCTCTTTTCGCATGAGATAGCTTGCGGCCACGACCCGCGCCTCCCAATCATCGCCGCCGTTGGCGAGGGAAAGCCGCAGCGCCTCCTTCTCGATCGCGGTGCGCGCGATGTTGAGGTCGTCGAACTCCTTGACGTCGAGCGCGGCGACGGTAAAGCCGCGATTGCCCTCGGTCATCACCAGCCGGTCGACGCTCAGTTTCTGCAGCGCCTCGCGCAGGGGCGTCGGACCGACCCGATAGAGGGTCTTCAGCTTTTCGATACGCAGCCGCTCTCCGGGCGCGCGGACGCCACGGATGATGTCGACGCGCAGGGCGCGATAGGCGGCCTGGGCCAACGTTTCCCCTTCGGCCAGATCAATCCCGGTAATCGTCGTCACGGCGGCTGTGCCGTCGTCTTGTCCTTGTCTGGCCATGCGACGCTCGTCCCTTCTCGACATCCGGCCCTTCATGCGCTCCGACCGCAGGGCGATCCAGCCATTTGACAGATCCAACTCTATATGGTTTCCTATTTTATCGATAGAATAAGAAAGTGTCGATAGAATGAAGCTTGTCACGGTGGACATAGCCGGCGCGATTGCCGCCGGCTATGTGGACGGCGACGATATCGTTGTCTGTGCCGAGGGCGATGGCGCGGCCCAGGCGGTGTTGGGGGTCGTCACGGGCGGTGCCGCCGCGGTCGACGATTGGGCCGCGCGAGGGGCCACGGCGCGCCGGGCGGCGCTGTCCAAGGTCACGCTTCTCGCCCCGATCCCCGCGCCGCGCCGCGATATCTTTTGCGTCGGCAAGAACTATCGGGCTCATGCCGCCGAATTTCATTCGAGCGGCTTCGACTCCAGCGCCAAGGAACAGGTGCCGTCCGCGCCCGTCATCTTCACCAAGGCGACGACCAGCGTCTGTGGGCCGGGTGCGGTGGTCAGGGGCTCGCTGGATCCGACCCGGTCCGTCGACTATGAGGGTGAGCTGGGCGTCGTGATCGGGCGCACGGCCTTTCAGGTATCCAAGGTCAAGGCGTACGACCATGTGTTTGGGTATGTCATCGTCAACGACGTGACCTCGCGCGAATTGCAGCGCACTCACAACCAGTGGGTGATCGGCAAGGGCATCGACACATTCTGCCCCATGGGGCCCTGGATCGCGACCGCCGACGAGGTGGGCGATGTCACGAAGCTGATGCTGGCGACCGAGATCAACGGCGAGACGCGGCAGAAGGCCGAAGTCGCGGATCTGATCTTCGACATCCCGACATTGATCGAGACCATGTCGCGCACGATGACGCTGTTGCCCGGCGACATCATCGCGACGGGAACGCCGGCTGGCGTCGGCATCGGGTTCGACCCGCCGAAATATCTGGTCGCGGGCGACCGGATGCGCGTCAGCATCACTGGATTGGGCGTGCTGGAAAACACCATCGGCTGACACGCGATCAACCCGTCAGCCGTGCAAGGGAGGACAAGAAGAATGAAACGGACTTTGATAGCTACGGCGGCGTTGGCCGCATTGTTGGGGGCCGCGGTTCCGGCCGGCGCCCAGGACGGATACTTCGCCGGCAAGACGATCGACGTGATCGTGCCCTTCGGGCCCGGCGGCGCCACCTTTGTCTCGGCCAAGTTTCTTGAGCCATATTTCGAGAAGCATCTGCCGGGCAATCCCCAGATCAACGTGATCGACCGGCCGGGCGGGGGGTCCATCCTTGGTGCCAACTGGTTCGAACAAAACGCCAAGTCCGACGGGACCACGATACTCTTTACGACGTCGTCCACGGCCAACCCCTTCGTGCTGGGCCAGGAGGGCGTGGAATACCGACTTGCCGATTACCGCGTCGCCTACAGCCACCCGTTCAGCGCGGTGGCCTATGTCTCGCCCAAGACGGGCGTCACCAGCGCCGCCGATATCAAGAACGCGTCGCAGCCGCTGGTCTATGGGGGCATCGCCGCGGCCGCATCGGATCTGCCCGGGCTGCTGTCGTTCGAAGTGCTCGACCTCGACGTGAAATCGGTGCTCGGCTTCAATGGACGGGGGCCGGTGCGGCTGGCGTTCGAGCAGGGCGAGGTCAATCTCGATTATCAGTTCACGCCGGTCTACCTGACCCAGGTGGTTCCGTCGGTCGAGGCCGGCACGGCCGTGCCGCTGTGGACCGGCGGCAGCATCGACGCCGACGGCACGCTCAGCGCCCGCGACCCGATCGCGCCCGAATTGCCGTCCGTCCACGAGGTCTACATCCAGATGAACGGCGCCGCGCCGTCGGGCATCGAGTGGGAGGCGTTCCAGAGCATCGCGTCGGTGACCTACGCCTACGGGCTGACCGGCTACATGCACCCCGACACACCGCAGGAGGTCTTGGATATCTTCGAGGCGACGGTGGCAGCGATCAACGCCGACCCGGAGTTTCAGGCCGAAAGCCAGGAGGTGACCAACGGGGCGCGTCTGAACGCCGGGGCGGCAACCGAGCGCGCCATCAAGGCCGCCCTGTCGCCATCGGATGACGTCAGGGAGTATCTGCGCACCCTTCTGGGTAAGAAATACGGCGTTACCTTCTGATCGGGCGCCGGTTGCGGGACCCGGGCGTTAGGCCGGGTCCCGCTTTTCTCGTTTCGGCCGGGTGGATGGATCGGCTCCGCCGCCCGACAGAGGTCCCCCATGATCGAACATGCCCTGACCGCGCTTGACGCGCTGTTCGAACCGATACGGCTTCTGGCGCTGTTCGGCGGGATGCTGGTCGGCATGGTCTTCGGCATGCTGCCGGGGCTCGGCGGCGTGGCGGCGGTGTCGATCCTGCTGCCCTTCATTTACTACATGGACGATTATGCGGGCCTGGCGATGCTTCTGGGCGCGGTGTCGGTGGTCTACACCTCGGATACCATCACGTCGGTGCTGCTTGGCGCGCCGGGCTCGCCGGCCTCCGCGCCAACGGCCATCGAAGGGCACGCGCTGGCCAAGCAGGGGCAGGCGGCCCGCGCGCTGGGGGTCGGGTTCCTGGCGTCGATGGTCGGCGGGCTTGTCGGCGCGTTGGTCCTGTTTGTCGCGATCCCCGTAGCCGGACCCATCGTGCTGCTGCTCGGCACGCCGGAACTCTTCATGTTCGCGTTGGTCGGCCTGTTCTTCGCCTCGTCGATGATCGGCAAGGATCTGGCCAAAGGCTTGGCGGCGGCCTGTCTGGGCGTGCTGCTGGGTGTCGTCGGCCCGGCCCAGGCGGCGGCGGATTTCCGCTTTACATTTGGGCAGGTCTACCTGCTGGACGGGTTTTCGCTGACCATCGTCGCCCTTGGCCTGTTCGGCGTGGCCGAGGTCATATCGATGCTGGCGGCCGGCGGCGGCATTTCGCACCAGCGGATGGAGGTGACCCGCTGGGGCGAGGGGTTTCGCGACTTCTGGATCAATCGGTTCCTGGTGCTGCGCGCCTCCTTGATCGGTGTCCTGGGCGGGTTCGTTCCGGCCGTGGGCGCCTCGGCCTCGACCTGGGTCGCCTACGGGCACGCCATCCGGTCGACCAGGGACAAGTCGCGCTTCGGCAAGGGCGAGATACGCGGCATCGCGGCATCCGAAGGCGCCAACAACGCCACGGTGATTTCCGATCTGGTGCCCACGCTTCTGTTCAGCGTACCGGGCGGACCGGCGGCGGCGATCTTCCTCGGCGCGCTGTTTTCCTTCGGATACTATCCAGGCCCACGCATGATCAGCCAGAACCCCGATCTGATGTTCCTGATCGTCTGGAGCGTGGCCCTGACATCGGTGGTCGGGGCCGCCGCCTGTTTTGCGGTCACGCCGATGCTGGCGCGGCTGACCCGCATCCCGTTCGGGATCATCGCCGCACCGCTGGTGCTGGTGATGGTGATCGGCGCCTATCAGGCGACCAGCACCATGGGCGACATTTTCATGCTGATCGCCCTGGGCGCGCTGGGCTGGCTGATGAAGCACGCCAACTGGCCGCGCGCCCCGGCCCTGGTCGGCTTTGTTCTTGCCGGACCGATGGAGCAGTATTTCTGGCTGACCAACCAGATCCATGGCTGGTCGTGGCTGGCCCGACCCGGTGTTCTGATCATCGGGTCGGTGATTCTCATCCCGCTTTTGGTGCACGCTTGGCGTCGGGCGCGCGGCCGGCGGCCGGCACCCGTCGGCGGCGCCACCGACGAGGATGCCAGTCCCGCCGATCCGACCCATCCCGGGATCGCGCTGATCCTTGCCGGGCTCGCCAGCATCGCCTTCCTCTATGCGCTTTGGGAGATGATGGGCTTCAACCCGACCTCGCGGATGATGCCGGCCCTGGCCATCGTGCCGGGCCTGCCGTTGGCGCTGTGGTTGCTGGTCCGGGGTATCCGGAACTACGTCCCGTCGGATCGGCGGGAATTCCGCGAGCCGCCGATCCTTCTGGCGCTGATCGGCTATGTCGTCGGCGTCTGGGCGATCGGCTTTAGCGTCCCGACAGTGGCGTTGCTGATCTGGACGCTGCTGATCCGCGCCAAGATGCGGCTGTGGACCGGTGCCGTGTACGGCATCGTCGTGTTCGCCGTGATCCACCTCCTTTTCAGCCTGTTGCGCGGCGACGCCCCGGTGGGCGCGCTTTTGCCGCTGAGTTGATCCCCCTGACCGGAGCCCGACATGATCGACCCCGATATTATCGAACCCAGCATCGACCCGACCACCAAGAAGATCGGCATCCGCCACGTCAAGGCCACCAATGCCGCCGGCACCCGCACCAAGATCCAGGTCCGGGACTTCGATCCGGTCTATACCGACGAACCTGCCTCGCTGGGTGGCACCAACACCGCGCCAAGCCCCCTCGAGACGGTCCTGGTGGCACTGGTCGGCTGCGACGGCGTGATCATCAACGGCGTCGCCAAAGCCATGGGGTTCCAGTATGCCGGCGTCGACTTCGCCTGCGAAAGCCAGATCGACGTGCGCGGACCCAAGGGCGTGCCCGGCATCCGGCCCTATTTCGAGACGGCGACGCTGGAGATCGTGGTCTATACCGACGAACCCGAGGCGCGGTTTCAGCAGCTGCGCAAGAATGTCGAATTCCGCTGTCCGGTGATGAACCTTCTGAACGCGGCCAAGGTCGACATGACGGTGACCTGGGTGGCGCGTCCTGCATCGGCGTATCAAGGCGGCGTCGACTGAGCGTGGCCTCGACGGGCGTCCGGTCGCGGCGCCGGACGGGACCCCGGAAAACCGCGGCATGCTCCACAGGGTTGGCGTCTATAAATATAACTTATGATTATATAAAAACGTTGAAAATTAATTAGTTGGTTATGTTGCCTGCCGCCGTCCCGGCGTGGTGAACTTGCGGACCGGCCAGGTGTTCCGGCGCTAAAAAGGCATGAAAAAGCGGCGCCGGGGCACCGTCCGGGAAACACGATCCGACGCCAAGACGCTTGGCGCGGTTGACAGGTGGGCGTGGCGGTCCTTGTCGAAGCCCCCTCAGACAAGAGGTTGATCATGAACAAAAAAATGCTTCTTTTCGGGATCGCGGCAGCGCTGGTGCTCGGCGCCGCGCCCGTTTCCGCCAACGTGCTTCGTTGGTCGTCCCAGGGCGACATCGTGACCTTCGATCCTTACGCCCACACGGAGAGCTTCACGTCCAGCGTCCTGCACCATGTCTATGAACCCCTGGTCCGCCGGGCGCGCACGCTGGAGATCGAGCCGGCGCTGGCGACATCGTGGGAGATCGTCGATCCCACCCGGTGGCGCTTTACCCTGCGCGAGGGGGTGACGTTTCACAACGGCAACCCGTTCACCGCCGATGATGTCGTCGCCTCGGTCGAGCGGCTGCTGCATCCCGACGCCCGCGCGCGGGGCAATCTCAGCACCGTGACCGGCGTCGAGAAGGTGGATGACATGACGGTGGATTTCCTGCTGGACGGCCCCTATCCGCTGCTGATCAACGACCTGTCCGGCGTCTTCATCATGGACAAGGAATGGATGGAGGAAAACGACGCCCTGCTGCCGGGCAACATTTCCACGGGCGTGACCTCCCATGCCTCGACCCACGCCAACGGCACCGGTCCCTTCACGCTCGAAAGCTACAGCCCCGACGTCGGGACGATCATGGCGGTGAACGAGGAATGGTGGGACGAGCCGGAGCACAATCTGTCCGGTATCGAATTCCGGCCGATCACCTCCGACGCCACCCGGGTGTCCGCCCTGATGTCGGGCGAACTGGACATGATCGCGCCGGTGCCGCTGCAGGACATACAGCGGATCGAAGCGGCGGACGGGTTCGAGGTGATCCAGGAACCCGCGCTGCGGCTGATCTTCCTGGGCTTCAACTACACCGACGAACTGCACGCCATGCCGGGCGAGGAAAACCCGTTGAAAGATGTTCGGGTGCGCCGGGCGTTGTGGCACGCGGTCGATCTCGACGGGATTCGCGACCGGATCATGCGGGGCAACTCGCGCACCGTCGGCATCCTGGTCGCGCCGCCGGTGCCGGGCTATTCGGCCGAGATCGACACACGGCTTCCCTATGACCCCGACCGCGCCAAGGCGTTGTTGGCGGAAGCCGGCTACGCCGACGGTTTTGCCACCAATCTCGACTGCCCCAACGACCGCTATATCAACGACGAGGAGGTCTGCGTCGCCATCAAGGCGATGTGGGAACGGATCGGTCTGACGGTCAGCCTCAACACGGAAAGCCGCTCCACCTATTTCCCCAAGGTCGATCGGGGCGAAACCGACATCTACATGCTGGGCTGGGCGACCTTGCCGGCGATGGACGGGTTCAGCGTCGTGCGCGCCATCCTGGCCACCCGCGACGGCACCAATGGTGGCAACAACCCCAACGGGTTGTCCGATCCTCGGTTGGACGACCTGAACCGCGCGTCCGCGGTGGAGCTCGACGAGGACGCGCGACGGGCGATGCTGACCGAGGCGTTCCAGATCGCCCATGACGAGGCGTATTTCCTGCCGATCCATCAGCAGCCGGTCGCCTGGGCGGTGCGCGATGGCGTGAACGTGCCGCAGTTCGCGGACGAATACGTCCGGCTCTGGTTCGCCGAGATCGAATAGCCGGAGGGAAACGGGGAAGGCGACCGCCATGGCGCGGATCATTCTGTCGCGGCTGCTGCAGGCCCTCTTGGTCATGCTGACGGTCACGGCGATCGCCTTCCTCATGTTCCGTTTTGTCGGCGACCCGGTTCAGCTCATGTCGCGGGAGGATGCGGGTCAGGAGGAAAAGCAGCAGCTGCGCGAGGCCCTGGGTCTCGACCAGCCCGTGCTCGTCCAATACGCCAAGTTCATCGGCCGGGTGGCGCAAGGCGATTTGGGCGTCAGCTTCCGCAATCAGCGCGAGGTGGCGGTGCTGATCGCCGAGAAGGCCCCGGCGACGCTGGAACTCGTGCTCATCGCCACCACCCTTTCGCTGCTGCTGGGGATTCCGCTGGGCGTGATCTGCGCCCTCCGGCCGAACGGGATCCTGTCCCGCGCGATCCAAAGCGTCTCGCTGGTCGGTATCTCGGTGCCGACCTTCGTCACCGGCATTCTGCTGATCCTCGTCTTCGCCGTGACATTGCGCGTTCTGCCGTCCTTCGGCCGCGGCGAGACGGTCGAGATCGGCTGGTGGACGACCGGCTTGCTGACCACCAGCGGGCTGAAGGCGCTGATCCTGCCCTCGGTCACGCTAGCGCTCTATTCGGTCACCCTCATCATGCGCCTGGTGCGGTCCGAAATGATCGATATCCTCTCGACCGACTACATCCGCTACGCCCGGGCGCGTGGCCTGCCGGCCCGTTACATTCATTTCAAGCTGGCCCTGCGCAATGCCCTGATGCCGGTCATCACGGTTACCGGTCTTCAGATCGGGTCGCTCATCGCCTTTGCCATCGTCACCGAAACGGTGTTCCAGTGGCCGGGGCTGGGGCTGCTTTTCATGCAGGCCGTGACCTTTGTCGACATCCCGGTGATGACCGCCTACCTGCTGCTGGTCGGGGCGACGTTTGTCACGATCAACACCATCGTCGATGTGCTCTACACCGTCGTCGACCCGCGCCTGCGCGCGGCAAAGGCATGAGCGTGGCGACGCGCGGACGCCGGGGATTCATGGCGCCCTACGTCATGGTCGCGGCCGGCGTCGCGTTGCTGATCATCCTGTCGGCCGTGTTCGCGCCCTGGATCGCGCCCGTCGACCCCACCGACACGTCGAGCTTCAATCTGATGGAGTCGGAAATCCCGCCGGTCTTCGTGGAGGGCGGCGACCCCCGCTTCGTGCTGGGCACCGACAACCAGGGCCGCGATCTTCTGTCGGCGATCCTCTACGGGGCACGGATCTCCATCATGATCGGGGTGGGGGCGGTGCTGCTGTCGGCCACCATCGGGGTGACGCTGGGGCTGCTTGCCGGGTTTCTCGGCGGCTGGGTCGATACCGTGATCATGCGCATCGCCGACATCTTTCTGAGCCTGCCGACGATCCTTCTGGCCCTGCTGGTGGCCGGCATCGCGCGGGCGGTGATCCCCGGCGCCAACAGCGTCACCTGGGCGCCGGTGATCCTGATCGCCGCGATCGGCATCAACGAATGGGTCCAGTACGCGCGCACGGTCCGGGCCGCGACCATGGTGGAAGCGTCGCGCGACTATGTCCGGGCGGTGCGGATCATGGGGCTGCCCACGCCGGCCATCCTGTTCCGCCATGTCCTGCCCAACGTGATCGGTCCGATCCTGGTCATCTCCACCATCAACCTGGCCGCTGCCGTGCTGACCGAGGCGACCCTGTCCTTCCTGGGGGTGGGGATGCCGCCCGACTATCCGTCGCTTGGCACGCTGATCCGCATCGGCAACGAATTCGCCTTCTCCGGGATCTGGTGGATCACGCTGTTTCCGGCCCTGACCCTCATCGCCCTGGTGCTGGCGACGAACATCGTCGGCGACTGGCTGCGCGACCTGTTCAACCCGAAACTGGACAGTCGCTGATGGCCGTTCCGGCGCTTCACATCGAGGGCTTGCGCGTCGACTATCCGCTCAAGGACGGCGGCGTGGTCACGGCGGTCGACGATCTGTCCCTGACCATCCTGCCCGGCGAGATCCACGCGCTGGTCGGCGAATCCGGCGCCGGCAAGTCCACCGTCGGCAACGCGGTCATGGGTCTTCTGGACAAGCCCGGCCGCATTGCGGCGGGCCGGGTGATCCTGGCCGGTCAGCCGGTCGACATTGCGACCGGCCGGGCCGACGGCATCCGCCAGGGCCGCGACATCGGCGCGATCTTTCAGGACCCGATGACCAGCCTCAACCCGCTTTTCACCATCGGCAGCCAGCTGTCCGAGACCATGCGGTTTCATCTCGGTCTGGGCAAGGCCGCGGCGCGCGACAGGGCGCTGGATCTTCTGCGCCGGGTGGAAATCCCCGACCCCGAACGCCGGCTCACGCACTACCCGCACCAGCTTTCGGGCGGGCAACGGCAGCGGGTGGTCATTGCCGCGGCGCTGTGCTGCGATCCCGATCTTCTGGTGGCCGACGAGCCGACGACGGCGCTCGACGTCTCGGTGCAGGCGACCATCCTGACGCTGATCCGGGATCTCGCCACCGATCGCCGCCTGGGGGTCCTTCTTGTCACCCACAATATGGGTGTGGTGGCGCAGATCGCCGATCGCGTGACGATCATGCACCACGGCAAGATGGTCGAAACCGGTCCGACACACCAGGTGCTGTCCACCCCGCGCGCGGACTATGCGCGCGCCCTGATCGGCGCGGTGCCGCGGCTCGACCGGCAGCTTGCGCGCTTTCCCGTGGCGGGTGAGCGGACCGAGGCGGAAGCCGTCGCGCAGGAAGCCATCGCCCGTGCCCGTGACGAGGGACGCCAGGATCACCGGCCCGGGTCGACCCTTGTGGACGTCAAGGACGTGTCGGTGGTCTTTGGCGGCGGCTGGTTGCCCGGACGGCGGACGGCGTTCACGGCCGTCGACCGTGTGGGGTTTTCGGTTCGACGCGGCGAAATCTTCGGCGTGGTGGGTGAATCGGGCAGCGGCAAATCCACCCTGGCCGGCGTGATCGCGGGCCTGTTGTCGCCGACTTCCGGCAGCGTCGCCTTCGACGGCGCGGTCATGGGCGCGCGGCGGACGCCCGAACAGCGGCGCGCCATCCAGATGATCTTTCAGGATCCCTATTCCTCCCTCAACACAAGGATGCGGGTCGGAACCGCGATCAGGGAGCCGATCATGCTCCACAAGCTTGCCGATGGTCCGGACGCGGCCGCCGAAGATGCGGACACGCTGCTGGCGGCGGTGGGGTTGCCGGCCGACATGGGCCGGCGGTATCCGCATGCGTTTTCGGGCGGTCAGCGCCAGCGCATCTCCATCGCCCGGGCCCTGGCCAGCCGGCCGGAACTGCTGATCTGCGACGAACCGACCTCGGCCCTCGACGTGTCGGTGCAGGCGCGGGTGCTGAACCTGTTGAAGGATCTGCGCGACCGTACGGGGCTGACGATCCTGTTCATCAGCCACGATCTTTCCGTTGTGCGCCAGATGTGCGACCGGGTGGCGGTGATGAAGGCCGGACGGATCGTCGAATTGGCTCCGGGCGAGACGTTGTTCACCGCTCCTCGCGATCCCTACACGCGGGAATTGTTGTCCCTGATCCCGTCGCTCGGCCCGATGGCCGCGGCGCACACCGAAGCCAGTGGAGCCATGAGAGAATGACCGACCTGATCGTCACCAACGCGATCGTTGTCACCGTCGATGCGGACCGCCGCGTGCTGTTCGACGCCGCCATCGCCGTCACTGGCGACCGCATCACCGAGATCGGCCCCTCGGCCGACATCGAAGCCCGGTACCCTGGCGCCGAAACGGTCGACGCGAAGGGCATGGTCGTACTGCCCGGTCTGGTCGATGTGCATGCCCATGCCGGGCACGGCCTGATCAAGACCATGGCCAGCGGCGATTCCGAAAAATGGTTCGATGCGTGTCTGCAGGCCTATACGGTCGCGTCGACGCCGGAATTCTGGCATGCCGAGGCCCAGCTTGCCGCCCTGGAACGCCTGCGGTTCGGCGTCACAACCGGTGTGTCGCTGCTGGGCGGGGGCGACTCGATCATGCGCACGGACGATGCGGTCTACGGCGATGCCCATTGCGACGGGGTGGTCGAGGTCGGCACGCGATCGGTCGTCGCGGTCGGCGCCACGCGCCCGCCCCATCCGCTGACCTACGGCCGCTGGACCGACGGCGGGTGCGAGACCTATCCCGTCGGTTTCGACCGGCAGCTCGCGACGTCGGAGGACCTCATCCGCCGCTGGCACGGGACTCACGGCCGCCGGATCAATCTCGCCCTCCTGACGCCGACCTTGAGGCCCGAGCATGTCGAGACATTGGGCATCGCCAACCTGGAGGAGGCCCGGCGGCAGGCGCGGATTGTTTCCGGCAAGGCCCGCGACTACGGCACCGTCTTTACCCAGGACGGGCACCGCAAGGGCTCCGTCGCCTATGCCCACGAGATGGGGATTCTCGGGCCCGAGGCGCTGCTGTCCCATTCGACCGGTCTGACCGAGCAGGAAATCCGCATCTGCGCCGACACCCAGACCCGCATCGCCCACAACCCCAGCGCCATCGCCTCGATCTTCGACCGCTGCCCGGCGACGGAACTGATGGCGGCGGGCGTCGTCGTCGCGCTGGGATCCGACGCCACCGCGCCGGACCGGTCGGGGGACATGTTCCGCCACATGCAGCAATGCATGCATTACCACCGGCGGCATCACCGCGATCCAAGCTGGCTGCCGCCGGGCCGGGTGCTGGAGATGTGCACCATCGACGGCGCCACGGCCCTGGGCATGGAAGACGACATCGGATCGATCGAGGTCGGCAAGAAGGCGGACCTGACGCTGGTGGATATGCGGCGTCCCCACCTTTACCCAGCCAACATGCACGTGTCGCACGTGGTCAATTTCGCCAACGGCAACGACGTGCACACGGTGATCGTGGATGGCCAGGTTTTGCTGCGGGATCGCAAGGCGCTGTCGGTGAACGAGGACGCGGTTCTGGACGCCTCCCAGCGGGAGGCCGATCTGATGCTGCAGCGAAGCGGGCTTCGCCACCTGCTGGAAACCCCGGATACCTTCTGGAAATCCCTGCAGATGAATGCGGGGACCGGGTGAGAGCCGGGCCGGGACCCGGTCATCGGGGACCGTTTTAACCGATCGGCGTCGGCGCGGCCGCATCCCGCCGCGTGATCGCCTCCCACGCGATATTCTCGGCCCGCGACGGCGGGGTTCTGAGCCGCAGCACCACCAGCGCCAGAACGCATCCCCCGAGCGCGGCGGAAAGGTGAACCAAACGGCCCTGGTCTAGGTCCTTGCGCACCAGCGATTCCGGTATCCAGGCAGCGCCGATGCCGGCGATGGCCAGTTCCCGGGCGGCCAGGGTCAGCGCCGTCTCGACCACCCGGATATGGCGCCCGCGCAGGGCGACGGAGGGCAGGACGTGTCTGGCCATCACCGCGCCCAGGAAGACGCTGTCGGGATAGGCGATCAGCGGCAGGTCGAAGGGGGAGTCGACGCTCCAGACCGCCGCGGCGGATCCCGGCGCCGCCACGGCCACCAGGCGTTCGTCGGCAAGATGCTCCTTCTCGACGAAGTCCTCGTCCGCGACCACCGGCAGGTCGTCGGTCTCAAGCGCCACCAGCAGGTGGGCCTGGCGGGTCATGAGCAGGGCCACGCATTCGTCGCGGTTGGCCGACCTCAAGCGGACGGTGGCGCCGTCGACCGACTCCAGCACGCGCTTGGCCAGACCGGGGGCGACGGAAATCGACAGCGCGTGCTGACAGGCGATGACGACACGGCGATCGGCCGGGGCGCCGGATGCCGCCAGGTCACGGGGCAACTGGCGCAGACCGCTGGCCAGTTTGCGGAACAGATCCACCCTCTCCAGCACGGCGCCGATCGGACGGGCCGGTCGGCGTGAGCGGTCGATCAGGGTCACGCCCAGATGCTCCTCGATCGCCCGGATCCGGCGCGAAAAGGCCGGCTGGGTCACATGCCGGCGCGCCGCCGCCTCAGTCAAGGACTGGCTTTCGGCGATCGCTAGAAGATCTTCGATCCACACCAGGTTCATGGTCGCCCTCCCGTCCAATATGCATCTTGTGCATGTTAACGCACATAACCGGCAATAGATCGGTCGGATTTAATGCGGTATTGGTTTTGTATCTTTGTTTCCGTCGGAGCCCGACCATGCACCTCGCCAAATTCCCCCGCCTTCACCTGGCCCATCTGCCGACCCCCCTGGAACCCCTGGAGAATCTGAGCCGGGAACTGGGCGGCCCGGAAATCTGGATCAAAAGGGACGATTGCACCGGCATGTCGACCGGCGGCAACAAGACGCGGAAGCTGGAGTTCCTGATGGCCGAAGCCAAGGCGCAAGGCGCGGACACGGTGCTGACCCAGGGCGCCACCCAGTCCAACCATGCCCGCCAGACCGCGGCCTTCGCGGCCAAGCTGGGCATGCAGTGCCATATTCTTCTGGAGGACCGGACCGGTTCGAAGGAAACCGACTACAACGCCAACGGCAATGTCCTGCTCGATCATCTGCATGGGGCCACCACCGAAAAGCGGCCCGGCGGCGCCGACATGAACGCCGAGATGGAGACGGTGGCCGACAGGATGCGCGCCGACGGGCACAATGCCTATACGATCCCCGGCGGCGGTTCGAACCCGACCGGCGCGCTCGGCTATGCCAATTGCGCCCTGGAACTGGTCAACCAAGCCAACGAGAGGGGATTGCGCATCGACCATTTGGTCCACGCCACCGGCAGTTCCGGCACCCAGGCGGGGCTGGTGACAGGGCTCAAGGCCATGAATGCCGGCATCCCTCTTCTTGGGATCGGCGTGCGCGCGCCAAAGGCCAAGCAGGAACAGATGGTCTATGATCTGGCCGTCAAGACGGCCGACAAACTTGGCTGCCCCGGCGTGGTACAGCCGGAGGACGTGGTCGCCAACTGCGATTATGTGGGGCAGGGCTACGGCATCCCGGCACCCGGCACGATCGCCGCGATCGAGATGTTCGCCCGGCTGGAGGGGATCCTGCTGGACCCGGTCTATTCCGGCAAGGGCGCGGCCGGTCTGATCGATCTCATCGGCAAGGGGTTCTTCAAGAAGGGACAGAACGTGGTGTTCCTGCACACCGGCGGGTCGGCGGCTCTGTTCGGTTATCTCTCGTCCTTCGACTTTGGCGACCTCAAGGTCGCCGCCTGAGGCGGACCATGTCCCAGACCGTTTTCACCGGCTCCTTCACCCAGCAGGAGCCGATCGGCGAGGAGGCGATCGAGGCGGCTGTGGCCGTCCTGCGGTCCGGCCGGCTTCACCGCTACAACACGATCGAGGGCGAAACGTCGCAGACGGCCTTGCTGGAGCAGGAGTTCGCGGCGTATCAGGGCGCCCGCTACTGCCTCGCCTGCGCGTCCGGCGGCTATGCCATGCATATCGCGTTGAAGGCCTTCGGTCTGAAACCGGGGGAACCGGTGCTGACCAACGCCTTCACCCTGTCGCCGGTTCCCGGCGCCATCGTCAATGCCGGCGGCCGCCCGGTGCTGGTCGAGGTGACGGACAATTTGGTGCTGGACCTGGACGATCTGGAGCGGAAGATCCTAGAGAGCGGCGCCCGGATCCTGCTGATCTCGCACATGCGCGGGCATCTGGCGGACATGGATGCGCTGATGGCGCTGCTCGACGGCCACGGCATCGCGTTGATCGAGGATTGCGCCCACACCATGGGCGCGTCGTGGCGCGGCCGAAAGAGCGGCGGCTTTGGCATCGCCGGCTGCTTCAGCGCCCAGACCTACAAGCATATCAACGCGGGCGAGGGCGGGTTCCTCACCACCGATGACGCGGACCTGATGGCCAGGGCCGTGATCCTGTCGGGGTCCTACATGCTCTACGACCGGCACCTGGCCGGCCCGCCGCCCGAAACCTATGCGGATATCCGTCTCGACACGCCGAACTGCTCGGGCCGCATGGACAATCTGCGGGCCGCCATCCTGCGCCCGCAGATCGCGACGTTGGACCGGTCGGTCGCGCGGTGGAACGACCGGTATCGCGCGGTCGCGGACGAGCTGGCCGGCGTCAGCGGGTTGCGCCTGCCGGTGCGTCCGGAGGCGGAACACTATGTCGGCAGCTCGATTCAGTTTCTGGTCGACGATATCGGCGACGACGGCGCTCGCGACATGCTGGCCCGATGCCGCCGGCGCGGCGTGGAACTGAAATGGTTCGGGGCGCCCGATCCCGTCGCCTATACCAGCCGCCACGACAGCTGGCGCTATGTCGCCCGGCAGTCTCTGCCGCAGTCCGACGCCATTCTGGCCTGTCTGTTCGACATGCGGATCCCGCTGACCTTCAGCTTGGAGGATTGCCGGCTGATCGGACGGATTATCGCCGAGTGCCATGCGGAACGGCTGTCCCTGGGCATCGCCGAACCGGCGGAGGCCGGCCATGAATAGCGCCCGGCCGGTCGTGGGCATTCTGGGCGGCATGGGGCCGGAGGCCACGGTTCTGTTGATGGCGCGGATCATCGCCGCGACACCGGCCGACGACGATATCGACCACGTGCCGCTGTTCATCGATCACAACCCGCAGGTTCCGTCGCGCATCAAGGCGCTGGTGGAAGGCGGGGGTGAGGATCCGGGGCCGGTTCTGGCGGCCATGGCAAAGCGGCTTGCCGGCATGGGGGCCGCGGCCCTGGCCATGCCCTGCAACACCGCCCACGCCTATCTGCCCGCGATCCAGGCGGCGACCGACCTGCCGATCCTGGACATGATCGAACGGACGGCGGTCCATCTCGCCGGCATGGATCTGCCCACCCGGCGGGTCGGCATGCTGGCATCGCCGGCGATCCGGAATGTCGGGCTCTATGAGCGGGCGCTGGCGGCCCATGGCCTGACCGCCGTCTTCCCCGACGCCGCGAACCAGGCCGAACTTCTGACCGCGATCCAGCAACTGAAGCGCGATGCACGAAACCGGGACGCCCGCGCGATTCAACAGCGCGTGGCAGCATCCCTGGTGGCCGACGAGATCGACATTCTGTTGATTGCCTGCACCGAGCTTTCGCTGATCGCCGACGCCGTGCCCGCCGGAATCCCTGTCGTCGATGCTCTCGACGTGCTTGCCAATGCCGTGGTGGCGTTTTCGCGCCGGGACCAGGCCGCCGAGCAGGAACCCGCCCCGGGTCGGATGACCGGGGTTGCGTCATGACCGTCGCCCGGAAGCGTGCCACCAGCGACAGCGTCCGGCCTTGGACCTGTTGCTCCGATGCCGTCTTCGACAGGTCGTCGGCGGATTGATGGCGCGGGCGCGAATGGACGCGGTCCTCAAACGTCTTCAGATCGACCGGCTGGCCGGACGGGAACTGGTGCAGGGGCTCATCCTGGCCCTCACCATCGCCGCGGCCGCCAGTTTCCTGTCCGATCATTACGGCGCGCCGGCCATGCTGTTCGCCCTTCTGATCGGCATGGCCTTCAATTTCCTCGCCACGAACAGCGGCTGTACGGCCGGCTTGGACTTCGCGTCCAAGACAGTCTTGCGTCTGGGCGTTGCCCTGCTCGGCGTGCGGTTGACCGTGTCGGACATGGCGGCGCTGGGCTGGATGCCGGTCCTTGGGGTCATCGGGCTGGTGGCCTTGACCATCGGCGCCGGTCTCGTGATCGCTCCCGCCCTGGGACGCCGCTGGCGGTTCGGGCTCTTGACCGGCGGTGCGGTGGCCATCTGCGGCGCGTCGGCGGCCATGGCCATCGCCGCCGTCATCCCCTCGGACAAGCGGATCGAGCGGGATACCCTGTTCACCGTGGTCGCCGTGACGTCGCTGTCCACCGTCGCCATGATCGCCTACCCGATCCTGTTCAAGGCAATCGGCGCCACCGATACGGAAATCGGGTTTCTGATCGGCGTTACCATCCACGACGTGGCTCAGGTCGTGGGGGCCGGGTTCTCGGTGTCGGAGACGGCCGGCAACATCGCCACCTTCGTCAAGCTGCAGCGGGTCGCGCTGCTGCCGGTGGTTCTGCTCGCGATCATCCTTCTCACCCGGCGGGCGGGTGGCGGCAACGCCCGCCTGCCCTGGTTCGTGATCGCCTTTGTCGTGCTGGTCGGGATCAACAGCGCGGGGCTGATCGCCGACCCGGTCCGGGATATCACGGCGGATGCGTCGCGCTGGATGCTGGTCACCGCCATCGCCGCGCTGGGCGTGAAAACGTCGCTCAAGGCCATGGTCGATGTGGGGCCGCGTCACGCCGGCGTGGTGGTTTTGGAAACGCTGCTTCTGCTTTTGGCGGCGATCGGATTTTTGACGGTTTGGCGCGTGCTCGGCTAAACCGAGGACCGGCCGATGACGGGCTCGGCGCCCTTTGTGCTTGCCTCAGGCGGAGCCCCCCGCCTGCTCGCAGGGTTTGACGATAAGACTTAACAAGGAGGACGATATGCACAAGAAATTCATAGCCTTGGCAACCGCCACCGCCATCCTGGCGGTATCGGGACTGGCGTCGGCGCAGACGCTCAAGCTGGGTATGGGAGACCCCATCGATTCCGACCAGGGGGCGCTTGCCGTGCGCTTCAAGGAACTGGTCGAAACCTATTCGAACGGCGAAATCACCGTCGACCTGTTTCCCGGCGGCGCCTTGGGCGCCGAGACCGAGATGCTTCAGAACGCCCGGATGGGCTCGCTGGACTTCGCCCTGGTCGGCATCGGCAATGTCACGCCCTTCGCCAAGGAACTGGGAGCGCTGACGCTTCCCTACATCATCGAAAACACCAGCGACGCGGTCAAGATGACGACGGGACCGATCAACGATCGGTGGAACGAGATCGCCGGCGACGCCGGCCTGCGGATCGTCGCCTGGACCTATTCCAACTTCCGTTTTCTGACAAACTCCGTCCGGCCGGTCACCAAGCTGGAAGATCTCGCGGGCATGAAGGTGCGGGTGCCGCAGAACAAGGTGATGCTGGCCACCTATGACGCGTGGGGCGCGTCTCCGATCGCCATGGCCTGGCCGGAGGTCTTTACCGGGCTCCAGCAGGGCGTCATCGACGGTCAGGACAACCCCTACATCGTCAATTACACGATGAAGTTCCACGAGGTGCAGGATCACTTGACGGAGGTGCACTACAACTACTCGCTGCAGCCTCTCGTGGCCGGGACCCGGACGTTCGAGAAATGGACGCCGGAGCAGCAGGCAATGATCATGAGGGCGGGCCTTGAGGCGCAGCTCTATTCGCTGATGTTCCAGCTCGAGCAGGCCGGGGCGGCCAAGCAAGGCATGATCGACGCCGGCGTGACCGTCCACACCCTGGAGGACGAGGACCAGTGGATCGCGCTGGCCAAGGACGAGGTGTGGCCCGCGTTCTACGACGAGGTGGGCGGCAAGGAGTTCATCGACGGGCTGCTTGCGCAACTGGGCCGTTGAGGCCGGGCCGGAGGGGCGGCGGCGTCCCTCCGGCGCTCATTCTTCTCTGAGGAGGGCCCGATGAAGCTGAACCATTTCGAGGATTATGTTTGTCGCGGCCTTCTGGTCCTGTTCGTCGTCCTCCTGTTCATTCAGGTGGTGTTGCGGACCGGGTTCGGGTGGGGGTTGCCCTGGATCGAGGAACTGTCCCGCTTTGCCTTTGTCTGGTTCGCCTTTCTCGGCGCCGCCTATGCCGCAAAGCTCAACGCCCACAACCGGGTGGAGGTGCATCTCAAGATGCTTCCGCCCAGGATCTACGCCTTCGTCATTCTGTTTGCCGATCTGATCTGGGTCGCGTTCAACATCGCCATCGTCTGGAAGGCGTGGGAAGTCATCGCCGGACTGCTGGAGTTTCCCTATGTCTCGCCGGCCCTCGAATGGTCGATGGCCTATGTCTACATGATCTTTCCCATCGCCTTCGTGCTCATGTCGCTGCGCACGCTGCAGGTCAACTACGCGCGCATCGTGCGCGGCGAGGAACCGATGGACGCCGAAAAGAGCGACATCGACGAAATCGCCAAGTCGGCTATGAGCCACACGGAGACACGGCCATGAGCCCGATGCTCCTGCTGTTCGGCGGCTTTGGCCTCTTGCTGCTGATCGGAACGCCGATCGTCGTGGCGCTGGGCGCCTCGGCGATGCTGGTCTACATCGCCGCAGGCAACGACTTTTCGTCGCTGATCGTGCTGGCCTACAACGCGGTCGATTCCTTTCCGATCATGGCGCTGCCGGCCTTTATCCTGTCGGGCGCGCTGATGGGCGACGCCGGAATCTCCCGGCGTCTGATCGCCGTCGCCGAGGCGATGGCCGGCAGCGCCGCGGGCGGCTTGGGCGCCGCGGCCATCGTGGCCTGCCTGTTCTTCGGCGCGGTGTCGGGGTCCGGGCCGGCGACGACGGCGGCCATCAGCATGTTGCTGATACCGGCCATGGTCGAACGCGGCTACGCATCGTCCTACGCGGCGGCGGTGACCGCGTCCGCCGGCGGTCTTGGCATCATCATTCCGCCCAGCATCCCCATGGTCATCTACGGTGTCACCGCCAGCGAATCCATCTCGGAGCTGTTTCTGGCCGGGGTCTTGCCGGGCGTCCTGCTGTCAGGCTCGCTGCTCCTGGTCAACTACATCCGGTGCCGGCGCCTGGGCTATGTGGGGGAACCCCCCGTTGCGTCCGGGCCGAGCAAGCTCAAGGTCGTGCGAGACGCGTTCTGGTCGCTCATGGCGCCGGTGGTCATCCTGGGCGGCATCTATTCCGGCATGTTCACACCGACCGAGGCGGCGGTGGTTGCCGTCTTCTATTCGCTGTTCGTCGGCGTGTTCATCCACCGCGAGTCGACCTGGGACGGCATTCGCCGGGCATTGGAAAGCACCACGTGGCTGACCGGACGCGTGCTCATCATCATGTTCGCGGCCACGGCGTTCGGTCGCGTGCTGGTGGAAAATCAGATCCCGACGATCATCGCCAACCACATCATTCAGCTGACCGACAGCCTGACCTTGATATGGCTGGTGGTCATCGCCTTCCTGCTGGTGCTCGGCATGTTCCTGGAGACCCTGGCGATGATCCTGATCGTCACGCCGGTGCTGCTGCCGGTCATGGTCGCCTTCGGGGTCGATCCGGTGCATTTCGGCGTCGTGCTGGTCGTTTGCTGCCTGATCGGGTTCTCAACCCCGCCCTTGGGCGAGAACATGTTCATCGCCTCCAGCATCGCCAATGTCTCGATCGAGGCGATCTCGGTGAAGGCGCTGCCCTGCGTGGCGGTCATGGTCGCGACGGTGATCGTGCTGGCCATGTTCCCGCAGATATCGCTGTTCCTGCCGCGCCTGGCCGGGTTCTAACCGGCGCCGGAGGCCGGTCAAAACCCGCGTCGGCGATCAGCCGGGTGGGGACAGCCAGCCGCGATAGCAGGGATGCTCCTCTCCGATGGGCAGATCGACCGGTTGGCCTTGGCGGGCGGAGTGATAGATCGCGGTGACCAGTTCCAGGGATCGCCGCGCGTCGCCGACGGTCACCGGCGGGTCGGCGTTGCCGGCCAGCGCCGCGTGAAATGACGCGAATTGCCCGGCGAACCCTTCATGGCCCGGTTCGGCGCCGCGCAGCGCCACGTCGATGGCCGACTGGCGTTCCGGTGTCGTCGCGATGAACTGCCAGGGATCGGTGTCGAAGCCGTAGGCATCCGCATGGCTTTCCACGGTCACGTTCTGGAACACGAACTTGAGGCGCGAGGTCTGGCGGGCCGCGCCCAGGGTGGCGGACAGGGTGGCCACGCTGCCATCGGCCATCTCGACGACGGCGGCGCTGCAATCCTCCACCTCGATGGGGTTGACCGCGGTTCGGGTCGCCGCGTAGACGCGGGCGATGGGTCCCAGCACATGGGTCAGCAGATCGTGAGCGTGGATCGCCTGGGTCAGGTTGACGCCGCCCAGTTCGGTGGCCCACCGCCCGCGCCAGGCGACCTCGTAATAGTCGGGTCCGCGTTGCCAGTGGGTCTCCACGGTGGCGATGTAGGCTCGTCCGGTCAGGCCCAGATCGACCAGGTGCCGCAACTTGCGGACACCGCCGCCGAACCGTCTCTGAAAGATGGGCATCAGCCGGCCGTTGGCCGACGCCGCCATTGCCGCGATGCGGTCGACCTCGGCCAGGGATCCGGCCAGCGGCTTTTCGCAGATGACGTGCTGTCCGGCCGCCAGCACCGCCTGGATCTGCCGGACATGCAGATGCGCGGGTGTGCACAGATCGATCACGTCGATGGCCGGGTCGCCCAGCAGGGCATCCAGGCGGGTTTCGACCCGCCGAACCCCAAAGGCGGCCGCCAGCGCCTCGGCGCGGTTCCGGTCGATGTCGCAGACGGCGGCGACGTCGTAAAGGTCGGGAAGGGCCTTGAAGCCGGCCAAATGTTCGCGGCCGATCCCGGTGCCGACGATGGCGACGGCAAGGCGGTCAGGCACGGTGCCGGGCTCGGCTTGGGTCGAGAATGGCGGCCTGGGCCTGGGCCTGGGCCTGCAGGGCAAGGTCGCAGGCAAGGAAGCATTGGGCCTGCGCTTGCGCGTTCTCCGTGCCGTCGGCCAGGTCGCGCAGCAGATCCGATCCGAAGCGCAGCGCCTCGCCGCCGCCGTCGAGGCGCCGGACCTGCTCTTGATCCACGAGTATCAGGTGGCTGCCGCCGGGGCGCCTGTCGATGCCCATGTTTTTGTAGACTTCGATGGTGCCGTGCGTTCCCAGGATGGTCAGCCGCCCGTCGCCCCAATGGCCCAGCCCGTCCGGCGTGAACCAATCCACCCGGCAATAGCCGCTTCCTCCGTTGCCGCGAACCATCACCTCGCCAAAATCCTGAAGACCGTCATGATCGGGATGGGCCAGATTGCCGGCCTGCGCGGCCACGACTTCGGCCTGCGTCGACCCGGTGTAGTGGAGGAAATGATCCATCTGGTGGCTGGCCAGATCGGTGAGGATGCCGCCATGGCTGGTCCGGTCGAAAAACCAGGCAGGGCGGGGGACGACGCCCAGGCGATGCGGCCCCAGACCGATGGTCTGCAGGACCCGCCCGATGGCTCCGGCACGGACCAGGTCCGTCGCCCGCTGCATCGCGCCGACCTCGAACCGTTCGGTGAAGTACACGAGAAATCGCCGGCCGGTCTCGGTCTGGGCCCGGCGCAGGTCCGCCAGTTGCGGGGCCGTCGTGGCGCCCGGCTTGTCGACCATCGCATGCTTGCCGTGCCGCATCGCCTCGATGGCGACGGACGCGCGGCGATCGGGAACGGCCGCCGATAGAACCAGGCCGATGCGGGAGTCTTCAAAGATCGCACGCGGGTCTGCGACCCGCAGCGCCTGGCCATGGTGCTTTGCGAAATCGGCCGCGATCCGATCGTCATCAACGTGCCAGGCGGCCATCGCGCCGCCGGCGTTCGTCACACAACGGATCATCGCCTCGATATGGTTATGGTCGGCGCCGACGACGGCGAAGCGCAACGGCGGTCCATCGGTCATGGCGTCGATCCCCCGGCTGGCCGCGGCGGGGCGGGTGCGGTGACCTGGCCGCCCAGGCGACGGCCCTCGGGATCGAACAGATGGAGGCTGGCATGCTCGAGGTCGAGCCCCAACCGGTCGCCGGGGCCGATGCCATGCTGGCCGGCCAGGCACAGCAGCATGGCGCTGTCGTCCTTGGCCGCGGTATGGACGATGGTCTCGTTGCCAAGCTGCTCGACCTGGCCGGCGGTGACCGCAAAAGTGGAGGCCGGCGACAGGACCACCTCGTGGGGCCTGATGCCCAGGGTCACCGCGTCGCCGATGGCCAGTCCCGTCGGGGCGATTTCCAGCGGCACGTCCAGTCGCGTCGCCCGGTCGGCGCCCAGCGTCACGCCCAGCGACGTGTCGCCGATGCGATCGACACTGGCGTCAAGGAAGTTCATGCGCGGCGATCCGATAAAGCCGGCGACAAAGGCATTGGCCGGATGATTGTAGAGATCCAGCGGGGTGCCGATCTGTTCGATCCGTCCGTCGCGCAGGACCACGATCCGATGGGCCAGGGTCATGGCTTCGATCTGGTCGTGGGTCACGTAGATCATGGTAGCGCCCAGCCGGGCATGCAGCGCCGACAGCTCGCTGCGCATGACCACCCGCAGTTCGGCGTCGAGGTTGGACAGGGGTTCGTCCAGCAGGAAGATGCCCGGGCGGCGGACGATGGCGCGTCCGATGGCCACCCGCTGCCGCTGGCCGCCGGACAGTTGGCGCGGCTTGCGGTCCAGCAGGGGCTCGATGCGCAGCATGCGCGCCACCTCGTCGATCTGCGCTGCGACCTCTTTTTTCGGCATCCGGCCGTTCTCCAGCCCGAAGGACAGGTTCTGCCGAACCGACATGTGCGGATACAGCGCGTAGGACTGGAAGACCATGGCCAGGCCGCGGTCGGCGGCGGACCGGTCGTTGACGCGAACGCCGTCCAAAAGAATGTCGCCGCCGGTCGCCCGCTCCAGGCCGGCGATGACCCGCAGCAGCGTGGACTTGCCGCAGCCCGACGGGCCGACGAACACCACCATCTCGCCGTCCTGGACTTCCAGGTCGATGGCGCGCAGCACCTCGACCGCGCCGAACCGCTTGGTGACCGCTGAAAGATGCAGGTGCGCCATGGCCCTTACTTCATGCCCGTGGTGGCCACGCCGGTCGTGATGAACCGCTGCAGGAAGACAAAGATCAACACCACAGGAAGCATCGTCAGCACCGTCATCGCCAGCACATAGTGCCACTGCACGTTGAGCTCGCCGGCGAAGGCGTTGAGGCCGACCTGCAGGGTGTAGAGCTCGCGCCGCGACAGAACGACCAGGGGCCACAGGAAATCGTTCCAGCGCCACATGACGGAAAAGATGGCCAGCACCGCCAGCGCCGGCGCGGTCAGGGGCATGACGATGCGCCAGTAGATCTTCCACTCCGACGCCTTGTCCATGCGCGCGGCCTCCATCAGCTCGTCCGGGATGGTCAGCATGTACTGGCGCAGCAGGAAGACGCCGGTGGGTGTCGCCACCGTCGGCAGGATGACCCCCCACAGGCTGTCGAACAGGTTCAGATGGCTGATCACCACATAGACCGGAACCAGGATCACCGGCAGCGGCACCATCAGGGTGGCCAGGATGAAAACCAGGATCGCGCCCCGTCCCCTGAAGGAGTATTTGGACAGCGCGAAGGCCGCCATCGAGTTGACGACGAGCGTGATCAGCGTCGCCGTCACGGTGACGAAGACGGAATTGCCGAAGAACGTCAGAAAGGCGAACCGCTGAAGCGGCTCCGTGTAATTCTCGGTGGCCAGCGCCACGCCGCGAATGGCTTCCCGGTTGCCGATCGGCACCTCGAACCGCTGGCTTGGATCGTCCGGGTCGACCATCCGGGCGACGATGCCGATGCGGCGCACCTGGGCCAGCACCCGCCGGGATCCGTCCTCCAGCGTCACGGTGTAGAGCTCCAGCGGCTCGTCGAAGCCGTCGACCGCGCGGGTTTCCGTCGCCAGCGGCATCAGCGTCGGCGGAAACTCGTTGAGCGCGGCCCGCGTCTTGAAGGACGAAAAGGTCAGCCAGACCGCCGGCCCCAGCATCAGCACCAGGCCCAGGATCAGCCACGTCCAGCTCACGATATCGGTCCAGTGCCAGCCGGCGCCGCCGCGCCTGCGGAACAGAAAGGCGCGCACCGCCTGCATCAGCCGGGCTCCCGCGAGCGTTGGGCCGACAGCCACAGCTGCAGCAGCGTCAGCACCATCAGAACCAGCCCCATGAGGATCGACGCGGCCGAGGCGAGGCCCAGATTGCGCAGCTGATTGGCGAACCCGGTCTGGTAGATGTACTGCACCAGCATCTGGGTCGAGGTTCCCGGCCCGCCGCCGGTCAGCACATAAACCTCGTCGAAAACCTGGACCGCGCGAATCAGGGCCAGGATCAGGACGACCAGCATGGTCGGCGCCAGCAGCGGCAGGGTGATCCGCGCGAAAGCGCGCCAACGGCCGGTGCCGTCCATCTCCGCCGCCTCGTACAGATCGGCCGGGATCGACTGCAGCCCGGCCAGCAGGATCAGGGTGAAGAACCCCATATGGGCCCAGGTGGTCACGAAGATCGCCCAGAACATGGCCCAGAACGGATCGCCCAGCCAGACGATGCCCTCCAGGCCAAGCCCGTCGAAAAGGGCGTTCAACAGCCCCTGCCGCTGCAGGATCCACTTCCAGATCAGCCCGACGACGACCGGCGACAGCAGGACCGGGAAGAAGAACACCGCGCGCCAGAACCCGCGGCCCGGGATCCGGCGGTTCAGGACCAGCGCCGTCGCCAGCGCCGTCAGCGCGACGGCCGGGACCTGGACGATCATGAAGGTCAGCGTGTTGTAGACGCCCGACCAGAAGGCGTCCTGCCGGCAGCTGAACGGATCGGTGAAATCCCGGCAGTCGAACAGCGTCGCGTACTGCTCGGCGCCCACGAACACCCGGTCCTCCAGGAACAGGGCGGCCCCGCCGGTGAACGAATAGACGATGTTGATCATCAGCGGCACCGCCACGAACACCGTGAAGATGGCCATGTTGGGCAGCAGGAAGAACACGATCATGGCCCGGGTGCCGAACCGGCGCTGCAGCCAGGCGACGGGAAGCTCCACCGCTTCCAGCGCCAGGCGCAGCGGCTGGAAGGCGAGCGCGAATGCACGCGCCTTCCAGCCCTGGCCCGACTCCCGGCGGGGCAGGGATTCGAGGTCGTGGCCGGCCGGTTCGGCCATGGGCCGCGGGCCGCCCTGCCCTTAGCGTTGCGCTTCGGCGATCTGGTCGGCGATGTCCTGTTCCATGCGGGCCAAGGCGTCGTCGAGCGACAGTTCGCCGGCCACCACCTGACCCAGGCGGGTGATGATGGCGCCGTAGAGGACGCTGTTGTACCGATAGGCCTGCATGGCGATGGCCTTGGGCTCCAGCCGGCCCACCTCGGCCAGGAAGACCTCCAGGGCGCGCTTCACCAGAGGGCTGTCGGACGCATATTCGACGCCGCTGTCGGCCAGCCCCGCATGGGCCGGAAGGAACAGCGTCCGCGACGTGAACTCGCGCAGCACCGGCTCCGACGCCAGATAGTCCAGGACCCGCGCCACCTCCTCGGGGTGGTCTGTGTATTTGATGCCGACCAGCCCGGCGCCGCCGGCCATGCCGGTACAGGTCACCGGTCCACAGGGGTTGGCCACCGCCCACCAGTCGAAGGCGTCGCCGATCTGCTCCTCGAACTGGGCGATCTGCCAGGATCCGGAGAAATACATCACCACTTCGGCGTTGGCGAATTCCTCGTTGGCGCCGACATAGGTGGTGCCGGAAACCCCGCCCCACAGCTCCGCCGCCATGACGCCGTCCTGGTGCCATTGGACGATATTTTCGGACATGGCGCGGATGCCGTCGTCCGGCACCGCCGGATTGCCCTCTGCGTCGACCAGGGCGGCGCCAAAGCCGATGGCGGGCCCTGAGAACCTATGCCCCGACCGGTCGATGGCCAGCGGAATCGGAACCTCCGTGGCCTCCGCCACCTCGGTGATCGCGGCGATCCATTCGTCCCAGGTCGCTCCCTGTTCCGGCACCGCGACGCCGGCCTGGTCGAACAGGGTCTTGTTGATGAACGGGCCGGTGACGGTCAACTGGGTGACGAAGCCGGGGATGGCGTCGGACCCCTCCGGGCGCATCCAGCCCAGGAAATTGCCGAAATTTTCCTCCCAATAGGCCGGATCCTCGACCATCGGCCGGATGTCCAGCCAATGGTCGGCCAGCGCTACCAGGTCCGTGACCCGGGCGATGTCCGGCCCGCGCCCGCTTTCGAGTTGAACCGGCAGGGTCTCGCGGGTGGTTTGATAGGCGACCTCGTCGAGAACGATGTCGATGTCCGGGTTATCGGCCTCGAACCGCTCCAGAAGGTCCGCGACGACGGTCCCCTCGTTGCCGTCGGAATACCACATGATCCGGATCTCGGTCTGGGCCAGGGCGGGCCCGGCCAGCAGCATCCCGGTCAGGCAGGAAAGCGCCAGTCTGGCGTATCGTTTGGTCATGGTCTGTCGTCCTCCCTCGTTTCCATTGTTTCCGATCCCCATTCGCGGATCGACGCGGTTTTCCGGGCCGCCGTCATGCGGCGGCCTCGGCCAGATCGTGGGTCACGACCGTTCCGGCGATCGTCCATGTCGCTGGATCGATCACCTCGTGCGGCGTGGTCAGGCGGCCGTCGGCATGGCCGGTCAGCGGTCCATATTCCGGATCGGCAAGGCGCATCCTGCCCGCGTCGTCGGGAAGGTCGGCGGTCAGGGTGCGCATCGCGGCCTGGAACCGGTCGAAGCTGCCGAAGTCGCCGCGAACGGCCAGACGCAGGATCCAGAGATGCCGGTCGCCGCTCTGCCGGACCTCGACCCCGGCGGTCGGCCCGGTCGTCACCGGTTCCAGCGGATTAAGGCTGCGCAGCACACCAAAGGCGTCGCCGGCCGCGAAGGCGAGCATGTGCCGTTCCACCGCCAACGCGTCGAAGCGGTGCCAGGGGAACCAGGCGTGACTGAACCCTGCCGTACCGGGATGCGGCTCGACCAGCAGGACGGCCAGGCCGCGATACTGGTGAACGCGCGGCAGGGCCGCCGACCCGCCCCAGTAGGACGGCCGCGCGAAGCCTCCAATGATCGGTTCGCCCGGATGGTTGATCCAGATCTGGGTGTCCGGATCGCGTCCCACACGGGCATGAAGCAGCGTTTCCTGATAGCCCCAGCCGCCGGGCCGATAGCCGGCCGCCGTACCCAGCGCATAGGCATGGGTCTTGAAGTGCTGGAGCGCGGCAAGGCGCCCCGGCCCCTGAACGTAGCGCCAGTCGACCGCCACCCCAGTCGGGCACGAGGCCGCCTCGGCCAGGGACGGATCCGGCGTCAAGCGGCCGTCGCGGATCAGGGCGGCGAGCGGTCCCAGGGCAAAGCCGTGGGACGGCATCGCGCCGACGCCCCACAGCAGCCAGGCGATGCCGCTGATTTCGAGGGACCGCGCCGGGCGCAGGCTGTGCTCGTAGCTGCGGCCCTGTGACGCCGTCAGAAAACCGTGGTGGCTGGTCCGCGCGACGATTTCGATCAGCCGGTGCGCCGCCCGCTCGGCCCGCCGCGCAAGCGCCGCGTCCGGACCCAGGCGCATCAGCGCCGTCAGGCCAAGAAGGTCGATGGGAAAGTAGGGGGCGCTGTTCCATTCCGCCAGTTCGTGCGCCTCGAAGGCGTCGAACCAGGCATGCAGCCTGTCCTCGGCGATTGCGGTCTGGTCGCGCCCGGTCCGGCCGCTTGCCGGGAAGCGGTCGCCGGGGAACACGATGCCGGCCAGATACTGGCAGACATGGAACAGCAGGGCGTGGTTCTCACTGAAGAACCACATCACGTCGTCGCCGGGTTCGTCCAGCCAGTACCGGAACCCGCGGATGGCCGTGTCGATCCGATCCGTCAGCTCCTCTGGCACGTCCGCCGGATGCTCCATCCGGATCCACAAAAGCGCGGTCAGAAGAAAGTCGGCGCAGTCGTAGCGCTGCTCGACGGGCACCAGCGCCGTCTCCAGAACGCGGCGCAGCGCGGCCCGATCGGCCCGGCCGCGCATCAGCATGGCCTGAGCCGTGGACAGGGTGTCGGGTCCCCGCGCCAGCCGCTCCAGCACCCGGTCGGCCCGGTGGACGGGATCGGCGCACGGCGCCATCCGCCAGTCACCGTGCAGGATTTCCACCGGCAGCACGCGGTCGAGCGAGAACCCGGCCGCGGACAGGGTGATGCGAACCGACAGGTATCCGGCCGGCAGATGGTCGGCCGGTCCCAGATCGATCGCCGTGGCCCCGGCCGCGACCGACGTTCGAACCACGGCATGTCCGCCGCAGATGCCATCGCCATGGGCTTCGGCCGTGACGGCGAGATCGACCGGCGCCGGGCCGGGCAGTACCGCGCGCACCGCGCCGCCTTCGATGGTTGGCGTCTCGAACCGGATGCCGGCAAGGAGGCGCGACAGCGCCGACGCGATCTCCGGTTTGATCGGCAGGGGCAGGGCGACGGTCACCGGGCCGCCCGCTACGAGCGAGAGCGAGACGGCGTAACGCGTGTCCCGCTCGGCCAGATCGTCGAACCAGACGCCGATCTCGTGCAGGCCGGGCGCCAGGTCCAGCGTGAACTCGCGCGCCTGTTCGTCATTGCGTCGGTAAGGGGTCAGCCACCCGATCATCGTTCCGTCGCAATGGATGGCGGCGCCGCCGAAGGTCGCCAGTCGCACGACGATGGTGCGCCGGTCCTCGGTCGCGATCCATGTCCTGGCCCAACTCGACAGGCGGGTCGGGCGGTACCAGAAGCCCGACCGTTCGATCCGTATGCCGGAATGCGGAAACCGCCATTCGGTCCAGCCGGCCGGCGGGTTGGGTTCGGGCGGCCGGTCACGGAACCGGTCCGCGAAGTGCGTGCGGCAGGGATAGTCGTGGGGGATGACGTTGCGTTCCCTGGTCTTGAAGAACGCCGCGTCCATCCCGCCGGTCAACGAGGCGGCGGGAGAGATATAGGCCGCCTCGACCAAGGGCGAAAGCTGCCAGTGCACGATCGACCCCTCTGCCTGGGCGACGCGGAGCCAACTCCCTTCATGGCGCATCTTCGTGCGTTCCTCCCCCAAAGCCGATCATCAGCGGCATGAAAACCCTTGTCAAGATTTGCAAGAACTGAAAAATTCTTGCAGTCAGGAGGACCGATGAACCGACCTCGATTGCAGGATCTGGCCCAGCGGTGCGGCACTTCGGTGAGCACCGTGTCGCGCGCCCTGGCCGGAAAGGCGGGCGTCAACCCGGTCATGCGGGCGCGGATCCTGGCGGCTGCCCAAGGGACCGGCTGGCGGGGCGGGTCTGTCACCGCGCCGATCGGGACCGTGGTGCTGGCGCTCAGCGAACACGCCATGCAGGACCACGACCGGAATCAGTTCACCTGGCACGTGGTGGAAGGGGTCACGACCGCGGCGGAAGCGGCTGGCATCACCATCGTGCCGCACCCGATCCGCGGGGCCGGCGCTAAAGGTATCGCGCGCAAGCTGAAAGATACCAACGCCCAGGGTCTTTTGCTTCTGACCGTGGACGATCCCGCGGTGTTGGATTTCGCGGCTTCGGCGGGCGTGCCGGCCGTCATCGTCAATGGCGACGATCCGGCGATGCGGCTGACCAGCGTGGCGCCCGACAACCGCCGTGCCGGCGAGGTCGCCACCCGGCATCTCATCGACAAGGGGCACCGCGATATCCTGGTTGTCGAAAAGCCTGGGCGCCGGACCATTCGGCAGCGTGTCGAGGGGTGGCGGGACGCGATGGGCGCCCACGGCCTGCGCTGCGGCGACGACCGCATCGTTCGGGTCGACGACTGGCTGGCCGCCGAGGCGGCGGCCGCCTTTTCGAAGTTTCGGGCCGAGCGCGGGCTTGACGCCACGGCGGTTCTCTGTGTCGCCGATTGCCTGGCGATCGGCGTCCTGCGCGCGCTGAGCGAGGCGACGGTCGCGGTGCCCGACCGGATGTCGGTGGTCGGCATGGACGATCTGCCCGCCAGCCGGTTCCAGGCGCCGCCGCTGACCACCATCCATGTTCCGGCGCGCGAGATGGGGGAAGCCTCGGTCGGTCTGCTGGCGGATGTGGCGGCGGGACGGTTCGACCTGCCGCGCCATGTCGCTCTGGCCTGCCCGATGGTGGAAAGAAGCAGCGTGACGGTGCCGCGCACCGTTGCCGCTGCGACGTGATGTGAGCGATGGCGCGGTCAGTCTCGCGGATGTCCTGACCGGGCCGGACGGCGGTCCGATCCGGACGGTGTCGGATCGCGCGGCCGCTCAGGCCGGCTGGCGTGCGGCGTTCGCGCGCCATCTCTATGGCCCGGTCCCGGAACCTCCGGTCGGCATGGTCGTCGGTCGCCAGCCGCTTTTCGATCTGGCGGCGGAACGGCTGACCATCGCGCTGAACCTCCCCGACGGCAGCTTCACCGTCGATGCCGCGTTGTGGCTGCCTCGCCGACCTACGGGACCGGTACCGCTGATCGCCGGTCTGGGGTTTCTCGGGCCGATCGGTGTGCTCGACGGCCGCGATTTTCCGCTCGATCCCCGGGCGATCATCGGCGGCGATCCGCAGCCATGGTTGCCGGGCGGCCGCATGAGCGACGCCGCGCGGGGGCGTCATCGGGACCGCTGGCCGTTGCAGGCCGTTCTGGCCCGGGGGTTCGGTCTTCTGCTGTCCTGCTACGGTTCCTGGGCACCCGATCACCCAAGGGCTTGGCGGCGGGCAGGCGTTGCTCCCTTCCTGGACGAGGTCCGGTGCGGCGCGCTGTCGCTCTGGGCGTGGGCTTTTCAGCGGCTGGTCGATGTCGCGCTGACGCTGCCGGAGGTGGCGCCCGATCGCGTCGCCGTCATCGGACATTCGCGGTTGGCCAAGGCGGCCCTGTGGGCCGGCGCCTCCGACGACCGCATCGCGGCGGTCGTCGCCAACAATGCGGGCTGCGCCGGAACGGCGCCGTCGCGGCGCGGTGCGGGCGAAACGCTGCGCGATCTCAAAGCCGTCTTTCCCCACTGGGCGGTTCTCACGGACGATACGGCCGACGATCCCCGGATCCTGCCGGTCGACCAGCACCACCTGATTGCCTGTCTTGCGCCGCGCGGGGTCTACGTGGCGTCGGCATCGGAAGATTGGTGGGCCGATCCGGAAGGGGAGTACCTTTCGCTTCGGGCGGCGGCGCCGATCTGGGGCATCGGCGGCGCCGCGCCCGACATGCCGCCGATCGACCGGATCTGGCGACCGGGCGAGGCCTGGGCATCGGGGCCGATCGGGTGGCACCTGCGGGACGGGCGTCACGATCTGACGCCCTGGGACTGGGTGCGGTTTCTGGACTTCCTGGAGACACGGTTGTGATCGGACGCTACGCGGCCCGGGCCCGGCTTGACACGGACGCCGACACGGTCGAAGAATAGACAGGTCTGAACAGGCTTCTTGAACAGGCTTGCCTGATGAGGAATAGGCGATCGGCCATGGCGAAGCAGGCTCCGGGCACGGCCAAGCCGGACCGGATCGCCTTCGCGCTGGAGGAGGACATACGCTCCGGCCGTCTGGCCTATGGCGACCGGCTGCAGAGCGAGCACGAACTTGTCCGGCGGTTTTCGGTCAGCCGCAACACCGTCAGGAAGGGGCTGGAAGATCTGTCCAGCAGGGGGCTGATCACCACGAAAATGGGGGCCGGGTCCTTTGTCACCTTCAACGGCCAGACGATCAACGATGCGATCGGCTGGTCGCGCGCCCTGGCCGATGCCGGGATCGACGCGGAAACCCGGACCCTGCGTCTCGAGGTGATCGAGGACGCCGTCCTGGCCGACCTCCTGGAGATCGAGAACACCGTCTTTATCGCGGTCGACCGGGTCCGCAGCCTGCGGGACGGCAAGCGCGCCATTTCCATCGAGCGCAGCCGGCTGCCGCTGCTCCCCGAGCTGGAGGACGTGCCGCTGCGCGGCCTTCGGCAGGGGTCGCTGCACGAGACGATGCGGGCGGCCGGACTGTTTCCCCATCACGGTGAGGAATGGGCCGAACTGCACCGGTTGGATGCCGGCGACGCGGCCCTGCTGGGTTGTAAGAAGGGAACGGCGTTTCTGCGGACGCGGCGCCTGGTCAGGGCCGAGACCGGCCAACCGATCGAGCATGTCGTCAGCCTGCTCAACCCGGACTTCTTCGCCCTGCATTTGGAGTTCTAGAGGATGCCGGGGAGACGCAGCGCTGCGGATCGGGCCCTCGGCGCCGTGGTCGGAGGGGCGCTGGGCGACGCGATGGGGATGCCCACCCAAACGCTGTCGCCCGCCCAAATCGCGGCCACGTTTGGCGCCGTGACCGATTTCGTCGCGCCCACCGACGATCATCCGGTGTCCAAGGGCCTGTCCGCCGGGACCGTCACCGACGATACCGAGCAGACGCTGCTGCTGGCGCGAACGCTGC
Source organism: Inquilinaceae bacterium (assembly GCA_052168355.1). Taxonomy (GTDB): domain Bacteria; phylum Pseudomonadota; class Alphaproteobacteria; order DSM-16000; family Inquilinaceae; genus JBQLZQ01. The sequence continues at coordinate 51,107 of JBQLZQ010000030.1, forward strand.
TCGAGTCCGGCCCGGTGTTCGACCATCGGCGGTGGGTCGATGCCTTGGTGGCCTGGGAGGACGATGTCCGGGCGCGCGGCGGTTACGATCTGCTCGGCCCGTCCACCAAACGGGCGATCGACGCCATCAGGAACGGACAGACGGCCGACCAGGCCGGCCGCCACGGGGATACCAACGGCGCGGCGATGCGCATCGCGCCGGTCGGTATCCTGGTGCCGTGCGATCCGCTCGACGGGCTGATCGACATTGTGGCCGAAACGTGCCGGGCCACCCACAACACCTCGATCGCCATCGCGTCGGCAGCGGCGGTCGCGTCGGCGGTCAGTTGCGGTGTCGGCGGCGGCACCTGGCGCGATGCGGCCGCCCTGGCCGTCGAGGCGGCGCGCCGCGCGGCAGGCCGGGGGTATTGGGTTGCGGGCGCCGACATCGCCGCCCGCCTGTCCTGGGCGCTCGATCTGGTCGAAGGGCGCCCGGCCGACGATGCCGTGCGGGCGATTATCGATCTTGTCGGCACCAGCGTCGCGGCCCAGGAGTCCGTTCCCGCCGCCTTTGCCGTGCTGCGGATCGCCCAGGGCGACCCCTGGCAGGCGGCGGTGTTGAGCGCCAATCTTGGCGGCGATACCGACACCATCGGGGCCATCGCCGCCGGCATGGCCGGGGCCTGCGCGGGTTTTTCCAATCTTCCAAGCGACAAGGTGGCCGGCCTGAAGGGGATCGATCTGCGGGATGTCACGATGCTGACGGACAGGCTGGTGGACAGGCGCCTGGGCCGGTCGAAACGCGCGGACGCGACGCCCGCCCCCGATACGGTCCCCGAGCCGGCCATGCGGGACCGGGCATGACCGGGCCGCGCATGGTGCATGTGGGCGGGGCCGTGGTCGACTTCGTCTACAGGGTCGCCGACCTGCCGCCGCGCGGCGGCGAGGTGGTGGCCGGAACCTTTGCCATGGTGCCGGGCGGCGGTTTCAACCAGATGGCGGCGGCGGCGCGCAGCGGCCTCGATGTCGCCTATGTCGGCGGCCATGGAACCGGTCCGCACGGCGATTTCATCCGCGCCGCCCTGGCGACGGCGGAAATTTCCGTGCTCCGGCCGGCGTCGCCCGGCATCGACACGGGCAACTGCGTTGTCATGATCGACGGTCAGGGGGAACGCACCTTCGTCTCCTGGCCGGGGGCCGAGGGTCGGATGACGGACCGAGACCTTGTTCACGTCAAATGCGGGGACGGGGATTGGGTGGTCGCGTCCGGCTACACGCTCAGCTATCCCGACAGCCGCGACGTCCTGGTACGCTGGCTGGCCAGTCTCCCGCCGTCGATCCCGCTGGTCTTCGACCCGTCGCCGGTGGCGGCCGCGATCCCCCGCGACTGTCTGAAGGCGGTTCTGACCAGGACGACATGGCTCAGCGCCAATCTCCTCGAAGCCGAAATTCTGACCGGCGAGTCGAACCCCGGGCGCCAGGGGGCGGTTCTGCTCGACCGGCTGTGCCCCATGGCGCGGGGCGCGGTGCTGAGAGCGGGGGCGGACGGCGCGATCCTGTGTCAGCGGGGCCGGTCCCCGGTTCGCGTGCCCGGTTTTGCCGTCGAGGCGGTCGACACCAACGGGGCCGGCGATACCCATGTCGGTGTGTTCGTGGCGGCGCTGGCGCGGGCCGAACCGCTCGAAAAAGCCGTGACGGTCGCCAATGCGGCCGCCGCGATTTCGGTCACCCGGCACGGCGGCTCCGACGCCCCAACCGCGACGGAGATCGACTCTTTCCTCCACGCCGCCCGGCGCCGGCAACCCGCAGACAGTTCCCAGACAGGCTCCTAGAGCATGACGAGGAACCAACCGATCATGACGTGCGAATGTAAAAACACTCCCCAGTCCGTTGTAGAAACGCAAGGAAAGGAAGAAAAATGAATCGGAAAAGGCAATCCAGTCTTCTCGCCGGCGCCGCCGTCGCCGCGGTTCTGTCGGCGACCGCCGCCGGTGCAGCCGAGCTGCACGTTCTCAACTGGAAGGGTTATGGGACCGACGAAACCTGGGCCACCGCCGCGTTCGAGGAGAAGACGGGCCACACCGTCGTCCACGATTATTTCAACTCCGAACAGGAGATGCTGACCAAGCTGCGGACCAACCCAGGCACCTATGACGTGGTGATGATCAACGCGGCCTTCACCGGACAGGCGGTGGAGGAAGGGTTGATCCAGCCCATCGACACCGCCGGCATCGCCAACACCGCCGGGCTCGCTCCGGAAATGGCCAGCTCGGACCTGTTGACGATGGACGGTGCGGTCTATGGCGTGCCGTGGGTCTGGGGGCTGACCTCGATCGCCATCAACGACAACGCCTTCGACACCCCGCCGACCAGCGTCGAGGTGATGTGGGACGAGGCCTACAAGGGCAAGGTCGTGCTGCGTGACGACGCCCTGGAAGCCGTTCAGTTCGCGGCCCTGGCGACGGGTCAGAATATCAACGAGATCAACGATCTCGACGCGGTTCGTGAGAAGCTGTCTTCGCTGATGCCGCAGATCCGCACCTTCTGGAGTTCCGAGAACGACTGGAACCAGATGGTCGCCTCCGGCCAGCTCGACGTCGGCACCTATTGGAGCGGGTCGGCATCGCGCGCCAGGACCAATTTCGACCTCCCCGTCACCTTCGTCATCCCGGAGGAGGGCGCCATCGGCTGGCTCGACGGTCTGTCGATCCCGGCGGGCGCCGACAATGTCGAGGGCGCGCGGGCCTTCATCGACTACATGATTTCGCCCGAATTCTACGTGGAGTGGGACCAGTCGGTGGGGGCGCCGGTTTCGGCCAACCTGAAGGCGGTGGAAGGACTCGACGAAACGGCGTTCAACCGCGCCGTGCTGGGCGACCCGGAGGTGGCGGCGCGTATCCAGTTCCAGAAGCCTGTGTCGGAAGAGGATCGCGACAAATACCTGGCCCTGTGGCAGGAACTCAAGGCCAGCGCGCAATAGGCGGGACCGGCGGGCGGCGGAAAGAAGTATGGAGACCGCTCGACGGACCGGGGCGCGACGGCCCTGGCGTTCGGGCTTGCCCCTTCTGCTGCCGGCCTATCTGTGGCTGACGGTGGCGGTCTTTCTGCCGCTGTCGGCCATGGCCTTTTTCAGCTTCATGACAGACCTGCCGCTGGCCAATCGGTCATGGGCCCTGACGCTGGAAAACTACGCCGCCTTTGTCGAAACCGACCTTTACGTCCGGCTGCTGCTCCGGTCGCTGCGGCTTGGGCTGGAGGTCACGCTCTACTGCGTTCTGATCGGTTTTCCCTGTGCCTACGTCATCGCCAAGACCCTGAAGGGACGCAGCCGGGAGGCGATCTTTCTGCTGGTGATCCTGCCGTTCTGGAGCAACGGGCTGGTGCGCGTCTTTTCCTGGGCGATTTTCCTGAGGGGCGACGGGGTCATCGACGCCGCGCTGAATGCCATCCTGCCGTTCGAGGTCGGCGTCGACCTGATGTTCTCCTACCCGGCGGTGGTCATCGGCCTCGTTCATTCGTACCTGCCCTATATGGTCCTGACCTGCTACCTCTCGCTGCAGGCCATCGACGACAGTTTGATCGAGGCGGCGCTGTCGCTCGGTGCCTCGCGGCTGTCGGTGCTGCGGCGCCTGATCGTACCGTTGGCGATGCCGGGCCTGATGGCCGGGGCGGTGCTGATCTTCGTGCCGGTGGTGGGATCGTTCATGGAGCCGCGCATTCTGGGTGGCCGCGGCGGGACTTTCTACGGCACCGTCATCGAGGACCAGTTCGTGGCGGTGTTCAACTGGCCGTTGGGGGCGGCGCTGTCGTTCATCCTTCTGGCCGTGGTGCTGGCCGTTCTGGCCCTGGCGGCGCCCGTCCTGCGGTGGCGGACGTGACGTCGACGGCGCGGGCTCTCGCCGTCGCCGGACGGCTTTATGTCGGCCTGGTGCTGGCGTTTCTCTATCTGCCGATCGTCATCATGGCGCTGATGTCGGTCAACGCCTCGCCGTTCTACCAGCTTCCGATCGACTGGTCGGCGCGCTGGTACGTGGCGCTTGCGGGCAACGACCAGCTTGTCGCCGCAACCTGGAACAGCGTGATCATCGCCGCCATCGTCGCCGGCATCGCCACCGTCCTGGGTACGGCGGCGTCGCTGGCGCTCTATCGCTACAGCTTTCCGGGCAAGAGGATCCTCCAGGCGCTGCTGTTCCCGCCCATCGCCATCCCCTGGCTGATCACCGGCACGGCGATGCTGATCTTTTTCTTCGCCGTCGGTATCGGGCGCGGGTTGCACGCCATTCTGCTTGGCCACGTGGCGCTGGCGCTGCCCTATGTGATCGTCGTCGTGTCGGCGCGCCTGCAGACCTTCGCCCCCGAGCTGGAGGAGGCGGCGCTGTCCCTGGGCGCCAGCCAATGGCAGGTGACCATGCGCGTGACGCTGCCATGGACCGCGCCGGGGGTGATCGCCGGGGCTCTGTTCGCCTTCGCCGTGTCCTTCGACCAGTTCGTGGTCTCCTACTTCCTTTCGGCGCCGGGCCAGACGACCCTGCCGGTGGAAATTTATGCGGCCATACGCAAGGGCTTCACGCCGGAGATCAATGCCGTGTCGACCATCATCATCGCCGTCTCCATGACCCTGATGCTGTTGATCGCCCGTTTCTTCCGTTTCGGCGGAGAAAAGTAGTGGCGGAGGTCACGGTCACCGGCGTTTCCCGGAGCTTCGGTGCCGTGCGGGCCCTGGACGACGTGTCGATCCGCTTTCCCGATGGCGGCTTCTACGGTTTGCTGGGGCCGTCGGGCAGCGGCAAGACCACGTTGCTGCGCATGATCGCGGGGTTCGACATGCCGGACCGGGGCAGCATCGCGATCGGCGATCAGGACGTGGCCGGCGTTCCGGTCCGGCATCGCCGCATCGGCATGATGTTCCAGAGTTACGCGCTGTTTCCCAACATGAGCGTCTTCGACAACGTCGCCTTCGGTCTGGCTGTCCGCGCCGTCGCCAAGGCGGAGATCCGCGCGCGGGTCAAGGAGGCGCTCGATCTGGTCCAGCTCGGCGGGATGGAGACCCGTCGGCCGCACCGACTGTCGGGCGGGCAGCGTCAGCGCGTGGCCCTGGCCAGGGCCATCGTGACGCGGCCGCGCGTGCTGCTGCTGGACGAACCGCTCAGTGCCCTCGACAAGTCGCTTCGGGTCGGGATGCAGGTCGAACTCAAACGCATCCAGCGCGAGGTCGGGATCACCGCCATCTTCGTGACCCACGACCAGGAAGAGGCGCTGACCCTGAGCGACCGCATCGGTATCCTGCGCGATGGAAGGCTTATCCAGGAAGGGCCGCCGGTCGAGGTCTACGACACACCGGTCAGCGAATTCGCCGCCCGGTTTCTGGGCGACGCGAACATCTTTCACGGCACCGCCGATGGGGATACGATCCGCCTTGAGGACGGGACCCGTCTGCTATGCCGTACCGCCGCATCGCTGCCCAGCGGTCCCGCGTCGTGCGCGGTCCGGCCCGAACGGGTGACGATCGAACGGGCGGCGTCCGACCGCGCAAGCCCCGGCGACAACGCGCTGCCGGCCCGCATCGTCAGGCGCGTCTTCGCCGGCAACGCCATCACCTATGTCCTGGACTGGCGCGGCGAGACGGTGAAGGTTTTCGCCCAGAACATGGGGACGGCACCGCTCGAGGAAGGGCTGGACGTCATACTGCGCTGGTCGGCGGAGAGCACAATCCCGGTCCGGTAGCGGCGGGCTCGGTCCTGGCCAAGGGCCAAGGTTCAGATGCCCGCCGCCCAGTGCTCGGCAATGGCCACCACCGCAGCGTTGATCGGCCCGCTGGGGATCCGCGGGATGACCGAGGCATCGACAACGAACAGGTTGTCGAGCCCGTTCAGCTTGAGGTCCGGGTCGACCACCGCCGTTGCGTCGCGGCCCATCCGGCAGGTGCCGCACGGATGGTGATGGGTGGAGGCCGCGCGGGCGAGAAAGGCGTCGATCTGGTCGTCGGATCGTGTCGCCGGTCCGGGCAGAACCTCCGCGTCCCGCCACCCGTCGAGAGCGGCGTGGTGGCCGACCGCGCGCCCGACACGGAACGCCTTGCGAAACGTCGCGCGGTCCCGCTCGGTTTCCAGATAGCGCGGGTCGATGATCGGCGGCGTATTGCGGTCCGGTCCGGCGGGCCTGATTTGGCCCCGGCTGGTCGGATGGGTGACGCCGCACAGGATGGTGTAGGCGGACCCGTAGGGCGGGGCGGAAAGCCCCGGAGCGACGCTGGGCGCCACCACGCAGGCCAGGACCATGTCCGGGCTGCCGTCAGCCCGCGCCGGGTCGTCGCTGTGCAAATACATCAGCGATTCCGAGTGCTGCAGCCGGGACGGTGGCACCGGCCTTTTCGACCGGTAGACGGTGCCCAGCGCCAGAAGGTGATCCTGAAGGTTGGCGCCGATCTCGGGGTTTTCGATCGTACAGTCGATCCCCGCCCGCTTGAGCACGCCGGCGTCGCCGATCCCCGACCGCATCAGGATCAGCGGCGTCGAGACGGCGCCTCCGCACAGCACGATGCGGTCGGCGGACATGGTCTGGGTCGTATCGTTGCGCACGGCAAGCACCGCGACCGCCCGGTCTCCGTCGAGCATCAGACGCTCGATGTCGCACCCCGTAATTAGGGACAGGTTCGGGCGCTCCAGGACATCCGCCGTCAGATAGGCGTCGGCCACGCTGAGCCGCTGGCCGTTCCGGACGGTCAGGGAATTCGGTGCCGTGCCGGTCAAGGGGCCGCTGTTGTGATCGCGCAGATCCGGAACGTTCAGGGCCCGCCCGGCCGCCATGAAGGCGCGGGCGACGGGGCTGACCTCGGCTGACGGAAGATGGACGTCGAGCGGTCCGTCGCGCCCCCGCCCGGACGCTTCGAACGCCGTGAATTTCTCGCTGCGCATAAAGGCCGGAAGAAGCTCGTCATGGGACCAGCGCTCTCCCCCGGCGTCGCTCCAGGCATCGAAGTCGGCGGGATGGCCGCGCACATGCGCCATGGCGTGCATGCAGCTCGACCCGCCGACGATGCGGCCCCGCGGCCAGTCATGGACGCGGCCGGCGGTGAACGGTTGAGGCACGGTCCGGTAGGCCCAGTCGAACGGCCGGCCCTGCAAGGCCGGCCATTTGAGCGGATCCCTGATATCGGGGTCGCTGGGAAAATCGCCGGCTTCCAACAGGCCGACATGGCAGTCCGGGTTTTCGGACAGCCGGCGGGCAACGACCGATCCGGCCGATCCCGCGCCGACGATCAGAACATCGAAATGCCGGGGCAGGGTGCGTCCCGTTTTCAAACGGTCTCTTACGCCGCGACGGCGCCGGCGCTCGAACGCTCGGCGATCTGCTTCTGGACCGACAGAAGATGGGCCCGCGTCGCCGTTTCCGCGGCTTCCGGATCGCGCCGTGCGATGGCCTCGGCGATCAACCGGTGTTCGGCGTCGCGCTGGGCGATCCGCTTTGGACAGCTGGGAGGGCTGATCTGGGAGAGCCGCACCCGGGGATCGACCCCGACCTGACGCAGCATCTTGTAGAACTCGCCGGCCAGTTCGTTGCGCGCGCCGCGGACGATGGCCAAGTGAAAGCGAAGATCGACCTCCCCGGACCGCGCGCCTTCCGGTGTCGTCGCGGCATCGCGGATTTGAGCGATCTCGAAGGCCGATGCCCGCAGCGCCGCAAGACGCGCCAGACCGGGTTCCATCAGAAGCCGCAGTTCGATGACCTCCAGGGGGTTGGTCACGCGGACCAGCGCCTCGCTGTAGCGGGGGTGCGGTACGGGCGCTCGCCGCGCCGGGGCTGGCATCAGATCGCCCTTCTGGCGCAGCACCGACAACGCCTTGCGCAGCTGGTGGCGCTTGACGTCGAGAAGGTCGGCCAGCGCCCGCTCCGACGGCAGCTTGGCGCCGTCCTTTTGCAGCTTCAGGATGGCGGCGACGATCCCGTCGATCCCGCTTGGCGACGCCCCGTCATCCGGATCTGTCAAACTCATATCGCCTGAATCCCCTGTGGTGCCGATCTGCCGGCAAGGATCATGGAATTGCCGCGCGGAACCGCGAACCGCACCGGTGTTCCGATTCCAACCAACTCAACCAAATTAGCTGGTTCGGAGTTGGTTGACAACACAAGTTAGGCGATGGTTGACTGGTGGCAGCGCCGCCCGCCTGGTGCTCCCGGGCTTGGTCGCCCCACCTGCAAGGATAGGACATGCCGGCCGACGAGAGCTTCGATTATGTCGTCGTCGGCGCCGGGTCGGCCGGCTGCGTTCTGGCCCACCGATTGACGGTGGATCCGTCGGTGACCGTCCTGCTGCTCGAGGCCGGCGGCTGGGATCGGGACCCGATGATCCATGTGCCGTTGGGATGGGGCAAGATCCTGACCGAACGTCGGCACGACTGGATGTATTTCTGCGAGCCGGAGGCCAATGTCGGGGGGCGCCGGGTCGAATGCGCCCGCGGCAAGGTCATCGGCGGCTGCTCGTCGACCAACGCCATGGCCTATGTGCGGGGCAACCGGGCCGATTACGACCGCTGGGCGGAGTTCGGGCTTCCCGGCTGGTCCTATGAGAACGTGCTTCCCTATTTCCGCCGGCAGGAGAGCTGGGAGGGCGGTGGCAACGCCTTCCGGGGCGGCGACGGGCCGGTCAGGACGCAGTTCTGCCGCTACCGCGATCCGCTGATCGACGGCTTCGCCGAGGCCGGCCGCCAGGCGGGCTTTCCCCAGACCGAGGATTACAACGGCGCCGAGCACGAGGGGTTCGGCCGGCTGCAGATGACCATCGCCAATGGCCGCCGCAACTCGACCGCCACGGCCTATCTGCGTCCCGCCCTGCGCCGCCCCAACCTCAAGGTGGTGACCGGGGCGATGGCGACACGGATCCATGTGGCCGAGGGTCGCGCGACGGGACTCGACTATCGGCGCGGCGATGGCGGGCACACGGCGGTGGCGCGGCGCGAAGTCATCCTGGCCGGTGGCGTCATCAACACCCCGCAATTGCTCATGCTGTCGGGCATCGGCGACGGGTCCAGGCTGGCCTCCTTTGGCATCGAAACCAAGGTCCATTCCCCTGGTGTCGGTTTGAATCTGCAGGACCACGTTTCCGTCATTCTGATGTACCGCCGTCGCACGCCGGGTCCTTTCTGGCGGATGATGCGGGCCGACCGGATCGCCGTCGATTTCGCCCGAACCTACCTGACGGGACGCGGCTTTTCGGCGGATGTCCCCGGCGGCGTGGTGGCGTTCCTGAAAAGCGACGTCGACCGGCCCATTCCGGACGTGCAGATCCTGTTCACCGCCGCTCCCCTGGCGTCCTGGCCCTATTTCCCGCCGTTCAAGAAGCCGTTTGCCGACGGGTTCGCCACGCGCGTCGTGGCGGTTCAGCCGGAAAGCCGGGGGCATGTCACGCTGGCGTCGGCCGATCCGATGGATGCGCCCCTTATCCACCAGAACTTTCTGTCCTCACCGCGCGACTGGCAGTCGCTGCGAGCCGGGTTCCGGGTGGCGCGGACATTGGCCGCCCAACCGGCGATGGAGCCGTTCGTCGACCGGGAGTTCCTTCCGGGTCCGGCCTGCGATACCGACGCCGATATCGACGACCATATTCGCAAGACGGCGATCACGGTGCATCATCCCGCCGGCACCTGCCGCATGGGGGCCGATACGGGCTCGGTGGTCGATCCCGACCTCAGGGTCCGCGGCGTCGACGCCCTTCGCGTGGTCGACGCCTCGGTCATGCCCGATCTGGTCAGCGGCAACATCAACGCCGCCGTGATCATGATCGCCGAAAAGGCGTCGGACATGATCCGCGACCGTGGCGCGCGCAAGGCCATCGCGTGACCTGAGGCTCCTTTTATTCAACCAGATCGTGTTTGGTTTTATGTGTTTTCGCGGGATCGCAACGATTTCGACGATCGCCGCCCCCGGCTTCGGATTGTCCGCGCAACGATACAGGTAATTATTATTGTTGAATAAATGAGAGCATTGGATCGACCGGTTGAGGCCGTTCATGGTCGTCGACTGTCGAAATCAACGGCGCGCCATGGCGGAAGTTGGGTGTTGCCGTGCGCAACCAGTGTGATACGGTTGAGATGGTTAAAGTGATGGTTCCTTCCAGTGTGGGGTGGTTGACATGACCGGCGCGCAACTCGCGGACGAGCGGCCCAGCAACAAGAAGGCGGCGCTCAAGGGGCTCTACGACGATCTCCACGCCAAGAACATGTTTCCGTTCTGGGCGACGTCGGATGGGGTCGACCACGATGAAATCAAACAGCTCATGGCGACGCCGAAGGCCATACCGTTCGTCTGGAAATACGCCGATATCGAACCGTTGCTGCAGCGCGCGGCCCAGCTGGTCACCATGGACGACAGCGAGCGGCGGTCGCTGATCCTGACCAATCCCGGCCTGGCACCGAAGCGCGCATCGGTTTCGACCATGTATACGGCCTACCGGCTCAACGATCCCGACGAGATCATGCCGCCGCACAAACATTCGCCCAGCGCCATCCGGTTCGGCCTCACCGGCGAAGGCAACTTTACCGGCGTCGAGGGGGAGGACGTGACCTTCGGCCCCGGCGACATGGTGCTGACCCCCAACGATGCGTGGCACAATCACGGGACCGTCGGCGGCAAGCAGGCGGTCAACCTCTCGGTGCTCGACCTGCCGCTGGTGGAAACGCTCCACGCGGTCCATTTCGACCACAACTATACCGAAGTGGAGAACGGCAAGGAGGTTGCCCGCAAGGTCCAGACTGCCCGGTACCCGGCCGATTATTCCCAGCGGGTCTATGGCCAAGGCGGCATGATGCCCCGCTTTGTCGACCACAAGAGGGGCGGCGGCCTGTCCTCCCCCATGTATGTCTATCGCTGGGAAAGGATGCAGGCGGTGCTCGACGCCCACAGGGATTGGGACGGCGATCCGCACGAGGGCATCGTCGTCGACTATGTCGATCCGACCACGGGTGGCCCCGTGTTCCAAACCATCAATTTCTTCGTGCAGATGCTGCGCCCGGGCGAAAAAACCCTTCCCCAGCGCGAAACGGCCAGCCTGTTGCTGGCGCCGTTCCAGGGCAAGGGTCATTCGATCATCGATGGCGAGCGGTACGATTGGGACCGGTTCGACACGCTGGCGGTCCCCGGCGGCTGCTGGGTGGAGCATGTGAACGGCTCATCCACCGAGCCCGTGGTCTTTTTCGGGGCGACCGACGCTCCGACCCAAAGGCACCTGCTTCTCTACAAGCGCTTCGGCCGCAACCGGGAAGGGGATCTTCTGCGTCTCGGGTGAGGCGTTCGAAGGGAGACGGTCCCGCGCGGCGATGCGGGGCCGGCATCGGCACTCTTACGAAATCGTGCACAGGAAGGCACAGGTCAGTTGGTTTCAGCGGCGAACACGAAACATATTGGGCATGTCGACTGCCCCGGCGGTGGACAGGTCTGGATCGACGGCGATATCCTGTATATCGGTCACATGCGTCCGCCCAGCGGCACGACGCTGGTCGACATCTCCGATCCCCGCAACCCGAAAAAGCTGGCCACCATCGATGTCCCGCCCGGCTGGCACTCGCACAAGGTGCGGGCCAAGGACGGTGTGATGATCGTCAACCACGAACGGTTCGGCGGTGACGGTCCCGCTGATTTCGGGGGCGGGCTGGCCATCTACGACACCTCGACACCCTCCGCGCCAAGGCCGATCTCGAAATGGATGACCGGCGGCAAGGGTGTCCACCGGTACGATTACGATGGGCGCTACGCCTATATCTCGCCCACCGCCGACGGCTATGTCGGCAACATCGTGATGATCCTCGATCTCGTCGATCCGGCCGATCCGGTCGAGGTCGGCCGCTGGTGGATCCCGGGACAATGGACCGGCGGCGGCGAAGACTATCCCTGGCATGACTATGTGCCGCCGCGCTGCCATCACCCGCTGCGCATGGGCGATCGGCTGTATGTCAGCTATTGGCACCATGGCCTGTTTATTCTGGACATCTCCGACCTGTCCAGGCCGCGGGCCATCGCCCACATGAACTCCAGCCCCAGCTTTCCCCACCCCACCCACACCTGCCTGCCGATCCCGCAGCCGCTCAAGGGCCGCAAGATCATGGTGGTGGCCGACGAGGACGTGGCCAAGCTGTGGCCCTCCCCGCCCGCCTTTACCTGGGTCTACGACATCACCAACGAAACCAATCCCATACCCATCTCCACGTTCCAGGTGCCCGGCGTGGATCCGGACGGCGCGCCGCAGCCGCCGATGACCGGCTGTCATCAGCCGTCGGAGCGGTTCAAGGGAACGGTCATCCCCTTCGCCTGGTTCGCCCAGGGATTGCGCCTGGTCGATATCGCCGATCCGTTCGCGCCGCGGGAGGTCGGGCATTTCCTGCCCGACGCCCCGGCCGGCGCCGAGCGCGCATCCTCCAACGACGTGACCATCGACGATCGCGGGATCGTCTACCTGATCGACCGGATCCGGGGCGTCGACATCATCGAAACCAGCGTCTTGTAATCGGGAGCCCGACGTGACCGACAAAGTGAAAAAGTCCAAAACCCACTACGCCATCGGCAACAAGAACCCCAACCTGCCGTTCCACCCGGCGGTGCGCGCCGGCGACTATATCTTCGTGTCGGGCCAGGTGCCGAAAGACGAAAACAACAATATGATCAGCGGCACGATCGAAGAGGAAACGCTGGCCACCCTCGCGACCATCGCGCGGGTCATCGCCCATGAGGGCGCGACGCTGTCGGACGTCGTGCGGATCACGACCTACCTCGAGGATACGCGGGACTTCGGTCGCTACAACAGGGCCTTCCTCGAAGGTATCGGCGACGCCGTGCTGGCCCGCACCACCGTCGAGGCGCGGGCGGTGATCAACACCAAGATCGAGATGGATGCCATCGTCTACAAACCGCTTCCGGCCGGCAAGTCGTAAGACCGGCGAGAAAGGGAATATCCAGACCATGTACAAGCTGTTGGGCCGGCAGACGTCCGGCAACGTTCAGAAGATCATCTTCATGCTGGAGGAAATGGGCGCCAAATACGAACGCGAGGATTATGGGCGGCAGTTCGAGAACACCCAGACCCCCGAATACAAGGCGATGAACCCGACCTCGAAGGTGCCGACCCTGATCGCCGACGATACGGTGGTCTGGGAGTCCAACACCATCCTGCGGTTTCTCGCCAATTCGGCCGCGCCCGGCCTGACTGGTGCGACGGCGGCGGACAAGACCGAGGTCGAGCGCTGGATGGACTTCCTGCTGGCCGCCGTCAATCCCGGCTACATGGCCGCCTTCAAGGGCGCGAAGCTCAAGCCCGAGGAGCAGACGGCCGACTACAAGACCCAGACCGCCGATCTCGTCGCCCAGCTCAAGATCATCGACGCGCATCTGGCGGACAGGCAGTTCATGGCGCTTGGCAAGCTCACGATCGCGGACATCGCCTGCGCGCCGATCCTCAAACGGTGCGTGAATTTCAAGATCGAACGCCCGTCCCTGCCGAACCTGGAGCGCTGGGTGAAGGCGATGGACGCGCGGCCGGCGTTCCAGACGGCAACCGGCGCCGCGCCGCAGGCCGACAAGGTCGCCTGATGACCATCCGCCGGGTCTCGCTCATCGGTCTTGGGACCATGGGTCCCGGCATCGCCGCGCGGCTGGCGCGCGGCGGTTTGGACGTCGCGGCCTACGACATTTCACCGCAAGCCGTCGAACGGGCCGGAACGATGCTCGGCATCGCCGCCGGCGCGCTCGACCGCCTCGACATCGCGGCGCCGGCGACGGGCGAAGGCGCGGTGCGGATGGCCGCATCGATGGACGACGCGCTCGATGGCGCGGATCTGGTGATCGAGAACGTGCCCGAATCCGTCGACATCAAGGCGGATGCCTATCGGACCATCGACCGTCTGATCGGCCCTGAAGTGATCGTGGCGACGGACACGTCCGGCATTCCGATCACGAAACTGCAGGCGCACATTTCCCATCCCGACCGCTTTGTCGGGATGCACTGGTCGAACCCGCCGCACATCATCCCGATGATCGAGGTGATCGCCGGCGAAAAGACAGCGCCGGAAACCGTCGCCGCCATCCGCGATCTCATCCGCGGGCTTGGCCTTCTGCCGGTGGTGGTCAAGAAGGACGTGCCCGGCTTTGTCGAAAACCGCGTCCTCTATGCGTTGCTGCGCGAGGCCGTGGATCTGGTCGAGCGCGGCGTGATCGAGCCCGAGGATATCGACACCTGCGTGTCGTGGGGGATCGGCTACAAGATCGCGGTGGTCGGGCCGATGGCTCTTCTCGACATGGCGGGCCTCGACATCTACCGGTCGGTGTCGTCCTTCCTCAACGCCGATCTCGCCACGCGTGCCGACGTCGCCCCCATCGTCGTCGAAAAAACGGCGGCATCGAAGCTCGGCATCAAGTCGGGCGAGGGCATCTTTTCCTACACGCCGGACGGCATCGCCCGGTTGCAGGCCGACCGGGCCAGCAAGCTGATCGCCGTCCGACGCATCCTCGAAGGGCGGGGCTGACGCCATGGGCGGGCCCACCGACACCCGAGAAGATCCGGCAAGGCGGCCCGGGCTGGCCGGCGTCGCGGGCACCGTCGGCTCGGTCGCCGAATGGGTGCTGGGGCTGGTGCTGATCGGCGCTGTGCTGGTCAACGTGGTCAACGCGTCGGGCCGTTATCTCTTCTCGGTCGCCTTCACCGGCGCCGACGAGTTGATGGTCTTCACCATGATCTTCGTGGTGATGACGGGGGCCGTGCTGGCGCTTGCCGGGCGGCGGCACATCAACATCAGCCTGATCCCGTCCTACGCCAAGGGGCGTACCCGCCACGCTCTGCACATCGTCTACGACGTGGTGGCGCTGGGCGTCGCCTCGTACGTGACCTATGCGTCGTGGAGCTTCGTGACGCGCATCGGCGCGCTGGGAACCAAGAGCATGACTCTCGGCATCCCCATGACCGTTCCCCATTCGGCCATTCTGCTGGGCTTCGCCGCGATGACCCTGGTCGCCGCCGCCAGTCTGGTTCAAAGCATCCGCGCCCTGATCGCCGATGGCGCGACCCTCGAACCGGAGGGCGGCCGATGATGGTCGCCCTGGTCGCCGTTCCCGTCGCGCTTCTGTCGTTGGGCACGCCGGTCTTCCTGGTGTTCCTGGCGGCTGCGGTGGCCACCGTGATCTTCGTGTTGCCGACGCCGCCGGTGGCGCTGCATCAGGTGATCTTCGGCGGGCTCGACAATTATGCGCTGCTCGCCATTCCCTTTTTCGTCCTTGCCGGCGAGCTGATGGGCACCAGCGGCATCGCCAGGCGCCTGATCGCCTGGGTACTGGCGTTGACGGGGCGCGTTCCGGGCAGCCTTGGCGTGGCCACCGTCGGCGCCTCCTCCGTGCTCGGCGCGATTTCCGGGTCCAGCGTCGCGGCCGTCGCCGCGCTGGGAAAGATGCTCTATCCCAAGCTCGAGGCTTCGGGCTACGGCCGGGAACGGGCCGGCGGCCTGCTGGCGTCGTCGGGGGCCATCGACATCGTCATTCCCCCCAGCATCGCCATGATCCTGTACGGGCTGGCGGCCGAACAGTCGATCCCGCGCCTGTTCGTGGCGGGCATCCTTCCCGGCCTGCTGATCGCCGTTCTGATGGCCGCCTTCGTCGTCGGTGTCGCGCTGTTGCGCCGCCTGCCAAGGGCGGGCGCCTTCGACCCCCGCGAGGTCTGGTCCGCCACAAAGGGCGCCGTCTGGGCCCTGCTGATGCCGGTCTTCGTCCTGGGCGGGATCTACAATGGCTGGTTTTCGCCGACCGAAGCGGGCGGGTTTGCCTGCTTTTACGCTATCATCGTCGCCCGGTTCATCTACCGGTCGATGGGGTGGGGCGACATCGTTCGCGCCGCCGGCCGCTCGGCCATGCTGTCGGCGCAGATCCTGATCATCGTCGCGGCGGCGGGCCTGCTGACCTGGCTTCTGACCACCCAGGGCGTGCCCCAGGCGATGGTTGCCTGGATGCAGTCCCTGAACATGAGCGCCTTTGCCTTTCTGCTTTCGGTCAACCTGGTCCTGCTGGCGATCGGCTGTTTCCTGGACCCGACCTCCGCCATCCTGGTGCTGGCACCGCTGCTGGTGCCGATTGCCGTTTCGGTCGGCATCGACCCGATCCATTTCGGGATCATCATGACGGTCAATCTGGCGATCGGCATGTTCACCCCGCCCTTTGGGCTCAACATCTTTGTCGCCCAGACCGTCACCGGACTGCCGGCCCACGTGCTCTATCGGGGCGTGCTGCCCTTCGTGGCGGTGCAGATCGTGGCGCTGCTGATCATCACCTACGTGCCGGCATTGTCCCTGACGCTGGGGGCATCGCTGTGACGACCATCATAAGGAGAAGAATCGTGACCGGATCGCTTTTGCGCGCGGCCGCCCTCGGCGCCTCGCTCTCGCTTTTGGCGCTGCTCGGCCCCGTCGCCGACAGCCAGGCCCAGAGCACGATGAAACTGGCATCGGCAACCATCAACGACGTCCAGCACGAATGGCAGAAGGTGTTCGCCGAAGAACTCGCCGCCCGGATCGGCGACCGGGTCACGACCGAGATTTACCCGGCCAGCCAGCTCGGCCCCATCCCGCGCATGGCCGAAGGCGTGCTGCTGGGCACGATCGAGGCGTTCACCACGCCGACCGCCTTTATGACCAATGTCGATCCGCGCTTTCAGGCGTTCGACGTGCCGGGTCTGTTCAAGACGCCGCAGGATGTCGCCAACGCGGTGCACGATCCGGACTATCGCGACTATCTGGAGACGCTGTTCCTGGATAAGGGGCTGCGGGTGATCGGCGCGATCTACAACAGCCCGACGGTGGTCTTCACCATGGAACCGGTGACCGCGCTCAGCGACATGCAGGGTCTGAAGGTCCGCACCTTCGCGTCGCCGATGCAGGTCAAGCCGATGGAACTTCTGGGCGCGACGCCGCTGCCGCTGGCCCTGTCCGAGGTCGTTCCGCAGCTTCAGAACGGCGGGTTGGACGGGATGCTGGTGGGGATGCCCATCCTGACGGCGTTCAAGTATTTCGACATCGGCAAGAACATCACCGATCTGCGCTTCGCCGAGATCGTATCGGTCACGCTGGTCAACGAGGACTGGTTCCAGCAGCAGGACGAGACCGTCCAGACCGCCATCGTCGAGGCGGGCCGCGCCGCCGAGTTGGCGGTGTTCGACTGGGGCGTCGAAAACGTCGAAAGAACCTACGGCATCTGGACCGACAATGGCGGCGTGGTGAATACCCTGTCGCCGGAGGACCAGGCGGCGATGGAGCGGGACTTCGCCGAACTGGCCGCGACGCTTGTCGACGCGGACCCGGCGGTCAAGGCCGAATACGACCGGCTCAAGCAGATCGTCGACGCCAAGGCGGCGCGGTAAGGCGGCGATGTCGCCCTATTCGCAGACAACCCGGCCGCTGGCCCCGTCGCATCGCACGGCGCGCGCGGCGGCTTCGGCGGTCCGGCCGCCATCGAGCGTCAGGGCCGCGCGGGTTTCGTACGCCCGCCCCTCGATGCCGCACCACAGCGCTTCGACCGGCATGTTCTCCTGCCTGTCGTTCAACAGCGCCACGGTGCCGGTGTCGGGGTCGATCCACAGGTCGATCCGCGCCGTTTCGCCGGGACCGACGATGGCCAGTTCAGACGAATACCAATGGGCAAGCTGGGCGGTGCAGGACAAGGGATCGGTCCCGACATTGCTGACCGACAGAACGGCGCGGACAAGCCCGTCGGTTCCCGTCCGAACGTCGATGGGCCGCAGATCGACCGCGCGAGTCGCCATCGATGTCACCATCAGACCCGCGGTCAACAAACCAGTCGTCAACAGAGTATAGGAGATCGCCGTCACGTCATCTCATCCAAACAGGCCGAAAAGCGCCACGGATGAAAGTATAAGCCTTAATAATCGAAACTCAAACTTGAAAGCGGAGGCTAAGATGAAGAAGCATTTACTGGCAACGACAAGCGCCATCCTTGTGTCGGGCGTAATGCTGGGAGCGTCGTTTGCGGCCGAAATCAACTCGATCGCCATCCTGACGCCCGAGGAGGGCACCGACTACGGCTGGAACCAGCAGGGCGTCGACGCCGCGACGGCGGCGGCCGAGGCCGCCGGTATCGAGGTGATCGTCGCCCAGGGCCTCGGATACGGCGACGTTCGTCCGACGCTTCGCGAATTGGCCGAGGAGGGGGCGGGCCTCCTGATCGCGCACGCCAGCGGCTACAACACGGCCGCCCCGGAAATCGCCGAGGAGCTGAACGTGCCGGTGGCCATCGTCGACACCCCGACCGCGCTGAAGCCGGGCCTGGTCGCCGATTACACCCTGTCGGGCCATGAAGGCGCCTACCTCGCCGGCCGCATGGCGGCGAAGATGACCCGGTCCGACACGGTCGGCATCGTGGTGTCGGGCGAGCCGCCGTCGTGGAACTCGCAGTCGGCCGGGTTCGCCGAGGGCGTCAAGGCCGAAGACCCCGATGTCACGGTCATCTACGCCGTCATCGGACCGGCCGCCTACAGCGACGCCGCCGGCGGCAAGCGCGTCACCGAAAGCGTGATCGCGGCGGGGGCCGATATCATCTTCGGCCAGGGCAACGGGTCCAGCTTCGGCATGCTGCAGGCGGTCGAGACGACGGCGGCGGCGGACGGCGGCAAGGTGCTGTTCATCGACGTGATCGGCGACAAGTCACCGATCGACAAGGGCTTTCTGCTGTCGTCGGTGGTCTGGGACATCGAACCCGTCTACACGGCCATGATCGAGGATCTGAAGGCCGACACCTTCGGCACGCGAAGCTACGCCATCGGTCTTGAGGACGATTCGGTACGGCTGCTGAAGACGCCGCAGATTCCCGACGACATCTGGGCCGAGATCCAGGCGCTGCGGGAGGAATTGATCTCGGGCGCCATCTCGATCGAGCCTGTCTTCGAGGCCACGGACGTGCGCGCGATGATGAGCGACGTTCAGGAATAGGCGATAAACGGGGAGGGACGGTGCGCCGTCCTTCCCCGTCCTTTTCGCTCCGTCGTTGGATCCGCTCTTGTCCCTTGCGCCCTCATCCCCCTTGGCCACCCCGCCGCCCGTCGTCGCGCTGGAGGGTGTGACCAAACGCTTTCCCGGCGTCGTCGCCAACGACTCCATCGATCTGGAGATTCGGCCGGGCGAAGTGCATGTGCTGCTGGGCGAGAACGGGGCGGGAAAATCGACGCTGATCGGCATGTTGTCGGGACTGCAGCAGCCCGACGAAGGCCGTATTCTGGTCGATGGCAAGGCGCAGCCGATCGCGTCTCCGCGCCATGCGCTGGCGCTGGGGATCGGCACCGTCTTCCAGCACACCATGCTGGTGCCCACCCTGACCGTCGCGGAAAACCTGCTGCTCGGCGGGCCCTGGTGGCGGCGGCCGAAAAAGGAAGGCCTGCGCGCCGACGTCGAGACCCTGACCGCAACCCTTGGCATGCGCGTCGACCTGGACGCGGTCGCCGGCGAACTGTCGCTGGGCGAGCAGCAGCTTGTGGAGATTTTGCGCGCGCTGCTGCGCCACAGCCGGGTTCTCATCCTCGACGAATCCACGTCCATGTTGACGCCATCGGGCATCGACGAGTTCGGCGACCTGATGCGCCGGCTGGTCGAGCGCGGTCTTGCCATCGTCTTCATCACGCACAAGCTGAAGGAGGCGGCGGCCTTCGGCGATCGCATCTCGGTGCTGAAGCTGGGGCGCAAGGTGGGTGAGATCGCCCCCGACCGGTTCCGGTCCCTGTCCGAGGACGATCTGATCGCCACCATCGTCGAGATGATGTTCGGCCAGCGGCGGGACGATCCCGAGGCGGCCGGACGCGCCCCCACGATCTTTCCCCCGGAGACCAGGCCCCTTCTCTCGGTGCACGACCTGTCGCTGGCGCCCACGGCGAACACGCCGGGGCTGGCAGACGTGTCCTTCGAGCTGCGGCCGGGGGAGGTTCTTGGCGTCGCCGGCATCGACGGCAACGGCCAGACCCTGCTGGCCGAAGTGCTGGCCGGGCAGCGCGCGGCCGATGCGGGGACCATACTGTTGGACGACGTACCGATCGACACGCTGTCCGTCGGTCAGCGCCACGATGCGGGCGTGCGCTACCTGACCGACGATCGGCTGGGAGAGGGGACGGTGGGGATCTTCCCGGTCTCGACCAATTTCCTGCTCAAGCAGGTCGGCCGGTCGCCCTACTGGAAGAACGGGATCGAACGCCGCCCCGAGATGGAACGGCAGGCCGTACGGCTGATCCGCGACTACGATGTGCGCACGCCCAGCGGGCGG
The DNA here is from genome assembly GCA_052168355.1 of Inquilinaceae bacterium. Lineage (GTDB taxonomy): Bacteria > Pseudomonadota > Alphaproteobacteria > DSM-16000 > Inquilinaceae > JBQLZQ01. The sequence goes on from JBQLZQ010000030.1 coordinate 71,368, forward strand.
ACGCCGGTCGGCCGCCTGTCCGGCGGCAACATCCAGAAGGTATTGCTGGCCAGGGAGCTTGGCGAAGGCGCCAGGATCGTCATCTTCAACAAGCCCACCCACGGGCTCGATCTCGCCAATACCCTGGCGGTGCGCCGGCGCATTCTCGATATCGCAGCGGCAGGCAGGGGCGTGATCGTCGTATCGACCGATCTGGAGGAACTGCTGGGACTTTGCGACCGCATCGCCGTGATGGTCGGCGGCGCGTTGGCGGGTGTCGTCGACAACGGCGAAACCGCGCGGGTCGATGTCGGTCGTCTGATGGTGGGATTGGCCGCATGAGCGCGGAAACGGCCACCGCGCAAATCGCCTCCGCCGACCGGGGCCAGGCGCGCAGGGCGATCCTGAACCGCCTGGCCACGACCATCGGCCCCATCCTTATCGCTCTTGTCCTGGCCGGTCTCGTGCTTCTGGCGCTCGGTGTCGATCCCCTGAAATATTACGGCTACGTCATCCAGCGTGGGCTGCTCTCTCCGTCGGGAATCCAGCAGACCCTGACCCGCATGGCGCCGCTGCTGTTCGTGGCCGCCGGCCTCATCGTGGCGTTCCGCGCCGGCATCTGGAATCTGGGCGCGGACGGACAGTTCCTGCTGGGCGCCGTGACGGCGGCGGCGGCCGCTCCGTTCCTGGCGGACGTCATGCCGGCTTGGCTGGCGGTGGTCGCCGCCTTTCTCCTGTCCACCCTGGTCGCGCTCGCATGGTCGCTGGTGCCGGCGCTGCTGCGCGCCTATCAGGGCGTGAACGAGATCATCACCACGCTGATGATGACGTTTCTCGGCATCTCGCTGGCCAATGTGATGGTCAAGCTGGTGTTCCTCGACCCGGCGACCACGGTGCCGCAGACACGCACCCTGCCGGTCGCCGACCGCCTGCCGCGGCTGTTCGACACGACCATCAGCAGCGGCCTTATTCTCGGCCTTGTCGCCATCGTCGCCGTTCATCTCATGATGACCCGCACCGCCTTTGGCTTGAAGCTGCGCATCGTCGGCGCCAATCCCCGCGCCGCCGTGCACGCCGGTCTCGCCGTGCCCGGTTTGACCGTCGCCGTGTTCGCCCTGTCGGCCGGGCTGATCGGCATGGCCGGGGCGGTCGATATCCTGGGCGTCCAGGGCAATGTCCGGGCCGACTGGAACCCGGCCTACGGCATGGCGGTGATCCCGATGGTTTTTCTCGCCCGGTTCAACGGTTTCGCGGCGATCGGTTTTGTCCTGTTGCTTTCGGTGCTGTCGATCGGCGGTGAAAGCGCCGCCCGGCGGCTTGGCGTCCCGAACGTCTTTACGATGCTGGTCGTCGCCATCGTCTTGATCGTGCTGGCCATCGCCGAATACATCGATCACCGCTACAACCAGGCGACAAAGACATGAGGGCGCGTCGATGACCGGCCTCTTCAGCGACGTATTCCTGGGCGCGCTCCTGTTCGGCGCGGTCACGGCGGCCGTGCCGCTGCTCCTGGCCGGGCTGGGCGAGCAGATGTCCGAAAAGGCCGGCGTGCTGAACATCGGTATCGAAGGGATGATGATCGCGGGCGCTTATGCGGGTTTCCTGGGCGCCTTTCTGTCGGAGTCGATCTGGCTTGGATTTCTGACCGGTGCGCTCGGCGGGATGGGCGCGGCCACGCTCATGGTGCTTCTGTGCGTACGCCTGGGGCTCAACCAGATCGTCATCGGTATCGGATTGACGCTGGGCTTCGAGGGTCTGACGGCGCTGCTCCATCACTTTCAGTTTTCCCGGACCTACCCGCGCCTGTCCGCCGCCGACGTGACCGCCATTCCGGTGCTGTCCGACATTCCGGTCATCGGGCCGGCCTTTTTCCGGCACCATCTGCTCGTCTATCTTGCCGTGCTGCTGGTCGTCGCCATGACCTATCTCTATCGCCGCACCCATTTCGGGCTCAGCCTTCAGGCCGCCGGCGACAAGCCCGCGGCGCTCGACGTCGCCGGCGTCGATGTTGTTCGCACGCGCGCCATCGCGGTCCTGACGACCGGGATCATGGCCGGGCTGGGTGGGGCCTATCTCGCCAATATCGGGGCCGGCATCTTCGTGCCGTTTATCACCAACGGCGCGGGATTCCTGGGCATCGTCCTGGCCATGCTGGCGCGCGGGCGGCCGGTGTGGGTGCTGGTCGGAGCCATGGTCTTCGGCCTGTGCCTGTCCCTGACGACGGCGCTGCAGGTGGCCGGCATCAACATCCCGACCGATGTCATTCAGATGATCCCGTTCCTGGCGGTGATGGCCATGCTGGTGATGTTCGGACGCCGGTCCAGCCTGCCGGCGGCCCTTGGAATTCCATACGAACGCGGCGCGCGCTGAACTTGGAGGACGAACCAAACCGACCGCCCCGACGGGCGGGACCGGTCAAACAGGGAGAAGAAAGATGTCCGATACAAAGGTCTACCTGCTGGACGGCGGGTCGCTGGTTCTCGACGGCTATCACGTCTTCTGGAACCGCGGGCCGGGCGGCGAGGTCCGGTTCCCGGTCTATTCGATCCTGATCGACCATGCCGAGGGCCGCTTCCTGGTCGATACCGGCTACGACTACGACCACGTCATGAAGGTCCTGCCCTTCGAAAAGCCGATGCAGACCAAGGATCAGACCATCCCCGGCGCGCTGGGTCTGATCGGGCTGAAGCCCAAGGACATCGACGTGGTCTTCAACTCCCATTTTCATTTCGACCATTGCGGCGGGAACAAATACCTGCCCGACGCCAAGAAGATCTGTCACAAGGCCGAGGTGCCCCAGGCCTGCGATCCGCAGCCTTTCGAGCATCTGGGGTACTCCGATTTGAGCTTCTCGGCGGAGGCGGCGGAGGCCCGAAACGCCACCGACCAACTGCTTCCCGGCACCACCCGCGCCAACTCCACCTTCGAGGGCATCGAAGGCGACGTCGAACTGGCCAAGGGCGTGAAGCTGTTCTTCACGCCCGGCCACTCGATCGGTCATTACAGCCTGATGGTCGAATTCTCCAAACGCCGTCCGATCCTGTTTACGATCGACGCCGCCTATACCCAGAAAAGCCTGGAAACGCTGTGCCAGGCGTCGTTCCACATCGACCCCGTGGCCGGCGTTCAGTCCATGCTCCGCGTCCGGAAGCTGGCGGCGGACCACGACGCCGAACTGATCTATTCGCACGATATGGAGAACTTCAAGACCTATCGGACCGGCACGCAGTTCTACGCTTGACTCAATCGAGGGAGAGCCGTCCCATGCGCTATTCACCCACTGCCAAGCCGGTCTTCACCCTGACGTCGGGTCCCGTCGACGCCTATCCGGAAGTTCTGAACGGGCTCGGCCGGACCGTCCTTTACGACTATGACCCCGCCTTCCAGTCCCACTACGAGGCGGTGGTCGACAAGGCCCAGACGGCCATGCGACTGTCCAACAGACCCGTCATCCTGCATGGCGAACCCGTCCTGGGGCTGGAGGCGGCGGCGGCATCGCTGATCACGCCCGACGACACGGTGCTGAACCTGGCGTCGGGGGTCTATGGCAAGGGGTTCGGCTATTGGGCCAACCGCTATACGCCGAACCTGCTCGAGATCGAGGTGCCCTACAACGAGGCGATCGACCCGCGGGCCGTCGCCGACAAGCTGGCCGCGCATCCCGAGATCAGCGTTGTGTCGGTCTGCCATCACGACACCCCGTCGGGAACGATCAATCCGATTGACGAGATCGGCGCCCTGGTCGCCGCCCATGGCGGCTATCTGATCGTCGACGCCGTGTCTTCCTTCGGCGGCATGGACACGCATCCCGAGGACTGCAAGGCCGACATCTACGTGACCGGTCCCAACAAATGCCTGGGCGCGCCGCCGGGGCTGACCATGATGGGGGTCAGCGACCGGGCCTGGGCCAAGATGAAGGCCAACGATTTGGCGCCGCGCGCCTCGATGCTCAGCATCGTCGATTGGGAAAACGCCTGGTCGAAGGACGCGCCCTTTCCCTTCACGCCGTCCGTATCGGAAGTCAACGGGCTGGATATCGCGCTCGATCTCTATCTGCGCGAGGGACCCGAAAATGTCTGGGCCCGCCATGCCCTGACGGCTCGGGCGATGCGGGCCGGGGCCAAGGCCATGGGGCTGTCCCTCTGGGCGGCCAGCGAGGCCATCGCCTCTCCCACCACGACGGCCGTCCGGACGCCGTCGGGGATCGACGAAAAAGCGCTCCGGGACACCGCGCGGGAACGCTACGGCGTGGTGTTTTCGGCCGGGCGGGGCGAGACGCTGGGCAAGCTTACCCGCATCGGACACATGGGGCCGACGGCCCAGCCGATCTATGCCGTCGCGGCGCTGACGGCCCTTGGCGGGGCGCTTGGAATCCTCGGCCATCGCGTCGCGGTCGGCGACGGCATCGACGCGGCGCTGGCAATGATCAACGACGCCGCGTGACACCAACCCATAAGAAAACGAGGAACAGGACATGACGGATCGACTTCAGGGAATGACGGCGCTGGTGACCGGGGCCGCGCAGGGGATCGGACGGGCCATCGCCAAGCGCCTGGCGGAGGATGGGGCCACTGTGGTGATCAGCGATATCAATGCCGCCGGCGGCAAGGAGGCGGCCGACGCCATCGGCGGCAAGGCCAGCGCCATCGCCGCCGATATTTCCGATCCGGACTCGGTGCGCGCGCTCTTCGACCAGATCGAGTCGAAAACCGGCGGGATCGACATCCTGGTCAACAACGCCAGTATCGTGCCCTTTATCGCCTGGGACGCGGTCGATCTGGCGCACTGGCAGAAGATCATTGCGGTCAATCTGACCGGCACTTTCATCGTGACGCGGGCAGCCACGGACCAGATGCGGGCCAAGGGCAAGACGGGCCGTGTCATCTCGATAGCCTCGAACACGTTCTTCGCCGGCACGCCGAACATGGCCGCCTATGTGGCGGCCAAGGGCGGCGTCATCGGGTTTACGCGGGCCCTTGCCACCGAGCTTGGGCCACATAACATCACGGTCAACGCGGTGACGCCCGGTCTGATCGAAAGCGATGGCGTCAAGGCCAGCCCCCACAACGAAGCCTTCGGCTTTGTCGAGATGCTTCAGGCCGTGAAGGGGAAGGGGCAACCCGAACACATCGCCGACGTGGTGGCGTTCCTTGCCTCCGACGACGCGCGCTGGATCACGGGGCAAAGCTTGAATGTCGACGCGGGCATGGTCCGGTATTGACCGGCGACAAGGGGGCCAACGGCGCGGCGGGGCCGCTTTGGCCCTGAAACCATTCCCCTCTCTGTCATAATCTGCCAGATAGGGGCTTGTTCAATAACCAATCGGGTAGGAAATAGTCAGGATGACGGAGAACGAAGCGGCACGGGTCCAGGATTATCTGCGGCGCACCTTCGGCAACGACCGGATCGTCATCGACGTGCCACGAAAGAAAGGCGCGCCCGTTGAAGCCAGGATCGGCGACGAGTTTATCGGGGTCGTCCATCGCGACGAGGAGGACGGCGATGTGTCCTACTCGCTGTACATGACCATTCTGGAAGACGATCTGCCGCCGGCCAGTCCCACCGGCCGGAAATAGTTCGGTCGTCTCCGCGACCGGGCGTTTCGAACCGGCCTCTCAGGTCTCGAAGACAAGCTGGACGCGGTCGCTGGCCAGGCGGGCGATGCCCACCTCCAGCGGCTGCCCGTCGATGTCGACGTTCAGCGAGTCCGTAACCAGAACCGGTCGGGTCCTGGCCAACCCTAAAAGCCGCGCTTCGGTCGGGGTCGGCAGGCGGGCCGTGACCCGGGTGACCTTGCGCGTGTAATCGGCGACGCCGCAGGCGGCCAGCGCGGCGGTGACCGATGTTTCGTGCCGAAAAACCTCCATCAGGGTGGGAAACCGGCGGCGGCTGAAATAATGGCTGGCCACGCTCAGCGGCGTGCCGTCCGCCTTGCCGATTTTTTCCAAGAGAATCAGGGGGGCGCCCGCCGGCACGCCCAGATCGGTTGCGATCGCGGCGGTCGCCTCGACCTCCTCCAACCGCAGCAGTTCGCCGGACGGATCCACCTGCTGGCGCCGGACATTCTCGCTGAACCGTGTGCGCTTGCCGATCGGATAGTCCAGCACGTGGGGTTGGATGAAGGTGCCGCGGCCCTGTTCCACCCGGATCACACCGCGATTCTGCAGCACGGCCATGGCCCGGCGGACGGTATGGCGGTTGACCCCGAACCGCTCGGCCAGGGCCTTTTCCGTCGGCAGCTTGCGGTCCGCCGACGTCCGGCCGTGCTTGATGATCTCGCTGTTCAGGGTCTCCGCGATCTGCCGCCACAGGGCCAGACCGTCGCCGCGCGACAGGGCGGCCTGGGCGTCGTCTCGATCGGTCACGGGCGCTCCCGAGTCATCGAAGTTTCACCAATTCGCGCTTGCCAGGAACGACTGGCGAGGGCATTCTCTAAAGATATCGATGTATAGACCTATTTGGCAAGGGTCGAATGGCGCAGGACGCACATACACAGGACCTTGGGGGTCGCGGCGACCACCCACACGGATCGTCGGACGGGGCGACGGCCGCCCGCCAGCGCTGGATGGCGGTGCTGGCCAAGGCAGAGCCGGCGGAACTGGAAGCGGCGTGGAAAGGCCTGGCCGACAAACCCGATCATACGTTCATGCGGCCGGCCGAGCCGGGGCTGGTGATGGTGCGCGGCCGGGCCGGGGGCGCCGGCGCGCGCTTCAATCTGGGCGAGATGTCGGTGACCCGCTGCGTCGTGCGTCTGGCCGACGGCGCCATGGGGTTTGGCTACGTCGCCGGGATTCGCCGGCGTCAGGCGGAGCTGGCGGCCCTGTTCGATGCTCTGTTGCAGGACCCGGCCCGGCGGGCGGAGCTTGAGAGCGCCGTGGTGGCGCCGCTGGAGGCGGCCCACCACCGGCGGCGCGACGCGCGCAGCCGCAAGGCCAGGGCCACGACGGTCGACTTCTATACCCTGGTGCGCGGAGACAACCCGTCATGACCGTTTCCCCGGTCGGCCAGTCGTCCGACCCCACCCCCGTACCGGACACCGGTTTCGCCGATCCGGTGTTCGACAGCCAGGCGGTGTTCCGCAGGGTTCTGTTCGCCCTGTCGCGGCCGGGTTTGCGTCAGCCCGTCGACCGGCCGGCATCGGTGCCGTCGCCGCTGACCCGGCCCACTGCCGGGGTGGCCCTGACGCTTCTCGACCATGATACGCCGGTGTGGCTGGACTCCGTCTTGCGGGTCGCGCCGGTGGCCTCCTATCTCCGGTTCCATTGCGGCTGCCCCCTGGTGTCGGCGCCGGAGGATGCCGACTTCGCTCTCATCGGCGACATCGCCGCCATCCCGCCGCTGGTCCGGTTTCGGCAGGGCGAGGACCGCTATCCCGACCGCTCGGCGACCCTGGTCCTTCAATGCCCCAGCCTGGATGGCGGGCCGGCGCGTCGCCTGACGGGTCCCGGCATCGACGGCGCGGTGACCGTCGCACCCGCCGGCCTGGCCGACGCCTTCTGGGACGAGTGGGCGGCCAACGGCGCGCTTTACCCGCTGGGCGTCGACATCGTGCTGACCGACGGGCAAAGCCTTCTGGGCCTGCCGCGCACCGCGCGGTGCGTTCCTCTAAACGGGAGCTGACGACCATGTATGTCGCGGTCAAGGGCGGCGAGGCGGCGATCCGCAACACCCACGCGCTGATCGCCGAGGAACGCCGCGGCGATATCTCGGTGCCGGAACTGACGGTGGCGCAGATCAAGGCGCAGATGGGGCTGGCGGTGGACCGGGTGATGACCGAAGGCTCGCTCTACGACCGCGATCTGGCCGCCCTGGCGATCAAGCAGGCCCAGGGCGATCTGGTGGAGGCGATCTTTCTGGTCCGCGCCTACCGCACCACCCTGCCGCGGTTCGGCGAGTCGCGCCCCGTCGATACGGCGTCCATGGCCATCCGCCGCCGCATCTCCGCCACCTATAAGGACCTGCCAGGCGGGCAGGTGTTGGGGCCGACCTACGACTATACCCACCGGCTGCTCGATTTCGCCCTGGCGGCGGAGCGAGACGAAACGGCGCCCGAGGCCCCGTCGTCCGACGAACCGGTGCCGCCCCGCATGCCCCGTGTCGCCGATATCCTCGATGGCGAGGGGCTGATCGAAGGCGAGGCGCCGGACGAGCCCGACGACCCCGTCTTCGACCTGACCCGCGATCCGATGGCCTTTCCCGCCGGCCGCGCCCAGTGTCTTCAGGCCCTGGTCCGTGGCGACGAAGGGTTTCTATTGGCTCTTGGTTATTCCGTACAGCGCGGCTTTGGCGGCAATCACCCGTTTGTCGGCGAGATCCGCATGGGTGAGGTGGCGGTGGAAATCGAGCCGGAGGAATTGGGTTTTCCGGTCGAGATCGGCGACATCACGGTGACCGAGTGCCAGATGATCAACCAGTTCGCCGGCAGCGAGTCCGCGCCGCCGCAATTCACCCGCGGCTACGGCCTGTCCTTTGGCCATTCCGAACGCAAGGCCATGGCCATGGCGCTGGTCGACCGCGCGTTGCGCGCCCGCGACCTCAACGAAGAACCCGCCTATCCGGCGCAGGACGAGGAATTCGTGCTGTATCACAGCGACAATGTGGAAGCCTCGGGCTTTGTCCAGCACCTCAAGCTGCCGCACTATGTGGACTTTCAGGCCGAGCTGGAACTGGTCCGGCGGCTGCGGCGGGAGTTCGAGAACAACCGCCGGGCGGAGGCCGCGGAGTGATGAGCGCCGCCGCACCCGCGACGACGGTCGAGGCCGGCTACAACTTCGCCTATCTCGACGAGCAGACCAAGCGGATGATCCGCCGCGCCCTGCTCAAGGCGGTGGCCATTCCCGGCTATCAGGTGCCGTTCGGCGGCCGGGAAATGCCGCTGCCCTACGGGTGGGGGACCGGCGGGATGCAGGTGACGGCCAGCGTCATCGGCCCCGACGATGTGCTCAAGGTCATCGATCAGGGCGCCGACGACACCACCAACGCCGTCAACATCCGCCGGTTCTTCGAACGGGTGACGGGGGTGGCCACCACCGAGGCGACGGCCGACGCCACGTTGATCCAGACTCGCCACCGCATCCCCGAAAGGACGCTCGGCGAGGATCAGATCCTCATCTACCAGGTCCCCCAGCCCGAACCGCTGCGCAAGCTGGAGCCGCGCGAGACGGAAACCCGGGTCATGCATGGCTATGCCGACTACGGCCTGATGCATGTTCAGCTTTATGAGGACATTGCCCGCTACGGTCACATCGCCACCGCCTACAGCTACCCGGTCATGGTGCATGGACGCTATCTCATGTCGCCGTCCCCGATCCCCAAATTCGACAATCCGAAGATGCATAACGCGCCGTTTCTGCAGCTGTTCGGGGCCGGGCGGGAAAAGCGCATCTATGCGATCCCGCCCCATACCGAGGTGCGCAGCCTCGATTTCGAGGATCACCCCTTCACGGTGCAGCGGTGGCGCGACGTGTGCGGCCTGTGCGGGGCGGGCGACAGCTACCTCGATGAAATCGTGCTCGACGATCGCGGCCAGCACATGTTCGTGTGCTCCGACAGCCACCATTGCACGACGCGGCGTGACCAGGGGCATCGGGGCCCCTTCGCCGGTCATCCCCTGGCCGCCGGAGACGGGGCATGACCGCCGCATCGGCTGCCGCCCTGGCCGAGCCCGGCCCGGTGCTTGAGGTCAGGGGGCTTTACAAATCCTTTGGAGCCGTCACCGCCTGCCGGGATGTGTCGTTCGACGTCTATCCCGGCGAGGTGTTGGGCATCGTCGGTGAATCGGGATCGGGCAAGACCACCCTGCTGCACTGCCTGGCTGGGCGCCTGGCGCCGACGGGAGGGCTGGTGGCGTTCGACCGCGACGGAAGCGGGCCTGCGGATATCTACGGGGTGCCTGAACCCGACCGGCGCCGGATGCAGCGCACCGAATGGGGGTTCGTGCATCAGAACCCGCGCGACGGATTGCGCATGGGGGTCAGCGCCGGCGCCAATATCGGCGAGCGTCTGATGGCCTCCGGGGCGCGTCACTATGGCGATATCCGGGATGCCGCGACGGAGTGGCTGGCGCGGGTTGAGATCGATCCGGGCCGGATCGACAACAGGCCGGACACCTTTTCCGGCGGCATGCAGCAGCGCTTGCAAATCGCCCGCAACCTCGTCACCAATCCCAGGCTGGTGTTCATGGACGAACCGACCGGGGGGCTCGACGTGTCTGTCCAGGCCCGCCTGCTCGATCTGGTCCGTGGGCTGGTGCGGCGGCTGGGGGTCACCGTGGTCCTGGTGACCCACGATCTGGGCGTGGCGCGGCTTTTGGCCGATCGGCTTCTGGTGATGAAGGACGGAACTGTCGTGGAATCGGGACTGACGGATCAGGTTCTTGACGACCCCCAGCACGGGTACAGCCAGCTTCTGGTATCCGCGGTGCTGCAGCCATGAGTGCGTCGAACCTGGGGGTTGGGCCGGTCATGATCGCGGTCGAAGGGCTCGACAAGACCTTCACCTTGCACAACCAGGGCGGGACCCGCATCCCGGTTCTGTCAAAGGCGGCGCTGACCGTCCGTGCCGGCGAATGCGTGGTCCTGGGCGGGCCGTCGGGCAGTGGCAAAAGCTCCCTTATGCGCAGCCTTTACGGCAATTACCTGCCCAGTGGCGGGCGCCTGTCGGTGTGCCATGAGGGGCGGATGATCGATCTGGCGACCGCGTCGCCGCGCCTGCTTCTGGCCGTACGGCGGCGGACGGTCGGCTATGTCAGCCAGTTCCTGCGCGTCATTCCCAGGGTGCCGACCCTGGATATCGTCGCCGAACCGTTGCGCGATGCCGGCCTGCCGCAAGACCGGGCCGAGGCGGAGGCCGCGCGCCTGCTGACCCGGCTCAACCTGCCGGAACGTCTGTGGCGGCTTCCGCCCGCCACCTTTTCCGGCGGCGAACAGCAACGGGTCAACATCGCCCGCGGCTTTGCCCGCCCGTTCCCGATCCTGCTGCTCGACGAGCCCACGGCCTCCCTCGACGCCGACAACCGTCAGGTGGTGGTCGGCTTGATCGGCGAGGCCCTGGAACGGGGCGCGGCGATCGTCGGCATCTTTCACGACCGCGACGTGCGCGACGCGGTGGCCACCCGCGTGCTCGACGTCACCCGCTACCGGGCGGCCGCATGATGGCGGTCGAACGTACCCTCACCAACGCCCGCATCGTCACCCCGGACGAAGAATTCGCCGGCACGGTGCACATCAGCGACGGCGCCATCGCCGATGTGGCCCGGGGGCCGGTGGCGTTGGCGGCGGCGGAGGATCTGGACGGCGACTATCTGATCCCCGGCCTCATCGACCTGCACACCGACAACCTGGAAAAGCACTTCGCGCCGCGGCCCAACGTTCAATGGCACAGCGTGACCGCCGCCATGGCCCACGACGCCCAGGTCGCCGGGGCCGGCATCACCACGGTCTACGATTCCCTGGCCCTGGTCGGCGGCCGCAACGGCGCCGACCGTCAGGAAACGTTGAAGCCGATGGTCGACGGCCTGCGCTACGCCACCCAGGAAGGCATGCTGCGGGCCGATCATTTTCTCCATTTGCGCTGCGAGGTCACCGAACCCACCATCCTGGCGCTGCTGGAACCCCACCTCGACGATCCGCTGCTGCGGTTCATCTCGGTCATGGACCACACACCAGGGCAGCGCCAGTTCTCCAACGTCGGGCAGTGGCGGGCCACCCACAAGGCGCTGTTCGGCTATTCGGAGGAAGACATGGACCGGGTGCTGCGCGAGCGGCGCGCGGCGCAGGAGACCTATGCGCCCGACCATCAGCGGCGCGTTGCCGCCGAGGCCCAGGCGCGGTCCCTGCCGTTGGCCAGCCATGACGATGAAAGCGTGGCCCATGTCGAGGAAGCGGCGGCGCTGGGGATCGGCATTTCCGAGTTTCCGGTGACGATGGAGGCGGCCCGCGCCGCCCGCGCCCATGGCATGAGCATCCTGATGGGATCGCCGAACCTGGTCCGGGGCGGGTCCCATTCCGGCAACGTGTCCGCCGCCGAACTGGCGCGCGAGGGGTTGATCGACATCTTCGCGTCGGACTATGTCCCGGTCAGCCTGCTGCACGCCGCGCTGATGCTGACCGGCGCCAGCCACGGCTATGCCTTGCCCGCCGCCGTGGCGACCGTGACCCACAATCCGGCCCGGGCGGCCGGGCTGACCGATCGCGGCGGGGTGACGGCGGGTCTTCTGGCCGATCTCGTGCGGTTCCGCATGGTCGGCGACCTTCCCGTGGTCCGGGCCGTCTGGCGGCGCGGCCGGCGCGTCGCGTAGCGTAGCGCATGGCGGGTTCGACGGGCGGCGCCCGCTACGCCATCTATTTCGCGCCCGATCCCAATTCGGCGCTGGCCATGTTCGGCCGCGACTGGCTGGGTCTGGACCCCGCGACCGGCGGGACGGGATCGCGGCCGGCCATCGACGGGCTGACACCCGACCGTTTGGCGGAGATCACGGCATCGGCCCGGCACTACGGGTTTCACGCCACCCTCAAGGCGCCGTTCGCCCTGGCACCGGGCACCGATCTGGCTTCGTTGAAAGCAGCGTTCCTGGCCTTCGCCGACCGGCGTCGCGCCTTCCAGGCGCCGCCCCTGACGCTGGGCGACCTCGACGGCTTTCTGGCCCTGGTCTTGAGCGCGCCGTGTCCGGACATGGACCGGCTGCACCGGGACTGCGTGGACCGCTTCGACCGGTTCCGCGCCCCGCCGACCACGGCCGAGCTGGACAAGCGGCGCGGCGGCGGTCTCACGCCCTACCAGGAGTCGATGCTCGACCGCTGGGGGTACCCTTACGTCATGGAGGATTTCCGGTTCCACATGACGCTGACCGTCCGCCTGGCCGAACCGGAACGGACCCTGCTGCGCGCCGCCCTGAAGGAACGGTCGGCGGCGGTGACCGCCGATCCGTTGCCCGTGACCGCCCTTTGTCTGTTTGCCCAACCCGGCCGCGACCGGCCCTTCAGCGAGATCGCGCGCTACCCTCTTTCGGCCTGAGCCAGGAGAATATCGACCAGACGGACGATACCGCGTTCCAGCGGTCCGTCATTGGCCAGTTCGATCACGTCAGGGGCGTCGCTGGAAAACGCGACGGTCCGCGCCAGCCGCGCGGCTACCGCCTCCGCCGTTTCCCGGCCGCGCGCCGCCAGCCGACCGGCCAGGATGTGATCCGGGGCGGTGACATGAACGATGGCGACGCGCGGAAACCGCGCCCGTGCGTCGGCGATCGCCTGGCGCGACAGATTGACCACGGCCACGCCGCCCGTGTGAACGGCTTCGAGGGCCGAGGCGGGTACGCCATAGCACAGGCCATGGGCGCGCCATGACAGGCAGAAGGCGCCGTTCTGCTCCGCCGTCTTGAAACTGGCCGGCGACAGGGCGCGGTGTCGTTCGCCACCCGCCGTTTCCGGCCGGGTGATGACCCGGCGGGGAAAGTGAAACCGGCCGTCGCGGCTCAGAGCCCGCGCCGCCCCGTCGATCAGGCTGTCCTTGCCGACGCCGCTGGGGCCGACGACGGGGACCAGGACTCCTTTTGAGCCCGCCGTCACCGACGGTGCTTCTCGACAAAGGCGGCGGCGTCCAGGGTGCGCAGGTCGCGCAGCGCCCCGGCCAGCCGATCGCGGGACCAGTCCCACCAGGCGATGGCCAGCAATCCCTCGGCGATCGACGGATCGAAGCGCTGGCGCAGCGGCCGGGCCGGCACGCCCGCGACGATGGCGAAAGGCATCACGTCCCTGGTCACAACGGCGCCGGCCCCCACGCACGCCCCGGTGCCGATCGTGACGCCGGGCATGATTGTGGCGCCGTGACCGATCCAGACATCGTGCCCCAGCACCACCTTGTGGTCGCGGCGCCAGGCGAAAAACGCCTCGTCGTCCTGGTCGGCGAGGCCGTAGGACCGGCTGCGATAGGTGAAATGGTGCAGGGCGGCGCGCCATGTCGGATGGTTGCCGGGGTTGAGCCGTGTGTGCGCGGCAATGGAACAGAAGCGGCCGATGTCCGCATGGATGATGCTGGCGTCGTTGACGACGTAGCTGTAGGCGCCGAACCGCGTTTCCGCCATGGTCGTGCGCGCGCCCACGGCGGTCCAAGGCCCCAGGGTGCTGTCGCGCACGGACGCCGTCGGGTCGACGAGGGGCGCCTCGCCAAGCGCGCCGGCGGCGGTGTCGTTGGGGCCGGAGTTGACGATCGCCGTGCCGGGGTCGGGCGCTGTGGTCATGATCTGTCCTGGGTTCGGGCCATGGATCAATTACGATATTAGTATAGGTGAAGAATGGTTCGTTATCTATTGATATCACTAGAATAATTAAGGAGTATTTCGGTTTGATTGCGGTTCGGTGACCATGGACCGGAACCGGCCGCGCCGCGCCGCTTGCGGCCATCACCGCCGCCAGAACGGCGTGCTCGCCTCGCGCCTTGCGTCTTCCCGCGACTTGCCGATATCGGCCAGAAGGCGGTCGTCGAGACGGCGCAGGGCCCGGCGCTGCCGCCGTCGGTCGTTCCACCGTGACAGGGTGTGCACCACCGCCCGCGGGACGGAAAAAAAGACCGGCCCGATCCGGTTTCGCGTTGAAGAATGCCGACGGGTGAACAGGGATCCGAACCAGGCCATCGTATGCCCCCATAAGAAAAGGGGCGACGCTTGACCCTGACGGGGGCTGACCGGGCGGTCACCAAGGCCCGATGCGGGTTATCTTACACCGATGCCGGACGGCGGCAAGGCGCTGGGCTGGAAGTGCCGGTCGCTCAAGCGGCTTTCTCGGAGCCCGGATCGCCGCTACCGGCGGCACGTTCGATAAGCTCGACATGGCGCCGGGCCACGGCCAGACAATCGTCCATCTCCGACCACCAGCGCGACGGCAACTCGATGGTCATTACGGTGCCCGGCCGGAAGGGAAGCTGCGGCAGCAGCGCGGCCCACGGGATATCGCCCCAGCCGAGCGGCAGGTGCAGATCACCCAGCCCATAGGCCAGCCGTTCCGACAGCGTATGGGTGGGGATGGTGTTGGGGCGGCCGAAGCTGTCGTGGACGTGCAGATGGTTGACGAACGGCGCGAACCGGCACAGCGCATCCAGATAGGGGATGCCCAGGAATGTTGTGTGGATATAGGCGTGGCTGAAATCCAGGGTGCCGCAGACATTGGGATGGTCGACGGCGGCGACGGTATCGGCGATCTCCGCCGGCCCGGGGACATAGCGATCGGCGCTCTCGGTAAAGATGTTCTCCACACAGATGCGCACGCCATGCTTTTCGGCCACCGGGGCCAGCCGCTTGAGGGCGTCCCTCTCGCACTCCAGGGCCCGGCGGATCAGCGCCGCCTCGCCGGCCGGTGCGAACCCGGCATGATGCACCAGGACCGTGGATCCGACCGCCGCGCACAGCTCAAGCATCGCGGTCGCGACGGCCATGTGCCGGTCCAGATGGACCTCGTCCATCAGGTTGACGCACAGGGCCCCGGGCACCGTGTAGCGCAACTCATGGCGGGCGCACAGTTCGATCAGGGTCTTGGCCCGCGGCCAGTGAACGCGCCCGTTGGCGATGACGTCCTCCGCACACAGGGCCAATTCGGCGAAATCGGCCCCGCTTTCGGCAATCCGGCCCAGGGACCGGTCCAGATTGTCCGCGTCGCCGCGGTTGTCGCCGGTGCTAAAACCGATGCCTTCGATGATCGCCATGGATCGTCTCCTCCGTTCGGCGGGTTGGGGGTTTTGCATCACCCGGACGGTAGCGTGGTCAAGGGGCACGGCGATGACGGCCGGATGAATATCCGGTTGCGCCTTAAGGCCGGATGGGCAGCACCCAGCCGTCGCGAACGGTCACGACCAGATCGGGACCGGGTGGCGGCGCGCCGTCGACGCCGAAGGTGAAGGCGATGTCCGGCTGGGCCACGGGCCGGACGCTCAACCGCGTTTGCGCGCCCTGGAAGACCGCGTCGACGAGGGTGACGGGAATACCGGCGCCGGTGATCGGCGACAGATCCTCGCCGCGCAGACAGGCCAGCCGCGCCCCCGGTGTCGGGTCGTCGGCCCGCAGGCTGACGTCGTGACCCCACAGGCTGGCACGCACCCGCGCCGGCCCGTCGGCGCCCAGCACCTCGACGGGAACCACCATGCCCTTGCCGATGAATTCGGCGACCGCCCGGGTTCGCGGGCGGCGGTAAAGCGTCTGCGGATCGGCGATCTGGTCGACCCGGCCCTCGCGCAACACCGCGATACGGTCGGCCAGCGCCATCGCCTCGGCCTGATCGTGGGTGACGTAGATCATGGTCGCGCCGGTGGCCTTGTGAAAGGTGCGGAACTCGGTCTGCATGGAGTCGCGAAGATGGATGTCGAGGTTGGCCAGCGGTTCGTCCATCAGCACCAGGGCAGGGTCCACGGCCAGGCACCGCGCCAGGGCGACGCGCTGACGCTGGCCGCCGGACAGGGATGCGGGCCGCCGGTCCGCCAGATCGGCCAGACCCACCGCCGCCAGTGCTTCGCCGACCTTACGCCGCCGTTGGCTGCGCGACAGGCCGCGTACTTTCAGGGCATAGCCGACATTGGCCGCGACATCCATATGGGGCCACAAGGCGTAGTTCTGGAACACCATGGCGATCCGCCGTGCTTCCGGCGGCATGTGGACGGACGGGCCGGACATGGTCGCGCCGCCGATGGCGATACTCCCGGAATCGGCCGTTTCGAACCCGGCGATCAGACGCAGAAGGGTGGTCTTGCCGCACCCCGACGGACCGAGAAGCGCCAGGAACTCCCCGGGACCGACGGACAGGGTCACGTCGTCGACGGCGGCGGTGTCCCCGAACCGCTTGTGGAGGCCGGTCAGGGTCACGCCTGCCACGGCAGGGTCCCGCGCGGAAACTTGGCGGCATGGGCAAACGCCGTCGCCGTCAGGGCCATCGCCAGGACGACACCGACGCTGAGCATGGCGACGGAAGCGGCGGCCGTGGAATTGCCCTCGTCGTAAAGCGAGAAAACGACCACACCCAGCGTTTCGTGACCCGCCGACCACAGCAGCGCCGACACGGTCAGCTCGTTGAAGGCGGTCAGGAACACCAGCAGACCGCCGGCCGCCGCCGCCGGCGCGACCAGCGGCAGGGTGACGGTCATCATGCGCCGCAGGGGCCCGGCGCCGGCGATCTGCGCCGCTTCCTCCAGTTCACGGGCCAGCACCATCATCCCGGCCATGGTCGGCCGCAGTGCCAAAGCCAGGAACCGTCCGAGATATGCGGCCAGGAGAATCCAGAACGTCCCGTACAGCCCGATCCCCAACACCGGCAGCGGCCGCAGGAACACCAGGATGAAGGCGATGGCCAGCACGATCCCGGGCAGGGCGAAGGGGGCGTCGGCAACCAGATCGAGCACCCGCGCCCACCGCGACCGGCGGATCAGAACCGCGTGGGCCAGCGGCACGCTGATGGCCACCGACGCAAGGGCCGCCGCGCCGGCCAGAAGCGCGCTGTTGACGAAGGCGCGCTGTGCCGCCTGATGCCCGAACAGGACATAGACATAGTTTTCGATGGTGGCCGTCTCCCGCGTCAGGGCGACGCCAAGGGCGGGGATCAGCGAGGTGGTGGCCAGGGCCGCCAGCGGCAGGATCGTGACGCACAGCAGCACGATCCAGACGACCGCCTCCACCGGCCGCCGCCAGCCTCCCAAGCGAAAGATCAGACCGTCCGACCCCGACCGGTCCAGGGCAACGCGCGGGCCGCGATTGGCCCAGGCCTGGGCGCCCAGACCCACGGCAGCCATCCCGGCCAGAACCAGCGCCAGGGCGGCCACTTCGCCCAGCACCGACGGACCGAAACCGTTCAGCCGCTGATAGATCAGGGTGGTCAGCATGGTGTAGCGCGCCGGAATGCCCAGCAAGGCGGGAATGCCGAAATTGCCGATGGCCGACACGAAGGCCAGCGCCATTCCCGCGACCATGGCCGGACCCAGAAGAGGCAGGACGATGGTGAAGACGACGCGCAACGGTCGGGCGCCGGCCGCGCGGGCGGCCTCGATCAGGGCGTCCGGCAGTCCGCGCAGCCCGGCCCGTACGGCCAGGAAGGCCATGGCGGCGTGCTCGACGCCCATCAACAGGATGATGCCCTCGCGGGAATAGAGCGGGTTGCGACTGCCGGCCTCCGGGGCCAGTCCCAGCGGCGCCAGCACCGGGCTCGACGGGCCCAGCAGCTGAAGCCAGGCGATGGCCGTGATCTGGGCCGGGATCAGGATCGGCATCAGCAGCAGGAAGACCAGCGCCGGCTTGCACCTAAGATCGGTCAGGCCGATGACCAGCGCCATCCCGCCGCCCAGGGTCAGGGCGACCAGGGACGATGCCACACCGGCTTCAAGGGTATGCCATGCGGCCCGGCCCGCCGACCGGGACGACAGGACCTCGACGATCAGGCTCAGACGACCTTCGCCCGCCGGGTTCAGCGCCTCCATGAACAGGCGCGCCAGGGGCCACGCGCAGAACAGGACGATGTACAGGGCGACGAGAGCCAGAAGCGCCCGGTTCATGTCGAAGAAACCGGGCACTCGGCCCCGTCGGCCGTCTTCGGAGCCCCGATAGGCGGCGGCCGGAGCCGTCACGGGTCCCGACCGTCCGGTGCCGTCATGGTCGGCGACGCGGCTTGGTACTATCCGCCGAACAAGTCGGCGAAGGCCCGCTTGTTGTCCTCCACCTCGTCCAGCATCCGCGCCGGATCGGCTTCCATCACCGTCAGGGAAGCGGGCTGGGGATAGGCCGGAGGCGGGGCGACGGTGTCGAGCAGCGGGATGTATCCCTGCTCCACGGCCTGGCGCTGCGCGTCTTCGGAAAGCTGAAAATCGATGAACGCCTTGGCCGCATCGACATTGTCGGATGTGGCCAGGATGGCGACCGGCTGGGTGATGGCGCTGACGCCGTCTTCCGGAAAGACGAAATCGACGGGGGATCCGTCGGCCTTGGCGTTCAGCGCCATGTAGTCGATGACGATGCCGTAGGCTTTCTCGCCCGTCGCCACCGCCTCGAGCACCGACCCGTTGCCCCGCCCCGCGACGGCGCCGTTGTCGGCCAGTGCCTCGTAATAGTCCCAACCCAGGGCCGGCTGCGCCACGACGGTGCCGACATGGATCACCGCCGCGCCGGAATAGAGCGGGCTTGGCATGATCACCTGGTTGGCCGCCTTCTCGCTAACCAGATCGGTCCAGCTCGCCGGTGGCTCGGCGACCAGATCGGTGTTGTACATGATGCCGGTGGTGATCAGCTTGGTTCCGAAGAAGCGCATCTGCGGGTCGTAATAGGCGGGATCCATCCCCGTCACCGGCGCATCCTCATAGGCCAACAGGCGGTCCTGGTTGGCGAGGTTGGTCATGGCCACGGCGTCGGCGATCAGCAGGATGTCGGGCTGCGGATCGCCGGCGATGAATTCGGCTTCCAGCTTGTTCAGAACCTCCGTCGTTCCGGACCGGAACATCTCAACCTCGACGCCCGGGTTCTGCTCCTGGAACAGGGCGATCACCGCGTCCATCTGCTCGGTGGGTTGGGAGGTATAGATGACCAGCGGTTCCGCCGCCTGGGAAGATGCCGCGGCCATCAGCACGCCAACGGTCGCAACAGCTATGGATCGGATCATGACTTTGTGCCTCGCTGTTGTGATGGCGGGGACAGGCACGCGCCCTGGCCCCGGAACGTCCGGTGCTATCACAAGCATGTTTCAGTTTTTGGACCACCACGGGCCGGTCCCGCCGATCGCCATGATCGGTTTTGGCATAAATGCTAGTCTGGGCCGTCGCGATTCCCTCGGAGACCTTGCCGTGACCGAAGACGACGATCTGATCTGCGCCTATGTCTTGGACGGAGGGGGGTTCGGCCACCAAGTCGGCTGGCCGGAAATCCGCGCCTGGCGGCCCGATCAGGGTGTTCTCTGGGTGCATCTGGACCGGGCCGGCGCGGCCACGCGGGACTGGCTGATGACCGACAGCGGCATCGACCCCGTCATCGCCGGAGCCCTCATGGTCCGCGAGGTGCGGCCGCGCGTGGTCGAGGAAGCCGACGGCCTGCTGGTCATGCTCCGCGGGGTCAACCTCAACCCCGGCGCCGATCCGGAGGACATGGTCGGCATCCGCATGTGGCTGGAGCCGCAGCGGATCGTGACGGTGCGCCAGCGGCGCCTGATGGCCATCGCCGATATCCGCGAGGCCCTGGACAAAGGGCAGGGGCCGACCGGCCCCGGCGGTTTCCTGCATCAGATTTCCGATCGGATGATCGAGCGCATGGGGCCGGTCATCGGCGACCTCGACGATACGGTGGACCGGCTGGAGGTCGATGTTCTGACGGCGCACGGCGCGGCCCTGCGCACGGAATTGGCGGAGGTCCGGCGGCGGGCCATTGCCCTGCGCCGCTACCTGGCGCCCCAGCGCGACGTGGTCTCCCGCCTGCATGCGGTGCAGGCGCCTTGGCTCAGCGATGGGCAACGGATGCAGTTGCGCGAAATCGCCGATCGCACCACTCGCTATGTCGAGGATCTCGATTCCGCGCGGGAACGGGCCGCCGTCACCCAGGACGAACTGAACAGCCGCATTTCCGACCAGATGAACCGGACGATGTATCTGCTCAGCGTCGTCGCGGCGGTGCTGTTGCCGCCCAGCCTGCTGACCGGCCTTTTGGGCATCAATGTCGGCGGCCTGCCGGGGGTCGACAACCCATGGGCGTTTGGCCTGGTCGTCGCCCTGATCGTGGCCGTCGCCGTTGTCGAGGTGATCATACTGCGCCGGCTGCGCTGGATCTGAGGAGGGACGTCGCCATGGATGCGCTACTCGATCCCGGCATCTTGATTGCCTATGCCCGTTTGGCCGAAACCTGGTTGCGGCGCGACGTGCTGGTGCTCGGCACCCTGATTCAACTTGCGGTCATCCTGGCGGCTTATGTTGCGGCTCGGCTGCTGGCGCCGCGACTCAAGGCCCAACTGTCGAAGCTTGGCCGCCGCCGGGCGGACGATTCCCGCATTCATCGCGTCGCCAAGGCGGTGGCGCCGTTGACGCTGCCGCTGGTCTGGCTGGCCCTGCAATGGTTGTCCGTTCTGGTGGCGGATAGGGCCGCCTGGCCCAACCATCTGATCACCATCGCGGTCAGTTTGTTGACCGCCTGGGTGGTGATCCGCTTCACGACCAGCTTGGTCCGCGATCCGGCATGGGCCCGCTTTATCGCCTTGACCGCCTGGTTCATCGCCGCCCTCAACATTGTCGGTCTGCTCGATGAGACCATCGCCATGCTCGACAGCGTGGCCCTGACCATCGGCGGTCTGCGGCTCTCGATCCTCACCGTGGTCAAGGGGATGCTGGCCCTGGCCCTGCTGCTGTGGGTGGCCACCACCTCGTCCCACATCTTCGAACGCCGCATCAGCAGCCTGCCCAACCTGACGCCTTCGGTGCAGGTGCTGTTCAGCAAGCTGCTCAAGATCGTCCTGATCACCCTGGCCATCGTCATCGCGCTCAGCAGTGTGGGGATCGATCTCACGGCCTTCGCGGTGTTCAGCGGCGCGGTCGGCGTGGGCATCGGGTTCGGGCTGCAAAAGGTCGTGTCCAACCTGATCAGCGGCGTCATCCTGCTGCTGGACCGGTCGATCAAGCCCGGTGACGTGATCAGCGTCGGCGAGACTTTCGGTTGGATCAATTCCCTGGGTGCCCGCTATGCCTCGGTGGTCACCCGCGACGGCACCGAATGGCTGATCCCCAACGAGGATCTGATCACCCAGCAGGTGGTCAACTGGTCGTATTCGGACAAGAGAGTCAGGATCGGCGTGCCGGTCGGCGTATCCTACAATACCGACGTGCCCAAGGCCATGGCGCTTTGCCTCGAGGCGGCGGCGGAAACGCCGAGGGTCCTCGACAATCCTCGATCCGTGTGCCTGTTGACCGGCTTTGGCGACAGTTCGGTCGACCTGGAACTGCGCTTCTGGATCGAAGACCCGCAGGGTGGCGTATCCAACGTCAAGAGCCAGGTGCTGCTGCGGGTCTGGGAGAAATTCCATGCCGCGGACGTCGAAATCCCCTTCCCGCAGCGCGACCTCAACCTCAAGCGATCGGCGGCCCTGGATCGGCTTCTGGAAGCCATGGAGCGAAACGCGCCTTCCTCCGATCGACCCGTCTCTTAGAGCAGGATCGCCTTGGGTGGAATCGCTTCGGCGATCCCGCCCAAGGCGTG